>NZ_JH601089.1:129456-144595 GCF_000245755.1 Helcococcus kunzii ATCC 51366 | reverse complement strand
GATAAAACAACATATAAATACTTGAAATAGGATAAAAAAGTAAGTAAAACATATTGAAGGATAACGATTTCTATAATATATTATAAACAGCATAAATGAAAAACAAATTAAGGAGGTTGTTATGCCTAGTATAAAAGACGTAACAAGAGAAAAATGGATTTTAGGAACTTTTCCTGAATGGGGAACATGGTTAAACGAAGAAATCGAAGAGACTGTGGTAGAAAAGGGAAAAGTAGCAATGTGGTGGTTAGGAAATATGGGAGTTTGGATAAAAACTTCGGGAGGTACAAATCTTTGTGTTGATTTATGGGTGAGTACTGGTAAAAAAACTCAAGCAAATAAATTAATGAAAGAAAAGCATCAACATCAAAGAGCGGTTGGATGTGTTGCTTTACAACCAAACTTAAGGACAACTCCTTGTGTAATTGATCCTTTCGCTATTAAGGAGATTGATGCAATTTTAGCGACACATTCACACAGTGATCATATTGATATAAATGTGGCTTCAGCAATATGTCAAAATAATAAAGAAGCTAAATTTATCGGTCCAAAGACTTGTACGGATATTTGGAGAAGTTGGGGTGTACCAGAAGATAGATTAGTAACAGTAAGACCAGGAGATGAAATCATTATAAAAGATACTAAAATAAAAATGTTTGACTCTTTTGATAGAACAATGCTATTAACGGTTGATAAAGATGTAGTTTTAAAAGATAATCTACCTCCAAAGATGGAAGATATGGCAGTAAATTATTTATTTGAAACTGATGGTGGAAACATCTATCATGCTGGAGATTCACATCATTCAAATTGGTTTGTAAAACATGGAAATGAAAACAAGATAGATGTTGCAATTGTTGGATATGGTGAAAATCCTAGAGGTATGACTGATAAATTAACATCTTCAGATGTTTTAAGAATAGCTGAAGAATTAAGAACAAAAGTTGTTATACCAATCCATCATGATATTTGGTCAAATTTTATGGCTGATCCTAAAGAAATAACATTATTATGGAATTATAAAAAACATAGAATGAAATATGAATTCAAACCATACATATGGCAACCAGGAGGAAAGTTCGTTTATCCTGATAATAAAGATGATTTAGAGTACATGTATAGAAGAGGTTTTGAGGATGCATTTACAATAGATCCTGATCTACCTTTCAAAGCATTCTTATAAAATACATATAGGAGAAATTTATGGACATTTTATTAAATATATGGAAATTTATAGTTAATAATATTATTACACAACCAGCTTACTTTATAGGGTTTATGGTATTAATCGGATATATTTTACTAAAGAAACCATGGTACGAATGCTTATCTGGTTTTGTAAAAGCAACTGTTGGATATTTCATATTAGCGGTTGGTTCGGGCGGATTAGTTACTACTTTTAGACCAATTTTAGTTGGACTAAAGGAAAGATTTAATCTTTCAGCTATGGTAATTGATCCATATTTTGGACAAAATGCTGTACAAGCGGCTATGGAGAAAATAGGAAAATCATTTTCGCAAGTTATGATTTTATTATTAGTAGCATTTATTGTTAATTTAATTCTTGTTAGATTACAAAAAATTACAAAATTAAGAGCTGTATTTACAACAGGTCATGTACAAATGCAACAGGCAGCAATAGCGTTTTGGTTAGTATTATTTTGCTTCCCAGATTTAGGTGAGACACCTATTTTGATAATCATGGCATTATTATTAGGATTATACTGGGCTGTTGGGTCTGATTTAACAATAAAAGCAACACAAGAATTAACAGATGGTGCAGGGTTTGCTTTAGCTCATCAACAAATGTTTGGTGTATATTTTATGAGTAAACTAGCTACATTTATTGGAAAAAGCTCAAAATCAAGTAAAAGATTAGAAGACATAGAGTTACCAGGTTGGTTATCAATTTTTAATGATAATATGGTTTCAACTTCAATTCTGATGACACTATTTTTTGGTGGAATACTATTAGTCTTAGGACAAGATTATTTAGTGAAAGCTGAATTTATGAAACCTAATCAATCATTCTTCTTTTACATTTTAAGTGTATCATTCCACTTTGCTGTTTATTTAGCTATACTACAATTGGGGGTAAGGACATTCGTTGCTGAGCTAACTGTATCCTTCCAAGGTATTTCAAATAAACTATTACCAGGAGCTGTTCCAGGGATTGACTGTGCTGCAGTTTTTGGATTTGGTTCACCAAATGCTATAACTATTGGATTTTTATCTGGGGCACTAGGACAATTTTTAGCGATTGCTATTTTAATCCTATTAAAGAGTCCTACTATCGTTATAGCTGGATTTGTACCTGTATTTTTCGATAATGCAACAATAGGTGTTTATTCAAATAATAAAGGTGGTATTTTAGCAGCAATAATATGTCCGTTTTTAAGTGGATTAATTCAAGTTTTTGGTTCTGCTTTAATTGCTTCATGGGTTGGATTAGCAAGTTATGGCGGATACCTAGGAATGTTTGATTGGGCTACAGTATGGCCAGCATTCACAGGTATAATGAAATATTTAGGATATGCAGGTGTAGGATTAATAGCAATAATCTTAATTATAATACCTCAATTAAGATATAGAAGAGAAAAAGAAGATTACTTCTTATTAACTTCAGATTATCAAGAATACAAGAGAAGAAAACAAAATAAATAATAACTAAAATCGGGAGGAGAAATGAAAGTTTTAGTTTGTTGTGCAAATGGGGCAGGCACAAGTATGTTTATGGCTCAAAAAGTTAAACAAGCACTTAAAGATTTGAATATTGAAGCAGAAGTAAAACACACATCTTTATCTGAAGGTAAGAATACTTCTAGAAATTATGATTTGGTTGTATGTAGTACAGCTTTTGAAAAAAACTTTGAAGATGTAAAAAAACTTGGGGTTAAAGTTATTGGCATTAGAAATATTCTATCAGTTGATGAGATAAAAATGAAAGCTTCAGAAGCGGGACTATAAAAATAGATAGAGACTGTGTTTTGCAGTCTCTATTCTAAATAATATAAGAGGTTTAAATGTATACACTAAAAGATATTAGTTTAGAAGATATAGAGCTATCTTTAAAGGCTGTGGATTGGAAAGAGGCTATTATTAAGGCTTCACAAGAGTTCTTGAAAAGAGGGTATATTACACAAAATTATATTGATAGCATGATAAATAGCGTGGTAGAACATGGTCCATATATTGTACTATCAGAAAATATTGCTTTAGCACATGCGAGACCAGAAGATGGAGCTGTAAAGACAGGATTATATTTTACTACCTTAGAGAATTCTATTGAATTTGGTGCGGAAGAATTTGATCCAGTTAAGATGATAATTGTTTTATCTGCTGAAGATTCAGAGGGGCACTTAGATTTATTAATGGAATTAAGTTCTATACTAGAGGATCGAACATTGGTAGATAATCTAATTAAACAAAAAGATAAAAAAGAATTTTTGAAACTTATCAAGGGGGCAATTGAATGAATTTTACAAAAAAGAAGATTGCAGATATGACAAAAGCATATTCTGTTTGTCCAGTTGAAATTAATGGTGAACAAAAATTTATTGTTGGTACAGAAAAAAAAGGTCCAATAGTTTTATTTGATGAAAATGGAAAGATGGAAGAGACAATATGGGATGGTGAAGGTGGAGTTATGTCAATCGTACCCATTCCAAATGAAGAGGAAAGCTTTTTAACTACATATAAGTTTTATTCACCAAATGATGGTTATGATGCAAAAATAGTACGTTTTAAGAAAGTAAATGGAAAATGGGATATGAAATTGATATGTGATTTACCATTTGTTCATAGATTTGATTTGTTAAAATCTGGAGATGAGTTTTATTTAATCGCGTGTACTATTAAATCTGGATTTGAATTTAAAAATGATTGGAATAATCCTGGAAAAATTTATGGCTGTAAATTGCCAAAAAATTTAGAAGAGTATAATGAAAACAATCAATTAAAATTAGATATTATAGCGGAAAACTTAACTAAAAATCACGGATATTCCAAAGTTATTAATAATGGAGAGGAATATGCCGTTGTGACTTCTGTAGAGGGAGTATTTAAAGTTTATCCTCCTAGGAAAGATAAAGAATGGGAAGTAAAGAAAATCTTAGATCAATCAACTTCTGATGCAATTTTATATGATTTAGATAATGATGGAAAAGATGAATTGGTAACTTTTTCTGAATTTCATGGGGATCATTTAGATATATATAAAGAAGTAGAAAAAAACAATTTTGAAAAAGTTTATTCATATAAAAAACCTCTTAGATTTTTACATGCTTTACATGTAAATAACATTGATGGTAAACCCGTGCTATTTGTTGGTCATAGAGGTGGTGAGAGGGATTTATTTGCTCTTAAGTATGAAAATGAAAAATATGTAAGATATGACATAGATAGTGATGTTGGAGTTGCTAATGTAAGTAGTTTTTATGTAAATGGAAAGTTTATATTAATTGCAGCACATAGAGAAACTAATCAAGCTTGTATTTATACTATAGAATAGAGGAATTTATGAAATATAGTTTAGGTATTTATGAGAAAGCTATTCCGGATGAATTATCTTTTTTAGAAAAATTAAAAATTGCAAAAGAGTCAGGTTATGATTTTTTAGAAATAAGTATAGATGAATCAGATGTTAGATTGAATAGACTTGATTGGACGAAAGAAGAAAGATTATCTTTGATAAAAGATATGTATCAAGTTGGATTACCAATTAGATCAATGTGCTTAAGCGGGCATAGAAAATATCCATTGGGATCAAAAGATGAAAAGATTAGAAACAAAAGTCTTGAAATTGCAAAAAAAGCTATAGATTTAGCAGATGATTTAGGTATAAGGATAATACAGTTAGCGGGATATGATGTTTACTACGATAAAGGCGACGTAGAAACAAAAAAACTCTTTGAAGAAGGGTTAAAAACTGTAGTAGAGATGGCTTCTAAAAAAGGCATCATACTTGGATTTGAAACTATGGAAACAGAGTTTATGGATACTGTGAAAAAATCTATGGAATATGTTAAAAAGATAGATTCTCCGTATTTAGGTGTTTATCCTGATTGCGGAAACTTAAATAATGCAGCAATAAAATATAAGCATTCTATATTAGATGATATTAAATCAGGAAATGGGAAAATTTTTGCTATGCATTTAAAAGAAACTGAGCCTGGGAAATATAGAAATATGCATTTTGGTGAGGGCTTAGTAAATTTTGAGGAGATAATAAAATTAGCAAAAGAGACGAAAATAAATAGATTTGTAACAGAATTTTGGCATTTAGGACAGGAAGATTACGAGTCTATCATTAAATCACAATGTCTTTTTGCTAGAAATTTACTAGACAAGGTTTATTTATAGGAGATTTTTATGTATGAAGAATTGAAAAAAAGAGTATATGATGCAAATATGCTTTTACCTAAAAGTGGTTTAGTAAAATTTACCTGGGGAAATGTAAGTGAAAGAGATGAAAATACTGGGTATATTGCAATTAAACCAAGTGGTGTAAAATATGAAGATTTGAAACCAGAAGATATAGTAGTTTTAGATTTACAAGGAAATATAATTGAAGGAAATTTAAATCCTTCTTCAGATACTAAAACTCATATAGAAATATATAGAGCATTTCCAGATATTAAAGGTATTGTCCACACCCATTCTACCTATGCTACATCATGGGCACAATCAGGTAGAAATATTCCTTCTTTTGGTACAACACATGCGGATTATATGTATGGTGAGATTCCGTGTTTAAGAAATTTATCAAAAGAAGAAATTGATGAAGATTATGAAAAAAACACTGGTAAATTAATAGTAGAATTTATGAAAGATAAAGAAGTAACTAAAATTCCAGCTGTTTTACTTAAAAATCATGGACCTTTTACTTGGGGGAAAGATGCGTTTGATGCAGTGCACAATGCAGTAGTATTAGAAGAAGTTGCAAAAATGGCTATGTTTACTGAATCTATAAATAAGGAAGCTAAAGAAACACCGAAAGAGGTTCAAGATAAGCATTATTATAGAAAACATGGCGCAAATGCATATTACGGTCAAAAATAAAGGAGCAAATTATGAAATTTTTCGTAGATACAGCTAATGTAGAAGAGATAAAGAGAATAAATAATCTTGGTTTATGTGATGGGGTTACAACAAATCCGACTTTGGTTTCTAAAGAAAAAAGAGATTTTGAAGAAGTGATTAGGGAAATTTGTTCTGTTGTTGAGGGACCAGTTTCTGCAGAGGTTACTGCTTTAAAGTCTGAAGAGATGGTTAAAGAGGCTAGAGAGATTGCAAAATGGGCGGATAATATTGTTGTAAAGATTCCTATGACTGAGGATGGATTAAAAGCTATAAATATTTTATCTAAAGAAGGGATTAAGACAAATTGTACATTGATTTTTTCAGCGGCACAAGGATTGTTGGCAATGAAAGCAGGTGCGACATATATTAGTCCATTCTTAGGAAGAATAGATGATATGGGAGAATATGGCAGAGAATTGATTGAAGATTTGAAAACAATAATTGATAATTATGCTTTTGAATCTGAAATAATTGCAGCATCAGTTAGACATATTGGTCATGTGGAGGACGCAGCGGTTGCGGGGGCTCATATAGCAACCATTCCGGGAAAACTATTCCCTAAATTGTGGTCACATGTGTTGACTGATAAAGGACTAAATGACTTTCTAAATGATTGGGAAAAATACAAGGAAGAGCTTGGTAAATAAAATATTGTATTTCCCAAGTGTCGACACTTATATTTTTTTAAGATATAATTACTTGGAGAGTAAAATTTAGAAAGGAATATCATGGAAAACAAAATTATTAACACTATTAGATTTTTATCTGCAGAAATGGTATTAAAAGCTAATTCTGGGCATCAGGGGGCACCAATTGGGCAAGCGCCAATGGGTTATGCTTTATTTAATGATGTTATGAAATATAATCCAAAAAATTCAAAATGGATAAATAGAGATAGATTTATTTTATCTTCTGGGCATGCATCAGCATTGCAATATTCATTATTGCATTTATATGGATTTAATCTATCAATGGATGAAATAAAAAACTTTAGACAATTAGATTCTCAAACACCAGGTCATCCTGAGTTTGGAGAAACTGACGGGGTTGAAGTGACTACTGGACCTCTTGGCCAAGGTGTAGCAATGGCTACTGGTTTTGCTTTGGCTGAAAAACATTTAGCAGCAAAATACAATACTGATGATTTTAAGGTTATTGATCATTATACATATGTGATAGCCGGAGATGGATGCTTAATGGAAGGAGTATCAAATGAGGCGTCTTCTTTAGCAGCGACTATGGGATTGGATAAGCTAATCTTATTATATGATTCAAATAATATCACAATTGACGGTGGTACAGACATCGCATTTACTGAAGATGTTAAGAAGAGATACGAAGCTTTGGGATGGCACACACTTGAAGTAGAAGATGGTACAGATGTTGAGGCTATCAAAGAAGCTATTGAAGAAGCAAAAAATGAAAAAGAAAGACCTTCATTTATTAAAGTAAACACTGTAATTGGCTACGGTTCAAATAAAGCGGGCACTTCAGCTGTTCATGGTAATCCACTTAACAAAGACGATATTCAAGAAATGAAAGAAAATCTTGAATATGAACATATGGAAGATTTCTATGTAGCAGAAGATGTGAAATCTTACCTTGAAGAAGTGATTGCTAAGCATGAAAAATATGAGGAAGAATGGAATGCTATGTTTGAAAAATACAAAGTGGCATTTCCAGAAAAATATGAAAGCTTAAGAAAAGCTCTAGATGAAGACTACGACTTATCATTCTTAAATGAAGAAGAGTTTATGTCATATGATAAAGATTTGGCTTCAAGAGCTGCTTCAGGAAAAGCGTTAAATAGAATTGCTAAAAATGTAGACTACCTATTTGGTGGTTCAGCTGACTTAGCTGGCTCAAATAACACTACATTAGATGGCAAAGGATTCTTTTCAAAAAATACTCCACAAGAACCAAATATTCATTTCGGTGTAAGAGAACATGCAATGTCTGCAATGGCAAATGGTATTAAACTACACGGTGGTTTACAACCATATGTTGCAACATTCTTATCATTTGCAGACTATATGAAACCAGCAATTAGACTTTCTGCATTAATGAAACAAAAAGTAATTTACATCTTTACACATGACAGTATAGGTCTTGGTGAAGATGGACCAACACATCAAGCTGTTGATCAATTGCCAATGTTAAGAGCAATCCCAAATGCAATTACAATTAGACCGGCTGACAATAGAGAAACAGCCGCTGCTTGGGCATATTCAATTAAAAAATGCACAAGACCAATTTCACTAATACTTTCAAGACAATCTTTACCAAGCATTGAAGGTACAGGCATGGAAGTAGAAAAAGGTGGATATATTGTTAAAGACTTTGGCGAAAACCCAGAATACCTATTAATGGGGACAGGTTCAGAATTACACTTAGCATATGGTGTAGCAGAAAAACTTTTTGAACAAGGAAAATCAGCAAGAGTAGTTTCAATGCCATCATTAGAACTATTTGAAGAACAATCTGACGAATACAAAGAATCAGTTCTTTCAAAAGACATTAAAAACAGAATTGCAATTGAAGCTTCCTCTGAAAAAGCATGGTACAAATATTTAGGCTTTGATGGTTTACTAGTAGGAATGGAAACATTCGGTAAATCAGCACCAGCAGAAGATGCATTTGATTACTTTGGATTCACTGTTGATAAGATATTAGCGAAAGTGGAAGAAAAGTTTTAGGGAAATAAGTATAAAACATGGAGTTGTTGTAGACTTGAAATAAGTTTTGCAACAGCTCCTTTTTTGGTAGATTGAGATACTAAAAAATGTATTAAGTTGTGACATTTGGTACTATATTTAATATTTCCATTTTTAGTACCATTATTTTTAATCGGTTTTGGAACTAAATTAGAAATTTTAATATTTAGTACCAATCTTTTATCTAAATTTATGGAACTAAATTTAATTTTTTCTGATTTAGTACCAATTTTGCTAAAATATTTTGGAACTAAAATTGTGATTTTAAAATTTAGTACAAGTTTTGAGCAATTGTTTTGGAACCAAATTCAAAAATATTGAATTAAGTACCATTCCCACTCAAAATTGATTTTTGCCCAAAAATATATATTAAAATCATTCATATATAAAATAATTTAATAAAACAAAACTAATTGTTGAAACTATAAAAGCATCTACGATTGGGCCGAAAACTAGATAATCCATTTTTAAATAGACCATTAGAACACCAGGTATAATAAGGCTAATTGCTAATAAAAAAATAAAAAATGTGCTATTTTGTTTGTAGTGTACTTTTTTATCATAATAAAAATCAGCTATCAAAAATAATAAAAGACAAATGGTATTTTTAAGTGGAAATGTTGTATTCATTAATATAACAGCTAAAAATATTATCAAAGATAAGATTATAGCATATTGAGTTTTTGCTTTCATTTTTACTCCTTGTAATTTTTATATAAATATAGCACCATATCTTAAATTTTTATTTTTGGTGCTAATTTTTTTGAATGATTTTAGCACCATCTCTTGATTTATAAAATTTGGTGCTAGATTTTTTTAAGAATCTTTAGCACCATATTGAAGAATTTTTATTTAGGTGCTAATTTCACTAAATTTTTTTAGCACCATAGTGAATAGTTAATATTTTGGTGCTATTTCCATTGCTTGAAAAAGTTTTGGCCATTTTTTATAATCTAGAGTTTTTATAATCTTCATTTATTATATCCTATATTTTTTTAATTATCTCTATTGCTTCAGCTACGCCATGGTTATCATTGCTTGCTACTTGATAATCTGCTAATTCTTTTATGTCCGGATGGGCATTTTCCATTGCAAAGCTGTAGTCTGCCATTTCAAACATTTCTAGGTCGTTTAGGCTGTCGCCGATGGCTATTCTTGTTGAGTTTTCTAAATTTAAGTATTTTTCTAGATGTTCAAAAACTTTACCTTTATTTACATGATCGGGTACTATTTCAATATTTATTGATTCGGATTCTGTGCAGTTTATACCTTTTTTGCCAACCAATTTACTTTGAATAGTTTTTTTTATTTCATCGATAGGCATGTACATGAAAAATTTTAGTATTTGAAGATTTTTATCATCTAACATTTTGTAAAAATCAGTAAATTCATGGAATTTTAGCCCATTCTTGTAATTATCAAAAGATTTTAATTCAGATTGTGTTAGTACATCTTTAGCGATATTAAATAAATGTTCAAGTTTTTCTAGGTGGTCAGTTTCTCCAAAACGGCCCATTCGATTATAGGTTAGGTAAGGATAATATTTTATCACTTCGTAAACTTTTAATGCAGCTTCTCTACTAAATGGAAATTCGAAGAGCATTTTATCTCCTTCATATGCAACGCCACCATTTGAACCAACGCGTGGTAGATCTAAATCATATTTATCAAGTAATTCTTTTATATTATCCTGTGGTCTGCCTGAACAGATATAAACATAGTATCCATCCTCATTTGCAATAGATTTTAATGCTTCAATATTTTCCTTGTTAATTTTACTATCTGAATTTAGAAGAGTGCCATCTAAATCAATTCCTATTAATTTCATCATTCCCCCTAATTTAAATGCTACCTTTATTATAACAAAGTAATAAAGAAAATGGAGCAATGTAAACAATTATTGTATAATTAATGATATATTATAGACAAGGGGTGAATTATGAGATTAAGATTTAAACCGTGGGCCATTCCAGAGTTGGAAGAAAATGAATTGGTATATTTTGACCCGAAAGAAAATAAGGGGAAATGGAGAGAAGTCTTTGGAAATGATAATCCCATTCATCTTGATATTGGTGCAGGACGTGGGAAGTTTACAAATGTAATGGCTGAGAATAACCCAGATATAAATTATGTTGCTATTGAATTTGATGCGAAGGCATTTGTTTATGCAGGCAGAAAGTTCGAGGAAAGCGGCTTGGCAAATATTAGAGGTATAAAGGATATTGCACAAAAACTGGGAGAATTTTTCGAAGAGGATGAAGTTGATAAGATATATGTTAATTTTAGCAATCCTTGGCCAAAAAGAAGTCAACACAAAAGAAGACTAACTCATCCAAATTTCTTAAAAATATATAAATCCATTCTTAAGAATGGTGGTGAGATTGAGCAAAAAACTGATAATAGGGAGTTTTTTGAAGCGAGTATAAAATATTATGAAAAAATGGGATTTGAGATTGTAGAAGAGACGACAGATCTGAAACGTGAAGATAAATCAGATAATATTGTAACAGAATATGAAGCTAAATGGAGAAATATGGGCATACCGATTTGTTATGCGAAAATAAAAAATGTGAAGTAATGACTGAGAGGTGATGTATGGTAGCTTTATATAAGCAAATATATAAAGATATTAAAAATGATATTGACTCAAAAAAGTTGAAAGTGGGAGAATATATACCTTCAGAGTCACAATTGCAAATGAAATATAAGTGTTCGAGAGATACTGTAAGAAAAGCAACTGCAATGCTTGAGCAAGAAAATTACATAAATAAAAGTAGAGGAAAGCAAGCAACTGTTAAGTTGAGAAATAAGTATACATTCCCTGCGTCTAAAATTGAGTCATTTAAAGAGCTTAATAAAAAAGATAAGCTCAATGCGAAAACAAAATTAATTTCTTTGGAATATAACTATAAAGAAAATAATGATTTTTCGTCAAAATTTGATAATTGTGTAAAAATAGTTAGGGTAAGATCGATTGAAAATGAAAATATTGTGCTTGATATTGACTATCTAGATGCTGATAAAATACAGGGTTTGACGAGGAAAGTTTGTGAAAATAGTATTTATGAATTTATTGAAACAAATTTAGGTATTAAAATAGGATATTCGAAAAAAATCGTGACTGTAGAAAAGCCTACAAGTGTGGATTATGAATTGTTGAATTTATCAGAGAATGATTTGCTTGTAAATGTAACATCTTACACATTTACAAAGGATAATGAATTATTTCAAGCGACAATTTCTAAACATAGATATGATAAATTTAGATTTGAAACATACGCCACGAGGTAAAATGTAAAGGATTTCATATTGTAATATATTTTCTCATATGATATTATCAAAGTGTAATACTAGTACGTACAAGTGCGAGGAGGATGTATGGGAAAATACAGAGAAGATGCTAAAAAGCTTTTAGAGCTTGTTGGCGGGAAGGAAAATATTAAGTCGGTTACACATTGTGTGACAAGGATGAGATTTGTCTTAAATGATGAATCAAAAGCGGATATTAAAGCAATTGAAGAGTTAAAACCTGTAAAGGGAAGTTTTACTCAAGCGGGACAATATCAAGTCATTATAGGAAACGAAGTTGATTTATTCTATAATGATTTTACAGAAGTTTCAGGAGTTGAGGGAGTTTCTAAAGAGCAAGCAAAATCAGATGCTAAGTCAAATCAAACAGCATTACAAAGAGTAATGTCAACTTTAGCAGAAATATTTGCCCCAATTATACCTGCAATTATAGTCGGTGGGCTAATTTTAGGGTTTAGAAATATCTTAGAAGGGGTTAAGATGTTTGATGCAGCCGGTACTTTTAACTTAAGAGGCGGTACACAAACCATAACTCAAATGTCAACATTTTGGAATGGGGTTAACCATTTCTTATGGCTACCTGGTGAAGCGATATTTCATTTCTTACCAGTGGGTATTACTTGGTCAGTAACTAGAAAAATGGGTACAACTCAAATTTTAGGTATTGTGTTGGGTATTACACTTGTATCACCACAATTACTTAATGCTTATGATGTTGCAAAAACTGCAGCAGCTGATATTCAAAAATGGGATTTTGGCTTTGCACAAGTAAATATGATTGGTTATCAAGCACAAGTTATACCAGCGATGTTAGCCGGATTTACATTGGCTTATTTGGAAAGATTCTTTAAGAAGATTATTCCTGATGTGGTTCAAATGATATTTGTACCATTCTTTGCGCTATTGATTTCAATAATTGTAGCACACACAATTTTGGGACCAATTGGTTGGAAGATTGGATCTGCAATATCATCAGTAGTTTATTCAGGACTTACATCAACATTCAACTGGTTATTTGCAGCAGTATTTGGATTCTTATATTCACCATTGGTTATCACTGGTTTACACCATATGACAAATGCCATCGACTTGGAACTAATTGCTAAGTACGGCACAACACTATTATGGCCAATGGTTATGTTATCAAACATAGCTCAAGGGTCTGCAGTAGCTGCAACAGTATATTTAAAGAAAAAAAATACAAATCACAAAGAAGTTGCTGTACCATCTTGGATTTCAGCATGGTTAGGTGTTACTGAACCAGCGATGTTTGGTGTAAATATTAAGTTAAGATATCCATTCCTAGCGGCTATGATTGGATCATCATTAGCAGCAGTATTTGTGGTGGTGACTAACACAGGTGCAAATGCAATTGGAGTTGGTGGTATACCAGGATTCTTATCATTTAACTTTGATAAATGGCCAATTGTTTGGATAGCTATGGCAATTGCTATTTTTGTGCCAATTATCTTAACTGTTGTATTTGCAAAAAGACAAAAGAACGAAATAGCATAAATTATAATTAAGAAATAAAATGGGGAGTTCTTTTTAGAACTCCTTATTTTGATAGAGCTTTAGGAAGGAGTGATTATGGATTTTAAGGATAAAGTAGTTTATCAAATATATATTAAATCGTTTCAAGATACTAATGGTGATGGAATTGGTGATTTGAATGGTATCACGCAACGATTGCCACAATTAAAAGATTTGGGTGTAGATATTGTTTGGATCACGCCATTTTTCAAATCACCACAATATGATAATGGTTATGATGTTGCAGACTATAAGTCAATTGACCCAATGTTTGGTACCTTTGAAGATTTTGATAAGATGATGGATACAGCAAAATCTTTAGGAATAGAAATCATGCTTGATATGGTGTTTAATCATACGTCTACTGAGCATGAATGGTTCCAAAAGGCAATAAAAGGCTATAAAAAATATCAAGATTACTATATTTTCAAAGAATCACATGACGGGCCTCCAACAAATTGGGTTTCAAAATTTGGGGGCAATGCATGGGAATATGTTGAAGAATTAGATAAATGGTATTTACATCTATTCCATGTGAAACAAGCGGACTTAAATTGGGAAAATTCTGATTTAAGAAGGGAAATATTTGATGTTGTAGATTTTTGGAAATCCAAAGGTGTAGTTGGTTTTAGACTTGATGTTGTAAATTTAATATCTAAACCAGAAAGTTTTGAGGACGATCATATTGGTGATGGCAGAAGATTTTACACAGATGGACCAAAGATACATGTATACTTAAAAGAGCTTGCGAGAGAAGGTGGATTTAGCGATTTAATCACTGTTGGAGAAATGAGTTCCACTTCAATTGAAAACTGTATTCTATATTCTAATCCACATGAAAAAGAGCTTTCCATGGTCTTTAATTTCCACCATTTAAAGGTGGACTATAAAGATGGTCAAAAGTGGGTGCTTGATGAAGTAAGATGGGATGAACTATTTGGTCTATTTGATGATTGGCAACGAGAAATGCAAGAGAATGGTGGCTGGTCAGCTTGGTTTTTCAACAATCACGATCAACCAAGAGCAATATCAAGATTTACTGATGATATAAATTACCACTATGAATCTTCCACTCTACTAGCGACTTTAACACATATGATGCGTGGTACACCTTACATTTATCAAGGTGAAGAGATAGGTACTTCAAACCCAAGGTTTGACACTATTGAGGAATACATCGATGTTGAAAGCCAAAACTACTACAAAATCCTAATTGATGAAGGTAAAACTCCTGAAGAAGCTCTTCACATTGTCTCAGAGAGATCCAGAGATGATGGTAGAACGCCAGTTGCTTGGGAAGAAGATGCTCCATTCCACGGATTTTCCACAGTTGAGCCATGGATAGGTTTTGGAAATGTAAGTAATTTTTATGACAAAGACATAAAAATTGAAAAATCAATTTACAAATACTATCAAGAGTTGATAAAAATCAGAAAAAATCACAAGGCAATTTCTGAAGGAAAATACAAAAAAGTTGAATCCATTTATCAAACATATGCATT
>NZ_JH601089.1:119767-129356 GCF_000245755.1 Helcococcus kunzii ATCC 51366 | reverse complement strand
TACTATCAAGAGTTGATAAAAATCAGAAAAAATCACAAGGCAATTTCTGAAGGAAAATACAAAAAAGTTGAATCCATTTATCAAACATATGCATTTGAGAGAATTTTTGAAAATGAAAATATTTTGATTATGCTTAACTTTATTGGAGAAAACACTGATTTAGAAGTGGACGGTTCAATAATTGAAAAATATAAAGATGGTGAAATATTGATAAACAACTATGATGATTTTGATTTCAGAGAAATGAAACCATATCAAGCAGTTGTGATTAAGAAATAGTATTGATTTGTGGAATGTAGGGGAATTAATAATGATAAAATAGACTGGAGCAAAATTTATATTTATTTTGCTCCAGCTGATTTTAGTTTGTGTTGTTTTGAGAAGTGTGGATTATTCCAATAATATTTACATTCGAATTTTCTATATAGTAAATAATACGATAACTATTTATTATTAAAGATCTGTATTTTATATTATTTTCTGAAATTATATAAACTCTATTTCTTTTTGGAAAGATAGATAAAGAAAATATACTATCTATAATTTTTTTCTTAAATTTATGAGCTGTCTCTATATATTGTGAATTTGAAGATATATATCTTATAATTTCCTCTAAATCATTATAAGCATCTTCAGAAATTACAATATTATATTTCATTAATTAATTTATCCAACTTTTTATTAACTTCTTCTAGAGAATATCTTTTTTTATCTTCAGCTGTCTTGTGTCTCTCTTCAAGTAAAGTAAGTAGTTTTTCTTCAGTTAATTTATCTCCGTCTATTGCTCCATTTTTCCTAGGTAGTTCTAATTCAAATGGTATTTTTTCTTGTAAGGCAACTTGCCTTAAAAATAAATTTATTGCTACAGACATTGATAATCCTAATTGGTTTAAAACTGTTTCAGACCTTTCTTTAAGATCTGGTTCTATTTTAATCAATATGCTTGATGTTTTAGCCATTTATACCTCCTAGTAAATTATTTATTACTAAATTATTTATTATCTCATTAATATTTTATATCATTATAATGTATATATCAAGTATATATAAAATATATATTTTATGATACATATAATTTATTTTGGAAAAGTTCAGTAATAAATAAACTAAATTTATATGCGACCTTTCGTAAAGGTGGACTATAAAGATGGTCAAAAATGGGTGCTTGATGAAGTAAGATGGGATGAATTATTTGGTCTATTTGATGATTGGCAACGAGAAATGCAAGAGAATGGTGGAAGGACGCCTGTGGCTTGGGAAGAAAATTCTCCATTCCACGGATTTTCAACAGTTGAGCCATGGATAGGTTTTGGAAATGTAAGTAATTTTTATGATAAAGACATAAAAAGCGAAAAATCAATTTACAAATACTATCAAGAGTTGATAAAAATCAGAAAAAATCACAAAGCAATTTCTGAAGGAAAATACAAAAAAGTTGAATCCATTTATCAAACATATGCATTCGAGAGAATTTTTGAAAATGAAGAGATTTTGATTATGCTTAACTTTATTGGTGAAAACACTGATTTAGAAGTGGATGGTTCAATAATTGAAAAATATAAAGATGGCGAAATATTGATTAATAACTACGATGACTTTGATTTCAGGGAAATGAAACAATATCAAGCAGTTGTGATTAAGAAATAGTATTGATTGGTGAAATGTAGAGAAATTAAAAATGATAAAAGAGGGGCTTATGCAACAGTCCCTTTTTGTATTATAATTGGTATAATAAGTGTAGGAGGTAGTTATGAAGACTATACACTTTATTTCAGGTTTAGGAAGCACTAAAGAGTCTACACAATTATTAAATACTGAATTAAACAAACATGGATATGAGATAAGATTTTTAGATATTCCAGGGCAGTATTCTAATGTTAATGTTAGAATAGTTGATGAGAAAGATTTTGTAGTATGGTTGAAGAATACCATTCCTAAAAACTCTATTGTTATGGCTTTTTCTATGGGTGCTGATTTGGCACTTAAGTTTAATAAGGTGATAAATCCTAGCGATTTAATTATTCTAGATGGAGGTATCATTGGATACGATTTTGATAACAGAGATCTAGAACAAGATATACAAGAGACAAGAGATATTATAATCAAAAATACGTTAAATATGAATCCAGATACTATCTCAAATTTAATTTCAATTATTGCTGATGACTATAAAGATATTTTTAATGTTGATTTACATTCCAGAGTATTGTTTATAGTTGCGGATAGTCCAAATTATGTTTTTGAATATAAAAAGAATAAAATTGACAAATATTACGAAACTAATCGCGATGATATTACTATTAAGATTATTCAAAATACGACTCATGAGATTTATACTCAAAAACCGAGATATTTGTCAGAACAAATTGTTGAATGGCTCAAAAAGGAGGAAAAATGAAACTTATTTGCTATAAAAACTGTAGTACTTGTAAAGGTGTAGAAAATTTAATGAAAGAAAAGGGGATAGAATACGAATATAGAGACATTAAAGAAGATAATCCAAGTGCAGAAGAAATCAAAGAATTTCACGAAAAATCAGGCTTAGATATTAAGAAGTTTTTCAACACTTCTGGCACAATCTATAGGGAAAATAATATAAAAGACAAATTACCAAATATGAGTTTGGAAGAAAAATATGAACTACTTTCTACAGATGGAATGTTGGTTAAAAGACCAATACTTATAGATGGGGATAAAGTTTTAGTAGGACCGCAGGTTAAAAAATCATTAGAAGAATAGGAAAAATATGGCAGAAAAAAAAGTAAAAATAGTAGATATGGTTTACCCGAATTACTCGATTGGAGAGGATGAGGAAGGCAAGAAGTATAGATTTAAAGGTGGCATAACGGGGCAAGAAGTGATTATTCATGCTGGTAGGAAAAAGGCTGGATATATAAAAGCGAAACTAATGGAAATTGTTGAGAAGTCTCCATTAGAAATAAATAATTTCTGTGAAAACCCAAATGCGTGTAGTAACTGTAAATTTCAAAATCTTGAATATTCAAAAGAGTTAGAATTAAAAGAAAAAATGATTTCCAATCTATATAAAAAGATTGGTTGGGAAAAATCAATTAAATTAAATCCTTCCCCAATTATTGAAAACTACAGAAATAAGATGGAATACACATTTGGAGACTCCTATAAGGGTGGACCATTAGTCCTAGGCAATCACACAATTGGAAAGTTCTATGAACTCACAGAATATGGGGGTTGTCAAATTGCCCATCCAGATTTTGAAGTGATAAGAGAATATACACAAAACTTTTTTAGAGAGAGAGGATTCGATTTCTTCCATAAAACTACCCATAAAGGTGATTTAAAGTATTATGTAATAAGATATTCATTTTATCAAAAAACATTCATGCTAAATCTTGTAACGCCAACAACTGAAAAATTAACACAAGACATTCTAGATGAATACATTTCTGGATTCGAAAACATAAAAATTGAGGGCAAAATCGCATCATTTTATCACACAGTTTCTGATTCCATTGCAGCAGCAATAAAGCCTGATAAAATAACAAAAGTTTGGGGTGAAGACCACTTAACAGAAAAAATAAATGGATTGATTTTCAACATTAGCCCATTCTCATTTTTTCAACCAAACCCAAAAGGTGCGGAAAATCTATACAACAAAGCCTTAGAACTAGCAGGTGACATTAATCAAAAAACAGTCTACGACTTATATTGCGGTACTGGCACAATTTCGCAAATTTTTGCCAAAAAAGCCTCAAAAGTAATTGGTGTAGAGATAATCGAAGAAGCGGTAGAAAAAGCACGACAAAATGCAGAAATTAACGGGCTCTCAAACCTAGACTTCAGAGCAAATGACGTCTTAGCAGAAATTGACAATTTAACCGACAATCCAGACGTTGTAGTTTTAGATCCGCCAAGAAGCGGAATCCACCACGATGCAATTAGAAAAATCTGTAAAATGGAAGCAGACAAAATCGTATATATCTCCTGTAACCCTGAAACACAAGTCGCAGATCTTAAAGTTTTCACAGAGAATGGATACACAATTGAAGAGATAGAGTGCTTTGATCAGTTTCCGAGGACGATGCACGTCGAGGCTCTAGTATTGATGACAAGGGAATAGTTGGCTAAAGGCTCTGGAAGGCTTGAAATCAATAGGTTTATGATTTTTAGGTTGAGTAATGAGATTATAAATTTATTGAAATTAGTGGTCATAAATATATTCTAAATACTTGCTTGTAGCAACACTATGAATATTTAGGAAAGGTCGTAGCACCAAGTAGGTAAGCATTTTCAATAATTTCCACTTCGCTTTGCTTGTGAAAATTAAGAAAATCGCTTAACACTTTGGATATTTTGGTAGGTCGTGTCAACGGTATGGATGGGGAAGCGTGTTTAAGAATTATAAAAATGTGATCACAATGTGGATTTAGTTAGGGATAATTTTTATATCGTCTATCCTAAAATAAGTTCCTACTTATTAATGAGCCTATTGAATAATTATTACACCTTTTATCAATTAGAAAACTTAGGGAAAAGATATGGTAAGGACTTATTTAAAATTCAGAAATATTACTTAAATAAAATTAAACTTCCAGATGTAGATAAGTTTAGTAATAAAGATAAAGCAAAATTAGAAATTTTAGGTGAAAAATTATCAAATCAAATTAGTAATCAAGAGAAGACAATAATAGAAATTTCTAATGTTATTAGCAATTATTCGAATATTAGTTTTGAAGAGATCAACAACTCTTTCAAAAATTTACGTAACGATAGATTGGGGGGTAATATGAGTGAAATCAATGTAGTTAGTTTATTTTCTGGAGGTGGTGAGATAAATGGCCTATGTACCACACGGATATATAATTACGAATGGAGTTATTACTGTTGATGAGATTCATGAGCTGCGTGAAAAACGTCAGGCGCTCCTTATTGAAGATGCATCCTTGAGTGGTGAGAATGAGAGAATCAGCGAGCTGATAGAATTTATCCGCAATAACAAATACTGTACTCTGAGATATTCTGATACCCTAGTAAGGAAGATTATCCAGAATGTTAGTGTTTATGATGACCACTTTGTAATATGCTTTAAATCTAGAATTGAAATGGAAGTATGATTTAATACTAATATAAACCGTCAATTAAGAGTTAGTTTCTCTTGATTGGCGGTTTTTGCATTGACTTTTACATGATTTATACATGTGATATTATCAAAAATGTTGTTTATAAGGTTATTGATAAGGAGTTGTCCATATGAGTGATGTAATAAGCTGTTAGATGAAGCTATTAAAGAAACCGAAAACTTGTACGAAGGTGAAGTCTTTATTTTTAAGGATTTGTTTAAAGGATATGTATGGAACAGGATACCGAGAAAGGATGGTACTAATGTCTTAGTAGATGTTTTTGAGATATTTTAAATAATATAAAAAACACTTGAATAAATGCTCATATAACTATTGACACAAGAAAAAAATAAGAATATAATAAATACACAACGAATGAATGATTGTTCAAGTATTCATATAAAATGATTTAAAAAGAGGTGATAATATGACTAAAAAATTTAATTCAATTGAAAGATGTGACTGCAATGTAATTCATGATGATATTGTAAATCAAGTTAGAGATAAAATGCCTCATGAAGAAAGCCTTTATGATCTAGCAGAATTATTTAAAGTATTTGGAGATTCAACACGAATCAGGATATTATGGGCTTTACATGAAGCTGAAATGTATGTTTGTGATATCGCTGTATTACTTAACATGACACAATCAGCAATTTCCCATCAGCTGAGAGTCTTAAAACAAGCTAATTTAGTGAAAAGTAGAAAAGAAGGAAAAGTAGTATATTATTCATTAGTTGATGATCATGTAAGAGAAATATTTGACCAAGGTCTAATTCATATCAACGAGAAGTAGTAATGCGGTAGAATAGAATATTTTTTGAAGATATTTGGGAATATATTTAAGTCTTCATTTCAAATGAGCAATGCTTCAAGAAAATTTGAAAAAGACTTGTAGTATTCAAAATAAAATTACAAATAATATTTAGGAGGATTTAATAATGAAAAAGAAATTTATACTTGAAGGTTTAGATTGTGCAAATTGCGCGGCAAAAATGGAAAAGGCTATTAATGAGCTTGATGGAGTGAAAGAAGCTACTGTTAACTTTATGACCACAAAACTCGTTATTGATGGTGAGGATGAAAAAATGCCAACAATAATAGCAGAGGCCGAAAAAATAGTTAAAAAAATCGAACCCGATACAACTATGAAAAAGGCTTAAAGGAGGCTATTTAGTATGACAAAACGACTATGGCGAATAATTATTGGTGCAGCCGTGTTATCTACAGCAGTATTGCTTAATTTAAATAACGAATGGTTACAGATTGCTCTCTTTATAATAAGTTACATTATTGTAGGTGGAGATGTTGTAAAAAGAGCTGTAAAAAATATTTTTAAAGGTCAAGTTTTCGATGAAAACTTTTTAATGAGTATTGCAACAATTGGTGCATTTTTTATTGGTGAGTATCCTGAAGGTGTTGCAGTTATGCTGTTTTATCAAGTTGGAGAACTGTTTCAAAGCTATGCAGTTGGCAAGTCGAGAAAGTCAATTGCAAGCCTTATGGATATTCGACCAGATTATGCAAATGTTAAAAAAGGTGATGAACTTGTCAAAGTTGACCCAGATGAAGTACAAATTGGAGATATTATTGTAATTAAAGCAGGAGAAAAAATTCCTCTTGATGGCAAGGTAATAGAGGGAAGTTCAATGATTGATACATCGGCACTAACAGGCGAATCTGTTCCTCGTGAAGTAGAAGTTGGAAGTGATATCCTAAGTGGGTGCATCAACATTAATGGGGTTATTACAGCAGAGGTTACCAAGGAATTTGGAGAATCTACTGTAAGTAAAATTCTTGATTTAGTTGAAAATGCAAGTAGTAAAAAATCCAATTCAGAACAATTTATTACGAAGTTTGCGAGATATTATACACCGGTTGTGGTTATAATTGCAGTTTTTCTAGCTATTATACCGCCTCTTGTTATAGACGGGGCGACTTTTAGTGATTGGATATATAGAGCACTAGCATTCCTTGTGGTATCCTGTCCGTGTGCTTTAGTTATTTCAATTCCGTTGAGTTTCTTCGGTGGAATAGGTGGAGCCTCAAAAAAAGGTGTTTTAGTCAAGGGTAGTAATTATTTAGAGGCATTAGCAGAAACTGAAATTGTTGTTTTTGATAAAACTGGAACACTAACGAAAGGTGTATTTAATGTACAGGAAATTCATCCAGAAGGAGTTTCCAAAGAAGAGCTACTAGAATTAACTGCACATGCGGAAAGCTATTCCAATCATCCGATTTCACTTTCACTGAAACGTGCATATAGCAAAGAAATAGACAATGGACGTATTTCAGATGTAGAAGAGATATCAGGTCATGGTGTTATTGCAACAGTAGATGGCAAAAAGGTTATGGCAGGAAATATCAAACTTATGAAAAAGATGGATATCCCTTATTTCAAGGGAGAGCTGATTGGTACTGTTGTACATGTTGCTGTTAATAACAAATATATAGGTTGCATTGTAATTTCCGATGAGGTAAAGGAAGATTCAGCACAAGCAATCAAGGAACTTAAGGCAGCTAATATTAAACAAACAGTTATGTTGACAGGTGATAATAAAAGTATTGGTTCAAAAGTTGCTAAAGAGCTTGGTCTTGATAAGGTTTATGCAGAACTGTTGCCAGCAGACAAAGTTGAAAAACTAGAAGAATTATTTTCGCAAAAATCTAAAAAAGGTAAACTTGCCTTTGTTGGAGACGGAATCAATGATGCACCTGTATTAGCTCGTGCAGACATTGGAATAGCAATGGGTGGTTTAGGTTCTGATGCGGCCATTGAAGCTGCTGATGTTGTAATTATGACTGATGAGCCATCGAAAATTGCTACTGCAATGAAGATTTCTAAAAAGACACTAAAAATTGCACATCAAAACATGGTATTTGCAATTGGAATAAAAATAATTGTTCTTATTTTGAGTGCTTTTGGAATAGCTACTATGTGGGCAGCTATATTTGCAGATGTAGGTGTAACTATCATTGCAGTATTAAATGCTTTTAGAGCTTTGAATGTAAAGAATCTATAAACTATTTTTCCTATTCACCCCTTGAATGATACCGATAATTGACGATACAATCAAGGGGTATTTTTTAATTTAAAAACTATAAATGAAAATTGGTTGGGATTTACCTTGAATTAAATGGTTTTAAAGATATGGAGGTTATGTAATTGAAAGTTATTGATGAATGTTGCTGTGAATGTATCACACAAAATTTAAATAGAACAAAGGAGAGTTGCCCTGTTTGTAATAATGAAGGAGTAACAGTTAGTAGGATAACCGTTGAACACTTGGTGACAGATGATTATCGTAATGCCGTTGATGGAGATCAATATAAGATATGCATGAATGAGGACTGCGACGTTATTTACTATAACTTAGATAAAGAAATAAAATTCTTAAAAGACCAAGTTAGGGTTCCTATCTGGTTTAAGAAAGATGCAGATCCTAAGTATGCTTGTTATTGCAGCAAAGTCACAGAAGAACAGGTAATTGAAGCAGTTGTAAAGCATGGTGCGAAAACCGTTAAAGAAGTAAATGCCATAACTGGAGCAATGAAAAATTCGCTTTGTAAGGAAAACAGTCCTTTGGGGGTATGTTGTCATAAGATTATTCAGGAAGCCATTGATAAGGGATTAACCATGAAATGATTTGAGTTGATATGTTCTCACGAACAGACAAAACCGTTGATATCTTCCCACAAACGAGAGCCAATATTGGATATGTTTTCAACTACGAGTGTGGATATGTTCCCCTTAACCATAGGGTTGAGAACGCAGTTTTGATAGCTATCAAGGCAACTCGAAACATGTTGAAGCCCTAACCCTGCTATCGCGCGATTAGCAAAGCTAATCGATGCGAAGCAGAGGTACCAAAGGCATTAGTTTTTCTTAGCCAATCGCTACGCTCTTGGAGAAAAACTGAATAGGCCTCACGTGTGCCCTGTGGGCATGCCAGACTTTCCCAAAGAGAAGCGAGTGAATAACGAACTTCAATTGGTGAAAGCTACGGCTGAGGCTCTAGTATTGATGACAAGGGAATAGAGGGTTAGAGGCTCTGTAAAGCCTGAAATCAATAGGTTTATGAATTTTTAACTAAATAATCATATTATTAATTTTTTTATTAAAAGGCTAAGCAGCATTAAAAATAGTGAATGAGATGATTCAATATTAGATAAATAATCTTTGTTAGATCTAATCTTATGTATATACAATCTTCGTAGTTTGAGTGGATATCTATTATCATACTTGACAAAATTTGATAATTTAAGTAGAGTTTAAATAATACTTAAAAGAAAAGGTGGGAAAATTGTGAAATTATTTCTTCAAATGTCTCCATTGGCAACTGCCAAGGCACAATGTGTTTGCAGTCAATTTTTGATTGGTTATAAAAATTAAACATTTTGAAAGGAGAAATAATGGAAACAATAGTATCCGCTTTATTAGTTTTTGTCTCTACATCAATTGACTACTTAGTTGTTTTGACTATTTTATT
>NZ_JH601089.1:97317-119366 GCF_000245755.1 Helcococcus kunzii ATCC 51366 | reverse complement strand
ATATTTCAGACCTATTAAAGGAAATCTTTAGTAGGTCTTTTTTTGTTTACTTAAAATTCTCTTATCTGTCCAAAGAAATATGAGAAGGAAGAATTATGTAGGATGTTAAAAATAGGTGTTATTTCCTTGCCAGTGATATGGGAGGTAAATTATGCGAATAGAAAGACTGAACAAGAAAAAAGAAGTTCTATTTGAAGAATACTCAAAAGACTATGTATTAGCAAAACCAAAAATAATAAATAAATTTAGATAAATCTCGTCCACTATATTTATAGTATTTTATTTACACAGATGATAATTATATATTATAAGTAAATTTAGATTTAGAGATAATTTAAAACATAAGAAATATACTTATGGATATATTCTCACATACGACGCTTACTTAAAATATTAAAATTTATCCATACTAACCATTCAAGCCATGTGGAGACGGTAGTATTATTGTCAAGAAAATAGAATAACAAGCTATAAAACTGTCGAAATAGGTGGCTTTTAGGATTTAAAAGAAATCAGTTCTATAATAAATTAAAAATCGTGTTGGTAGAAAAATCGTCTACTTCTACCAACACGATTTTATAAAGAGCCAGTACTTACATCTCTTTTTTTTCTGTAAAACTATTGTATCTTGATACTTTAAGGAGTTTCAATCATTCGATATGTTAACCGTTATTTTTTGGATCTAAATTTAATAAAATAGCATTAATGGCTACGATGACTGTTGACACAGACATTAGAATTGCTCCTAATGCAGGGCTTAATGTGATACCAATAGGAGCCAAAATTCCTGCAGCTAGAGGGATAGCTATAAAGTTATAACCAGCTCCCCAAAATAGGTTTTGTTTCATTTTACGAGTTGTTTTGTGTGCTAATTCAATGAATGATTCAATATCTCCTGGATCGGATTGAGTCAATATGACATCAGCTGAATCCAATGCAACTTGAGTTCCAGCACCTACAGCTATACCAACATCTGCTAAAGCAAGGGAAGGAGCATCATTTACACCATCACCTACCATGATAACTTTCTTTCCTTCATCTTTAAGTGTTTTAACTAACTCATATTTGTCTTGTGGAGATTGATTTGATCTATATTCAATCCCTAAATCTTCTGCCGCGCCTTGAGCCGCTTTTTCATTATCACCTGTTGCCATAATTGGTTGAATATTGTTCTTTTTAAGAACTTTAATTAACTCTTTGCTCGTTGGTTTTAATTCATCCCCTAAAGCTACAGCACCAATAACATCATCGTTTTCTACTAAGACACTGAGAGTTGCTCCTTTTGGAATATCAATATCCAGATTACGTCCGTAGGCTTTTTGACTGATTAATTGGTAACGGTGCCCGCCTGCTTTACCCTCTACTCCAGCACCGGAAATCACATCAATAGAATCAAAAGATGCTGGACGTATATCTTGCTGCTCGGCGAAACTTATAATTGATTGAGCAATCGGGTGGCTAGAACCTCCTTCAATACCTGCCAATAAGGCAATGATTTCCTCTTTCTTATATTTGTTATTAAAAAGTTCAACGTCTAATACTTTAAACTCACCAGTTGTTAAAGTACCTGTTTTATCTAAAATCATCACATCTGCATCTTGAGCTATTTCTAAGGCTTGGCGGTCTTTCACCAGTAACCCACGACTGGCTCCTAAGCTTGTGCTACGGGCGGTGACCAATGGAATAGCCAGACCCAATGCATGTGGACAAGCTATAACTAATGTCGTGATAGTAAAGGTAACTGCCGTTGGGATATCTCCAATAACCATCCACACTACAAAAGCTATTAGCGCGACAATGACCGCAATATAGAAGAGCCACCCTGCAACCTTTTGAGCAATATTTTCTGCCCTGGAAGGCTGACTTTGAGCTTGGCTGATTAAATCCTGTACTTGAGAGATAAAGGACTTATCACCTGTCTCAAGCACTTTAATATAAAGAACCCCTTCTCCATTTGTTGAGCCTCCGATTACTTTATCGCCAGGACCTTTTTTTACTGCTTTTGATTCTCCAGTCAAAAGAGCTTCATTTACACGTGATTCGCCACGTTCGATAGTTCCATCTGCTGGCACATTTTCTCCAGCTTGAACACGAATTAAATCACCTACCTGTAAGTCAGCAACTGGACGTATTTCAATTGAATCGTCTTCTAACACAACGTGAGCATCTTTCGGTACTAACTTAGCCAATTCTGTTTGAGCATCTCCTGCTTCTCCAATAGCTTTCATCTCAATCCAGTGACCTAATAACATGATTAATAGTAATGAAGCAAATTCAAAGAAAAAGTCCATCACGTGCTCACCCGTTACGTAGGTAATGATCACAGCATAAATACTGTATAAATATGAAACACTTAAACCTAAAGAAACGAGTGCCATCATTCCAGGTTCTTTTTGTTTAAATTCGTCAACTGCGCCTTGATAGAATGGACGTCCACCATAAATAATTAATATAGTAGATAAAATAGCTACTACGATATCAGAATATGGAAAAGTAAACTGGAATGGTAGTTCAAATCCATACATAGGGGATAAGAGCATAATAATGATTCCTAGTGGCAATGATTTTAAGAAAAGTTCCTTAAAGTTTCCATGATGGTGGTCATGCCCACTGTCCCCGCTGTGATCATGCCCAGCATGATGTACTTGATGTTGATCCTTATGGTATCCATGTTCATCTGTGATTCCATGCTCGTGTTTTAACTTATACATGTCGTCATAATCATGGTGATTATGGGACGAATATCTGTTGTCATTATTCATTTTAAATTCCTCCTTATTCTTCATGATGATTTAAATGACATTCGCATTGTCCTTCTGGACAATTGCAATCCACTTCTTCTACTGCGAAAGATTTTTTCATCTCTAATATTTTTTCTAGTCGATCTATATCATCGAAGCTTAAGACATGATCTTCAATTATGCTTCCTATTACATTTCCGACTTTTTTTTTGCAAATACGGTTAAAAATATCTTCTGCATAATCCCTTACGGCTTCTTTCTCTTCAATATTGGCAGTGTAAATAAACTTTTTACCTTCTTGCTCTGTATTTAGTACGCCTTTTTGAACTAATCGACCTAAGATCGTTTTGATAGTGGATTGTGTCCAGTCCATTTTTTCTTTCAATATGGATATGACTTTTTTACTAGTTACTCGATCATTTGCCCAAACTACACGCATGACTTCCCACTCAGCATCTGTGATATAAGTATTAAATTCTATTGTGCTCATTTTCCTTTCCTCCTAGTTGTCTACAAATGTGAACAAGTATACTCGAAACAAGTTTACTATTGTAAACGAATTATGTCAAGTCTTTTTAATAAATGTAAGCAACGCTTATAGCTTTTTATCTCTCCACTTCTATCCCATAATAATTTTCATAGTTTTTCCTATAATGAACAAGGTCAGAAAATTGTTCTTTATTCAAAGAATACTCTTGTATGACCTGAACCCAAAATCCGGACAAAAGGATGGAGGGGTTTTCTCATGTCAAAATATAGTTAGAAATTTTATGAAAATGTATTATATAGCAAAAACATAAAGTTTGATATGTTTCTGAATACGCACTAGTATAAAAACCCCTATGATATGTTTTCTAATACGAGGAAAATGCTAAAAAAGCCTATGATATGTTTGCGAAAACGTAAAAAGGGGCTTTTTATTCATAGTGACGACTCGAGGCACGTCGAGGCTCTAGTATTGATGACAAGGGAATAGATACCTAAGGGTTCTAAAAAGCTTGAAATCAATAGGTTTATGAATTTTGAACTAGATAATTATAGATTAAAAATATTGAAATCAGTCTTCAAAAATATCTTTCAAATACTTACTTGTAGCAACACTATAAATGTTATGAAAGGGTCGTGTCAACACTTTAGATATTTTGGTAGGTTGTGTCAACGGTATAGATGAAGTAAAAAAGGTAATATAAATTAAAATTTGAGGGGGATGATGAAATGATATTCATTCAGGAGATACCTGTTTCAAAAATCAACGAGTATTGGGACATTCAGTTTCAGTATTTGGTGAATGACGGAATGATAACGACGGAAGAAGAAAAGAAATACTTCCAGAGTGTTGAGTATCGAGATGTATTACAAAGTCATATGTTACGCACTCCAGACACTTTACATATGGTATATTTTGTGCGTGACGGAGTTAAGATCGGTGCTTCTCAATACTGCACTTACAAGAGTGAGGACGGGAAATGTTTCATTCTTGATTTTTGGGTATTCCCGTTCTATAGAGGCAATGGAACAGGTCACGAATGTGCTCAAAGGTTTTTTGAGTACACAAAGAATGATGGTGCTTTGTACTATGCTCTCAATTATGCGAAAGAAGATTCTCGAAGATTCTGGGAGTCTCTTGGATTTATTGATAATGGTACTGATGAGTACGGCTCTCCATTGATGATAAAAAATAGATCGATTCCTGTTTATGATTAGAAGCTTAAAGTAATAGTTAAATCTGAAATTAAGATTCAAAAATATCTCCTGAATACTTGCTTGTAGCAACACTTTGGATATTTTGTAGGTCGTGTCGACGGTATGGATGGGGGAAAAAGGTATATAAATTTTTTATGGTATAATAACTACAAATTAGAATTTATGGAGGTAAGCGTTTGAAAGAGATTCGACCTGATTTTAGAGATATAAAATCATTTGAAGAATTTAATAAATACTATTGGTATCGAGAAGAACTTTCACAAATTTGTAAGTCTCTTGGATTAGAGTATAGATGTACGAAGAAAGAATTGAACTATATTATTGAACAATATTTCAATGGAAATAAAGTAGAAAAATTCTTGAGTAAAGGTAACAAAAGTCAAGCCGAAGTTATAACCTTAGAGACTCCGTTACTTAACTGTGGTTTTTCTTTTAACCAAAAATTTAGAGATTATTTTTCAGCTGTAACAGGCGTTAGTCCGTTTAAATTTAATGCCGATATGGCAACTGCTTGGAGAAAAGTAAAGAGGGATAACGATATAAAATTTACGATCCAAGATATGATGAAAATATATTATGGAGAGTCAGATTATGCCAAGTATGATAATTCGGCTTGTCAATGGAATCAATTTCTAAAAGATTTTTGTACAGATAAATGCAGCAATAATTATTCTAATAAGTTAAAAGCTGCAGCTATACTTTGGAAAGAAGTTAGAGAATCAAAGAATGAAAAAGTTTATTCAAAACAACTTCTAAATAAATATAGATACAAAATAGAGGATTATCATAAATAAACAACTCCCAGTTTGTTGAACTAAAAAATAATATTAACTCTTTAACATAATGACTTACGAGTTTTTCTCGTAGGTCTTATTTTTTTACTCAAAAATGACCTAAATGTCCTAGGGATAGTGAAGAAGTAATTTAGGACATGGAGGTAAAAATGGATAGTAAAAAAACTTACGAAAATATAGAAAAAGAATTAGACTTTTATATTTCAAATGAAATACTTGTAGAAATGTACTTATTTGGTCTAATTTCTCTTGAAGAATATGAAAAAATCACTTGTTACAATATAGAAGAATTCACTCCCTTTTTAGGAGAAATAATGCTGTAAAGCTTGATAAATAGCTACTTGTACGGGAATATGTTACTAGCAAAAAAGGAGGTGAAAGACAAGTGAGAATAACAAAAATTGATGCTAAAAAAGAACTATATACTGATAAGAAAATTAGAGTTGCAGCTTATGCAAGAGTCTCAACATCTGAAGAAGATCAGTTTATAAGTTTAGAAGCACAGAAAGTATATTATGAGGAATATATCAAATCAAATCCAGAATGGTTATTTGCAGGACTTTATTATGATGAAGGAATTTCAGCAACTAAAATAAAAGGAAGATTAGGACTTATAGATATGCTTGAAGATTGTAAAGAAAAAAAATCGATTTAATAATAACTAAATCAATATCAAGGTTTGCAAGAAACACCGTTGAATGTTTAGAAATGATAAGGTCTTTATCAAGTCTAGGTGTGGCAGTATATTTTGAGAAAGAAAATATCAATACATTATCTATGGAAAGCGAGCTACTTCTTAGCATCCTATCTTCATATGCTGAAGATGAATCAAGGTCAATTTCTGAAAATAACAAATGGTCTATTAGAAAGAGATTTGAAAATGGAGAATACAAGATATCTACACCACCTTATGGATATGACGTAGTTGATGGAAAACTAGTTATAAATGAAGAGGAAGGAAATGTAGTAAAAGAAATCTATAAAATGTATTTATCAGGAAATGGTCTTTACACTATAGAAAAGCATCTAGTAAAAAATAAGATTAAAACTAAAAGGGGAGGTAAATGGTCAAGTACAACAATAAAAGGAATACTTTCTAATGAGAAGTATACAGGAGATTCTTTATTTCAAAAAACATATACAGATGAAAATTATAAAAGAAATAAAAATAATGGAGAACTTCAAAAATATTTAGTTAAGAATAGCCATGAAGCTTTAGTATCTTATGAAGATTTTAATAAGGTAAAAGAATTATTAGTACAAAATGCAAAGGAAAAAGGAAATGGTAAAAATACTAGTAGGTATCAACAAAGATATCCTTTATCTGGAAAGTTAATTTGTGGAAAGTGTGGTTCAAAACTAATTAGAAGACATCACTACTCAACATATAAAAATTACATTGCTTGGACTTGTAAAAAACATTTAAGTAGAAAAGAAAAATGTGGTATGAGATATATTCTAGATAGCGATATAAAATATATTTTTATGAAGATGCTTAGAAAACTAGCCTTTTCAAAAGAGGAGATATTAAAACCACTTTTACAAAACATAGAAAAGATTGATGATAAGGACTTACTATTAAAAATAAATGAGATAAATAATAAGCTTGAAAAATTAACTGAAAGAAAACTTACTTTATCAAGCATATTTTCTTCAGGTATACTTGAACCATCATTATATGCAAAAGAAAGTAATGAGATAGCTTTTGAAGAAAAAAATTTGATTTTAGAAAAAGAAAAAATGACTAAAGGATTAAAGTTTGATAAGAGAAAAATCGAAAGATTAAAAGAACTTATTAAACTTTTAGAGAATGAAAGATACTTAGAAGAGTTTAATGGTGATGCATTTAAAAGTATTATAGACAAAATAGAAGTAAAAAGTAGAACTTCTTTTCTAATCCATTTACGATGTGGATTTATTTTGGAGGAGGTGCTTTATGAGTAGACATTTACCATATGGATATCGTATAGAAAATGGAGTGTGTGTAATAAATAATGAAGAAAGTGGGATATTAAAAAAGCTATTCCTCTCATATCTTGAAGTTGGAACATTACTTGGAGCATCAGATAAATCAGGCTTTAATACAAAATCCCATGCATGTGTAAAAAGAATTCTAATAAATAAAAGATATCTTGGAGATGATTATTATCCCAAAATTATTGAAAAAGAATTATTTGAAAAGGTAAATGAAAAATTAAAAGAAAAAGAAAATAGTAGAAAAGGAGTACCTAGTGATGAAAAAACATATCAAGATATTATAGGGTTTAAGATTAGAAAGGAAGAAAAAAAGATATTAGATCCTTTTGAACTTGCATCCTATAGATACAGCTTAATAGAATGCGAGGTGAAAGATGGAAAGTAATGTATTTGTAATTCCAGCAAAAAGGAAGAAAGGAAATATATTAAATAAAGAAGAAAAAAGAAAGCTTAGGGTTGCTGCTTATTGTAGAGTTTCAACTGATACAGATGAACAGGCTACTAGCTATGAGACACAAGTAAATTACTACGCTTCTTATATCAAAAATAATCCAGATTGGGATTTTGCAGGTGTATATGCTGATGATGGCATCAGTGGAACTTATACAAAAAAGAGAGATGGATTTAATAGCATGATTGAAAGCTGTATGAAGGGCGAAGTTGATATGATTATTACAAAGTCCATATCAAGATTTGCGAGAAATACAGTAGACTGCCTTAATTATATAAGAAAGCTAAAAGAGAAAAATATTCCAGTATTTTTTGAAAAAGAATCAATTAATACTATGGATTCTAAAGGTGAGGTGCTATTAACAATAATGGCATCCCTTGCTCAACAAGAAAGTCAATCTTTATCACAAAATGTAAAGCTAGGATTTCAATTTAGATTTAAACAAGGAAAGATATCTGTCAATCATAATAGGTTTTTAGGATATACAAAGGACGAAGATGGAAATCTTGTAATAAAACCAGATGAAGCTAAAACTATAAAAAGAATTTTTTTAGAGTTTTTAGAAGGATCAAGTTTAAGAGATATTGCAAAAGGACTTGAAAAAGATAATATCCTCACAGGAGCAGGAAGAAAAAAGTGGATTCCATCAAGTGTAAGGAGAATTCTTACAAATGAAAAATATATGGGAGATGCCTTATTACAAAAGACTTATACCGTAGACTTTCTAAATAAGACAAGAGTAAAAAATGATGGTATTGTACCTCAGTACTATGTACAAGATAGTCATGAGGCGATTATCCCAAAGAATATTTTTATGAAAGTGCAAGAGGAATTAACTAGAAGAGCTAATATTAATGAAAATAGTAAAAAGAAAAGAATATATAGTAGCAAGTATGCCTTATCTAGTTTAATAAGGTGTGGAAAATGTGGAGAAATTTACAGGCGAGTAATATATACAAATAGAGGAGTAAAGGTTCCAGTTTGGAGATGCCTAACAAGAATAGAAGAAGGACCTTGCGTATGTAATGCAGAAACATTATATGAAGAACTGATTCAAGAAAAAGTACTAATTGCAATTAACCAAATAATTGATGGAAAGGAAAATATAAAGAGTATTATTGAAAGCAATATAGAAAAGACATTAATAAAAAATTCAGATGAAAAGATTTTAAGTCTTGATCAGAAAATTCTAGAAATACAAAAAGAAGTATTGAAAAAAGCTAATTCTAAAGAAGATTACACAAAACTAGCATTAAAATTAGAAGAATTGAGAGAAGAGAAAAATGAAATCATGCTTAAGGAAGCAGAGAATGAAAGCTTGAAAGAAAGATTAAAAAAGATGAAAGAATTTCTCGAAGATAAAGAAATTAGGATTGATAGATTTGATGATGTTCTAGTAAGAAAACTAATCGAAAGTATTGAGATAAATGGAGATACAATCCTAGTTGAATTTAAGTCAGGGATAAAAATAGAAGTTAAATAGACTAAAGATTCTACATATGACCTGAACCCCTCCATCCGTATTCCGGATTTTGGGGTTCAGCTCATTTCCTTCGTCTTTTTTATTTTCATTTAGATAAAGCTTGAAATGTATGCTAAAATTATTATGGAAATTAAATTAAGTTTTAACCAAGGAGGGAAAATGGAAATACTTAGAATATTACTGCCACTTATTTTAGTATGTATATTAGTAGTTTATATAATAAAGAAATCTAAAAACAAAGATGAAAGTAAAAAAGAAGATGATAGCGCCATGGCAGAGGGCATGGCTATAGGAATGTGCTTTGGTACAGCCATAGGATCGGCTTTTGGCGCAGAGAACATTCCAATGGGCATAGGTATAGGAATGTTAATTGGAATGATTGTAGGAATGAATATAAAAAAATAATGTAAAACCTCCCTATATGACCTGAACCCAAAATCCGGACAAAAGGATGGAGGGGTTTTCTCATGTCAAAATATAGTTAGAAATTTTATGAAAATGTATTATCTATCAAGAACATAAAACTCGATATGTTTCTGAATACGTACTAGTATAAAAACCTCTATGATATGTTTGCAAATACGAAGAAAAAGCTAAAAAAGCCTATGATATGTTCGTGAAAACGTTAAAGTTAGCTTTTTATCTATAGTGACGACTCGAGGCATGTGGAGATGGTGGCGTTGATACAAAAGGTATAAATCTAGAAATCCTGCATTTTAAGCAGTTTTATAAGCATTTTGTCTTAGATAAAGATGAAGAAGGATACGTCAAAAAGACCCAAAAAAACTACATGGACATAAGAGTAGTTTTACAACTGGTATGAGGAGACACAAAGATATGATTAACTCAAAGTGGTATTTAAATCTAAGTTAGAAATTATTATAAATAAGTAGGCAGCACTTATATAGGATTCTTGTTCTTTCCTTGGATGTAGTAAAATATAATCAGTTGATACTTATGGAGTAGGTGTATGGTTGAACAAGAAGTGATATTGTAATTGATAGATCTTAGGCAGTAAGTTTTGTATTGGCTTTTATGTATGTTTCTTAGAATCAAAAAATGAATGTCTACATTATAATGATTTTAAACCTATCACTAATCATAAATAAAACAAATTTAATTATACTTGTTATCGGATGCATGTTACAGGTCTAAACTAGGATTTTATAACATTATGAGTAAAGATGTAAATTAATATTAGAAAATATGTAAGGAGCATAAGAATGTGGAGATGTACAGAATGTGTCGAAGTTTCAGTAAGAAAGGACAGAGTCATTACTGTAAAAAGGTAAGTACAATAGATGAATATATAAACTTTCAAGATGAAAAGGTTAGGGAATATTTAGAAGAAATTCGTGAAATTATATGTGACTCTATTTCTGATGCGATAGAGAAAATATCTTGGAGCATACCCACATATTGGAAGGGTAAAAATATTATTCAATTTGATTCGTCAAAAAATCATATAGGAGTATATCCAGGAGATGAAGCAACTGAGTATTTTAGGGATAAATTAACAGATTATGATGTAACTAAAGGTACGATAAGACTCCCATATTCTAGGTCCTTGCCTAAAGATCTGTTAGCTGAGATATCAAAATGGTGTTATGAAAAATATTCAAAAGGCAATTAACTTAAGAGATTTAATTAAATATTATAGTTTATAGATAAGGTTTATATGTGTATATAGTTGAAGAAAATCTTTTACATTTTATAAGTTTTAAATATACATATATGGGCATAATAAAATATATTTATATATTATATACTGGGGGCAATATGAGTTTAGTAATTAATAAACTTATTAGTAGTTTAATTCAAATTGTTTTATTTTCACTTATACCATTTGTTTATTGGTATTTTAAAGTTAGAAAAAATCAGAAATTTACTGAATGGATAGGGCTTAAAAGAATTAAAAGGGTAGACAAGACTTTGATATTATCAATATTGATAGTAACCATTATCTATCTAATAATAGGCATAATTTTTCTAAATAGTCTAAGTGGAGTTAATAATGCAACTAGTGAGTTTGCGGGACTTAGATTCAAGGCTATTTTGCCTATTATAATTTATGCAGCCCTTAACACTGCTTTACCTGAGGAGATTTTGTTTAGGGGATTTGTACTTAAAAGGCTAGTTAGTAAAATAGGATTTAATAATGGAAATCTTATACAATCATTATTGTTTGGACTGGTTCACGGAGTGATGTTTTTTCCTATTGTAGGTGTATTAAAATCTCTTTTAATTATTTTTGTTACAGGGTGTATAGCCTTTGCTATTGGATATATCAACGAAAAGTTATCAGAGGGATCAATTATTCCAAGTTTTATTATACATACAGTGTCTAATTTAGTAGCTGGTTTATATGTTGCATTTTTCTTTAAAAGTTAGTAAGACATGAGCTTAGAGTTTATCTATGGACCATGTCTTTTTTTGTTTATAAATTAATTATGGATATATATTCTGATAAGATAAATATAAGGACTTTTAAACAAGAATCTAAGTAAATTAAGATAATATAGAAAATATAATAGGACACCTATAGATAGAATAAAAATTCTATAATCTAAAAATAAACCGACATCAGATTTTGTGTGTTGGTTTTTTTATGCAAATTTTGTTGACATATTAAATTTAAGAGTTTATTCTAATAATAGACCGGTCGTCGGTTAGTATGGTGAGGATGGTTTAAATGGATAATAAAAAAAGACATGAGAGAATGGATTATTTCGATAGAAAATCTGAGATATTAGATATGGCTAGGTCGATGTTTATTTCTATTGGATATGAAGATACTAGTATTAATGATCTGATAAAAAAACTTGGTATAGCTAAGGGGACTTTCTACCACTATTTCAAATCAAAAGAAGATCTTTTAGATCAGGTGATTAATGAAGTTAATGCAGAGATTGTAAATAACATTAGTGAGATTGCATCATTAGATAGATCACCAGATGAAAAGTTATTTATGGCTATATCAGCTCTTAATGTAGAAAATCATAAGATGATAACTGATCATATGCATAAGCCTGAAAATGCTCTACTACATCAAAAGACTCTAAATAGCATTTTAAAAGATGTGACACCATATTTTGAAAAAATCATAGAAGAGGGGAACAGATCTAATGTTTTTTCTTGTAAATATCCAAAAGAGAGCATGTACATATTTTTATGCTCTGCTATTAATCTATTAGATGATGGTGTTATTGATTTTAATCATGATGAAAAAGAATCTATATTTATGGCTCTTATAGAGCTTTTAGCTAATATGTTAGCCGTAGATGTTGATAAGATTCATAGTTTTATGATTAGGGAGGATTAAATGAAAAGATTTATTCTTTTATGGATAGGCGAAATGATTGCAAATATAGGAAGCGGCATGACAGCTTTTGCCCTATCGCTATATGTATATAATTTCACTGGTAAAGTATCTGATATTGCTATGTTAAGTCTTATATCATTTTTGCCAGCTATATTGATAAACCCTATAGGTGGTATATTAGCAGATAGATATGATAGAAGGGTTTTAATGATTATGGGTGATGTATTATCTGGATTGTGCCTACTTTATATTTTATATATTATTAGAGCCAGTGTTAATATGTCTGATACAATAGTTCCCATATTTATAGCTATCGGGGTCAGCTCGGTATTTTTAGGCATATTAGAACCTGCATATAAATCGACCGTAACAGACCTTATACCATCTGATAAATATGATAAGGCTAGTGGGCTTTTGCAACTGGCGGCTAGTTCTAAATTATTGATATCGCCTGCTTTAGCTGGTATTATCCTAGCTAAATCGAACATAGATCTAATTCTAATTATAGATATATCGACAGTATTATTTACAATTATTATACTTACAATAATCAGAAACTCTCTAAAAAATGATGAAAATATAATAGATGAAGACATAGATAAAACCACAACCGAAAAGAATATAATAAAAGAGTTAAGAGAGGGTCTAGAAATAATAAGGGGCAATAAAGGGGTTAGTAATCTGGTTTTTCTTATGTTTTTAGCTTGTTTTTTGATGGCTTTTATTCAAGTTCTAGTAAGACCAATGATATTAAATATTGCTAATGAGAAGATGCTTGGGATAGCTGAATCTATATGTGCTTTTGGGATTTTAGTAGGTAGTGGTTTTATAGGAATAAGAGGTATAAAGCTAAGCTATTCTAGATCTCTTGGAATAGCAGGGATAGTTTCTGGTATTTTTATATCTTTGGCTGGATTTTCTAGTTCACTAATATTTATTGTTATATTTATCTTTATGTTTTTTATTACTCTACCATTTATCAATGCAAATGCTGATGCGCTCGTAAGAAACTCTATTCCTAATAGACTCCAAGGTAGAGCCTGGGGTATTATTGGCTTTCTAACTCAGATAGGAATTGTGGCTGCCTTTCTAATATCAGGACCTCTTGTAGATAATGTTTTTGAACCTATGATGAGAGAGGACGGTATATTATCTAACACTTTTTTAAGAGTTTTAGGTGTAGGACCAGGTAAAGGTATAGGCTTACTTTTAATAATAGTTGGTATACTATTTTCTATAGTATTTTTGTTTACATTAAATAATAAAAATATAAGTCAAATGGAGGAAAAAGATGGAATATAGATTTTTAAAAAATGACCTAAAAAAGAATTTTAAAAATAATATCATAATAACATTGTTTATATCGCTTTCAGTAGCGGTTATTATATCTGTGTTTTTGACTTGTTTTAGTTTATTTAGCTCTATTTTTTCACTATATGAAGTAGCTAGGCCTCCTCATTTTTTACAGCTTCACAAGGGTGAAATAAATATAGATGAGATAGAAGATTTTAATAAGAATATAGATTATGTAGAAGATTCTCAAGTTATAACTTTAATAAATACCTATGGAAGTGATTTTAATGTAATTAAGAAAGATAATAGCGCAGGTAATACAAGTCTTGAAAATTTTAAATTAGATATATCTATAGTTAAGCAAAGTGAAAAGTTTGATTATTTATTAGATAAGGATAAAAGTATACTAGAGATAAAAGATGGAAAGATAGCTGTTCCTAGGATTCTTCTAGAAGATTATGACATAGAGATTGGAGATATATTAAGATATAAAACAGATGATGGATATAGAGAATATAAAGTATCTAATATAATGTATGATGCTCAGATGAATACGAGTATGGCAGGATCTGTGAGATTTTTATTATCTGATAACGATTATAATGATCTTCTAAAAAACTCTAAAGATACTGAATATATGATAGAATCGATTTTTAAAGATCCTGACTATGCAAATAGATACCAAGTCATGTATGAAGAATCTGGACTTCCCAAAAATGGCCAAGCAGTAACTTATAATCTAATAGTGACTATAAGTGCAATCACAGATATCATAAATTCTCTCATGTTTTTAGTAGCCGGCATTATATTTATGATCATATCATTAGTCTCACTTAGATATGTGATTATGATGGAGATAGAGGAAGATAGACTTGTAATAGGTAATATGAAAGCTATGGGAATATCATATATGGATATTAGAAATCTGTATCTAAATAAGTTTAGGCTGATCTCATTTGTTGGCGTAGTATTTGGATATATAATATCTAATATTTTCACGAAATTTATGACTGGTAGAATTGAACGGATATTTGGACATATCAAGATAGGTCTTCTAGGATATATGATATCTATTGTTATAGCTTTGATAATGTATTTAATAATAACAACATTTGTTAAAACTACATTAAAAAAGATAAAAAAATTATCGGTTATTGACATCATGGTAAAAAATAAAGGTTTTAGTAAAAGTAGTGAGAAAAAAATAAAAAGACTACCAAATATGCCTATTGATATAGCAATGCCAATTCACAATTCAAAAAGTGGATATGGGATTATAATTCTACTCGTATTTGCTAGCTCATTAGCTATGATTTTCCCGACAAGTATGAGTAAGATATTTGATGGTGATAAGTTTTTATCATATATGGGATTAGAAAAAAGCGAAGTCTTCATAGAGATATATGAATCGTCAGGGCGTAAAGACAGTATCAACGAGATATCAAAAACTCTAGATGAATATAGTGATTATATAAGTTACAAAACTAGTGATATATATCGTCAAAAAATCACGAATAATAAACATGAAAGCATATCTGCTCAGATAGAAGTTGGAAATAATATAGCTGATAACATAGAATATATAGTAGGTCGTCATGTAGATAATGGCAAAAAAGAGATTGCAATATCTTATATGATAGCGGATGAACTCGGTTTAGGTATAGGTGATGATATATTTATAAATGTAGCAGATAAAGATATAAGACTAAAGATTGTGGGGATATATCAGGATATCACTAGTGGTGGCAAGACTGCTAAGACGGGTTTCAGATTCAATGGTTATGATTTTCAAAAATCTGTGTTTTATATAGATGGTGACTATGAGAAAATAAGTGAAGATTTAAAAAGTAGTCTCAAAAACTTAGATGTATTAGACGATAATTACAAGATATATAAAAGTGATGAGATGGTTAACCAGGTTTTTGGCCCTGTGGCTAGAGAATTAAAAAATGTATCGTTCATTGTATCAATTATCGCACTTTCTATTGTTTTTATAGTGGTGATATTATTTGAAAAACTTAGAGTTATAAAATATAGCGACTACTTTTTATCCAAAAAGCATATGGGCATAAAAACCAAAGAGATAATAAAAGAGGAGATATTAGCTAGTGTTATCTCGGGTTTAAAGGGATTTGTTATAGCTATTTTAGTTCTTTTATTTACCATATCTTCAGTCATAAGTATAATTTTTACGATTTTAAATTTAGGAATTTCAAAGATAAATGTAGAAGTAACTTTGGCTGATTTTAGATATGTGGTGATACTGTTTATTATTCTTATAATTTCAACATATTTAGCAGCTAGAAATATAAAAAATCTCAACATAAGAGGTGAAAACATATGATAGAGATAAAAAATATATGCAAAAAATTTGGTGATAACCTGGTATTAGATAATATAAGTTTTAGTGTTGATGATTCTGAGTTTGTAGCTATTATGGGTAGTTCTGGATCTGGTAAATCCACACTTTTATATTCTATAAGCGCAATGGATAAAGTAGATAGCGGTAGTATTGTATTTGACTCTAGAAATTTAAAGGATCTAAAAGATGAAGAACTAGAAGATATTAGACTATCTAAGATGGGGTTTGTTTTTCAAAAACCATACCTATTAAAAAATCTTTGTGTATTAGATAACATTATGTATCCAGCATTAAAACTAAAGAGAGAATCAAAAAAAGATATAGAAATGAAAGCTAATTCATTATTAAGAACTCTTGGCATAGAGGACATGAAATATATGAGTCCTAGTAATTTATCTGGTGGCCAGTATCAAAGAGTGGCAATAGCTAGAGCTTTAATTAACGCTCCTAAGGTATTATTTGCAGATGAGCCTACAGGGGCATTAAACTCTAAGATGAGTAAGAGTGTAATGGAAATATTTAAGAATATAAATGAAGACAACACTACGATAATAATGGTAACTCACGATATGAATGCTGCAGCATATGCAAATAGGGTTATATTTTTAAAAGATGGAAAAATCATGAGTGATACTAAAAACACTGATAATATATCAGAAAACATAAAAAACATATCTAGTATTATGGAAAAATTAGAGGTTTGATTCTAAAAATCTAAAGTATGAGTTTATCTTTTATGATATACTTAGATTAAGTTCCAAAACGGAAATAATTCTAAATAGAAAAAGGTATAGATTTATGGAAATAAAACGCGATTACTATCTAGATAAATTAATACGAAAAAAAGATAATGGTTTCATTAAGATTATTACAGGAATTAGAAGGAGCGGAAAATCTTATTTGCTTAATAATCTATTTTATAATCATTTGCTTGAAAATGGAGTAGATAATAAGCATATTATAAAATTTGCTTTTGATTCAGGAAGAGATTTATTAAAAATTGGCGAAGATTTAATGGATTTAGATGTACTAAGTGGTGAAAGATTAGTAGATCCTAAAAAGTTTTTAGACTATATCATGAGCAAAACTAATGATAGGGAAAAATTTTATATCCTTTTAGATGAGGTACAATTGCTTAAATCCTTTGAGCAGGTCTTAAATGGATTTTTACGTCAAGATAATTTTGATGTATATGTTACTGGGAGTAACTCTAAATTTTTATCAAAGGATGTTATTACTGAATTTGCAGGTAGAGGAGATGAAATTCATGTTATGCCTCTAGTTTTTTCGGAATTTCTTCAAACTTTTAATGGTGATAAAGAAGATGCTTTTGCGCAATACCAAGTTTACGGCGGTTTACCAGCTGGGGCTTTAATGAAAAACGATGAAGATAAGATGAATTATCTAAAGGGGCAACTCGAAAACGTATATTTGAGAGATATTGTTCATAGGTATGACATACGTTTAACGAATGAATTAGAAGATTTACTTAATATTTTAGCATCAGGAATTTCAAGTCTTACTAATCCAAGTAAAATAGCTTCAACTTTTAAGTCTATAAAACAATCAAAGATTTCAGCCAATACCATTGATAAATTTATAGGATATTTTGAAGATTCTTTTATACTAAAAAGAGTCTATCGATATGATGTTAAAGGGAGAAAATATATAGGTACTCCTTATAAAATATACTTTGAAGATGCAGGGCTTAGAAATGCAAGATTAAATTTCAGGCAAATAGAACCAACTCACCTAATGGAAAATATTATCTATAATGAATTAAGATATCGTGGCTATATGGTAGATGTAGGTATGGTAATAAAAAGAGAAAGTAATAAAAACAAAGATATAAAGAAACAGCTGGAAGTTGACTTCATAGCCAATCTTGGAAATAAAAGATATTATATTCAATCCGCCTATAGTCTTCAATCAATCGAAAAAATAAATCAAGAAAAAGCGTCCCTGTTAAATATTGACGACTCATTTAAGAAAATTATTATCGTAAAAGATAGAATAACCCCATTTTTAGATGAAAATGGAATACTCACTATTAATCTATTTGATTTTTTGTTAAACAAGGAAAGTTTGGACTTATGATGAATAACTTAACTTATTCTTTAAGAATATATTCTCACATACGAAGCTTTTGAAAAATAACCAATTTTATCCATAATGACAACTCAATCCATGTTGAGACTATTGTGTTGCTACAACGAGCAGATACGTAGAAATCCTTTATTTCAAGCACTTTTACAAGCATATTGTCTTTACTGGTGAGGGTGATAAAATCAGAAATAAAGTGATTAAGGACTATATAAATGTTTCTGTAGTGATTGATATGGAGTGTGGGGATACAAAATAATATTAAAAGCAAGTATTATTTAGAATGTAAATAGTGATATAATGTTATGAATAAAAAGGGATTATACGCAACCAAGTTTTGGAGGTGAAATGCATGGATAGATATGATTATATAGAGAGTGTTGTCTCTTTTCTCAAAGGAGTAACGGGTATTAACTATCAGTTGCAGTTAAAAGAAATTTTAGCTGTATATTATAAGTATTTGGGAAAAGTTTATGAAATGCCAGATTTTTATGGTGGTGATCAAAAAAATGATGGCTGTGTCCTTAAAGATGGATTGTTTTATCAGGTCTTTGCACCTACTAGATTAAAAGATTCTTTGAAAAAAGAGATTCAAGACAAATTTGTTGAAGATTTAAGTGGTTTGCTAAACATAATTTATGAAGAAAAAAAATGGAACGGAAGATTAAATAATTTTATATTTATTGTTAATACATTTGACAACAATCTTCCTCACGATAGTGAAGGATTTTTTGAAAAAAAGGTCAACGAGTTTAAAGAAAAATATGCAATAACTTTCCAATATAGAGTAACAAATACGGATTATGTTCGTGATATTTTAACAGAAATCAATGATATTGAAGTGTTAAAAAGAATTTCAGCAACTTTACGAGTTAGGAATATGATGGATTATAATGCTATTAATGAGCAAATAATTATGGACTTAATAATTGGAATTTCAGGTAATCTTAGTTGTCAATCCATTAATGGTGAATCGACTCAATCATATCAGAGAATATCCTCGGTTGAAAAAATATCAATCAATTCTCTGGATGGAAAAAGAGATGAAATAGAGAGTATAATTTCTAAATTAGATGTTGTAGAAAATGCTGTGAATACGATTAATCAAGATATACTATATGAAGATAAGTTTGAAAGAGTAAAAGAACAAGTTATAAGTAAGTATGTTGAATTATCAGCACAAGTTCGCGGAGTAGAGCTTTATAATACATTGGTAAATGAGATGTTATCATACTCTCAGGATAAGTGGAATTTAGATGTACCAATGAAGTTTCTGATAGTCTATATATTTGATAAATGTGATATATTTGAAAAAGAGAGGTGATAAGAATGATATTACCGGATAAGTATACTTCTTTAACCGAGAGCTTTATTGGTATCAGTGCTGTATTATTAGATACATTGGGTGATAAAAAGCTTACTGTCGACAAACTATGGAATAACTTTAATAAGAAATATGTTAAAACAAATAAGCTCAAACATGCTCCAGTTTATCAAAAGTATATTTATGTGTTAGAGTTTATGTATCTATCAAATATGGTTTCTTATAACGAGAAAGGGGAAATTGTAAATGAAAATATTAGAATTAATAATCAAGAATCCCCAAGGGAAGCCAATTGAGGATATAAATTTTAATGAAGTAGGAGTTTCATTTATATACGCTGATATACAAAATCCGGCAAACCTAAAAGGAACGATAAATAGTTTAGGTAAAACATTGCTGCTCAAGTTCATTGACTACATTTTTGGTGCAAATGAAGATTTGGCTATGGTTAAAGAGCCAATTCATGGTTTTAAATTAGAAGCAACGGTAAAATATGAGGGTAAGTACTTCACTATTTTACGAACATTAGGAAACTCTGATGAAATATATATAGATGGAAAAGTATATAGCTTGTCAGACTACAAGGACTTCTTTCAGCTAAAAAGAAGACTACTTGGAAAACAAATTATTTTAAGTAAAAAGTCAACTGAAATTAGTCAAAGAACCAATGCTGGCAAAGATGATGTAATCAGTTGTTTGGAATTATTGAACCTAAAAGATATTTTAGAGGAAATAGGGAATATTTATGATTCTCAAGACCGCATAAAAGAATTAAAGACAAATAAGAAGGAGTTAGTTTCTTTTTATGGAAACTTTGATGTCAAGCAAATTGATGAAGAAATATATTTTATTGATAAAGAGGTTGAACGACTTACTGCAGAATTAGAAAAAGTAAGTAATAAAATAAAATCAATTGAGATTGCAGATATACAGAAAGATGTCGTTGAAGAATATTCAGAGAAGAGCAAAGAGTTAAAAAGCATAAAGAGAAATTATGAGAAAAATAAGTTTGAGAGTGATAGATTATTACAATTTATAGAAGATTCAAATAAGGTTGATATCTCAAGTGAACACATTTTAGCAATTTTTAATAAAGCAAAGCAAGAAGTTCCCGATATGGTAAAGAAGACCATTGATGAAGTTGAAGAATTCCATAGAAAAGTCTACGAAGAAAGAAAAGATTTTCTGAATCAAAGAAGAAGCATAATACTTTCTGAAATGGAAATAATGAATAAAAAAATTGATTCTTTAGCCACTGCAATCGATAAAATTGGCGCAATTATTTCAGAAAATGAAGTCTATAAAGAATCAATTGAGCTATACGAGAAATATAATAATGATTTACAAGAAGTTAAATATAGGCAAGGGAAATTATCTCAAGTCAAAAATATTGATGATACCATTACTGTAGAAGATTCCAATTTAGTTTCAAGTTTTAGTCATGCCGCACAGTTAAGAAAGGAATATGATACTTTAATTCAGGCATACAGAGATTTTATATTTGATATAACAAAATCTATATATGATACAGATGTAAATTCCTATTTCGATATAAAAATTAGAAACAAGCATTTAACATATAGACCTGTTATTTTTGAGTTTACACTTAAAGGTGATACTGGCGAAGGGGTTGGTGAAGTAAAGAAAAACTTGATGGATTATTTAATTTGTAGATATAATAATCAATTGGAAATTATGATTCAAGATTCATCTTGCTATAATGGGATTGACCCTCGGCAAATAGTGGGGATGCTAGGTCAACTAAATAATATTTCAGAGGTATCAAACAAACAGATAATTGTTTCAGTAAATAAATATCAGCTAGGAAACTATGACTCTGTTATTAAAGAAGTGGAAGAGAAGAGTTCTATTATATTGTCGGAAAATCGCAATCTTTTAGGCTTTGACTTCTAATAATATCAAATTAGAAAAATAAATATTGTAAGTGAGACGTTCAAATATGAGCGTCTTTTTTCTTGCTTAAAAATTAGAATTAGAAAGGACGTGGTACCACGAAAACAAAAAAAGGTCGTTCTCCACCGTGAAGACCGTCAAGCAAATGAGATTCATTCAACCATAAAAAGAAAGGATAGGTAAAAATATGGAACTTAAATTTGTGATTCCCAACATGGAAAAAACATTCGGAAACTTAGAATTTGCTGGCGAAGATAAAGTAGTACAGCGAAGAATCAACGGACAGCTAACTGTCTTATCAAGAAGCTATAACCTCTATTCTGATGTTCAAAGAGCAGATGATATTGTGGTCGTGCTTCCAGTTGAAGCTGGCGAGAAGCATTTTGGCTTTGAGGAGCGTGTAAAGTTAGTCAATCCACGTATTACCGCAGAGGGTTATAAAATCGGCACTCGTGGTTTTACCAATTATCTTTTACACGCTGACGACATGGTAAAAGAATAAAGAAAGACTAACTATTAAAAGTCAAGAGGTATAATTTAAAAAATGTTAAATTTAGTAATGAATAAAAAATAAATAGAAA
>NZ_JH601089.1:92342-96112 GCF_000245755.1 Helcococcus kunzii ATCC 51366 | reverse complement strand
TACGAGATTAAATCTCAAGGAGGGAACGAGTACACTCTATCTAATAACAATATTATACAGTAAAACTGAATAATACTTAGTCGAAAAAGGTTTATAGGTTACCTTTAACAACCTAAATACATTATATAAGAGAGGAAAAATGATGAGATTAGCAAATGGCATTGTATTAGATAAAGACACGACTTTTGGAGAATTGAAATTCTCTGCTCTACGCCGTGAAGTGAGAATCCAAAATGAAAATGGGTCGGTTTCAGATGAAATCAAGGAACGTACCTATGACTTAAAATCCAAAGGACAAGGACGTATGATTCAAGTAAGTATTCCTGCCAGCGTGCCTTTGAAAGAGTTTGATTATAATGTGACAGTGTAACTTCAACTAAAAAAGGAAAAAAACATTGTCCAGAGAGCAAAGGAATACCAGAGCAAGCAATTGAAGACGCTTTTGTTGAAAGCTATCGTATTTTATGTGATAGCAACAAAGATGTGCTTGACGAGTTTTTAAGGACTATGAATGAGACGTTAAGTAGTAGTTCAGTTAATAAACAACTTTCCAAAGTAGAAAAAGAAATTGAAGCTCTGGAAAAGAAAAAAAGCAAATTAGTTGATATGCGTTTGGAAGATGTTATTGATTCAGAAACCTATGAGTACAAGTTTTCTTCTTTGACAAGTAAACAAGACGAACTGCTAAGTGAACGGGAAAAGCTTCAAACAATTGCAATGAATGAAAAGGATATTAAACGTCGTTTGCAAGAGTTCAAAAGAACTTTGGAGCAAAATGAAGTCTTGCATGAATTTGACCGATATGTTTTTGAAAGTATTGTTGAAAAAGTGATTGTTGGCGGTTATGATGAAGATGGTAATATTGACCCAGCACAACTTGTCTTTGTATATAAAACAGGATTTAAAAATAGCTTAGATGGCAATAGATTTAAGCCAATTAGAAAAAATGCAAGAGGAAATCGAAAGACTAATGAATTGTGTTCACAAACTAATAACGAGGTTCAATCTTTGTCTTCCCATAGTAGTTCCGACACATGTGGAAGCTATAGCGTTGATACAAAAGATATAAATTTAGAAATCCTGTATTTTAAGCAGTTTTACAAGCATTTTGTATTTGAAAAAGATGAAGAAGGATATGTCAAAAAGACACAAAAAAACTATATGGACGTGAGAGTTGTTTTACAACTGGTATGAGAAAACACAAAAATATAATTAACTCATTTTGTACTTTCTACAAGAGTAGCTTAAAAAGCTGATCTTTTTGATTTAATAAAATTTATTACCTTAATCACAATAATCGCATTTTAAATTGAGATGTTTGCAAGCTAAATTACGAACCTCACTAGGAAGTTTTCCCTTGTATCTTTTGTAATAAATGGAAAATTTGCTAGCAGATGAATATCCAACAGATTCTGCTATTTCTTTTATAGGAAGTTCGGTATTTAACAGAAGAGTTTCAGCTACATTCATTCTTTTTCTTTGGGTGTATTCTGTAATGCTTTGACGATATTTTTCTTTGAACAAATTTTTTAATTTTGTTCCGCTCATTTTAGATATTTTTTCAAGTGTTTCCTGATTTACATTCATGGCGAAATGATCATCTAAGAATCTTGCTACATCTTCAAGTGCTTTATTATCATCAGACTCAATTTTATATTTCTTCCTATTTAAGTAGGTATCTATTACTATACTCACCCATTCATTTGCTTTGGCTTTAAAGAAAAAATCTGCGGCAGGAGCGTTCATCTTGCAATTTAAAATTTCCATTGCCACTTTTTCCAATGACTTTGTAAGTATTATTTGATTTGTTTGAAGCAAAGTGGAATAAAAAGATTCTGTATCTATATTAATGGATGATAGATGTTTCTCCAAAAGTTCTCTTTTAAAGCCTATAGAAACAGCAAGATAATAGCAGTTCTCGTGTAATAAAAATAGGAAGTCATCTTTTATATTATCAAAATCAAGTGTGCATAATGAGTTTGCGGTAAGAGTTTGATACGGGTTAAACTTTTCTCCATTTGCGCTGACTATGTAGCTTGTGTAAATTGAAACATAGTCTGCCATACTATAGGTATTATTTTGAACTACTTCTTCTCTGATATAAAAATCGTGGATATCAATAATGAAGCCATCTCTTTCATAAAACCAATATAGACCATCTGCATAAGTTGAATACTCTTTATTCCAACAAAAAGTGTGCCCTGCACTTGAGTACTTCTTATTGTTTTTACATTCATCTACTTTCATATAATCTTTTACAAAATCGTAATATGTCATAATACACCTATCCCTTTTAGACAATATTCCAATTAGCCTTATTAATCCAAAACTATTGTATTAGTAATTATAACAGATGTATAATGGAAAAGCAACGATACTTATTATCACATAAGTAAATTTATATCTAAAAGGGATATTAAAGAAAGACTAACTATTAAAAGTCAAGAGGTGAAACAAAGAAAATATAAGTAATGATATTGATAAAAACTGAATAAAAATAAGCATGAAAAAACACCCTAAAGTTTAAGATTAAAAATAGGGTTAGTAAAGTTTTTGCCTTTTAAATAGTAATTTTCTCAAAAGAACCTGTAAATGATAAAGGCTATGCCCGAGCAAAGCTCGTCATTTACAGAACCTTTATCAAAAATTTGTATACAGTTAAGCAAAAACTAACTCTGCACTTGATAAGGTTCATTCTTAGTAAGAACAGCAAAAATAGTATGACAAAGCTTTCTAGCAACTGCATTGGTAGCAACTAGATGATGCTTTCCTTCTGTAATTTTCTTTTGATAATAAGCAGAAAAAACAGGGTCACAAAATTCAGCTCTAAGAGCGGATTGAAAAAGAGCACGCCTTAAATAAGGAGAACCTCTTTTACTCATATGATTGTAAGTAGATTCATATTCCCCAGACTGAGAAACGCTAGCATCCAAACCAGCATAAGCGACAAGTTTAGAAGGATTAGAAAATCTTTTAATATCACCAATCTCACCTAATATAGTAGCTGCATTAACAGAACCGATACCTGGAATAGTAGTAATTGGAGAATTAAGTTTTTCAAGTAAAACTTCAATTTCATTCTCAACATCAGAAACCTGATTTTGAATAAAAGAAATTTGCTCAATAAGCATTTTGATTTGAAGACTAAATGAGTCCAGGCAGAAATTAATACCAAAAGAAGAAGAAGCCTTTTTAGAAAGTTCATCAATCTTCTTAGAAGCATAGTTTTTCCTAGTAACAGACTCTAGAAAAGTGTTCAAATCATCAGAATTAATATCCTCAAAATCAGAAGGAGTAGAGAAATTTGAAAGAATTTCCTTAGAAGTCTTCCCAAAAATATTACTAAAAGAAGAGGCATATTCAGGGAAAACTTGATCTAAAAGTGCAATAGTTTTTCTTTTAAGATCGCCAATTGAAGAAATGAGGTAGGACCTAAATCTGGAAAGATTTCTCAAAGATAAATAATCTTCATTAGAAAGTGAAGTCTCAACGAAATCTCCATATCTAAGAAGATCAGCTATTAAAAGAGAATCAATAATATCAGTTTTTCTCTTTCTGATTTCTACACCTTGTCGCCAACCGTCAGTTTGGATTGGATTGATAACACGAACAGTAAAGTTTTTTTCAACAAGATATGAGTATAGAGATAGCCAATAATGACCTGTAGCTTCCATACCAACTTCAAGTTCATTTTTGAAAGCTTCTAGTTTAAGGATTAAACTCTCAGCACCATCAATGGAATTTGAAAAAGAAAAAGCTTTAAAAATAAC
>NZ_JH601089.1:74128-92190 GCF_000245755.1 Helcococcus kunzii ATCC 51366 | reverse complement strand
AACAGTTAAAAGATTAGAGGACTCACTCTTTCAATTACGAGATTAAATCTCAAGGAGGGAACGAGTACACTCTATCTAATAACAATATTATACAGCAAACCTGAATAATACTTAGTCGATAAAGGATTATAGGTTACCTTTAACAACCTAAATACATTATATAAGGAGATATGATTATGAAGATTTATAAAAAGCTATTTGCTTATGTACAGGATAAAAAATATCTTGGCTTTTTAGCTATAGTTTTTTCTGCTATATCTGCTCTACTTACGGTATATGGATATTATTTAATCTACAAATTTCTAGATAAGTTAATAATTAATTCAAATTTATCTGGTGCAGAGAGCATAGCATTAAAATCTGTTATTACACTAACAAGTGGAGCGATATTTTATTTTGTCTCAGGACTGTTTTCACATATATTGGGATTTAGGCTTGAAACAAATTTAAGAAAGAGGGGGATTGATGGCTTAGAGAAAGCAAGTTTTAGGTTCTTTGACTTAAATCCCTCTGGTCAGATAAGAAAGATCATAGATGATAATGCAGCACAAACTCATCAGGTTGTAGCTCACATGATTCCAGATAGCTCTCAGGCAATAGTTACACCCGTACTTGTCCTTGTACTTGGCTTTATAGTAAGTATAAGGGTTGGTATAACTTTGCTTGCTCTTACTATAATTGGCGGCTTAATTTTAGGGGCGATGATGGGCGAGCAAGAATTTATGAAGATATACCAAGAGGCCCTATCTAAACTAAGTGCTGAAACTGTTGAGTACGTGAGAGGAATGCAAGTTGTAAAAATATTTAAAGCAAATGTAGAGTCTTTTAAAAGCTTTTATAAGGCGATAAAAGATTACTCAAAGTATGCTTATGATTATTCCCTATCTTGTAAAAAACCTTATGTTTTGTATCAATGGTTATTTTTTGGACTGATTGCAATTTTAATTATTCCTATAGTTTATTTTATGACAAGCTTAGGTAGCGCAAAGGTGATTTTACTTGAGCTTATCATGATTATATTTTTATCAGGAGTTCTCTTTGTTTCATTCACGAGAATAATGTGGTACTCCATGTATATTTCTCAAGGGAATTATGCAGTAGATACTTTAGAGGCGCTTTACGAAGATATGCAAAAAGACAAATTAGTGCATGGTAATGTCAATAATTTTAAAAACTATAATATAGACTTTGACAATGTAAGCTTTGCTTATAATGATAAAGCTGTCATTGAAAATTTATCCTTTAATTTAGAAGAAGGAAAGTCCTACGCACTTGTCGGTTCATCTGGATCAGGCAAATCAACAGTAGCAAAACTTATATCAGGTTTTTACAATGTTAATGAAGGAAGCATAAAGATAGGCGGGATAGCAATAAGTGAATATTCTGATGAAGCCTTAATTAAAGCCGTTTCCTTTGTTTTTCAAGATTCAAAATTATTCAAGAAGAGCATTTATGATAATGTTGCTTTAGCTAATAAAGATGCGACGAAAGATGACGTTATGAGAGCCTTAAAATTAGCAGGATGTGATTTAATATTAGACAAATTCCCAGAAAGAGAAAATACAATCATAGGCTCAAAAGGTGTTTATTTATCCGGTGGAGAAAAACAAAGAATTGCAATTGCTAGAGCAATTTTAAAGGATTCCAAAATTATTATTATGGATGAAGCATCAGCATCTATTGACCCAGATAACGAGTTTGAATTGCAAAAAGCTTTCAAAAATCTTATGAAGGATAAAACAGTTATCATGATTGCACACAGACTATCTACAATTAAAGACCTTGATGAAATTATTGTTATGGATAGTGGAAAAATTATAGAAAGAGGGTCTGACAAAGAATTAATGTCAAAAGATACAAGGTATAAGAGCCTGCAAGAGATGTTTAACAGTGCGAATGAATGGAGGGTTTCAAATGAAAGAGTTTTATAAAAAAAGATTTGCTCTTACAGATAAAGGAGCAAGAAATTTAAGTAAAGCAACACTGGCTACATTTTTCGTTTATTGTATAAACATGCTTCCTGCCATATTACTTATGATTTTTGCTCAGGAAGTTTTGGAAAATATGGGCAAAAGCAATGGCTTTTATATAGTATTCTCAGTTTTGACTTTGATAGCAATGTATATTTTGCTTTCTATCGAATACGATAAATTATATAACACAACCTATCAAGAAAGTGCAGATTTAAGAATAAGGACAGCGGAGAATTTATCAAAATTACCTCTATCTTACTTTTCTAAACATGACATTTCCGACATTTCACAAACAATCATGGCTGATATTGCAGGCATAGAGCATGCAATGAGCCACGCAATACCAAAGGTGGGCGGCATGGTACTGTTTTTCCCATTAATGTCTGTAATGATGCTAGCGGGCAATGTCAAGATGGGTTTAGCTGTAATTATTCCATCTATTTTAAGCTTTATATTTATACCTTTATCTAAAAAATATCAGGTTAATAGACAGAATAGACATTATGATGTCTTAAGAAAAAACTCAGAAAGCTTTCAAGAAAATATCGAAATGCAAATGGAGATTAAAGCATATAATTTATCGAAGGATATTAAAGATGATTTATATAAAAAAATGGAAGATAGTGAGAGAGTACACTTAAAGTACGAAGTAACTACAATTTTAACTTTGTCTATATCTTCAATATTTAGCTTTATATCTCTTGCTGTTGTGATATTTGTCGGCGTAAATCTAATTATTAATAAAGAGATAAATTCTCTCTACCTTATAGGATATTTACTAGCTGCTATGAAGATAAAAGACGCTTTAGATGCATCTAAAGCGGGCTTGATGGAAATATTTTATTTAACGCCAAAAATTGAAAGATTAAAAGAAATTCAAAATCAAGATTTACAAGAAGGCGATGACTATAGCTTAAAAAAATTTGATATTGATCTAAAAGATGTTGAGTTTGCTTACAATAAAGACGCAAAAGTTTTAAATGGTGTAAGTTTTAAAGCTAAGCAGGGAGAGGTTACTGCTTTGGTAGGTGCAAGCGGATGTGGTAAAACAACTATCTTGAAACTTATATCAAGACTTTATGATTATGACAAGGGACAAATCCTAATCGATGGCAAAAATATAAAAGAAATATCAACAGAATCTCTTTTTGATAAGGTCTCAATAGTTTTCCAAGATGTGGTTCTCTTTAATCAAAGCGTTATGGAAAATATTAGACTTGGTAAGCAAGATGCAAGTGACGAAGAGGTTAAAAGAGCAGCAAAACTTGCAAACTGTACAGATTTTATAGAAAAGATGGATAAGGGTTTCGATACAGTTATTGGTGAGAACGGAGCTGAACTATCAGGAGGAGAAAGACAAAGATTATCAATAGCCAGAGCCTTCTTAAAAGATGCACCGATATTGATTTTAGATGAGATAGTAGCAAGCCTTGACGTTGACAACGAGAAAAAGATTCAAGAGTCCTTAAATAATTTAGTTAAAGATAAAACTGTTGTTATCATTTCACACAGAATGAAATCCATAGAAAATGCTGACAAGATAGTGGTTCTTGAAAACGGAAAAGTAGAAAGCGAAGGTAAGCATGAAGAGCTTTTACAAAAATCAAAAGTTTACAAAAATTTAATAGAAAAGACAAAAATGGCAGAAGAATTTATTTATTAGGAGGAATAAATGGATAATAAAAAATTAAAAGTAAAAGATTTAGTAAGCATCGGTGTTTTTGCCGTAATTTATTTCGCCTTGATGTTTGGTGTTGGTATGATGGGTATGGTCCCAATATTGTTTTTAATATACCCAACAGTTTTGGGAATAATCGCAGGGACTGTAGTTATGTTATTTATGACTAAGGTTCAAAAACCATGGGCACTATTTATTCTCGGCATGATATCACCACTTGTGATGTTTGCTATGGGACATACTTATGTATTGCCATTATTTTCATTGATAGTAATGATGGTTGCAGAATTAATTAGAAAGATTGGTAATTATAATTCATTTAAATATAATATGCTTTCTTATGCAGTATTTTGTACGTGGATTTGTGGATCATTAATGCAAATGCTTTTAGCAAAAGAAAAATATTTGGAAATGTCTATTGAAATGATGGGAAAAGATTATGTTGATGCAATGGAAAAACTAATAACATATCCTCACATGGCCTTAGTAGCCTTAGGTGCTTTTCTAGGAGGAATAATTGGAGCATATATAGGCAAGGCTCTATTGAAAAAACACTTTGAAAAAGCAGGCATTGTATAATGCCTACCTTTTCTTCAAATGCTCCCTTTAATCCCAATCCAATAAGTAAGATATTAGTAGTATTTCTTACAGGATTAACTGTTGCGCATAGCATAAACATCCGTTTTGAACTAGCGATTGTTTGTCTTATTGGTATTTTGTTTTATTTGAATGGGTACAAAAAAACACTTTTTAAATGGATAATTTTATGTATAGTGTTATATTCTTTACCTAATTTTATGATTCTATCTACACTAAACCCGATACTCAAGATGTTCTTAAGTATAACTATAGTCTTTAGAATGTTTTTATTGCCATTTATGGCAGCAAGCCTCATGATAAAGACCTCTGATGTAGGCGCAATAATTTCATCGATGGATAAGCTTAAAATTCCAAAAAATCTTTCCATACCTATTGCAGTTATGTTTAGATTTTTCCCATCTTTTAAAGAGGAGAAGAAAAACATCAAAATGGCTATGAGAGTAAGGGGGATAAATTTTAAAAACCCAATCAAATATCTTGAATATGTTTCAGTACCACTACTAATTATATCTTCAAACATTGCAGATGACATTGCAAAAGCAGCAGAAACAAAGGCGATAGAAAATCCAATTGCCAAGACCAGATATATCAGTTTAAAGATACAGCTAATTGATTTTGTTTATGTTTTCGTAGTTGCTGGACTTATTGTGGGAGGCTTAATATGGTAGAAATAAAAAATTTAAGTCTTGATTATGGAAAAGAACATATATTGGACGATATATCACTATCCATATCCGAGGGAGAGTGTGTGCTATTTACAGGAAAAAGCGGAAGCGGTAAGTCATCTTTAATAAATTCTATCAACGGACTAGCTGTAAGGTATGATAACGCAAAAACAAAGGGCGAAATAATTATTGATGGTAAAAATATAAAAGAGTTGGAGCTTTATCAAATCTCAATGCTTGTCTCAACTGTTTTTCAAAATCCTAAGACATATTTCTTTAATGTTAATACGACATTAGAATTATTGTTTTATTTAGAAAATATTGGACTTGCAAGAGAAGAGATGGACAAGCGTTTAAGTGATATGCTTGAGATATTTCCGATAAAAAATCTTTTGAACAGAAATATATTTAATCTATCCGGCGGTGAAAAACAAATTCTTTGCATTGCCGCATCTTATATAGCAGGCACAAAGATTATAGTTATGGATGAGCCTTCATCAAATTTGGATATTAAAAGCATAAGTGTTTTGACACAAATGCTTAAAATACTAAAAGAAAAAGGCATAAGCATAATTGTAGCTGAGCATAGAATTTATTATTTGATGGACATAGTTGATCGTGTATTTTTGATAGATAAAGGCAAACTTAAAAAAACTTATACAAGAAGTGAATTTTTAAAGTTTGATAAAAATGAATTGAACGCTTTAAGTTTAAGGGATAAAGAATTAAGCAAATTAGAAGTTTCTTATTTAAAAGAAGGCGGAGATTATCAGATAAAAAATCTTAGCTATAAATTTACTGATGATGAGTGTTTAAGTGTAAAGGACATTTCATTTAAGCTTGGGAAAATTTATGGCATAATAGGATCCAATGGACGAGGAAAGTCAACGCTTTTAAGATGTTTAATAGGTCTTGAGAAAAAATCAAAAGAAGAAATTTATTTTAAAGGAGAAAAACTATCCAAGAAAGAAAGACTGAAAAAATCTTCACTTGTTATGCAAGACGTAAATCATCAATTATTTACAGATGAAGTATTCAAAGAGCTTAGCCTAGGTGTAAAGAATTTTGATGAAGAAAAGGCGAAAATCATTTTAAAAGATTTGGGCCTGGACGAATTTGTTGAAAGGCATCCAATGAGTTTGTCAGGAGGTCAAAAGCAAAGACTTGCAATAGCGTCCATAATGTGTAAAGACTCTACTTTTATTTACTATGATGAGCCAACTAGTGGGATGGATTATGCTAATATGATAAAAATATCCGAACTGATTAAAAAATATAGAAATAAAGATAAAATAATTTTTATTGTTTCCCATGACATTGAGTTTTTGAACGAAGTTGCAGATGAGATTTTCGAATTGTAAAATAGAGTTTGTTAAACATGTATATAGGACTGTAAGATTATTTAAATTAAAAGATATTCAGAAACATTGGTATTCATTACAGATTTATCTTAAGGATTTTTCGTATGGTATTTATACATTTCACGATGCTTATTACAGTATTTATATTTTCCATATCTTAGGGAAATTCTTTATTTACTTTCTATAATTAAAGAGATGAGAGATAAGTATCGGCAGTCTTCGGACTGCCTTTATTTTTTTGTATTTGTGTTTTAGAAAAGTGAATAATATTATGAAAAAAGTGAAGATTTATGCTATAATATAATTGATATAGAATTCATGAATGGAGAGATAGTCATGTTAAAAATCAGCTATAAAAAGCTATTTAAAAAAATGATTGACCTAGATTTAAATAACACAGAATTAATGGAAAAAACAAATATTAGTAGAAGTACATTTTATAAAATGAAAAATGGGGAGAATATTACAACTGACGTATTGTTAAGAATATGTGAAGGATTAAATTGTAATCTTTGCGAAATTATGGAGTTAGTTAAAGATGAAAATGATTGATTATGTTTTAGATAAGACAAATGAATATATTAAGATCGCATCTAAAGAAACTCGAAAAAGAATAGGACAGTTTTTTACGAGTAAAGAAACAGCAAAATTTATGGCATCTTTAATTGACTTAAATATTAAAAGAGATGAAATATCTATTCTTGATCCAGGAGCTGGCTCTGGAATCCTTTCTGCGGCACTAATTCAGAGAATTATTGATAGTAAACTTATAAAAAAGATAAATTTAACATGTTATGAAACAGATGAAGATATTGTAAATTTGCTGGAAGCTAATTTATATTGGATAAAGGAAAATTCAAATGAATGAAGATAAGTTTTTAGGATCGAGAAAATAAGGGGAGGTGTTTATTATTAAAGGTGAAGTATCTAAAAAAGATTTGATTAGAGAAATTGAAAAAGCCATTAAAAGTGATGAATTGGGAGCTTTTATTGGAGCAGGATTATCAATTCCTGCTGGATTTTGTAGTTGGAAAGAACTTCTAAGAGAGCCTGCAAAATAAATTGGGTTAAATGTTGAAAAAGAAAATGATTTGGTTAGCTTAGCTCAGTATTATGCTAATTCAAAGAAGAGAACATCAATAGATGACTTGATCAAAGTGCAATTTTCTCAATTACTAAAACCTACTGATAATCATAAACTATTATCACAGTTACCGATTTCCACTTTTTGGACGACTAATTATGATAAGTTAATTGAAAAAGCTTTAGAAGATAATATGAAAAAGCCTTATGTAAAAACAACAGATGAGCAATTAAGAGGTACAAATCATGATTTTGATGCAATCGTTTATAAACTACACGGAGATGTAGAAACTCCTGAAGATGCAGTACTTACAAGAAGTGATTATGAAGAATTTGGATATAACAAAAGAAAGTTATTCAGAGAAGTTTTAGAGGGAGATTTGCTTACCGAGACATTTCTATTTTTAGGATTTAGTTTTGAAGATCCAAACTTTAACTATGTAATTGGAAGATTAAGGGTATTGCTAGATGAAAAGAATACAAGAAAACATTATTGTATTATGAAAAGGATCCAAGATACCGATGAGGATTATGAATACAAAAAAGCAAGACAGGAGCTACAAATTGAAGATCTAAATAGATATGGTATTTTTACATATTTAGTAAATAAATATGATGAAATCACTGAAATATTAAGTACTCTTGTTGATAGATTTAGAAGGAAAACAATATTTATATCGGGTAGTGCGTACTCCTATTCGACTTATTCTCAGGAAATTGGAGAAAATTTTATTCATAAACTATCTTTTGAACTATCAAAAAATGGTTATCATATTGTGAATGGATATGGTAAAGGTGTCGGTGAATTTGTATTAAATGGAGTTGCAGATTATTGTTTGGCTCATAAGTCCAAAATAAATGATTTTTTAACGCTTATGCCTTTTCCTCAAAATAGTTCATTAGATATTGATTTAGATAAGCTATATATAGAAAATAGAGAGCAGATGATTGAAAATTGTGGTATCGCTATATTCATTTTTGGAAATAAAGAAACAGAAGATATTGCACATGGAGTGATGGATGAATTTGAGTTATGTAAAAAGCATGGATTAGTATGTTTGCCTATTGAACATACTGGTGGGGCAGCTAAAGAAATATATAATAAAACAACTCAAGAAATTTCAGATGAAAATATAATAAGTGCAATTGAACAGGCAAATAAACAATGCGATGGCGATATAGATATGTCTATTAAAAACATAGTGCAAGCAGTTAAAATATTAAATAAGGAGGAGTTTTAAATGGCAAAAAGACAGGTGTTTTTTAGCTTTCATTACGACAATGATAATTGGAGGGCAGGACAGGTTCGCAACATGGGGAAAGTAGACAGTAGTTCTACCTTTTCAGATAATGACTGGGAGGAAGTAAAAGAAAAAACTGAAAGCAAAATTAAAGAATGGATTGATGAACAGTTAAACAAGCGTTCATGTTTAGTTGTCTTGATTGGAGAAGAAACAGCAAATAGAAAATGGATAAATTATGAAATAAAAAAAGCGTACGAGTTAAACAAAGGTATTGTTGGAATTTATATCCACAAGTTGGAGAATGCATTGGGAGAGCAAGATGATAAGGGCAACAATCCTTTTGATTATTTAACATTAGAAGGTGAAAAACTTTCAAAATATGTTAAATGTTTTGATTCTGTATACTTATCAAGCAAAAATGTTTATAGCGATATTAAAGATAATATTGAAGATTTAATTGAGTATGGAATAGAACATAAACCATCAACTTGGTAATAAATGATGATGGAGAGAAGCTACCTCTCCACCTCCTTCCCATAATAATTTTCATAGTTTTTCCTATACTGAACAAGGTCAGAAAATTGTTCTTTATTCAAAGAATACTCTTGCATAAGGGTGTTCTTTTTTTCTTGCAATTTATCTAGGTTTGATAGTATTTCTTTTGTGTTGGGTAGCTTTTTATAGTTCTTTAGTATGTTTTGAGCAGCTATTTTATAGACGGAAAGTTCACTATAATATTCTTCTGCAAATTGTTTATCTTCAGGATTTTTCTTGTGGTATTTATATATTTCACGATACTTATTTATAGTATTTATATTTTCCATATCTTGGGATAAACTCTTCATTTCAGTTTCAATCTTCTTTATTTTATTTAACAAGTCTTGTCTATCATCGGCAGATTTTTTGATTAGCTCATCGAGTTGTGTGATAGAGTTAATTCCTTGTTCTCTAAGCTTAATTATCGAGTCAGCCATTGTTTTGATATTGTGTTTTCTTGCCCAAGCTTCATAACCTTTTGAGGATTGAGCTTTTTTATTAGTAGATATATCAATAACATTTCCTACTCGCTTTTTAATAGGGTTAGCTTTATTTTTGATAGCTAAATCTATTCTCTCTTTAATTTTTTCCTCAGTATAATCTTCTCCGATAGTCTTAGCTCTTGTGAATCTTTTCTTATCTTTATGACGAAAAGCAATGTGTTTACCAAACTTAATTTCATAATCAAGAGATTCCATATTTTCTAAAAATTCTTCCCAAGATTTAGACTTATTAATCATTCTATCTATATTAAATTGAAGTTTAGACTTCCAAGAATTTCCTTTCTTGTTTTGGTCATATTCGTACCAAGATTTACCAGCAGTTTTATATTTTCTTTTGTAAGCTTCATAATATTCATCAATGACTGAAAGCTTATTTTCTTTACATAATTCGTCACTTTGATACCTAATTTTATGGTAAGATTTTTTATTAGATTGGTAGCATTTACCAGTCTTGTAATTAACATTATTAAAAATAATATGGTTGTGGATATGCCCTTTATCTACATGAGTTGCAAGAACAAATTCATAATCTTCTTTTAAAATTTTCTTACATAATTCCATTCCAATTTCGTGAGCTTTTATAGGATCAACCTCTCCTGGTAGAAAAGATTGGATCAAATGTCTAGCCAAAACTGTACCTTTAGTATCATTAGCTTCTCGAGTTTTTATAAATTGAATATGGGCAGTAGATGGATGACATTTGAATGAAGATACTAAGATTTTTTCATCAGTTTTTTCACTCTTGGTAATATAATCTATTGCCAAATTTAGAGTTGATTTTATTGGATGTATTTTTGTAATTGTCATACTAATCACCAGAACTTTCCCTTGATTTATTGAGAAGTAGGGAATGGATCTGCCATATTTCTCTTGATAATTTTTCTATCTGTTTATTCATTGAGTCGATTTCATTTTTGTAAATAATGCCAGTTGTATTAGTAGCTTTTGCAATCTGATTTATATTATTTGTTGCATTCGAAAGTAGCCATTGTAGGTTTCTAAATGGTTCTAAATCTACTACATAAATCTCTTTTTCTAATACACATTTTCTAAGAAAGCGGGACATAGTTTTACAATTAGCAAGTTTCATTTTCTTTTCGAAAATTTCCTTTTCTTCTTTAGTTAGTTTTATTTCTATTCTTTCATTTCTAAATCTATTTGCCATTTTATGCTCCTTTATAAAATATATTTCGGGGTCTTAGGGTTCTCCCTAACAAGGTAAAAATTAAAAAAATGGAGCATTCCGTAAAGGGCTGCTCCATTAATTTTTTCGTAAGTGTCCGTACACTTACTGTGCTTGCTATTAAAGTTATAAGCGTTAAGCGTTTATTAGGTTTTATTAATTATACCGCATTTAAAAAAATTAATAAAGAAGTATAAGCGAAGCTATTGACAATGATTATCAGTTCTGATACAATAATACCGACAAGAGTGTCGGTTTGGAGGTTATTTATGAAATGAAAATGGAAGCTGATGAAAGAAAAAAGCAGATTAGACAAGCAGCTATTAAAGTCTTTTTGGATAAGGGATTTAGAAATACAGTTATGAATGACATTATGGAAGCTACTGGGCTTTCTAGAGGTGGCTTGTATCATCATTATGGTTCTACGCATGAAATCTTATACGACATTATGATGGAAGGTAATTTAAATAGAAAAGATATTGTTCAAAAATCAAGTTATGATGAAGGATTAATATTAAGTCCACAGTTGTTTTCAAGAATGATTATAGACAAGATACTTGCAGATAATGATTATGTAAAGCTTTATGTTATGTTTTTATGTGAGTTAAAAGAAAATGATGATCTGAAAAAACTATATGTGAAAATAAAAAAAGAGTCCATACAAGTATTTAAAGAATTGTTTTCTACTTTGTTTAACGAGTTACCTTCTGATGAAACATTTGAATTTATGATTAATATTATGAATTCTGGATTGATGGCTTGCGAAATTTTGAATGCACGTGAGAATTTTGTAAAAAATAAGAAATATCTAACTGAAATGATAGAGACTTATTTTACAAATGTTATGAAAAAAGATGACGAAAGGAGTTAAATTTATGGATCTATTAAAAAAATACATTAAGAGAAATAAAGCACCATATTTTATTTCTGTCTTGTTTGCAATACTTGGAGTAATTTCAAATCTTTTTATATATATTATTCTAAGTAAGATGATTATATCATTAATTGATGGTAGCCAAGATTTTTATTACTATATAAATAAAATTTTCTTGATACTTTCATGTCTTATAATCAAAGAAGTGTTTATGTTTTTGTCAACAATGATTTCTCATAAAACAGCCTATCAAATAATACGAGATATAAGAAAAAGCCTTATGGAAAAATTATTTAATATGCCATTAGGAGATATATTGAATGAGTCCACTGGTAAGTTAAAAGACATAATTGTAAATCAAGTTGATAATACTGAAACAACATTGGCTCATATGATACCTGAGATGACAGCTAATTTAGTAGGACCTATAATATTATTTGTTTACATGTTAATTTTAGATTATAGACTAAGTTTAATATCTTTAATTCCATTAGTTATTGGTGGATTTTTTATGGCAGGGCCCATGAAAAGAATGAAGGTAAAGTTTCCACAAGCAGTTAAAATTGGCCAAGATATGAATAATTCCGTGGTTGAATATATAAATGGAATAGAGGTTATTAAAACATTTAATCAAGGCGAAAAATCTTATAGAAAATACAGGGACAATGTGTATAAAAAGGCAAATTACTATTATGATTGGATGGGAGAAAATACAAGAGACTATGCGATAAGTATGTCTATTGCTCCAGTTGGTATTTTGACAATTATACCATTTGGTTTATATTTCTGTATGAATGGTTCACTAGATGGTGGTGTATTTTTAACATTGATAATCCTTTCTTTTGGGACTATCCAAAATATTATGAGAGTAATGACTTTTGAAGATGATATTGGAAGAATGTCAACTATTTTCGAAGAGATTAAAAATATACTTTCTGCGAGAGAATTATCTCATAAAAATGAAAATTTGGATATAAAAAATTATAATATAGAGATAAAAAACGTAGATTTTTCTTATGAAAAAGATAAGCAAGTCCTAAACAATATAAATATAAATATAGAAGAAGGAAGTGTGAATGCTTTAGTAGGCGAATCGGGTTCGGGAAAGTCGACTATTGCAAAACTAATTTCAGGATTTTGGGACGTAGATAGTGGTTCTATAAGTATAGGAAATGTAAATATTAAAGATATGTCCCTTGAAAAGTTATCTACTGTTATTTCCTATGTAGCACAGGATAATTTTCTTTTTGATATGTCAATTAAAGATAACATCAGAATAGGAAATAAAAATGCTAGTGATGAGGAAATAATTGAAGTATGTAAGAAAGCAGCCTGCCATGATTTTATAATGAAGTTGTCAGATGGATATGATACAAGAGTAGGAGAAGCTGGTAAACATTTGTCTGGAGGAGAAAGGCAAAGAATATCAATTGCAAGAGCTATGATAAAGAATGCTCCAATAGTTATTTTAGACGAGGCTACCTCTTATATAGATCCTGAAAATGAAGCCTTGATTCAAGATGCAATATCAGAGCTTGTCAAAGGGAAAACTCTAATTATAATTGCCCATCGTTTAAAGACAATAACAGATGTAGATAATATATTTGTAATTAAAAATGGAGAACTTGCATGTAAAGGAAGTCATGAAGAGCTTTTGAAGGAATCAAAAGATTATCACAATCTTTGGGAAACTGCCTTGAAAGGAGAAGAAAATGCTTAGTGTTTTTAAAAAAATATGGAATTTTTCTATTGAAGAACAAGTGTATCTAAAAAAATCAATCTTTGCTAATTTTTTCGGTTCTATTTTTAATGCTCTACAATTTGCAGCCATTTATTATGCGATTTTTGGGATAGTAAACAATGATATAAGCTTTAAAACAATAGGAATATCGAGTTTATTTTTATTAATTAGTATAGTCGGAGTAATTATTTCAAAAAATTCCTCTATGCTCAAACAAACACATGCCGGATATTTTATGGCTGGACACAAGAGAATTGAATTAGGTGAAAAAATAAAAAAAGTTCCCATGGGATTCTTCTCAAGTTTAAGTTTAGGAAATTTAACAACTATTGCGACTACTAACTTAGATAATGTAGAGACTTGGGTTCCAACTTTGTGTATTATGGTTTTCGGTGGCATGCTTAATGCTATTGTTTTTATCTTATCCTTATTTTTGTTTTCTTATAAGGTAGGTATTGTAGCAATAGTTGGTTCTATTGTATTTTTAATGATCATTGCTCGTATGCAAAAAAGGTCAAGTAAAAATGCAGATAAGATTCATGAGATTCAGGTATCACTTACCAAAGAAGTCTTATCAACATTGCAAGGAATGCAAATTATAAAATCATATAATCTACGAGGAAGTAATAATAAAAAACTTGACAAGAGCTTTGATAGTGCTAGTGAATATTCTTTTGATTTAGAAAAAACTATAATGCCATATAGTTTATTAGCTAAAATCATAATAGCTATAACAATTTGTTTGATGTTGTTTATTTCAATAAAATTATATTTTGTTGAAAATGGTCAAATAGTCAATACTATTATGATACTTATAGCAAGTTTTGTAATATTTGACGGACTTATTACATCTGGATCTGCTATTGCAATGCTAAGAATGGTTGAGAATGCAATAGATTCTTATTCTTATGTAAATGATATGGAAGATATGAAAGAAGGAAGTATTACAGAGCCAATAAAAAATCACAACATAGTCTTTAAAAATGTATCATTTTCCTATGATGATAGACCAATTTTAAAAAATGTATCAGCAGAGATAAAAGAAAATACTATGACTGCTATTGTTGGACCATCTGGATCTGGTAAGACAACATTTTGTAATCTTATTGCAAGATTTTGGGATGTAAATTCTGGCGAGATTTTAATTGGTGGAAAAAATATAGAAGACTATAAGATAGAAAACTTAATGAATTCTATTTCAATGGTCTTTCAGGATGTATACCTATTTGAAGATACAATTGAAAATAATATAAAATTTGGAAAACAAAATGCAAGCCATGAAGAAGTAGTTCAAGCTGCAAAAAAAGCAAGATGTCATGAATTTATAGAAGCTTTACCAGAAGGATATAACACTATCATCGGAGAAGGTGGAGCAAGTCTTTCAGGTGGAGAAAAACAAAGAATTTCCATTGCAAGAGCTATGCTAAAAGATGCAGACATAATTATTTTTGATGAGGCGACAGCAAATATTGACCCAGAAAATGAAGATAAACTTAAAGAAGCAATAGAAACATTAACAAAAAATAAAACAGTCATTATGATTGCCCACAGACTAAAAACCATTAGAAATGCAGATCAGATTTTAGTCTTAAAAGATGGAGAAATAGTAGAACGTGGAAATCATGAAAAATTGATTGAAAATAATGGACTTTATTCTGACCTTATAAATGCAAAGGCTAAGGCAGAATCATGGAAATTAAATAATTAATAGGAAGAAATATTTAAATTCTTTGAATAGGAAAATTTAGATTAGAGGATTTATGCCTAGTAGCATAAGTCCTCTTTTTTTATGTTCAAATTAATCATTAAAACTCAAAAATACTATAGAAAAATAAAAATTCTGGTTACCAAAGAGGGCAAATTTCACTATATAAGGTGAGGGGTTTTTGTTATCTTTCTATAAAAATAAAAATACTTTGAAGTGTGAATATTCTTGAAATTGATTATGTGAGATTAGCATTTTTTAAATTTAATCCACTTATCAAGGTAAAAAAATAACTTACATAGGAGGTTAAAATGCAAGCAATAAACATTTATAGTATGAGAGTTGCTATGTTATGTAGACTTTATGATCTTAAATTAATTAATGATAAGGAATATACAAAAATAAAAAATAGAATAGAAAATGATTATAAGAAGAGAGATAGAAAGTAGTTAATTTTGTGATATAATAACACTGTAGAAAGATACAAAATGGGAAGGAGGTAAAATGAATACTAAAGTAAAATTAATAAAAGCTTCAAATACAGGAGCTAGAAATAGAAATGCACTACATTTAGATTTAAAACGAGTTGCAGCATATTGTCGAGTTAGCACTGATAGTAAAGACCAACTTGAATCATATAAATCGCAAGTTGATTATTACACAAATCTAATAAAAAATAATAAAAACTGGACTTTGGCTGGTATATATGCAGATGAAGCAACAACAGGAACAACTGCTACTAAAAGAGCAGATTTCATGAGACTAATAAGTGATTGCCAAAATGGAGATATAGACATGATAATTACTAAATCTATATCAAGATTTGCTAGAAATACATTAGATACCTTAAAATATGTAAGACTATTAAAGGAAAACAATGTTGGTGTAGTATTTGAAGAAGAAAATATAGATACTTTGACAATGGATGGAGAGTTACTATTAACAATATTAAGTTCAGTAGCTCAACAAGAAGTAGAAAATACCTCAGCCCATGTAAAAAAAGGACTGAAAATGAAAATGGAAAAGGGGGAGCTTATTGGCTTTCAAGGTTGCCTTGGATACGACTATGACCCTATAACAAAAAGTATCTCTATAAATGAAGAAGAAGCTAAGATTGTTAGATATATCTTTAAAAGATATTTAGAAGGCAATGGTGGTTCGGTCATTGGTAGGGAACTAGAAGAACAAGGATATCTCACCCCTAGAGGTAAAACAAAATGGTCTGATACTACAGTGTTAGGAATAATTAAAAATGAAAAGTATATTGGCGATATACTAATGGGAAAAACTTTTACAGTTGATCCCATAACAAAAAGAAGACTAGCAAACTTTGGTGAATCTGATAAATACCACATTGAAAATCATCACGAGCCAATTATATCAAAAGAAGACTTTGAAAAGGCGCAGGAGATTAGACTCAGGAGAGCACAAAATAGAAACACCATTGCTAATAAGGATAGGAAAAGAGAAAAACTATCAAGGCAATATGCTTTTTCAAGTATGCTGGAATGTGGATTTTGTGGAGAAATACTTTCAAGAAGAACATGGCACACTAGTTCAATTTATAAAAAAATTAACTGGCAATGTGTAAGGTCAACTAAAAAAGGTAAAAAATATTGCCCTCATTCAAAAGGAATACAAGAAGCGGCAATAGAAAAAGCATTTGTTGAAAGCTATAGGCAATTATGCCATGCAGATTCAACAGTTATAGATGACTTTTTAAAAATTGTTGAAGAAGAAATAAATGATAATACTTTAGTCAAGGATCTGAAAAAGGTAGAAAGTCAATTAAATAGAATCATTAGTCAAGAAAGAAAGTTAGTTGATCTTCATTTAGAAGGTAGTATAGACGAAGAAGTTTATGCTAAAAAGTATAAAAAACTTACAAAACAAAAAGAAGAATTACTTGATGAAAAGAAAACACTAGAGCTAACTATCAAAGATGAAAACTCTATTAAAGAAAGACTAAAGCAATTTAAAAAGGTCTTAGAAAACAAAGAAATTATAGAGGAATTTAATAGAACAGTATTTGAAAGCATAGTTGATAAAGTCGTAGTGGGTAGAATTGATAAAGACGGAACAGTTCATCCTTATGACTTAACATTCTATTTCAAAACAGGAGTTAAAGATAGTCAAGATTCTAATAACTTTAAAGATAAAAGAAAAAATGCCAAAGACAATGACATTAATAAATTGTGTTCCTACAAGAATGACGAGGATAAAAAATTATGTTCCCAATCAAAAGACAACGCACGTGGAGACGGTTGCATTGATTGCAAGGGACTAGTCCCGCAGCAATCAATATAGCAACGTCCATGTGAGAGGGCTCCGCAAAGCAAGGCGAAGCCGTAGCTGAGCGGTTAAGCCCGGACCACTGAAGCCTTAACCCTACTTTCACGAACAAAGTGAAGTGAAACAATAGCAAATGCGTCCCCTTCTCGGTGAAAGATACGACCAAGGGAATGGATGTCTAAGGGTTCGAAATAGCTTGAAATTAATAAGTTTATGATTTTTGAACTAGATAATTATCTGACTAATTTTTTATTAAAAGACTACGCAGCTTTTAAAATAGTGAATGAGATGATTCAATATTAGTTAAATAATTTTTGTTCTATCTAATCTTATGTATATACAATCTTCGTAGTTCGAGTGGATATCTATTATCATACTTGACAAAATTTGATAATTTAAGTAGAGTTATAAATAATACTTAAAAGAAAGGTGGGAAAATTGTGAAATTATTTCTTCAAATGTCTCCATTGGCAACTGCCATGGCACAATGTGTGTGCAATCAATTTTGATTGTCTATAAAAATTAAATATTTTGAAAGGAGAAATAATGGAAACAATAGTATCCGCTTTATTAGTTTTTGTCTCTACATCAATTGACTACTTAGTTGTTTTGACTATTTTATT
>NZ_JH601089.1:68228-73536 GCF_000245755.1 Helcococcus kunzii ATCC 51366 | reverse complement strand
ATATTTCAGACCTATTAAAGGAAATCTTTAGTAGGTCTTTTTTTGTTTACTTAAAATTCTCTTATCTGTCCAAAGAAATATGAGAAGGAAGAATTGTGTAGGATGTTGAAAATAAGTTTAAAGGATTTTCTGAAGCCTTAGTACAAAATGCAGAATTTGATGGAAAGTTTGAATTACCTACTGTTTTTCAGGAAAAAGAGGAGATTATTCCTCTGGACATGATTCCATTTGATAAAAGGAATGAATATAAAGAACAGAACGATTTATTTATTCATTTTTTTATCAATGATGATAAATTTGTTCAGCTATTAAGCAATCCTAATAAATACATTGGAGAGTTGAAATCATTTAAAGGTGTTATCTCTCCAGATTTTTCACTTTATAGAGACATGCCTTATTCAGAACAGGCAAGTAATACTCATATAAATAGATCACTTGGACATTATATGCAATCACAAGGACTTTACGTCATTCCAAATGTAAGGTGGAGTGACAGGAGAAGGTTTCGATGGCTTAGAGATGGGTGGTATTTACTGTATTAGTACTCATGGATGTATTGAACGTAAAGTAGATCAACACTATTTTAAGCAAGGTTTAGAAGAATTTATTGAAAAGTTAAAACCTAAGAAAGTCTTAGTTCATGGTGAAATGCCAGAAGATATTTTTAGAAAGTATATAGATAAGGCAGAAATTGTCCATTACCCTAGTTACACATCAAGAGTTTTTGCAAAGGTGCGTTATGGAAACAGGGATTAGTGGAAATTATAAGTCTACATCAGGAGTGTTAAAACCAGAACATCTAATGGATGAGTTAGAAAAAAGTGGCAATAAATTCAATAAAGAAGATGTAGTTATGATTGCGAAAACAAAGAAAAATGAATTAGTATGGTTAGAAAAATGAACAAGTAAGAAAGGGTTAAAACATATTATAGAAAAGCATTCAGGTTATTTTGAAAATAAATTTGGTGTATCAAAGGAAAGTATACCATCGAAAATAAACGATATTTTTACACAAGGAATGGAAGTAAGTTCTAAAGAAAAGAATGATGGCATAGAAAAAATTTACGAATATAAAAACGAATACGTAGTAATAGCAGGTGTAGGAACGAATGGTTTTATTGTATCAGTGTATTCAGGAGGTTCAAAATAGTGAAAAGATTAAAAATAATGTTAGATTTTATATCAGGTCCATTATGGAAAGATGTTTTTGACACACAGAAAAAAGAACTAGTAACAGGAATCGAAGTAGTAGATAATGATGAATACTTACAAAAAATAAACGAAGAAATTCAAGCTCTTTATTCGTTTTATTACAAAATAAATTATAATAACGAACCAGTTTATTTTGATAAAAAACAAGAAAGACTTGATAAAGAAAAAATGTTAGATTTACTTGGAAGACTCATAGATAGAATAAATGAAATCAATGATGGAAGTTTTGTAATTGATGACAGAGAAACTGAACGAATAAGGAATCTATAAAAATTGCATAAGGATTATAGTTGAAACCTTGGATGACTTAGTAATAAGAATTTTAATTGAATTAAATAAGATAAATGGAGATAGCATACTAGTTGAATTTAAGTCAGGAATAAAAATAGAAGTTAGATAGATTAAAGACTCTACATATAAGTAGGGTCTTTTTTGTGTATAATATAAGTAAGATTAATTATATTTAGATATAAGATTTTATAATGTGGGGTATATAGACAAACATATAACTCGATATGTTTCTGAATACATACTAGTATAAAAATCCCTATGATATGTTTACAAATACGAGGAAAATGCTAAAAAAGTCTATGATATGTTTGCGAAAACACAAAAACGGGCTTTTTATCTATAGTGTCGACTCGAGGCACGTTGAATCAGTTGTTCTCTTGTCCCGAAAATATCATTGCATATAATTTGCAACAATTGCTTATTCGTTTCAAACTAAATGCCACGATTGTATAATGTGATTAGAAACGAAGTAATTATATGGAAAGAGAAAATAAATAATAATAAAACTATTACTTTCTTTGTAAGAAATAGAAAGTTTAAGTGGATTTGTAAAAGACATATTAATAAGAATATTAAATTCATCAATAGAAAAAGGATTGATTTATAAAAAAGGTAAAGGAAAAGGAACTTATTATATCAAGAAATGATTGATACTTAGAAATCTACGATCAGTTTTCTATTGCCTTTCAAGCCCAAAAATAGTTAAAGATTCTTATGACATATCTATGGTACCTTTAGAGTCAAAATTTACTAGAATGTAATACACTTAAGGTTCTAGTATAGATTATTAAGAGAAGTTTAAAGATTTTAGTAAAATTATAATTGTTAAGTGATTAACAAAATTAGGAGAACATTTATGAAAAATATGCTTAAACAGGACATTGATAATTATTTACTACAACATACAGAATTAAAAAAAAGAATAGAAAAAATATCAAAAAAATACAAATTATCAGATTTTGTATTAGTAACAGAAAATTGTAAAAAATACTTTGAGACTAGAGAGGAAAATATTGATAGATTAACTGGGGTAATTTATGAACGCAGAGAAGATAATTTTAGGCTGGATATCAAATCTTCTGAGGCTAGATTGTCTAGAGAGTATCTTGGATTCATACATTATATACTTATTAATAAGGAAGTAGATAATAAAGTGTTTTATATATTATATTATCATTTTCTATGCTTTGGCAAGGACTATGGATATAAACTAACTGATAGTTCGAATTGTCCATTTCCTACATTTCATAGTGAAGGACTTAGTCCATTAGCGAAAGATAGAATTGAAATTTGGAATAATAAAGACTTACATGTCTTTAAGGATTTAGTTTCATATTTTTATGAAAGTGATGTATTGTTCTTTAACGATTTTTATATGAATTTTAGCGCTCATCACCATGCTACAAAAAATTTTTCATTAATTGTAAATCTAATTGGGATACCAATTTTTGTAAACAAACACATGTTTTTTGATATTGTGGAGTTACTAATAGATAGCTTCGTGTTTAACTATAAAGCTATTTTTATGACGGAAGCGCTAAGTATATATAGCACAAATGAACAGTTTGATAAAGTAAAGAATTCATTGGTATCTTTAAGAATTCATGATATTGATGTGAGTAAATAGGGTGAGTTATGTCAAAACATATAAAAACTAAAAAAGAGGAAATATATGAATACTGGTTTTCGAAAATAGATGAAAGTGAACTTAGTATTGATGCATCAGAAGCTTTAAATAGATGTTGGAGGTGTGGCTACGAAAGGAAATTAGAACGTTGCCATATAATTCCTAGGTCATTAGGTGGAGAGGATAATCCATCTAATTTTGTCTTGCTTTGTAAGAGGTGCCATTCAGAGAATCCTAATGTTAATGATCCAGAAATAATGTGGGATTGGTTAAAAGCATATAAAGAAACATTGTATGATATGTTTTGGATAAAACGCGGTCTTGAAGAATATGAAAAAATTTATATGACTAAATTTTTTGATGATATAAAGAGTTATGATGAAAATATTTCGATTGAGGATGGAAAAAAGCTTATTTCAGAATTAATAGGTTCATTAACATCAAATCATTTTGCGCAACCATATTTAAATTCTGCGACAATGGCGGGATTTTTAAGAATTTTATTAAAAAAGATAATGAAAGAAAGAGATAATACCTAATATTTTAAGGCTATGCATTAGTGAATGGGGCAATATATCTATTAATATATAAGGAATGTATATGTATAAAGTTATTAATAAAAGAATAGTTAAATTAATTTCTGCAGCAACTTCTGTGATATTAATTTTGTCATGTATTATAAATATAGTGTTTAATATAATACCATACTTTATGGGACTTATTAATAATTACACATTTATTAAAAGTTTCATACGTATTATTAACGAAAATTGGAGCTTCATAATATTAATTGTGCTATTCATAATATATATAGTAAGTGAAAATCTAAATAAAGTAAGTTTTAAGACGGGATTAGTATGGATTTTAAAATATGAATTTGGTATAAGAATTTTGTGGAATTTAATATTATTATTAATTTTTGTTCCTTTGATATTAGCTATTATAGTCTCATTATTAAGAATTAAACTTGAAAGTATTAGTTCTAGTGATGCAAGTATAAGCAATATTATAAATTTGATGACAGTATTATTAACTTTTATTTTAGTTATTTTTATATGTGAATATAAAAAAATAAAAAATATATCGTACTTTGGAAAGTTAATTTATTTTTTATCTCGAAACTCTTTTCATATGGTAATACTATTAACTGTGTTAATAATGTATATAATTTTTATTAAAAGTACGGGTATATCCTTAATTTATAATATTTTATTGAATATTTTATTTACTTTAATATTCACTTTGGTATATAAAAACTTATTTATTAAAAATTTCTTTACAGTATATAATAAAATATTTAATGATAAAAAAGCGTATATTAACACTTATATAAATTCAAAATCTCAATTGAATAAAGCTAAATTTCTATGTGATATTGATTTTAAAAATAATAAAATAAAAGATTATATAGATCAATCATCTATATTTCAATTAAACCTATTTGGTGGAATTGAAAGTGATGAAAATCAATATGAAATTAAAGAACTAAAAGAAAAAAATGATGATCTGATTATTATCTTACCGACTTCTGATAAGAAATATTTAAGCAAAAAACATTATTATAAAATTGATGATTATATTGATATAGAAAGTGAAGGAATATATTACATAGAATTCAGATATGAAGTAACGTTCAAGATAGTAAATTCAGAAGTTATCCCAAATTATGATGAATTATATATAGAAAAAATAAAAAAAGTTAATAAATCTACTGAAAGTAAAAATAATCATAAAAAAAATAAATATTATAAAGAATTAGATTTAAAAGAAAAATTAATATTATTGACTTTAAATTCTAGATTTAGACTTCCATTAAAAATAAATAATATAAATGAAAAAGAACAAACAGAAGATTATGAAATTAGAGAAACGGAAATAGAATATACTAAAGAATATGATGATATAAGGTCAACTATTTTATTAAATGGTAAATTTGGTGTTGGAAAGTCTTCATATCTTGCAAATGATATATTTAATAACGAAAAGAAATCTGTTTTTATTTCTATGTTTGAAGATAATTCAAATGATTATATTTATTCTATACTAAAAAAAGTGAACAAAGAAGAGAAAAGTTATCCTAAAAAAAGAAAGACTAACTATTAAAAGTCAAGAGGTATAATTTAAAAAATGTTAAATTTAGTAATGAATAAAAAATAAATAGAAAAATAAAAAGATTCT
>NZ_JH601089.1:50913-66490 GCF_000245755.1 Helcococcus kunzii ATCC 51366 | reverse complement strand
TTATAGGTTACCTTTAACAACCTAAATACATTATATAAGGAGGGATTGTTTGTAAGAATTGCTTCTATATTTAAAAATCTAAATGTGTTAGTATATTTGTTTGTGATATATGTAGGAATACTTAAAACTTTGCATGAACTATATAAAATAAATATTGCTAATAATATTAATGATATAGTTTATAATTTTGTTAGAGAGATTTTTAAGATTGTCATTTATAATACTGAGTTAAATGAAGGCATTTATAAAATAATGATATTAGTATTAGCTTTAATAGTTTCAATCTATTTAGTACCTCACATTATTAAAATGTTCAAAAATACAAATAATTTTATAGATTATTTCTTGGATTTGATTGTTAGTATTGTAATTGAAAATAATATGATTTTAGTATTTGAAGATATTGATAGATTAGATGTAAACGAAATAGAAGAACTATTTAGAACAATTAGCGCATTGAATAGTAAATTTTATAAAAGTGATGGTTCTAATCAAATAAGAATGATATTAACATATGATAAAAAGAAAATTAAAGAAATATTACTCGAAGAAAACGGCAATGATACTCGAGGAAATTATAATAAAGAATTAGAAGATAAAAATAAATATAAAGAATTAGAAGATAAAATTATATATAAAGAATATGAGTTGGAAGCATCAAAAATATTTTTAACATCATTAATAGATATATTAGACAGATTTGCAAAAAATCAAAACGAAAAAGATAGAAAAATGATAATGAACTTAAAAGAGAAAATTGAAGAATACAAAAATAATAATAAAATAATAAGTTTGAGAGAAGTAAAAAAAAATATTAAACAGATTCTAGATGAAAAATTTAAATAGTTATTTATTAATACTTTAGAACTAATTGATTAGAACAGATTTTTGCTATAGTTACAAATAAAAAAGTGTTCACATAAGGCAAGTAAAGTTAATGATGATTTTAGAGGTGGAAATATGGAATTTTCAATAAAAGAACTAAAAGTTAGATTTGCAACAATAGAAGATGCAAAAGCTATTTCTGATATCTGTTCAAAAGCTTGGAGAATTACTTATACTAATCTTTATTCGATAAAGTAATAGATGAATTTTTTACGACAGATTGTATAGTTAAAGAATGTAGAGGATCATCTAGTGATTGGCATGGGTATATAGTTGCACATGATGGACAACATATTCTTGATTGCATTGGTGGAACAATTGAATCTCAAACTGGATTTATATATATTTTTTATGTAGACCCCGATTATAAAGGTCAAGGAATAGGAAGTGTATTACTTGAATTTTTGACAAAATATCAAAAAGAAAACCATGGAATTAATCGTCAAGAAGTGTATGTAACTACCGACAATATGATAGGGATATCTTTTTATAAAAAATGTGGTTTTGAGTTAGTAGAAGTTGTTCCAAACTGGATTGATGAGAAAGAGGGGACACAAAACAAATATCAAAGATTAGTTTAGGATTATTAGAGAAAACTAAGGTATAAGAATATTATAGTTTTTTGCTAAAATAAATCTTAATGCTAAATATTTGAAAATACTTGGTATAATATTATAAACAATAGCATAACTTTAGTAATTAATTGAAGGCGTTGTATTGATTATATAATGAAGAATTAGACATGAAAGTTACTATACTTTTATATAGTGTAAAACAAGCAGAAACATGGACTAATAAGGAAAAAATCAACAAGAAGAAACAAATTCTATCACAATGATCTCCTTAGAAAGAAAAAGTTATATAGGAGACTTTAAAATATTTTGGGATGGTGAACGTATGATAATAAATGAAATAGAGTATCCTAACAGATTAGTAGAAGCCATTATAAATAATAAACTTGTAATTTTTGCTGGTGCTGGTGTGTCAATGGGAAAGCCGACAAACCTTCCTAGTTTTAAAGCTCTTTCAAAACAAATTTCTCAACTTACAACTGAATCAAAAAGGGAAAATGAACCTGACGAACAATATTTAGGCAGGGTCAAGAATTTGGGACATGATGTTCATCAAAAAGTATGCAATACTCTTAATGAATCAAACTTACAGCCTAATAAATATCATGATATATTAATTGGCTTATTTAATGAAGGAAAGATACGTATTGTAACTACAAATTATGATTTAATGTTCGAAAAAGCTTTAGAGCAAAAAGGACGAGAAACAAAGGTTTACTCATATCCAGCCCTACCATACGGAAATGAATTTAAAGGAATTATCCACCTGCATGGAGAGGTCAACGATTCATCAAATATAGTATTAACAGACTCCGATTTTGGTAAATCATATATGTACTATGGTAATGTCACATCGTTTTTAAGAGCTCTTTTTGAGTCAGAGTATGTAGTTCTTTTTGTAGGTTATAGTTACAATGATATTGTAATGAAATATTTTACTAGAGCACTACCAGATTTATCAGGAGAAAAAAGATATATTTTTTCAAACGAGGAACAAGTAGAAGAAAATAAATCATTAGGTTTGACTCCAATTATATATAAAAAAGACGATTATGATCAGCTATATAATTCTTTGGCTAGATTATCAAGTTTGGTAATAAGAGATGACTATAAATGGAATTTAAGAATAATAGATATTGCTGGAGAAATACCTAATAAACTGAATGATGAATTTAACTATGAAGTTAAAGAAATTTTTAATAATATTCATTATACCAATAAATTTTTTAGTTTGATAAAAGATAAGGATTGGGCAGAGTATCTTTTTGATATGGGATATTTTGATGATGTCTTTATGAAAAACGAATTAGATGATTTCAGCTATAAAAAAATCGAATGGCTATCTAAGAATATAATAAAAGAAGAGTTAGAATTATTTATTAAATTTTGTTATGAAAAAAATTTTGTATTAAATAAAATCTTGCAGAATGAAATTGCCAGCTGTATCTGCGATTTTAAAGATGAATTTGATAAGATAAAGATTCTGATGAACTTGATAGATTTTAAAGATATACACTTTATACATTTAAAGGACTTACTAAGAATTTGCTATGAACATACTCCGAAGCTTGATTTTCTAGCTAGTAAAATTATTTCTACTAGTTTAGAGTTCGATTTTAAAAAAGATTCATATATTTCTCAAGACAGATTGAAAATAAAGTTTAATTATGATAATTACGAAATAAATACTTTATGGGAACAATACAGCTTATTTGATAATAAGTATTATATAAATATTCTTAATGATATTTCAAATCGAATACATAGCCTAGAAAGATTTGTGGAAATAGGTATATCTGCTGATAATTTTATTTTCTCGTCTTTCTATAAGGATGAAAAAGAATATATAAATGAACATGATATCTTTATGTTTATTCTTGCAAAATTACTTTTAGGGATGGAAGACGATCAAAAGAATTATTGGTTTAAAAAATATATTTCTTCAAAAATATCAATTTTAGTCAGATCTTCATTATTTGTACTACGTCAAATATCTGATATGTCAAACAATGAAAAGCTAAATGTTTTAAGTGATGAGAACATAAAAATATTAGATATTGAATTTAAGGAAGAATTATTTATGTTATATATGGATATTTTCCCAAAATTAACAGATAATGATAAAAAAATTTTTTTGAACAATTTAATGAAAGAAGAAAAGTTAAATGAGAACTTTACTGATGAATCGTATTTTTATCAGAAATATAATTTATTGGTTTGGTTAGATAGGTTTGATCAGAATAACAAAGACATAGAAAAATATAAAAATGAGGTATTAAATAAATATAGTTATTTTAAACCCCGTGAGAACCCACAAAAATCAATAGGACCGATTACTACAAGCTGGGGAGATGGGCCACTACCATATTCTGAGAGCGAAATTATTGATAATTTAGAAGAATTATTTTGTGAATTACTTTATTATTCTGGAGATGGATTTAATACTGCTGAAAGATATACATTAATAAATACTTTAGAAGATATATGTGTAGCGAAAACAGAATTTAGAGATAGATTAGTCGATTTATTAATTATAAAGGGTGAGTTTGAAAATGACCTATGGAAAAGTGTTATCAACTCTTTGAAGAAATCAGATATCTCAGAAAATGAATTAATAGAGGTTTTTGAAAAGATTTTTATTCAACCATTAATTAGAATAAATTCTCTTGAATTTAGCTCTGTAATTTATTCAAATTTAAAGAGTCGAGATAATGTAAGTGATAATTTAGCAGACTATTTGTTTGAAAAAATTAAATTATTATGGCCACATTCAACAAGTTTTGAAAATGATACAATAGATTACTTCAATAAAGCACTAAATTCTTCAAAAGGAAATATAGCACTGTCGATGATACATTTAATTGATATTTCAACTAAAAATAAAGATAAAAGAATTTTAGAAAATAGATTTAAATCTTTTTTAGAGAAAATGATAAATGAAGAAACTTATAACGATGCACTTGTTGTAATACTTGGGAATGCTTCATTTTTTTATAGCTTGGATAGGAGTTGGTGTGAGGATAATATTTTAGTTAATTACAATTCAGATGATAAAAAACTTTTAAATATAGCTTGGAACGGATTTATTTATCAATCATATTTGTATCCAGAATTCGCTATAATTATGGAACCAAAATTTCATAATGCTATTAAAAACATTACAACTTTTTGTGACAAAGATTTAAGAAAAGAAATATTAAAGAGATATATCTCTCTTATGGTGAATATTTCTACTGACCCTATAAATGATTATGTTTCAAATATTTTTACTAAAGAAACTTTAGATGAAGTAATAAAAATTTTTTATTTTGAATTATCTAGATACATTGAATCGCTAGATAAAACGGTAAGAAATGAAATTTTTGATAAATGGATACTACAATTCATAAGTAACCGTACTAGAAGCCTTCCGGTACTACTTACTGATCCTGAAAAAAATTTAATATTAAAACTTTTATTAGAGTTTCCTGATAGAATTGATTCTTTAAATGAAATATTTATACGTCTAGATGACTCTTTTAGAGTTGATCAAGACACTCTGAATTATTTATTCTATATCATTGAAATAACAAAAGATAATTCAGATATGATAAATAGAATATTGTTAATTATAACTAATCAAATGAAAAGAAATACTAAAGAAATGATTTCGGGATATATACAGACAGGAATAAGAGATTTGTATGAAAAAATAAAAAATAATGGGACAGATACAGAAAATTTGGAAAGAAATATGAAGTTTTTGAATATAAACTGAACAGTACCGAATGGAAGAGAAATTCGTTAGAAATAGAAATAATGTAAGTTATTTTTTATATTGTAGAACACGTAGTCTATTTTACAATATAAGTAATAAAGTAAAGACAACGGAGGAACATATGTCAGAAAAAATAAACAGCGCCAACCTAGGTTTTGAAAAAGAAATATTCGCTGCAGCAGATAAACTTAGAGGTAACATGGATGCAGCAGAATACAAGAACGTAGTATTAGGATTAATATTCCTTAAATATATATCAGATAGTTTTGAAGAAAAATATAATAGTCTTCTTGAAGAAGGAGATGGCTTTGAAGAAGATATTGACGAATATACTGCAGAGAACATATTCTTTGTTCCAAAGGAAGCTAGATGGGACTTTATCGCTTCAAAAGCTATGTCCCCAGAGATCGGGCAAGTTATTGATCAAGCCATGGTATCAATAGAAACGGAAAACGATAGATTAAGAGGTATTCTTCCAAAAAATTATGCAAGACCTGAATTAGACAAAAGAAGACTTGGTGAAGTTGTCGACCTATTTAATAATTTAAAATTAAAAGAACATGGTAACTCCAAAGATATTTTAGGTCGTACTTACGAGTATGCTATTTCAAAGTTTGCGTCCTTAGAAGGCAAAAACGCCGGAGAATTCTATACGCCATCAAGCATAGTAAAGACTTTAGTTGAAATCTTACAACCCTATGAAGGGCGTGTATACGACCCTTGTTGTGGAGCTGGTGGTATGTTTGTGCAGTCTGCAAATTTTGTAGAAAAACATCAAGGTCGTATAAATGACCTTTCTATATATGGTCAAGAATCAAATTCTAACACATGGAAATTAGCACAAATGAACCTTGCAATTCATGGCTTAGAAGGTGACTTAGGACCAGGTGCTGCCGATACATTTTTCAACGATCAACACTCTACTATGAGAGCTGACTATATTCTAGCCAATCCTCCTTTCAATCTAAAGGATTGGGGCGGCGATAAATTAGTCGAAGATGCCAGATGGAAATACGGACTTCCTCCAGCTGGTAACGCAAACTACGCTTGGATGCAACATATGCTATATCATCTAGCGCCAAAAGGGAAAATGGGCTTGGTTTTAGCGAATGGTGCCTTATCCACATCTACAGGAAGTGAAGGTACAATCAGAGAAAATATTATTAGAGATGATTTAGTTGAGTGCATTATAGCTATGCCAGATAGATTGTTTTATTCTACAGGAATATCTGTATCTTTATGGATATTCAATAAAAACAAGAAACAAAAGGATAAAGTGCTTTTCTTGGATTGTAGAAATATGGGACATATGGTTGATAGAGCTCATAGAGATTTAACTGAAGAAGATATACTTAAAATTGCTGATACTTATAAGTCATTTACAGAAGGTAATGATATAGAAGAACTTGGTTATTCACATGTTGCTGATTTAAATGAGATAGAGGAAAATAACTTTGTTCTTACACCAGGAAGATATGTGGGGCTTGAAGAAGTAGAAGAAGATGGTGAACCATTTGAAGAGAAAATGGAAAGATTAACTGATGAATTAGGTCAATTATTTGCAGAATCTAGAAAATTAGAGAATCAAATAATAGAACAACTAGGGGATATTGGTTATGGATTATAGTTGGAATACAGTAAAGGTTTCAGATTTAGGAACAATTATAACGGGTAAAACTCCTAGAACAAAAGAAAAACAAAATTATGGTGGAGAAATACCCTTCCTCACTCCTTCAGATGACATGGATTCGAGATATGTTACAAAAACTGAAAGGAGCTTATCTATAATAGGTGAAGATAGTGTAAAAAAACAGGTTATTCCGGCAGGTTCTATTTGTGTTAGTTGTATTGGGTCACAACTAGGAAAAGTTACTATGACAACAAAGAAAACTGTTACCAATCAACAAATAAATAGTATAATACCAAATAAAAATTATAATCCACTTTTTATTTATTACTCAATGTTATTAATAGGAAAAAAATTAAATTTTATTAGCAAAACATCTACAGCAGTTCCTATAGTTAATAAAACTGATTTTTCCAATATGGAATTAATGGTTCCAAACATTCAAATACAAAACAAAATAGTAAATATTTTATCGTATTTAGACCAAAAAATCGAAGTCAACAACAAAATCATCGCCAACCTAGAATCTCAAGCTCAAGCTATATTCAAATCTTGGTTTGTAGACTTTGAACCATTCCAAGATGGAGAATTTGTTGAAAGTGAATTAGGAATGATACCAAAAGGATGGGAAGTAACTACTATAGGAGAAATTTCCAAAAGAATAAACGGATATAGTTATAAAAGTAGTGATTTAGCAGATGTTTCCAAATATAATATGGTGACATTAAAAAATTTCAATAGGAATGGTGATATGCCTAATGATGTTATAAAACCAATATCATTAAATGATAGAATAAAGTATAGACATTTTCTTTTAGAAAATGATATTCTAGTTGCTTGTACGGATTTAACCCAAGCAGCTGAAGTGATAGGTAGAGTATTGCTTTATAGTATGAACGAGAAATTTGACAACGAAATATTTTCAATGGATTTAGTAAAGTTAGTTCCAAATAGTGAATTAGAAAGGTTGTTTTTATATTATTACTTAAAATCACCAATGTTTAAGGATTATGCTGAAGGCGTTGCAACTGGTACTACTGTGCTACATTTACCTAAAAATGCAATTGATAATTTTACAGTTGTACGTCCTAATTTATATGGAATTGAATTATTTAATAAAACAATTTCTCCTTTTATAGAATTACAAAAGGTTCTCTATAAACAAAACCAAAAACTCGCCGAAACCCGCGACACTCTTCTTCCTAAACTTATGTCCGGAGAGATTGATGTTAGCAATATAAAAATAGATATTGAGGAAGATAACAATGACTGAAATATATATTGAAGATGGCTTTGAGAAAGTATTTATAGGATTTATAGAGAAACTAGGCTATAGATATATTCCTCATCAAGAAATTGTTAGGGATAGTATGAAATCTGTAATAGCTTCTGAGATTTTAATAGATTCAATTTATAGAATTAATCCCAATGTCTCAGACGAAATACTTGAACAAGCTATTCATAAAATTAAAAATATAGATGCAGGGCTTCTTGTTGACAGAAACGAAGCCTTCTTTGAGTATCTTCAAAATGGATTAGAAATATCATATTATGAGGACGACGAACAAAGAACTCAAATTGTCAGGATTTTGGATTTTGATAATATTGAGAATAATAGCTTCGTAGTTACTAACCAATTAACTATTAAAGGTAAGGATACAAAAAGACCAGATGTGATCATATATATCAACGGCTTACCATTAGTTGTTATAGAGTTAAAGTCAATGACTTCATCTAATGCAGACATTGGAAATGCCTTTAGACAAATAAAGAACTATCAATACGATATAGAAGAACTTTTCGTATACAATGCATTTAATCTTATTTCTGACTTTACTACCACAAAAGTTGGCACAATTACGGCTAACGAAGCTTGGTATAAAGAATGGAAATCTATAGATGGTTCATATATTTCAAAAACGCACGGAGATTATAAGACGATATTAGAAGGAGTTTTAGATAAAGGTAGATTCCTAGATATTATTAATAATTTCATTTTCTTTGAACATAAAGATGATGCAACTTTTAAGATACTAGCACAATATCATCAATACTTTGCTGTTAAAAAAGCTGTAAAATCAACAGAAGAAGCTATTAGAAATGGTGATGGAAGAGGTGGGGTATTCTGGCATACTCAAGGTTCAGGAAAGTCCTTGTCTATGGTGTTTTATGCTCAATATTTAATTAAAGAACTAGGCCAACCAACATTCGTTATATTAACAGATAGAAATGACTTAGATGATCAGTTATATGGTCAATTTTCACGTGCAAGTAGATTCTTAAGGCAAACGCCTATTCAAGCTAGATCTAGATCGCATTTGACTGAACTTCTAGATAATAGAACATCAAATGGGATTTTCTTTTCAACTATGCAAAAATTTGCTGAATCTGAAGAGGCTTTAACTCATAGAAGCGATGTAATAGTTATGGCAGATGAAGCACACAGATCACAATATGGTCTTAAAGAAAAAATGACTAGAGATGGACAAGTACAGTCAGGTATGGCTAGACTTGTTAGAAAATCTTTACCAAATGCTACTTACATAGGATTTACAGGTACACCAATAAGTGCTAATGATAAAGATACTCAAGAGGTATTTGGAGACTATATAGATGTTTATGATATGACTCAGGCGGTCGAAGATGGAGCTACTAAACCTGTCTACTATGAAAATAGAGTAATAAATTTAGGATTAAATGAAGACATACTTAAACAAATTGATAAAAAATATGAGGAGTTGTCAGAGCAGGCTAACGAGCTCTATATTGAGTCAAGCAAAAAAGAGTTAAGCCGATTAGAGCAAATAATAGGGTCTGATCAAGCTATTGATACCCTTGTTAATGATATTATCAAGCATTATGAAGAAACCAGAGAAAATCTGTTAACTGGTAAGGCTATGATTGTAGCGTTTAATAGAAACATAGCTATTAATATCTATAAAAAGATGCTTAACATAAGACCTGAATGGAAAGAAAAAGTAAATGTTGTAGTTACAGCAAATAACAATGATCCAGTTGAATGGAAACCAATAATTGGTGCTAAATCTGATAAGGAAGAATTAGCTAAGCGATTTAAAGATGACAAAGATCCTTTTAAGATTGCTATTGTCGTTGATATGTGGCTAACAGGATTTGATGTTCCAAGTTTAGCAACTATGTACGTTTACAAACCTATGAAGGGTCACAATTTAATGCAAGCAATAGCAAGGGTTAATCGTGTATTCAAAGACAAAGAAGGCGGCTTAGTTGTTGACTATATTGGAATAGCAGGAGCCTTAAAAGAGGCTATGAGTGACTATACAAAAGCTGATCAAGAAACAATTGATAATGCAGATATTAGAGACTCAGCTTACCCTCTATTCCAAGAGAAACTAGAAGTATGTAGAAACACGTTTTTCTATAACTTTAACTATTCACATATATTTTCATCCAGAGCTACTAGTTCTGAAATAGCCGATCTTATTACAAACGGACTAGATTATATACTGACATTTTCAGAAAATAAACAAAATGCTTTCAGGAAAGAATCCTATGCGATAAAGCAAGCGCATAGTTTATGTTCATCAATATCCACAGAAGAGGAACAAAGAGAAGCTGCATACTTTGAAGCCATTAGGACAAGCTTAAACAGAATAGTTTCCCCTGGTAAATTAAATAAATCAGATATAAATAAGCAAATATCAGAGCTTCTGAGCCAATCTATTCATAGTGAAGGAGTTATAAATCTATTCCAAGATTTTGATAAAGGATTTAGTATATTCGATGCATTATTTATAGAGAAGATACAACAAATGGAACAAAGAAATCTTAGCATTGAACTTCTAAATAAGCTTTTGAAAGATGAAATAAAAATATTTTCTAGAAAAGATTTAATAAAAGGCAAAGAGTTTTCAGAACGTTTGAAATCAATAATGCAAAAATATAGAGATAGTATGGTAGATAATGCAGAGAGCTTAGACCACTTTATAGGTCTTGTCGCAGATAAAAAAGAATCTTATGGCCTTGATTTAGTTAGACAAGCACTTGTTAAATTAGCAGATGATATGCTTAAACTTGAAGAGGAAAATAAAGCCCTTGGCTTAAGTAGAGAAGAATTAGCCTTCTATCATGCTATCAGCAAGCCGGAAAACATTACCGATTTTTATACAAATGAGGAACTAATAAAACTAACACAAGAATTAACTAAAACAATAGGAAACGAAATGACATCTGACTGGGATAAAAGAGAGTCGGGAAGAGCGAACATGAGAAGAACTGTTAAGAGGCTCTTAAGTAAATACAAGTACCCAAAAGACTTCAGAAATGTACTAATAGATTTGATTATTGAGCAAGCTGAGGAGTTTGACGGTATGAGGTTGGCCTAGGGGAAAGAAAAATAAATTCTCTTGTATATTATTAGAATATAGAGACCAAATATATGATTATTTTAGAACCTAGAAAATAAAAATTATTTAAAGTGAAGATCAGTTTGAAGGATAAAATTATATGAAAAAAGACAAACAGCTGAGTAATAAGGCCAGAGTAGGAACAGGTAAAACCTGCCATTATATAGATAGAGATAGCAAAAAAAGTTGGGATAGATTTTGATGGTTCTATACAAGATGCAAATAATAATGTAAAAGAGGATTACACTAATGATACTTCAATATTTTTCTTCGTAGCAAATAGCTATAGACATTCCTTTCATATTATTGGTGAGAAGATAGAACAATATTTTAACTCAGGTGCTAAAGATAAATATATAGAGCATTTAATACTACCCTATTATTTTAACTTTAGGCACTATCTGGAGTTAGAACTTAAAGCTTTAATAACTTGCTTAACTAATCAATATCCAAAGATAACTCATGATTTAGAAGAATTATTTTGCTTTTTCAAAGAAGAAGTGTTCAAAATTAATATAGAATCAGCAGAGGATAAAGACATAGTAAAAACAATAAATAAAATAATAGAAGAATTAGAAAAAATAATTTCTAATTATAAAGATAGTGAACCATCTGAGGAATATTATAGATATATTTTTACAAAATCAAATGATTCGAATAACAGGAAATTTATTATAGAAAATACTTTGATAAGTCTAGATTTCACAAAGCAACTTGTGATTTACTAACATTAGATAATTAGGATATTTAATTAGAAGAAGGATACTGAAAATGGAAATAAAAAACTAACACAAGAAAATGTTACTGAGTATTTAGATTATTTAGAATTAACTATATCTTTAGAACCTGATATGATGACGACAGACTTTGTAAGTAAAGAAGCAATCATAAGTGCAATATCAAGTGATTCTAATGATATTAGCAAATCTATATTAGTTTTTGAAGATGGTAAGGTTATTGGCAGGATAGAGTATCACTTTTACATATGTATACAAGACTTATATAAGACGGCTTACGTTAATTGGTTATATGTGTTGTCTGACTATAGGCATAAAGGCATAGCTCAGAAACTTTTCAAAGAATTTGAAAAAATATGTATCGAAAACAATGTAAATCAATATTTCCTAATAAGAGCAAACAACAGTAATGCAGAAAGTTTTTATAATTCGTTCATTAATTCTGATACAAGTAAAGAAGATGTTTTGAGGAAAACACTTATATAGTTCTAATTTTAAACAATTTGAAGGAATCTGGAAAATCTATTTGACGGTTCATTCGACAAAAATAAACTGAAATATACAATTATAAAATCTAAAAACCTTTACACAAACATATGTTCTTTTATGCTATAATATTCTTGACAGTTCCAATAAATATTAAGGAGAAAAGCATGGAAAAAGATAAGATTATTTTATATCAAGAAGATGATAGAAATATTTCAGTGGATGTTAAGTATAGTGAAGAAACTTTTTGGTTAACACAAAAATCAATGGCGGAATTGTTTGATTGTAGCACAGATAATATTTCATTACATTTAAAAAATATTTTTAAAGATGGTGAATTAGAAATGAATTCAGTTGTCGAGGAATCCTCGGTAACTGCTACTGACGGGAAAAAGTACAATACGAAATTCTACAACCTAGACGCCATTATAGCAGTAGGTTACAGAGTCAATTCAAAAAAAGCAACAAAATTTAGACAGTGGGCAACTACAAACTTAAGAGAGTATATTATAAAGGGTTTTGTTCTAAACGATGAAATGCTAAAGAATGGAAAGCCATTTGGTAAAGATTATTTTAAAGAGTTAATAGAGCGTGTAAGATCTATTAGGGCAAGTGAAAGAAGAATATGGCAGCAAATTACTGATATATTTGCTGAAGTTGCAATAGATTATGATAAAAAATCTCAAATCACAAGACACTTCTATGCAATGGTTCAAAATAAGTTTCATTATGCTATAACCGGAAAAACTGCTGCAGAGATTATTATCTCATCTGCAGATCATACTAAAGAGAATATGGGATTAAAAACATGGAAATCCGCTCCAGATGGCAGAATCTTAAAATCTGACACTCAAATTGCTAAAAACTAGCTTTCCGAAAAAGAAATCAAAGCTTTAGAAAGAAATATTTCAGGATATTTTGACTATATTGAAGACTTATTAGAAAGAGAAAATACATTTACTATGGAAGAGTTTGTTTCTAGTGTTAATGAGTTTTTAGAATTTAGAAAATATGATGTTCTTCCAGATAATGAAAAGGGAAAAATATCATCTAAGACAGCAAAAGATAAAGCTTCAAAAGAGTATGATATTTTTAATAAGACACAGAAGATAGATTCTGACTTTGACGAGTTTACTAAAAGATTGGATAAATCAAACTGATATTTGTCATTAGAAGAGATATAACAACATCACATCAATAAAATATAAGGAAGATTTGATTAATGAACATAGCTGTATTTTGCGGTGCCAGTACAGGTATCAGGGAGATTTCATAAAGAACTATATTAAACCAAAAATAAGGAAGTATTAAAAATAAGAGTAAAAACATGCAAATAATCCAAGAAGTTTTCCAAAGAAAAAGAATAATTTCAAATCGTTTAATAGAATATGGATTTACAATTGACAAAGAGACATATCATTATCAAACAGAAATATTGAATGGTGATTTCACGGTTTATATCGAAATTAACCATTCCGGCGAAATTGATGCGAAGATAATAGATAAAATGAACGATGAAGAATATGTCCAAGCATACAATGATAGTGTGAATAATGCATTTGTCAATTCGGTGAGAGATGAATTTTCCAATCTACTGAGTGATATCGCAGACAAATGTATCGAAGATATATTGTTTTCATCAGAACAAGCAAATAGGATTGTAAAAGAAATTAAAAAAAAATATGGCGTAGATCCTGAGTTTCCATGGAAGGACAAAGCTAACGATAAGAGTGGAATATTTAGACATCTTCATAATCAAAAGTGGTTTGCTTTAATAATGAATATCGAAAAGGGTAAGCTTACAAAAGATGAAAATAATGATTTACTTGACGCGATTAATCTTAAAATAGATCCAAAAGATGGGAAATCACTTCGAAGTAGGAATGGAATATTTGAAGCCTATCATATGAATAAAAAACATTGGATTACAGTGATTCTTGATGAAAGCATATCTGATGATGATGTTATGAAGCTTATAGAAAAAAGTTTTGAACTTACAAAATAAATTTTTGGTCCTTGCCTATTAAGGATATATAGAAATCACTCAATATATTAATATAATAAAGACATGAATTTATTACATGTATTAAATTAAAACTCAAATATTTGCGAGGCAACATGATAATTAGAAAAACAAGTCCAAAAGATAATCAGACGTTAGCCAAAATAATAAGAAAAAATTTAGAAGAACACCATCTCGACATAGCTGGTACGGCATATTTTGATTCTAATCTTGATAATTTAAGCGAATACTATAATCAATTAAATACAAACCGAGTGTATTATGTGATTTTAGATGACAATGAAAATTTGCTTGGAGGAGTAGGAATGGAAGCCTTTGAAAACATAGATAACTGTGTAGAAATGCAGAAGTTATATCTATCAGATGAAGCAAAAGGACAAGGACTAGGAGTTAAGCTTGTTCAATATATTGAAGAAAAAGCAAAGGAACAAGGCTATTCTAAAATGTATCTCGAATCCCATTCCAATTTAAAAGCCGCAATATCTTTATATAAGAAAATGGGATATAAGCAGATGGATAGACCAGATTTTGTGGTACATACAACAGTGGATATGTTTTTTATAAAAACAAGCTTCTAGAGCTCATCAATATATGAGTCTAGAAGCCTTACTATTTCTTCTTTATGTGTGTCGTAAATATTGCCATCGAATTTATAAAGTTCTTCAGCATTTTCATCATAGAAAGTTATATCGCAACCAGTCCCGTCAGCTCCTATGATTTTCTTATCATCCTTAACTTTATTTTGTAAAATGTCATAAATTTTCTCAAGATCCTTCTCAGAAATCTTTACTTCTTTTTTGTTTTTTATTCCTGAAATATTGTATTCTTCATGATATGAAAAATCACCCTTATAAGCTAGTTTATATTTTTTAGATTTTAAAAAGTCATCTTCTTCATTAACTTGATTCCATAGCGTAGAACTAGCCTCAAACATTAGGGCTTCAGATTTATGTAATGGGTTACTCTTGAAAAGTGAACAGGCGCTGAGTATAAAAACAAATACAATAAGTAATGGAATATTTTTCTTCATTTTATGCTCCTTTAGGTTTTAGCGTTATATGCATTTCTATATTTACATAACAGCATAATTCTAAATTTTATAAAT
>NZ_JH601089.1:0-50813 GCF_000245755.1 Helcococcus kunzii ATCC 51366 | reverse complement strand
TAATATAAAATTAGGATAAATAATTATGATATAATTTTAAAACTAAATATTGAAGTATAGGAGAAAATATGGGCAGACAAATTATATTACACGAATACAATCCTGAGTGGGTAGATAGATATAATCAAATTGAAAGAGATATTTGCAAGATTTTTGGAAATGAAGTTATTAATGTCCAACATTTTGGGTCGACTTCAATAAAAGGTATGAAATCAAAAGATACAGTGGATGTATTAGTGATAGTAAAAGATATTTCTAATATTGATGCATACAATAAGAAAATGAAGAGCAAAGGATATATCGCAAAGGGTGAGAATGGCATAAGTGGAAGAAGATATTTCCAACAATACGATAGTAATGGCGTTGATCATTTGGCGCATATTCATGTATATTCAAAAGAAAATAAAAAAGTAAGTGAAGAGTTGAAATTCAGAGATTATTTAAGAAGTGATGAAGTGGCATTTAATAAATACCTAAACATAAAAGAAGAAGCAAGTAAGTTATATAGCCATTCTCCAAAAAAATATCAAGAATACAAGTCAAAGACAATCAAAGAGCTTTTGAATCAGGCCGATGAGTATTTCAAAAAATCAGAAAGATTTAATATAGATGCAGGTTTTCTAAAAGAAAAAACATGGTTTAGATATAGAGCGGCAGCAATCATAGTAGAAGATAAGAAAGTTTTATTGGCAAAAAATAACATCACCGACTACTATTATTCTGTTGGCGGGGCTGTCCATGTTGGTGAAACATCAGAAAAAGCCGTAATCAGAGAGGTGTTTGAGGAAACTGGAGAAGTTTATGAGATTGATAGATTAGCAGTTATCCATGAGAATATATATTGGGGTATAGATCCTGGTTTTGAAGATGTTATCTGTCATGAAATTTGCTTTTATTATATAATGAAACCAAAAGGACTTTTGGAATTCAATCAAACAGGAATGAGCGCTTCCGGGGTAGAAGAAAAAGTATATTGGCTGGATATTGAAAATCTAAATAACGTAAAAGCTTATCCAAGTTTTATAAAAAAATATTTAAATGAAGAGACAAACGGATTTGTTCATTTTGTTGAGGATAGAACAGGATTAAATGGGTAAATTGAAATTTATAGCTCTTTATAGAAAAGCTATGAATCTTAATACAATAAGGATAAATTATAAAACTAATAGTAAGTTATTAACAATTTTTTCAAAAAGATTCCAAACATCTCACAATTTTACAAAAAATACTTTCTTTGTTAAAATTACATATGCGTTTTAAATTTTAGGAGGAAATTTTGAGAAAAAAATAAACGATGTTTATAAGGTGCCCCCAAAAAGTTGGACTTTATACCAGAGACATTTAGAAATATTTGTTTCTGGTTTTTTGTGTATAATATAAGTATGAAAAATTATATATAGTAGGTGAAAAATATTTCAAATACTTATATATATTATTAATATTATGAAAAGGTCGTAGCACCAAGTAGTAGAGAAAGATATTACAAATTAGATTTTAAGGAGAAAAGAAATAATGTTTGGAAATAAAAGAGAAGAAGAAAAAAGATTTATACTAAAGTCAAACGACCATGTGGGATTGATCACACTATACACTGTTGTAGACGTTAAAACAGGTGTTAATTATTTAATTACAGTAGGACCGGATGGAGTATCGACAACTCCTATATATGATGAAAAAGGAGATTTTTTTGTAGACGAGGAATATTAAAGAGGTAATTAGTGAAGATTTTCAATAAATGAAATATATATAGACCTAGAAAAAGTATAAGTAAAATTTTATATAATATATAGGGCTTGACCTGCCCGTTGGGGACAGTGTTATCCTTTAATCAAAGGAGGTGGATAACCATGTTAAGAAGTGAAATTCAAAAAGAAACTGGATTAACGAGGAAAGCAATAGAATATTATGAGGATAAGGAACTTATCCATCCTCAGAAATCTGAGAATGGTTATAGAAACTATAGTAAGAAGGATTTAGAAATTCTGAAAAAGGTATCTATATTTAGAAAATTAGGGATGAGTATATCAGATATTAACCAGTGCATATTTTCAGGTGGAGATACTTTGTCTTCGGTCTTAAGAAAAAAGCAATATCAATTAGAGCTTGATAAAAAAAGGAAAGCAATACTAGAAATGATTGTTAAAGGCGAAAGTAATGAACTAATTAATGAGAAGGTTTCATCACTGGATGCGGAAGAAACTATCTATGAAAAACTAGAAAATGCTTTTCCAGGATATTTTGGACAAATGATATTTGCTGCTTATCAACCATTTTTGAATGAGCCATTAGAAAATGATGGTAAGAATTCGTTTTATAAATATATAGATTATCTTGATAGGCTTCCTTCGTTTGAATTAACTGAAGAAGAGAAAAAATATATTGAGAAGATTAGCTCACCATATGATATGAAAACCTTAAAGAATGTAAATCAAGCTAAACTCGATGCTATTGAAAATCCAGAAAAGTGGATGAAAGATAATGAAGATTTGATTTCTCAATATGAAAGCTATAAAAACAGTGAAGAGTATCAAAATAGCATGATGAAACAAATCCAAGATAAGTTGAAAAGCTTTATGAAGGAAAATCAATATTATGAAATAGCAATTCCACTTATTAGAAAATTTAGCAAAAGCTATGATGAATACTATAAGAAGTTGCTAAAGGCAAATGAACAGTATATAAACAATAAAAATTAATAATAATATGTAAGCATCTACTTGTATTGAGTAGGTGCTTTCTATGGAGAATATAAAAAGTTTAAGGAATAAGAGGAATATTTTCAGAGTGTGTATTATATAGAAAAATCGGAAAATTCAATATGTTTCTGAATACGTACTAGTATAAAAAAACCTATGATATGTTTGCCAATACAAGGGAAATGCTAAAAAAAGTCAATGATATGTTTGCGAAAACACAAAAATGGACTTTTTATCCATAGTGACGACTCGATGCACGTGGAGGCGGTAGTATTGATGACAAGGGAAGGCGAGTAAAGTAGTACTGAAAGGCTTGAAATCAATGGGTTTATGATTTTTGGACTTATAATAACTATAGGTTAAAAATCTTGGAATTAGTGTTAAATAATTTCTCCTGAATACTTGCTTGTAGCAACATTATGAATATTTAGAAAAGGTCGTAGCAACACTTTAGATATTTTGTATGTCGTGTCAACGGTATGGATGGGGAAAAAAGTTGTCATAAATGTATTGTCTTATAACACTAAATGTCATATATATCACTACAGAAATCAGGTATAGTTAGAATAGAAAATGTATAAGCCCTGGAGAGAATTCTTCAGGGATTTTTTATGGAGTAATCATGCCAAGAAAACCAAAGAAACCATGTTCATATCCAGGATGTCCTGAGTTAATAGAAGATGGTAGTTACAGTAAAAAACTTGATAACTTTTCGCGATTCAAAAGCAAGGGAATTAGCTATTTCTAAAGAAGATGTAATGATAGGAGTTGCTGTTTTAGGAGTAGTTGCAATATGTATATTTGTACCTACATCGACTCCAGCTATACCTGAATGGCTTAGTGTATTAGGAATAGTCAGTGGCGTTATATATATATTAAATTTAATGATATAATTGTTATAAAAAAAAATAAGGAGTAATACATGGAAAGAAGAATTAGAATATTTAGAATAATTTTTATTTTCTTGTGCTTATTGTTAATATACACAATTATATCTATTATGTCTAAAGAAAAAAAATAAATATTATTAAAACTAAATCTGATAATTTAGTAGCTACATATAAATCTAATTTTCATTATGTAGATATTTATAGTTTTAATAATAAAATTGTAATCAATGCTTACTCTAAATCTAAATTTGATAAACCTAATCAGCAAGTAATACCATTTAAAGGAAATATTACTAAAGAAAATATTGAAGTTAAGTGGAAAGGAATTGGTGAAATAGATTTAGAACAAGGAAATTCAGGTGTTATAGCTGCTAATATTAAAATAACACAAAATGGTGAAGTAATTTTTAATGACACAATTGATTTAGTTGAAAAATTATGGGACGTATTACCAGAAGTATTGGGAAATTAAAATTAAGTTTTAACCAAGGAGGGAAAATGGAAATACTTAGAATATTACTGCCACTTATTTTAGTATGTATATTAGTAGTTTATATAATAAAGAAATCTAAAAACAAAGATGAAAGTAAAAAAGAAGATGATAGCGCCATGGTAGAGGGCATGGTTATAGGAATGTGCATTGGTACAGCCATAGGATCGGCTTTTGGCGGAGAGAACATTCCAATGGGCATAGGTATAGGAATGTTAATTGGAATGATTGTAGGAATGAATATAAAAAAATAATGTAAAAAACCTCCCTATATGACCTGAACCCAAAATCCGGAATACGGATGGAGGGATTTTTGTATGCCAAAATATAGTTAGAAATTTTATAAAAATGTATTACATAGAAATATTGAAAAATTCGATATGTTTCTGAATACGCACTAGTATAAAAACCCCTATGATATGTTTGCAAATACGAAGAAAACACTAAAAAAGCCTATGATATGTTTGCAAAAACGCAAAAATGGACTTTTTATTCATAGTGTCGACTAGAGGTAGGTCTCATTCCAAGAATCTCCAAGAGAAGCGACCGAGTAGGGAGCTTCGATTGGCAAGATTCGACGGCTGAGGCTCTAATATTGATGGTACGAGAATAGAAAATAATTACACAAAAATTTGAAATTAGCTTTGTTTTATGCAATTGAAAGGGGATATAAAATGCTTAAGAAAATATGTTTAAATGGTGGATTATTTCCGACTCAAGAAGTAAAAGTACCAATTACATTAAAACAATATGTAAAGGAGATACAGTTTTTTATTAATAAAGGAATTTTAAATTTTCATATTCACTTTAGGGATTCTTATGGTAATGAATCTTTAGATGAAAATATAATCTATCCTCAATTTAGATTTTTAAAGGATAAATTTCCTATGATAAATATTGGAATTGGTTCTCCATTACAAAATGGAATTAATTCAAAATTAAGAGAAGATCTGATTTCAAACTGGTATAATTTCAAACCTGATTTTATTTCTGTAAATCTTTCTGAAAAAGGTAGTATTGATTTAATTAATATACTTAAAGAGAAAGATATAAAGATTGAGTATGGAATTTTTTCACTAAAAGATGCAGAGATCTTTACAAATAATAAATTATATATCAACTGCTATAGAGTATTACTAGAAATTATAGACGATAATAATAACCCTAAAACGAGTGCCAAGGCCATAAAAGAAGCTAATAATTTAGTGAACTACTTTCAACAATTATATCCTGATATAGAAATAATTTTACACGGTGAAAATAAATATGATTGGGATATTATTAAAATAGCTATTGAAAAAAATATAAATTATAGAATTGGATTAGAAGATACTACGATCGATAACAAGGGTAGGATTTTAGAAAGTAATATAGAACTATATAACTACTATAGTTTTTTTATAAACCAGTAGTAGGAAAGGGCAAATAAATCATGCAATTTAATGCAACCTAATATTGATGTTACTATGATAACTTGAATAATTTTGTCTATAAAAAAGAAAGCAATGAATATTAAACTGAAAGTATAGTGTGAGAATCAAAAGTTCAGAAAGTTTATTCAAAAGGACTTTTAAGCGAGTATGCAGATAAAATAAAAGAATACCGTGTATAAATAAATCTCAGCTCGTTATAGCAAATTGGCATGTATATTGTCGGCGATGATTTTAGTAGTATTATCCAATATGTGCTTTGTATATGGATGTTGGTTATTTAGTGCATGGTCTGTTTTGGAATTGATAGTATTTATTATTGGACTTATTGTATTGAGGAAATTAAGGTATAAGAGAATAATTTCACAATTTGCTTTAATCCAAGGTTGAGGTGAGATAAAAGTATAAATATGACAAATAAGGACAGGACATGGGCTCTGTCCTTATTTGTGATTTATTAACTTTAAATAATTTTATATAATAGAATATAGCAGAAAAACAGATTGATAAATTTGAATTTGTAGAGGTAAATAATATGTGCTTAATATGCGAAAGAATATAAATGATAAAAAATGGAGAAAATCAATATTTTGTAAAAGAATTAGAAACTGGTTATGTTGTATTAGGTGACCATCAATATTTTAAGGGATATACAATTTTTTTGTGTAAGCAACATAAGTCTGAACTTTTTGAATTAGAAAATAGTTTTAAATTGAAATTTTTAGAAGAAATGTCATTGGTAGGGGAGGCTGTATACAAAGCATTCGATGCTGAAAAAATTAACTATGAGTTACTTGGTAATGGAGATTCACATTTACATTGGCGTTTGTTTCCAATGATAGCTGGCGATATAGAAAATTATGGAAATAAGGGAAAAGGCCCAGTTTGGTGTTATCCAATGGAATTGATGTATAGTGATTCTAATCGTCCATCAACAACTGAGTTAAATGCGCTTAAAGAAAAATTGAAAACTGAGATAAATAAATTTTAAAAGGTAAAAAATTGATAGGTTTTTTAATTTACGTTTCTAATTAATATGTTCCCGACATAAATATAGTGAACATAAGTAAGAGTCAACAATTAAAGGTTGAAAATTTTGAAATTAGTGTTCAATAATTGTTTCAAAATATTGACTTGTAGCAAGATTGTTAATATTCTGTGAGGTTAGTGTTAACGGTATGAACGGGTTGAATATAAGATAATTTAGAAGTTATGGAGTAATCGATGCAAGTAATTGAAGTTATTGAAAACAAAAAAGATTATATTGAGTTACTATTATTAGCAGATAAACAGGAAGATATGATAGATCGTTATCTTGATAGAGGCAAAATGTATGTGATTGATGATAATGGTATTAAATGTGAGTGTGTAGTAACTAATGAGGGGAATGGCATACTTGAAATTAAAAACATTGCAACTGTTACAGAATATCAAGGGAAAGGGTATGCGAAATTTTTGATTGAATTTATTGCGAAGAAATACAAAGGAAAATACAAAATTTTGCAAGTAGGGACAGGAGATAGTTTATCAACGATACCATTTTATGAAAAATGTGGGTTTGTCAGATCTAATATCATACCAATTTTTTCACTGACAATTATGTGAACCCAATATATGATAATGGAGTACAATTAGTTGATATGGTGTATTTGAGAAGAGCATTATAAATCAATTTTAATTTGAGGCGAAAACTATAGTTTGTATTTTAGCTAGTAATATATTCTATAATATATCAGAGAGGTGATATTATGAAAATTGACACGAATACATTGATTTCTATATCAGATGCAAATCAAAATTTTTCAAAGGTTGCAAAGCTAGTTGATAAGTATGGTGCTGCTGTTATTCTTAAGAATAATAAACCACTATATATTATTACAGAATTCACTGAAGAAAAAACCAGAAGAACAAATGTTCATTTTATGTTATAATATTCTTGACAGCTCCAATAAATTTAAAGGAGAAAAAATGAATTCAGAAATTATTATTTATCAAACAAAAGATGGAGATACCAAACTCGATGTAAGGCTTGAAGATGAGACTGTTTGGCTATCTTTAGAACAGATGTCTAGGATATTTGATAGGGATAAATCTACAATTTCAAGGCATATAAAAAATGTCTATGAAGAGGGAGAACTTGAAAAAACTTCAACTGTTGCAAAAAATGCAACAGTTCAAATTGAAGGAAATAGATCTGTTGAAAGAACTATTGAATATTATAACCTTGATGTTATTATTTCAGTTGGCTACAGAGTTAAATCATTACAGGGGACAAAGTTTAGAATCTGGGCTACAGAAAGACTAAAAGAATACATTATTAAAGGTTTTACTTTAGATGATGAAAGATTAAAAGGTCATGGTGGAGGAACATATTGGAAAGAACTTTTAGATCGAATTAGAGATATTCGTTCATCGGAGAAAGTTCTTTATAGACAAGTTCTAGATCTTTACGCTACCAGCGTAGATTATAATCCAAAAAGTAAAGAATCTATTAAGTTTTTCAAAATTATTCAAAATAAACTTCACTATGCAGCTCATGGACATACTGCTGCTGAGGTAATATTCCAAAGAGCTAACCATGAAAATCCTTTTATGGGCTTGACCACATTTTCTGGTGAAATGCCCATTCTAAGAGATATTAAATAATTTAGTTTCAGGATATTTTGATTTAGCGGAGATCAACGCTTTAGAACATAGACCTATGTATATGGCTGACCATTTAAAGCAACTTGATAGAATATTATCATCTGGTGATAGAGAATTACTAGATGGGCCAGGAAGTATTAGTAACAAGCAAGCTATTGAGAAAGCTACAGAGGAGTATAGGAAGTATCAAACTAATACACTAAGTCCTGTTGAAAAGGCATATTTAAAAAGTGTAAAAGATATAGATAAGGAAGTTAAAAGAATTAGGAAATCAAAATAGTTTAATTGGTAAAGTTAAAAGAGAAAAAATATGGAAAAAGATAAAATAATTTTATATCAAGAAGACGACAGAAATGTTTCAGTAGATGTAATGTATAGTGAAGAAACATTTTGGCTAACACAAAAATCAATGGCGGAATTGTTTGATGTTGATGTTTCAACTATTAATGAACATTTAAAGAACATTTATAAAATTGATGAATTAGATAAAAACTCAACTATTGGGAATTTCCCAATAGTTCAAAAAGAAGGGAATAGAAGTGTTACTCGAAATCTAAATTTCTACAACCTCGACGCCATCATAGCTGTTGGCTACAGAGTCAATTCAAAAAAAGCCACAAAATTTAGAATATGGGCAACTACAACCTTAAGAGAATATATTATAAAAGGGTTTGTTCTAAACGATGAAATGTTAAAAAATGGGAAACCATTTGGTAAAGATTATTTTAAAGAATTAATAGAACTCAGAGGATATATTCTGACTTTGATGAGTTTATAAAAAGAATAAAGGATAGATAAATTTTACATGATATAATATTTAAAAATAAATGTAAGAAAAATACACAGGAGGGGAAATGTGGTAATTTACTGTTCAAGCGCTTTTAAGAAGTCATTAAATATAGGTAAAGAAGAAATTGTAGATTCAAGTGAGATCAAAGAAGAAGAATTATTTTGCTGGCATGCTCATATAAAAAAAGTAAATGGTAAAATACTATTGTTCTTATGAATGATAAAACAATGCTTTCTATGATATTTAGGAATAATTTACCTAGAAATCCTGAGAAATTTAGGTCCTTAGTAGAAGAAAACCTAGTTAAATTTTTTAGATTTGAAAATTATAAACATCAAGAAATAGAAGCTTATTTTAAACAAATGGGTGATATTATTTTTTCTGAAAAAAATGATAGAAAAATTACTGGAAATTTAAATCGTTTATATTACGAACTTGAATTTGGAAATGATTGGATAGATATAACTCCTCAATTTCTAAAATCTAATTGGGCAAATGGTAATCTTAGAAGAATGGGTAAAGCGTATATTGAACCTTCTGAAGAAATGGAAATAGAACTAAAGGCGCTAAAAAATAAAAATGTAAATGTAGGCGATAAAATAAAAGAAAAAAATAATAGAATAAACAAATATTATATTATTTCTGTAAAATTAAATTCAGATTGCTATAGACATATAAAATTACCTGTTGACACGACCCTTGAACAATTTGCTGATACAATTATCTACTCATTTGATTTTATGAATGATCATGCTCACGCATTTTTTATGGATAATATTAGCTGGAGTAAAGAAGATTTTTATTATCCAAAATTGATTGATGAAAAAGATAAATACAGACATACATCAGATTATACTTTAGATGTTGTTGAAGTTGGATATGAGTTTAGGTTTATATTTGACTTTGGTGATGAATGGACATTCCAATGTAAAGTATTGAAAGAAGAGGAAGAAGAAACAATTAATTATCCTGAAATAATAAAAACAGTAGGGGATTCACCAGAACAATATTCAAATTATGACGAATTTGAATAATATTCATAATATATTGCAAAATAGCATAGATACAATAAAATCTTTAGATATGAAAGAGGAATTTAATGCAAGAATATAATTTAACAACTTTTTTAGAAGACATTTCTATGAATCGTGAGTTTGAATTCTATTATTTAAATAAAATGTACTCTTTAACTTTTATACAAGAAGGTTATGTTTTTACTGATGTGCAAGAACAAGTATATTGTATATATCAAACATACGAAGACTTGCTTAATTCTGTGAGGATAAGGGGTTTATCAATAGAAGAAATAATTGATAAACATTTGTATGAAGATCTAACAATATTCTAAAAAAGTTATTAAATGCAGAATCAACGTTTAATAATGTGGAATTCTGCACAGAATGGAAAAATTTTAAAATTTAGAATATGCAAAATGGATAGATTATGATTAATGGGAGTAGAAATGAACTATAAAGACATTATTTGGGTTTTGCTAAATTTAATAATACTGTATATTTTTATATATATTTTACGTAAATTATATTTTAAACAAAAATATTTTTCAGGCAAATAGTTCATTTGGTCTAAAGATGATCAAGAAAATAAAAAGTTGATAGGATATCATGCTTATGAAAAGCCTCTGATGCCATTAATCGTTGCTATAATTGGTTTTTCAAGATTTATTAGAGATTATTCTGTTTTTATGGCTAATTTATTAAAAGTAATATTTTGGCTATTAATTATTTATGTAATAGTTTCATTTACATTTATTGAAAGAGAGGAAAAGAAACAAAATTTTCAAAAGGAAATTGATGAAAATTGATTTTGAAAAAAGTGAAAATATCGAAATCAATATTTCATCATTCCTCTACATCTATCCCAAAATCAACCCAACAATAATTGTTAAGTTAACACCAATAAGAAACACTACATCAAGATAGGAAAAACTCGTATTAAATGCTATTCCTCTCTCAGCATGCTCGTCAAAACCTCTGGAAACCATGGCCATAGCGAGGCTTTCTGAGCGTTCTATTGAATGTACTACCATTGGGAGTAAGTACTTTGTTGAAAGTGGATTTGCATGTATTCCTCTGATTTTAGCAGATCCTCTGACTATATTGTATTCACTTTTGATGATGGGAAAGAAGTTGTAAGCTGCTAAAATACTGTATGCAAACTTAGGAGATAGGCTAAATTGTTGCATTAGGCTCATTATTAATTCGAGAGAATTTGTAGTGTAAGCAAAAAGGAAGCCTATCCCTCCATAGGCTAAAATTCTACTTGAGAGTCTTAGCCCATTCTCAATAGACGAAGAATGGATTGGCTTGTTAAAAAAGAAAAATAGGATATCACCAGACACTTCATCTCCTGGGAATAGTACACCGGTTGCAAATATAGCAGTAGTTGCAATTAATAGAGGAATCATTGCAAATAGAATTTTCTTAATCTTTGATTTAGAATTAATTAAAGTAAGGAAAATGCAAATAAAAAAGATTAGAAAATTCATGTTTTTTACATATTTAATGGATAATAATAAAGAGGCTATTATCATTGTAATCATCTTATATGCTGGATTTAATTTCTTTACCATTTTTTAATTCCTTTCTCTATGTTTATTATAGAATAAATTAGAAGTTTTATTCATTGATAAATTTATATAAAAAATCTATTTCTCATTTACTACAGATTCCATTAAACTTTTTTGATTTTCTTTAATTTTTAGAAATTCTTCTTTGCTAATTTGTTTAACTTCGCCATTTGATACTACATAAACAAAATTTGCTAGGGATTGAGCTAAATCTAAATCGTGAGTAGAAATGATTGTCGCTAAACCCTCTCGTGATTTTTGATTCAATAAATTTAAAATATTTCTTGTTGATTTTTCATCTTGTGCATAGGTTGGTTCATCAAGTAATAACAAACCTCGATTGCATGAGAGCATTGAAAGTATGGCAAAGCGTCTTTGTTGACCTTGACTTAATTCATATGGTGATGCATTTTTATAGTCTAGTAAATCGAATTTTTCTAAAATTTCTTCAGCGTAATTTTTAGTATCATATTTATTTAGTTTATTATTTTCTAAGCTTAACTTTATTTCATCAATAACTTTTGTAGTTAAAAATTGAAATCTAGGATTTTGAAATATTAAACCGACTTTTTCAAAGTGATTAATTTTACCTTTATACTTTATCAATTTAACTATCGCAAGTAATAGGCTGGTTTTACCGGCACCATTCTCACCTAAAAGCACGTGACATTCCCCTTGTTTTATAGATAAATTAACATCATTTAAAATTATTTTCTTATCAAATTCAATAGAGACATTGCTAATATGCAACAACTCCTTAGCTTTGGGATTTATATTATTAGGAATGTATTTACTGTAAAACTTGTTATCATAGAAAATTCCTAAGTGATTAAAGGTTTCTTTCTGCTTATTGATGTCCTTGACATTTATATTATTTTTTACAATTTTCCCATTCTCATTCATTAAAATTAAGCTATCAGTCATGGAAATCCAAAAATTTGGATTATGGTCAACTATTAAAAATCCTATGTCTTTTTTACGTAAATTTTTTAAGACATTGATGACCATTATTCTTGACTTTGGGTCTAAATTAGCAAGAGGTTCATCTAAAATCATAAATTTTGCTTCTGTTGCTAAAGATGTAGCTAAGGCAATTTTTTGTTTCATTCCACCTGAAAGTGTGTGAATGGATTGATTTTTAACATCTTGTAATCCAACCATTGAAAGCAAATCTTCAACTCGTTGATGATAATTTCCTTGGTAGTTTATGTTTTCTAATGCAAAAAGTATTTCATTAGATGGGGTATCCATGCAAAATTGATTATCAGGATTTTGGAATAAGATAGAAATTTTTTGAGACCTTAAAGTTGCGTTATATTCTTTAATGTCTTTTCCATCTAATAATATTTCACCATCCATATAGCCTGCAAATTCAGGATATAATCCTGATAAACAGTGGGCCAAACTGGATTTACCGCATCCAGAAGGCCCCATTAAAAGTACACTCGATGATTGATTAAATGTTAAATCAATATTTTTAAGTGTATTTTCTCCATCTTTTTCATATTTAAATGATAAGTTTTTTGCTTCTAAAAAATAATTATTTTTCATTATTTTCCTACTGAATATGATTTAAGTAATTTCATTTCAGATAATTTGTCGACCAATTTTATTGGAATGTATCCCGCAAAGATTAAGGTCGAAATTATTCTTACCACAAAAAATAGAAGTATTATTGGTAAAGATAAACTTCCATAACCTGATCTAATGAATGACCAGATAAATGAAGTTATGCATGTGCCAATTGCTGCTAAATACACAGTTTTATGATCCCATTTTCTATAGCCATATCCTGCAAATACAACTTCTGCACCTAAGCCTTGCACAATTCCAGAAACTATAACCATTGGCCCAAAGAAATTTCCCAAAAGTACCTCTATAACTGCAGCTAGTACTTCTGTAACAATTGCAACACCTGGTTTTTGAATGATATATGCAGCTAATGTTGCAGCCATCAACCAAATACCAAAGACAATCTCATAACCCATGAAACCTATTCCCATTGGTGTGAAAAATCCTACTAATGTGGTTGAAAAATATACTGCACCTAAATAAACAACTCCTAATACAACTGATAAAATAGAAACCATTATAACATCTTGTAAACTTAAAGTATTATTTTTCATATTAATCCTCCACAGTTGGGCTATTCACAGAAATAGTAAAATGAATAATATAGTGTGAAATTCTCACTTCTAAATATTTTGTAATTTCACCAAAATAATTAAAAATATCTTGTACATCACCTTCAAGTCTTGTGGCATAATGTATTGATTTAGGATTTAATCCTTTATCTTTAGCTATATCTACAATGTCATAAATCTCATCCATATAATTATCATTTCCCATTGGATAAAGAGAAAACTTACATAATGCTGGGAAATGAATGTCTTTTATCAATTCTTGATTAGGTGATTTCCCTTCTATTCCCATTTTCACATCGCCTTTTGAATCCCCAGGACATCCCTTTGAAAGCAGCCCTTCAATTGTCATGTGAATATCTTCTTTATATGCATTAATAAATAGCGCTTCTACAGCATCAACAACATATTCACTCTTTCCTCTGTAAACAGTTGACAATGCATCAGTTTCTGTCCAAACATTTGAAATGTCTGTCTTTTCTAATGATGATAATATGATATCAACAAAATTGTCAGTCATTGGATATAAAGAAAAACGACAACCAGTGATATTACTATCAATTCCGCAAGATAAATTTACTTGATCTAATTCTTTGTTCATTTTGTCCCCCTAAAATTTTATATAAAAAAAAGACTACCTCATAGTGAAGTAGTCTAAGTAATCAAACTATAATGTGTAATAAAATGAAATATCACAAACAATCAACTGAAATATTTCACAATAACACAAGTAAAATCTCTAATATATCCCTTAATGTCACACTCTAAATAGACAAACATACTTGATTTTACCTTATTGTTACCGACTTTCTTCCCTACGTTGGTTTTAACCAAATCAGGTTCTAAGGGTCTAGATTTCTCTATCTCAGCTAAATAAGCTCCCCCGAAATATCTTTTTCTATATAAATCTTAACATAGTAAATTTTTTCTTACAAATGTTATGTTATTGACAAAGGTTAGGGGTGGAAACGTTCGTTCTTGTATCAATATATTTTCCTAATAATTACAATTTTACTTGGTATTTTCAGTTTTTCTATTTTACAAAGTAGTTATTTTGACAAATTTACTTGGTTAAAGTCGTTTTTTTGATATACCCAAGTAATTTTTTCAGATTATAATAAAAATTTTACTTTGTAAATTAAATATTTTAAAATACCCAAGTAAATCTGCAGATTTTATTACTTTGCAAATTTAAAATTTCGAAATACCCAAGTAAATTAACAATTTTTATTACTTTGCAAATTTAAAATTCAAAAATACCCAAGTAAAGAATAGTTAAGGTATTGACATAAATTTCCTGTTATGTAAATCTAGTCTTAACATACACTATTTATTTACAACAGGAGCAGTAATATCTATGAACTACAAATTTGAAAAACTAAATAAAGACAATTTTAAATCATATCTAGATTACTTAAAAATAGCAGTAAAACTTGAGCCCGAATTAATGTGTTCAACTGAGATTAATGAGAAAGAACTTTATGCAAGATTAGATGATGAGCTAAATAAACAGACTACTTCATTACTTGCAATTGTAGACGATGTAGTTATAGGAAGAATTGAATACCATTTTTATGCTTGTCTTCAAGATGGATTTAGGATATGTTATGTCGATTGGCTTTATGTTTTACCTAAATATAGAAAACAACACATCGCAAAGAAACTTTTTGAAGAGATGATAAAAGATTGTATTGAGAATAATATTGATGAAATTAGGTTAATAAGGGCAACAAATAAAAATGCTAATGATTTTTACAATTCCTTTGAAGACGCAAATTTATCTGAAGTACCTTTTTTTAGAATTAATGTAAATTGATAATGAATGTAAAGTGATTTTAAATAAAACTTAATTATAACTATAAAGGTTGTTATATTTATCTCCTTGAAAATATTGGGTATGTAGATATTAAGTATACTTAATCATTTATACATAAAAGTTTTAGGAATGTTATTTTTTGATTTCAAGGGGGAGACATGAAAGATATTTTTGAAAAAGAAAGAGAAATCTTTAAAGTTGAAGAAATAGAGGGAGAACCTGTAGAAACAAGGTAATATGATATTGTTGTTGTAGGTGCAGGTACTCCTGGGGTGCCTTGTGCTTTAAAGGCTGCAGAACTGGGCGCGAAAGTATGTGTTATCCAGAAGGAAAAAGAAGCGAGTGCTTGTGGCCATATTGGAGTGGGGATTGATTTTGAAAAATCAAATAAGAAAGACTTGGCAAAGCTTATATCAATTTTCTTAAAAGAAAGTGATTTAAGGCCTAATAAAGAACTTTATGAAATGTATGTTGAAAATTCTGGAGAGGCGCTAGAATGGTTAATTGAAAAGAGTAAAGAAGCTGGTGCTGGTATATCTTCTTTAGGAAATGGACCTCATAAGAAGTTTATGAAAGATAATGATTTGGACTTAGATTTTGTCACAGCTTTTTATGGACCTAAGCCTTATGATGCAGGCGAAGCGATGAAGGATTTATCAAAACTGGCGGAAGCTAAAGGTGTAGATTTTTACTATAATACTCCTGCGATTAAATTAATAAAAGAGGGCAATAGAGTTGTCGGTGTTTATGGAAAATCTGATAAAGGTGTTATTGAGTTTAGAGCAAAAAATGGGGTTGTTATAGGTACTGGAGATTATCAAAATGATGAACAAATGAAATCTCATTACATTCCTGCTGTATTGAATTTAGAAACTAAAAAGTTTGGTAGAAGTGGTGATGGCCATAAGATGATTATAGATGCAGGCGGACATATGGAACTAATCGGTCATACAAAAATGGTTCACGATATGGATGCTGGTCCAAGTTCTAACATGCAAGCACCACTATTAAGAGTAAAATTGAATGGTAAGAGATTTTGTAATGAAGAAAATGGCATGGAATACATGAATTGTTTCCTTTTAGATGAAAAGAATTCTGGACACTATGCAGAAATATTTGATGCTAATTATTTAGAAAATGCTGAAGAATGGGGATTTAATTTAGCTAAATTAGATGAGCTTAAAAAGTATATGCCAGAAGAAGATGCTGATAGAGAGGGTGTACTTATTGATTTAATAAAAACATTTAAAGCGGATACTTTAGAAGAGCTGGCAGAAAAACTTGAAATAAAAGACAAAGAAGAGTTTAAGAAAACAATAGCTCGTTATAATGAAATGGCGAAAAATCAAGAAGATACAGAGTTCGGCAAAGATGCAAAATATCTTTATCCAATTGAAAATCCTCCATATTACGGGACACATCGTCATTTAAGACTTACAATGATTTGCAGCGGAATTGAAGTTGACGGAAATCTTAGACCATTAGATGATGACATGAGACCTATTGAAGGGGTTTATGCAATAGGAAATCTTGCCGGTAATTTCTATGGTTCTTACGATTATCCATTAACATTGTCTGGATTAAATCTTGGACACAATTATACTCAAGGTTATGTGATTGGAAAGAGATTAGCACAAAATACACATTAAAGTTTTGTTAGGAGATTGCCTATGAAAATTACAAGTTTTGGAACAACCACCTTATTATTTGATGATGGGGACAATCATATTCTCTTTGATGCGCATTTTACAAGACCTACCATAATGCAGTATCTATTTAAAAAGGTTTCAAGTGATGATAAACTGATTGATAAAATGTTGAAAAAGCATGGGATAAATAAAGTTGATGCTATTTTCGTTTCACATTCCCACTATGATCATGTTATGGATGTCCCATATATTGCTAAAAAAATGGGGGCGAAGATATATGGAAGTATAACCACGAAAAATATTGCTCTTGGTCAGAATGTTGAAAGTAGTCAAATTGAAGTCTTTGAGGAGTATCGTTCATACAAAATTGGAGATTTCAAAATCACGATAATCCCATCTATTCATTCGAAACCAAATGCGTTTAATGACGATTTAGGTGAAGAGATAACAGAGCCATTAAAGGATTATCAAAATCTGAAAAATTTTAAAGAGGGTGGCTCTTATGATTTTTACATCGAAAATAAAGGGAAGAGATATTTAATTCATCCAAGCTGTAATTATATTAAAAGTAGGTTAGATGGATATGAGACGGATGTTTTGTATTTGGCTTTAGCAGGTGTAATGAAAATGAATAAAGAATAAAGAAAAAAGAAAAGAGTTTTTCGATGAAACCATAGGTGTTACTGCTGCGAAACTTGTCATTCCAATACATTGGGATAATTTTTTTAGACCTTTAGATGAGCCTACCAAAGGAATGCCAAAAATTGCAGAAAGAACGGATCTCGTTATGTTTGAACTTGTAAATTATTGTGAAAAACATGGAGTTGATACTGTGATTCAGCTGCCTAGAACTAGTTTTGAAATTTAGGAGTAATATAATTCTGTCTATTTTTTAGTAAAAATAAAAAACAAATATATGTTCTGTTATAATTAATCGCCTTTTGATAAATTTAGGGAATAAATTATGTCTTTTGGGATAGTAACTTGAGATTTTGCTTTCAATTCTACTAACACGATTAACCTCCTAAAGTTTAACTTTCTAGCTTTCACACAATATTTTATATCTTATAGAGAAAATCGTTCATTTTATTAAGAGAATATTTCCATTAAATTACTTTACTTATACTACGTTTAGTGATATACTTTATTTAAAGCAATACTACGTTTAGTGATATATAAGAAGAGGTGATTTTATGAGGGATAATGTATCAGGTGGAGCACTTACAGAGACATCTTTATTAGTCTTGCTATCTGTCTATGAAGAATTGCATGGTTATGGAATTAAACTTTTTATTGAAGAAAAGACTAAAGGTAGGGTTGTATTAGGTATGGGAACACTTTATGGCGCAATAAAAAATCTTTCTAAAAAAGGATGGATTGCAGAAAGTTCAAGAGAAGATGGCAAAATTAATTACATAATTACTGAAGAGGGTAAGGAACAAGTTAATAATGAAAAAATAAGACTGAAAAGACTGCAGAATCTTATAGACGAAATAGGGGGGGAAAGTAATGATAAAAATTAAATTCTTTATTGATCCAGTAAGTCAATTGGAGCCATGGTTAAATAAGATATCTAATGAGGGATATAGACTTGTTTCGGTAAAAAGATTTATATATAAATTTGAAAAAACAAATAAAAAATATAGTTATACAACTCAGTTCGTTGGTACTAAACCTTGGAATGAAATAAAAGATTATGTCAGAATGTTAGAAGAGAACGGTAGTAATACATTCTTTGCACCATTAAACCAAGGAAATGTTTCATTTGGTAAGGTTAGATTAAGACCTTTTGCTGAATCAAGTGCTAAAATTGCAACAGGATTTACAAATTTTAATAGAGAAATTTTGATTGCAGAAAATGTAGGACAAAATCAACCTTTATTAACAGATCCATTCGATATTGCAAATGAATATAAGCATTTGAGAAATACATATCTAAATGGACTCATTCTACTTCTTTGTATGTTGGTTTTCTCCATTTATATGTTGGTACATAATGGTGGAAATATTTTAGGTTATTCACTATTAGGAATTTTATCAGCAGTCACCGTGTGGGTTCTGTTTTTAACTAGCCGAGCACACTTGAATTATAGAAGGTATTTTAACTATTAAATTAAAAACATAACAAAAGGATTCTAAATGAAATTAAAACGACTATATAACTTCATTTACGACAACATGGGACCTCAGGGATGGTGGCCTGCAGAGAGTAAAGATGAAATTATACTTGGAGCATTTCTTACACAAAATACCAATTGGAATAATGTAACGAAGTCTCTTTACAATTTACAAGAGTCTACAAATTTTATACCTGAAAAGATTCGAAAACTTGATTTGGAAAACTTAGAAACATTAATAAGACCTTCAGGATTTTTTAAGAATAAAGCTCGTGGGATTCATAATTTTTTCGTATGGTATGAGAAGTATCAATATAATCCTGACATTGTAAATAAGATTTTTACAGAAACAGAAACTCTTCGAGATACATTACTAAGTTTTCATGGTATTGGTGAAGAAACTGCCGATGTTTTATTACTTTATGTTTTTGATCGAATAGTATTTATAAGCGATACATATGCTAGAAGACTTTTTAGTCGATTGACAGGGAAAATTTATACCAATTATAAATCTCTTCATAGAGAAATAAATCTTATAAAAGAAAATTTTACATTACAAGAAGCTCAGGAATTTCATGGACTTATTGATGAGTTTGGTAAAATTTATCTCTCAGGGAAAAGAGATAAATGGGAAGAAAGTTTTCTGAAATCATTTAAATTCTGAAAAATTAGACGTTTATTATTAAGACTTATGAGAAAATTCATAGGTCTTTTTTGTTTTAAAATTATTTATATGGTACTATAAATGTAACATACTATGTACTATAAATGTAACCATATTTGTTTAGGGGGTCGTATTGGGCGAGATAAAGATTGATAATCGAATAGAAGAGTTTAGAAAAGAAAAGGGACTTTCTCAGCATAAACTTGCTAAGGCTGTTGGATTAAAGAGACGTTCAATAATGGCGTATGAAAATAAAATGATCAGTCCAACGATTGAAACAGCATATAAAATATGTAAAGTATTAGAGAAAGATATAAAAGAAGTGTTTATTTTTGAAGAATAGGAGGAAAATATGGGAATATTTTTGACTAGTAGCGATGAACTTTATAGTTTTGTGAAAGATGAATTTGGAGAAACAGATAATTATCTTATTGCAATGAAACATAATTCTTTTGCAAAGTCTCTTCTAAAAGCGACAATAAGTACTATTTATCGAAATATGGATTCAAGTAGGAATTTTATTCTTTATTTTGACGAAAAGGGTATACATGAAAAAGAAATGTCATTTAGCGACAAGTCACCATTCGTATTGATACCTTGGAATGAAATTGAAGAATTTACTGAGGATGAGAAGTGGAACAAGGTAATTTTAAAAGTAAATCATTTAGGTAAAGTCTATGGCTACGAAATACCGTTTAATGGAAGGATTATGAAAGGAAATAAAGAAAGATATAATATTCTTCATGAAAATAGCTATCATAGACTTGATTAAGGGTAAAGATACTAGTGATAAAGTTGCTTGAAAAGAGGGGGATATCATGGACAAGAAAAAAAGTATAAAAGTTTTACAAGACATTCTTAAAATTAAGACAGAAAATAATAATGAAAAAGAAGTTGCTATCTATTAAATGAAAATGGTATAGAATCTGAACTGGTTGAGTTTGATGAAGGCAGATGTAGTTTAGTCGCTGAGATAAGTAATGGTGAAGGAAAAACTTTAGCAATTTCAGGACATATGGATGTTGTAAATGCCGGAAATGAGGAAGAATGGGATAAACCACCTTATGCTGGAATAATAAAAAATGATGTTATTTGGGGCAGGGGCGCTTCTGATATGAAGTCTGGATTGGCAGCTCTTGTTTTAGCAATGATTGATCTACATAATAGTAAAAAATTTAAGGGTAAAATTAGACTTCTAGCTACTGTTGGTGAAGAGATAGGAGAGCTGGGTTCTAAGCAACTAACTGATGAAGGGCATGCTGATAATATTGATGCTATGTTGATTGGAGAGCCGGTAAATATAGGCATTGTCTATGCTCACAAAGGTTCATTAAACTATAAAGTGACTTCAAAAGAATTAGCTGCACATTCTTCAGCACCTGAAACAGGAAATAATGCTATAGAAAATTTACTGAAGTTGATAAATGAGATAACAGTTAAAATTAATGAGAACATTGAAAAACACGTAAATAAAGTACTTGGTAAAACAATTCATAATATAACTTTGGTTAAGGGTGGGACTCAGGTAAACTCTATTCCAGATTATGCAGAATATGAAGCGAACGCAAGAACTATTCCAGAATATAGCAGCGAAGATGTAATAAATGATATACAAAATATAATTAATCAATTTAACAAAGAAAGTAAAAATAATTTTGAATTAATAGTTACGGCAAATCAATCTCCAGTTGAGACAAAACCTGACTCAGAGCTAATAAAAGTAATTCAGGAAGTTGTAAATGATTATGAAGATATTAAACCAAAAAACTTAATTAAATCTATGGAAGATTTATTAGACACAGATTTAAGTTTTGTATCAGAACTTTTAGGTGATACAGAAGCCATTCAACCAATTGCTGTATCTGGCACTACAGATGCTGCACAATTTATTAGAGCTAATAAAAATATTGAATTAGCAGTATTTGGACCAGGAGTTCCTGTGTTAAATCATAAGATAAATGAAAGAATGCCATTATCTCAATATCTAGATTTTATCGAAGCTTATAAAATGATTTTTGAAAAATATTTGTCATAAGATAAAATTAGAAATTAGCGATTTAATAAAATTAAAGAAATGAAGAAAATAAATAGTATAAAGTGGAGGGAGTTGTATGGTTATAGGAATATTAATTGTAGATATAGTAGCTATAACTTTATTGTATTTTTCATATAAAATATATAATGGGAATATAAGTTATATTCATAGTTATCACACAAAAAACATCAAATCAGAAAATTTAAAATTATATTCTAAGCAGTTTTCTTTAGGTTTATTAGTGATGGGGATTGGGCTTATATTTTCTTCATTATTTATGTATCTAGAAAAAGTAATGTTTGTGTTGATAGCAATGATGATCGCTTTTATAGTTGGAATATTAATTATTGGAAATGCACAAAAAAATATAATGGCGGTTGGTTTGCGTAGAAAATAACAACACATAATTTCCTTAAACAAGGAAATTAGATAAAATACGGGCACTTTTTTCAAGTACAACTTGAAAAAAGTGCCCGTATTTTTTATAATTAATATAAAATAATATTCTAAAGGAGGGTTTTATGATAAATAGAGAAATATCTGACAGCCTAATAAAATTAAAAGAACAAGTGCCAGTTATTACTATTTTGGGGCCAAGGCAATCTGGAAAAACTACTTTAGTTAAAGAATTATTTCCAGAATATACCTATGTAAATTTAGAAGATCCTGTCGCAAGAGAATTAGCGAAAGAAGACTATATTGGTTTTTTTGAAACATATCCAGAACCTTTAATAATTGATGAAGTACAAAGGGTTCCTGAAATACTTTCTGTAATTCAAGTTAAAGTAGATGAAGATAGGCTAAAAAATGGACGATTTATTTTAACTGGAAGTCATCAACCAAGTCTTCAAAAGGGCATATCTCAATCACTTGCTGGAAGAACTAGCATTCTCTCTTTACTTCCTTTGAGTATGAATGAATTATTAAAAGAGGATTTATTAGAAAATTTAAGTTTAGACAACCTTTTAATTAAAGGAGGAATGCCTGAATTATACAGGAAAGGATCTAGAGAAGCTTATGTTTATTATCGCGATTATTTAAATACATATGTTGAGAAAGATCTTAGAGAAATGTTAGAAATAAAAAAATTAGATAGTTTTATAAGATTTCTTACATTATTAGCTGGAAGAGTTGGTCAAGTTGTTAATTTATCCGCTATGTCTGGAGAGGTGGGTGTTTCTTCTACAACATTATCAGAATGGTTATCTGTATTAGAAGCGTCTTTTATAGTGTATAAATTAAAACCATATTTTTCTAATATAACAAAACAATATATAAAATCACCAAAAATCTATTTTACAGAAGTCGGATTGGCAACTTATTTACTTGGTATAGAAAATGAAACACAAATGAATCGTGATCCATTACGAGGAAATCTTTTCGAAAATTTGATAGTAAGTGAAGTATTAAAGAAAAGATTAAATCAAAATAGAGATAATAATCTTTATTATATGAGAACAGTAAAAGGAATAGAAATAGATTTGTTACTTAAACAAGGAATAAATTTATATCCTTATGAGATTAAAACTTCAATGACACCAAATAAATCATTCTCAAAAAATTTACTTTATTTTGTTGAATCAGAAGATTCAGTAATGAATCCTAAAATTATATACACAGGAAAATCATATTCTAAATTTAATGGTGTAGAATATGTAAATTATAAAGAAATAGACAAATATTTTTGATTTTTCCTTATTTAAGGAAATTAGATAAGATATGGGCACTTTTTTCAAGTACAACTTGAAAAAAGTGCCCGATTTTTAAAATAACATCTCATCTCAAAAAATTTTATTTTAATCTTGACTAAATTAGTCGGGTATGGTAATTTAATATTTGCTACTCTGGTTAATAAAATATCATAAGAAGAGGTGAAAATGGAAAATATAATAACGGCAGTCTTATTGACTGTAATTGCAGGTTTAGCAACCGGAATAGGTGGATTAATTGTACTAAGGTCAAAATTGGATAATACTAAATTTTTATCATTATCACTAGGTTTTTCGGCAGGTATAATGATTTTCCTTTCATTTGTTGACATGTTTCCAAGTGCATTATCTTCCCTTCAAAATGTATATGGTGAAAAGAATGGTTTTATTTTAGCTTGTTTGGGATTTTTTATTGGTTTTTTCGTAAATGCTATTATAGATAAAGTTGTACCAGAAAAAGATAATCCTCACGAGTATTATTCATATACAGAAAAAGAGAAAAGAGAATTGGCACATCTTGGAGATCAAGAATTATACGAAACGGGTATTAAATCTGCCCTAGCGATAGCATTACATAATTTTCCCGAAGGTTTAGCGACCTTTGTTGCAGCTATGCATGATCCAAAACTTGGTATAACAATTGCGATAGCGATAGCCATACATAACATTCCAGAAGGAATGACAGTTTCCATTCCAATTTATTATTCAACAGGAAGTAAAAAGAAAGCTATATATTATGCATTTTTATCAGGCTTATTTGAGCCGCTGGGAGGTATAATTGCATATCTATTTTTAAGATCTTTTACCTCTGCAGCCATGTTTGGAGTAATTTTTTCTATTGTAGCAGGTATCATGGTGTTTATATCTGTAGACAAATTATTGCCAACTGCAGAAAAATATGGCGGGCATCACAACTCAATTTATGGTTTATGCGTTGGAATGTTTGTCATTGCATTTAGTATTGTTCTTTTATTTTAAAACTATATATACAACATTAAAAAGCTCTAATGATTTTGGGGCTTTTTTTGTTGCGAAAAATTGAATTGTCCTTTGAGATTTACAAGTTGTTTTCGTTTTCCTTATAGTATACAATTAAAGTAATAAATAATTAACAAGGATAAGATTATGTCTAATATTATTGAATTTCCAGATATAAAGAAATTACAGGAAGAAATAAAAAAATTAAAAGATGATTTGAATGATAAGTTTTTAGAGAGAGATGTATTAAAATTTAATATATGTGAAAATATTAAGATGGAATACATGCTTTCAATTGGTAATTTAGAACTTAAGTTATATGAGCTATATACTGAATATTTGAGGCTTAGAAGAAAGAGAGATATAATTCAAACATATATAAATAGACAAGAGAAAATAGATATTGAAGATGTAGAACAAGAATTAGACAATGAGTTTATTGAATATCAGAAAAAATTGGAAGATAAAATAAGAGATATTAACAAGGCTATTAAAAGGAGTAATTTAGAAACTTTGCCTTCAGAAAGTGTAGAAGAAATAAAAAAGAAATATAAAAAAATTGTTAAAATGCTCCATCCAGACTTAAATCCTAATATTAGCGAAACTGATAAGATGCTATTTATTAATGCGGTGGAATCATACAAAAATGGAAATTTAGAAAATATTAGAATAATTTATGAAATTATAGAAGGTAAAGATATAGAGCTAGAGACATCAAATTCCTTAAAGGAATTAAAAAGTGAAAAAAACAGATTAGATAGTTTACTGGAAAAAATTAATCAAGAAATTGATGAGATAAAAAATTCCTACCCATATATTTTGAAACAATATTTAGATAATGAAGAAAAGAAAGAAAATCTAATTGCTGAAATAATGGAAAACATTTCAGATTATCAAGAAGCTGTCGATGCTTTACAAGAAAGAATAAAAGAACTTTTGGAGAATTGATATGAATGATTTAACTAAAGTTAATAAAAATAAGCTTATTGATGTATTACATAGAGGTGGTTCAAATATTGATATTCCAAGACCTTTTGAAAGGGAAATATTTTTATTCGACACTTATGTTGCCGGGACTACACATATAGAAAATATGGAAGAGATAAAAAACACTTTGTATAGAGGAAAAAAATTATTATTCTTTAGAGAACCGAATAATGAATTTGATTCAAAAGCCATAAAAATACAAACAGAAACAGATGAAAAAATAGGTTATGTCCCAAAACAAGATAATCTAATCTTTTCAAGATTAATGGATGCTGGAAAAATATTATTCGGAAGAATCGTACAAATTGAATTCAAAGGGAAATGGACAAAAATTAAAATAAAGATTTTTTTACATGAGGTTTAAAAGTGTATTATTTGTATGAATGGATTACTGAAAATATTATGATTCTTGATACTCATTTTATGAAAATAAAAGAGATAGAAGGAGATTATTGCTACATTATAGCTCATCATATAAAGAATAAAAGTATCATTGAAGAAACTGTAAAAAAATTATTAACGGGTGGATTCAAATATTTTAATATATTTGGCGAACAATCTTTGGAATGGGAAAAAATAATATTAAAGTATTCAAGAGAAAAAGTTATTGTTGAAGCAAGCAAGGTAGCAAATAATGAGCTTACATATAATTTAGCTATGTTTTCTGAAGAATTTCCAGATAAGAAACATATTGTAATTTCAGATGATGAATTTTTTACACAATATTTGGTAGATGATTTTAAGGAAATTATTAAAGGTAATGCCAGTTTTACAACAAAAGATTGGAGAATCTTGAGGAATGGACTTGAATTCACTTATAATGGAAAAGATTCAATAGTTATAGTAGATAGAGAAGTTACTATCGGATTTATAAATGATCAAAGAACATATCTTAGTATTTTTAAAGGTTTTAGGGATAAAATATTTGACGGAAAATCTTTTTATGAAATTTGGGAAGAGATACGGGATAATATGTAACCATTAGTCAATAATGATAAGAGGTGTTTTATGAAAAAAGAATTAAAAGGATTTAAGTTTAGATTATTAACATCTTTTTATTTTATAGATAAATTGGGTTATGAATCTATCCTTGAGAAGGGATTAGAATATACAAGGATAAATTTTTTAGTGGATAGAACACCGAATTTTCTAGAAATTAATGATGAAACCGAATTTATAGATGATTTAATGAATATTAAAGTAAATGAATGGAATAATAAAGGTTTTGAAAACCTTACAGAAGATGCAGAACATTGGAAATTATATATTTATTATGATGATATTGAAATAAAGACGGGAGGGATAGGAAGATATCCTAAAGAATTTATGGATATTCTTCACCGTAAATATGGTTTAAAATATTCCGTACTTGATAAAGATGTAAAAAAACGTGGAGTTATAATAAAACATAAATGGGATATTAAGAGAACAAAATAGTTCCATATGATGATATAGAAGGTTTTTATAGAATTTTCGTAATTATTTCTATAATATTTATGGAAATAAAGATGAATAAGAAATTTGATAAAGAAGGTAATGAAAGGTAGTTTTTAACAAGGAGCAAACCATGGGAAATAAACCAATATTTTAATATACCAAATCTCCATCTTTAGGGCTAACTAAAGATGGTATTGAAATATATGACAAAGAAAAAGACAATATTATCTGTATAAGCAATTCTAAAAGTATAACAACTTATGATAAAAAAGTACGTACTTTGCCATATGAGGTAATTTTAGAGATAAAAAAAGTTATTACACAAAATGAAAATTTAAAAAATATCACAGAAACTGAACGCCCGTTAGTTATGGATGGATATAATAATACATTTGAAATATTATTTGACAACAAATTACATAAAATTAGGGGGACTAATTTATCTTTTTATATATTTGAAGATACAGAAGATTCATCTAAAGCAAATGCAGTTTTAAAATTTTATGATTCCATTAGTAAAATATTAATCGAGAATGGAATAGAAAAAGAATATTTTAGTTTAGGTTAATAATTTATTTGATTTATAATATAATGAAATAAATAAATTATTCAAGGAGCCTATATGAACAGAGAAATTACTTTACACAAATATAACCCCGATTGGAAAAAAAGATACGATATTATTGAAAAAGAGATGTATATGGTTATGGGTGATGAAGTAGCGAGTGTTCATCATTTTGGATCAACGTCAATTGAAGGAATGAAGGCTAAAGATACGGTTGATGTGCTAGTGTTAGTTGAAGATATTGTAAAAATTGATGAATTTAACGATAAAATGGAAAATTTAGGATATATTCCAAAAGGGGAGTATGGCATATCTGGACGAAGGTATTATCAGAAATTAGATAATAGTGGGGTTAATCATTTATCACATATTCACATTTATTCAAAAGGTAGTGAAAAGGCAAGAGAAGAGCTTAAATTTAGGGATTATTTGCGTGCGAATGAAGATGCTTTTAAAAGATATTTAGAAATAAAAGAGGAAGCAAGCAGATTGTACAGACATTACCCGGAAAAATATCAATGCTATAAATCGGATGTTATTAAGGAATTGTTAAGTGAATCGAATCAATTTTTTAAGGAATCTGAGAGATTTAATGACGACTGTGGCTTTTTAAGGGAGAAGAATAGGTTTAGATATAGGGCTGCAGCAATAATTGTAGAAGATAATAAGATTCTTTTAGCGAAAAATAATGTAACGGATTATTATTATTCTGTTGGAGGGGAGGTCCATCTAGGTGAGACTTCTGAAAAAGCGGTTGTTAGAGAGGTTTTTGAGGAAACTGGAGAAATATATGAGATTGATAAACTAGCAATTATTCATGAAAATATTTATTGGGGCAGCGACCCTGGTTTTGAAGGTGTATTGTGCCACGAAATTTGTTTTTATTATAGAATGAAGCCAAAAGGTTTCTTAGATATTAAATATATTGGTCAAACCACAGATGGCGCAAAAGAAGAAGTTCAGTGGATTGAATTTGAAAAATTACACGATATTACGGTATATCCACAATTTTTATATAAATATCTAAAGGGAAACCTATCTGACATTTTACATATTGTAGATGATAGAACGGGTATAAATTAAGGAGATATAAATTGAATAATGATGATAACAATCAAGATATGAAAATACAAAAAATTAGAAAAATTTCGAGCATACTTGGAGCTAATGGCATAATTCTTATATTAATAATAATTATTTCTAATTTGTCTTACCCGAACATACTATATTCAATATTTACCACTATAGCTATAGCTTTAGTATTTATAGCAGCGGGTTTGGCAATAGCAACCTGGATTATGGAAATAAATTTAGCCTATAAAAGGAAACAATATTTATCTATTTTAATATTAATTTTAACTGGGATATTCTTTATTTTGCTAATTTTTAGAAGATAATAAAGAATATTTTAAATTAAGGAGATATAAATGGCAGGTATAAAAACAAAACAACACTAGGCTATATAGATGAAAAATGGGGCTTGATTAAGAAATAAAATTTTAAGGGAGTTATATGAATTTAAAAGAATTTCAACAATGGAATAAAGAGTTTTACAATAAAAGATCATGGGACAAATACAATGTATTTATCAGAATGAATTATTTATGCGAAGAAGTAGGTGAACTAGCGCAAGCAATTAGAAAATATGAAATTGGTCGTGATAGACCTGATGAAATAGAAAAGTCTAAAGCTGAAAATATGAAAGACATAAAAGAAGAGATTGGCGATATAATTGATAATTTAACAGTACTTGTAAATAAGTATGATTTATCAATAGATGAAATTTTAGAAAATCATATTAGTAAAATTGAAGGAAGATTTGAATAATGTTAAAAAAGGGAGAAATTCAATGAGACTATGGCATCAAGATCTAATTCCAGTTTTGCCACGACAACAACTCTTGGGTCAACATCGAGAATGTTGTGCGTTACGTGGTAATGGATGGGCTAAGAAGCATTCAACAGTTAATTATGTATTTGAATATTCTCCTTTTTATCTTTTTTTATATCATAAGCTTGTTATGGAAGAGATGACAAAAAGAGGTTATAAAGTTTCGGAAGAATGGCTTGATAAAGATTATAGAGGGAAAAAGTGCAAACCATATACCAATCTTTCAATCATAAATATTAGTGGGAAAATTTATAAAGAACACAATGATACGTATTTAAAAGAGTGTATAGAAAATTTAAAAGAAAAAGGTATAGAAATTTAATTGGAGTAATCATGTCAAGAAGAGAGTGGAAAGCATGGCTAAATGATGAAAAATCTATAGAATATCGATTTACAGATTTTGTTGGATATAAAAATGGTAAATTTATAATAATATTAAGTAAAACATCTCCATATGATAATGAAAAACTGGTGCTTGATTGGGATAATATATATTCATATAAAGTGACAAATGAGTCATATAGAGAAGATGTCTGGGTCACAACAGAAGATATGAAAAATAATGACAATATTGGAATTGTTTATAGATTTGATGATTCCGATTTTCTAAGACAATTTAGGAATGACAATGAAATGTACAAAGATTACAGAATTTCTCATTTCATCGTGGTTTCAGAAGATGTGATTGATGTTTTATCCAGTGGAGCTCCAAATATTTCTTATTTAAACACAAAAACTCCAAATAGATTTGAGAACATATATGGAGAATATGTAGACACTATAAATGGACAAACTAAATTCGGATTTTCGTTGACAGGATTAGAAGATTTATTTGATATACAAAAAGGATACGACACCACAGGAGAATATAAGGGGAATATTATAAGATTCTATGACATGTTTACTGGAAAAGTTTATGAGCCATTCCCACTTGAGAAAAATATTGCTTATGGAGGAAATGTTTACTTTTCGAATGATTTTTACTATTTCTTAAGAGTAAAATTAGAAGAAAATTTACTGGAGATTATTGAATATTTACCTCAAGAAGAGCCATATATATTGAAGAGCTTTAGTTTGAAAGAATTAAATTTATATAATATTTCAATTTGTGGAAATGGTATAAATTTAATTTCACAAGATGGTAATCAATTTGAATCTTATTATCCAAAACGATTAAGTTTAGAGCTTCCTGATAACGAATCTGTTTACTTTATCGATAAAAATAATTTATATATAGGTGCCTGGATTGAAGAAGGATTTGATGAAGAAACTGGAAGTCCATCCGATGATTATAGATACTACAATAAATTTATAATAAGAGATTTAGAAGGAAATTTAATTTCTGAAGAAATCGGAAACTTATTTCAAAATGGAGATGGATTTTGGTGGATATCATAGAAAAGTAGGTGGGAAATGAATGCATTATTAATATTGAAACTAATAATTGAATTTGTATTTTTTGGGCTTTATGGCTATATCTTTTATTTACTAGCTAAGATTTCAAGAATTGGTGGGTTTGCATCAAATAAGATAAAATTGGGAGTTTTGTTAATTTTCTTAGTCATAGTTTTGGTAATATTAATTATTGTAAAAAGAAAAATGAAAGCTAAGGATTTTCAAAAAGAGCCTAAAATATTAAAAATTATTAAAACAATACTATTCTTATCTATTACATTGGTTTATTCAACAAGTATTATCCATTCCGCCATTCCATATAATGGTGTTTTATCATGGAGAATAGATAGTTGGTTAAATACTAAAAGTATTTCATATGTGCATAATAATATTTACAAATATGGGATAAAAGGCACGTTTTACGACATTTCAAAGAAACTTAATTTACCAGAAGAATTGTATATGTCGGATAAACTTGAATTAGAGTTTAAGTCAGATGGTGAAATAACACAAATTTACGCATTGATATATGGAAGAGATAAAAATGATAAAGTTCAATCTTATTTAGTAAGTTATAATGCTAATAAAAATGACAAGAAAATAATTGTAAATATAAATGGCGAAACCAATTCAACATATGATTCTGATAAGCTTATTTCTCCACTTTATGAAATCATAAATGATAAAAATTTTCAAAATGATTTGAAAATTAAAGCAAATCAAGAAAGTATCACATTAACTTATATGGGTAAAAAAGAGTTTAGTTCTGCATATGATTTGACTTTAATATCAAATAATGCTGATGAAAAAAAATCTGATGAACAGGTGCTTGAGAAACTTTCAAATGGTGGTCTAATAAAGGCTTATTCTGTTTTGGTAAATAGTGAGGATTATTACATAACAAATCCTGAATATATTGAAGCGGAAGAAGTTAAACAAAATCGTACTGATGAAGTGCTGGAATATATAAAAGAAAATAAAGAAATATGGTATACAGACAACAATAATGGCTCCGTTTACCATTTCAACAAAGACTCAAATAAATGGTATAAATTAGAGATATCTGATGCAGCATTAGGCTCATATTTCTATAAGCTTTACCATTCCGACGATGAAGGGAAAAATTGGGAAGAGTTAAATGATAATCCATTTAATGACAAATCGGGAGTAGCTGAAGGTATTGAATTTATAAACGATAAAATTGGATTTATCGGCATGGGCGGTGCGAGCGGAGATGTTTCCAAAATATATATTACAAAAGACGGTGGAAAAAAATTTGAAGAAATCGTTTTACCTTTAGAAAAAATTGCGGAAATACCAAATCTAGACATTCCTGCTGAAAAGTACACATATCTATCAATGCCGGTATATAAAAACGATACATTAAAAATTTTGGTAAAAGAAAATAGGGATGTAGAAAAAGGTATTTATTTTGAATCAAAAGATATGGGTAAATCTTGGGAAATGAAGAAATAATGCGAGGTGTGGTGTGAGAAGAGAGTATGAAAAAATACAAGATGAAATAGAAAAGTCGAAATTAAGGATAAAGCACAATCTTGAGCAAGCTCCAAAGGAAAAGATTATCGATTTTTTAATGAAAGAAATAGATAATGGGAATTTTAGGGATAAGCTTGATAGATATATTAGTGATGACTACGATTATGGTGATGCTAAAACTTATAAAGAAACCGTAAAAGATATATATTATGGAAATATGCGCAAAGGATTTATAGATTGGTATGCGGGTGGTGATCTTGTAGATGAACTTAATGATTATTTTGATTCAGAAATAGAAGATTTGTTAAAACATAATAAAAATGATTTGGCATTTGAAATGGTTTATCAAACAATGTATATGCTCGAAAAGGTTGAAATGGACGGTTCTAATGGGGAACATTCAATGATTAGTTCCTTATGTGAAGAAACATTAAAAGATATTTTAGATAATTCTACATTAGAAGAAAAGTCTAAATATTTTAATAGACTAGAAAAGCTCTCTAAAATAGAACAAAATGTAGGAATGACAGAAGATTTTTTTATTGATGTTTTAAGATATTTTAATGAGGATAAATTTGTTCCTAAAAAAATTGAGTTCTTTAAAAAACGTATTGATGAAGAAGCTAAAAATGGGTTTGAATATAGTTTAAAAATTGCAATTAAAGAATTATATATAATCTATAAAGAAAATAATTTAGAAAAAGAGTTGATTGATTTATTAGATAAATGGAAAAAATTCGAAGAAATAAGAATCATTTACGCACGATATTTATATGAAAAAGATGAAGTAGATGCTGCTTTAGAACTTCTATATGAAGGTGAAAATTTAATTGAAGATACTTTCAAAAGAAGGAAGATAACTAAAGAGATAAAAGAAATTTATAAGAAAACAGGTAATGATGAAGCCTTATATAATAAAATTATAGAAGAACAAGAGAAGACTAATATAGTCGTGTATGAAGATTATATTTTTGTAAAAGACCACAAATCAGAAAAATGGGATACTCTAAAGAATCGTTTTATTGAAAGTTTACCTAAAGATGAAAAATATATAAAAATATTATATGAAGAAAACAGAATTGAAGATTTATTAGAACAACCAACTTATCTTGTAAAAAATGTTAATTATGTTTGGAATTTCTTAAAAGAAAAATATCCCGATTTATATCTTGAAAGATATGAGGAATCAATTCTCCAATATATGGAAAGAGCGAATACTAGACGTATGTATAATGATAACGCTAGAGAATTGGGAAATTTAGCTGAAATTTCAGGTGGGGAAATTAGAGCTAGAGAAATAGTAAATAAATTAATTGAAAAGTATCCAAGAAAAACTGCCATGGCTGAAGAGTTAAATAAAGCATTAAAAAGATATTTCAAATAATTTAAGTTTATGAAAGAGGAATTATGACGTTTATATCCTTTAAAAATAGTAAAAACAAACAAAAGTTATTAAATTTCTTAGAAGAGGCAAAATGGCCTGCTGGTCCCTATTTAGCAAAGTTAATAAAAGAAAATGACTTTTATGAAAAATATGGAGACCAAGCGCAGCTCTTCTTTTATATAGAAAAAGATGAACCACTAGCTTTTGGTGCATTAGTAGAACAAGACTATTTACCTAAACCAGAGCTAAAGCCATGGATTGCTTTCATATATGAGGATCCAAAATCCAGAGGGCAAAGACTATCAGAGAAAATGGTCACATATTTAGAAAAACAAGCAAAGGATCAAGGATATAATCAGGTCTACTTAGTTAGCCGACACAAAGGGCTTTATGAGAAATATGGATATAGACTTCAAGAAGAGTTACGAGGTATAAAACATGATAAAGACTACTTCTATGTAAAGAGTTTGATATAAAAATTGGTATAGGCAGTATAAACTTAGAATTTATTAATTTATACTGATTGAAATAAAAGTTGGTGATTAAATCTTCAGTATAAAAGTTAAATTTATGAATTTATACTGATTGATTTGAAAGTTGACGGCTAAATCCTCAGTATAAAAATCAAGTTTATGAAATTATACTGAGTCTGAAAAAAATTCCTCAGTAAAAATTTGAAAAATCAAAATTATACTGAACATTTTAGGAAAAACCTCAGTATAAAACCAAGAAGCTATAATATGTACTGAAATATTCTGAAAAATAAAATTTAAATTCAGTGTGATTCGAAAAATTTATAATCTATGCTGTTTTTTAGTGAAAAACCTTCAGTGTAAAATAGGAAACTCGCAAAATAGGCTGAGGGTAAAAGTTTACATTCAGTAAATTTTATGGAATCTATTATTTATGCTGTTTATTACGGTTTTAATTTAATATATAAATAATAAAAGTTAAATGTGTTGTCTCGTCTAACCCACATTCAACACATTTTACCAATATCTTCAAGATGTGCTGTTCTCATTACCAAAATTCAAAATTTCACTTTCCCCACAAGAATTATTTGAAAAGTATAATTCAAGTATTTCGGGCATAACAGAAGAATATAGAGAAGAATCCAGGGAAAACTTTGGAGAAAATAAGATACAGACAAATAAGCGAAAGTCTATATTTGAACGTATTGCTAGTGCTTTTGGAGATCCTTTTACTTTAATTTTGATAAGTTTATCAATTATTTCTTTATTTACAGGAGTGATTTTTGCAGAGGAAGGTGATAAAAATCCTATCACTTCAATTATTATTATAATTATGGTTTTGATGTCTGGAGGATTGAGGTTGATTCAAGAGACCAAATCTGGACAAGTTTCTGAAAAGTTATTGGAAATGATTGAGACCACTTGTACTATTAGAAAAGATAATGGACAAGTGACTGAAATACCAATAGATGAAATTGTGGTTGGAGATATTGTTTTGCTTTCAGCTGGTGATATGATTCCTGCTGATTTGAGGATATTGGAGTCAAAAGACTTGTTTGTTTCCCAGTCTGCATTAACTGGTGAATCAATGACAGTTGAAAAGTTTAAGGATAATACGGTAGAGAGCAATGCTCCATTAGATTTAACTAATTTAGCGTTTATGGGGACAAATATTATAAGTGGGACTGCCGTTGCGATTGTAGTTGCCACAGGAATGGATACCATTTTCGGATCAATTGCGAATTCATTAAATACAGAAAAGGAAAATACAAGTTTTGAAACAGGTATAAATTCTGTGTCAATGATATTGATAAGATTTATGTTAATTATGGTTCCTATAGTATTTGTGATTACTGGATTTACTAAAGGACATTGGTTCGATTCGTTGATATTTGCTATTTCTATAGCGGTAGGATTGACTCCAGAAATGCTTCCAATGATTATAACTTCCTGTTTATCTGTCGTTTCTATGGAAATGGCGAAGAAAAAAGTTATTATTAAAAATTTGAATTCCATTCAAAGTTTAGGTGCGATGAATGTGTTATGTACAGATAAGACAGGTACATTAACAGAAGATAAAATTGTATTGCAATATCATTTGGATATCAATGGCGAAGATAATACAAGGGTCTTAGATATGGTTTTTTGAATAGTTACTATCAAACAGGTCTGAAAAATTTGATGGATAAAGAAATTATCAATAAAACTATGGAATTGCAAAATGTTGACCCTAACTTAGAACAAGCCATTACAAAATATGAAAAGATTGACGAAATACCTTTTGATTTTAACCGTAGAAGAATGAGTGTGGTTGTAAAAGGTAAAAGTGATCAAATTGTAATAATTACTAAGGGGGCAGTGGAAGAAGTTATTTCGATATGTAAAGACGTTGAAATAAATAACGAAGTCTTAGAATTTGATGAAGAATTATTATATAAAGTATATCAACAAGTTAAAGATTTGAACTCACAAGGTATGCGAGTTATTGCGGTTGCTAGGAAGAAATTTACTGAAAATATTACTGAATTTGAAGTAAAAGAAGAGAGTGATATGACTTTAATCGGATTTTTGGCATTTTTAGATCCACCAAAACAATCCTCTGCTAAAGCGATTGAATCATTGATGGATCATGGTGTAGAGGTTAAAGTATTAACGGGTGACAATAAAGAAGTTACTGAAAATATGTGTAAGAGCCTAAATATTAAAAGTGATAAAATATTTACCGGCGAGGACATAGAAGGATTAAGTGATAAAGAGCTAGAAGAAGTTGTTAGGAAAAACAATATTTTTACCATTCCTACCGATACATCCTATGCATTTACTGATGTTAAATATGATTTATGATATATCTTGTATTTCATTCCCATGGGATAATGTTGACGAAAGTTTTATAAAAGAGCCAAGAAGATGGGAATCGGAAACAATTCCAGGCTTTATGATGAAATTTGGACCGATAAGCTCGATTTTTGATATAGTGACATATTTAGCTCTATATTTCATAATTTGTCCGATGCTAACAAATGGTGTATTATTTCATAATTTGACAGATCCAGCAATGCAAGAGCTGTATATTGCAGCATTCCATACAGGATGGTTTATTGAATCCATGTTGTCACAAACATTGGTAATTCATATGTTAAGGACATCAAAAGTTCCATTCAAAGAAAGCTGGCCTTCAAAGGAACTACTTACTTTGAACTTATTAGGAATATTTTTCGTGCTATTGATTCCGGATACAAGTATAGGAAGAATATTTGAATTTGAGCCTCTTCCACTACTTTATTTCGGCATACTGATTATAATAATCCTATGATATTTAGTATTAATTTCATATGTGAAAAGATCTTATCTAAAAACACATGACGAGATTTTATAATTTACAAATATCTGTTGGGGTTAAATCTCTGGAGGATATTTTTTTGTGTGAATGTACCACTGTGGCAAAAAAGTTTAGTTTTATCTATAGAAAATGTGATGAAAATTTATTATATGTAACATATTTCATAAATTATGAAAAATCTATGTAAAAATTATGTAAAAACTGTGTAAAGTTTTTATTAATATGTATAAACAGATTTTACACAACGCCTGTAAATAGCTAATTATCGCTTATAATATAGTAAAATATATGTAAAGTAACAACTAAATATAAAATAGGTTTTCTTGTCAAAATATTTATAAAAAGATATAATATTCTTGTATAAATATAATAAAATAGCATTATGCAAAATAAGGAGAAAACATGGAAAGAGGAAACACACCTTCAGACTATCTATTATTTTTAGATTCTGAAAAGGGAAGCGAATTACTTTCTAATCTAAGGGCTGCAATTGAGCAAGTTAAGCCGTTTAAGAATAGGGCTTATTTATCTTTGCTGGGTGGAGTTATTGCTGCTATTTTAGTTTGGATAGTATTTAAAACATTTTTAGGTTTAGTTTTTATTATACCAGGGATTTACTTTTTATATGTTCTATCTAAAGAAGATCACGTTATATATGAAGCTCAAAGACTTTTTAATGATGGACTGAACAGATTCATATTTGGTAATGACTACTTAAATCAAAGATGTGATGTTGACTATATTCCTGTGGGATTTGTAAGAGGTTTACCAAATTTAATAGGTATATGGAAAGAAAAAACTGAGGATTTAGGAAAATTTGGTCAATCTTTAAAAATTAGAATTACAAGAACATTTAAAAAAGTTGAAGACGGTAAAGAAAAAGAAATTGATAAAACAACCTATGAACAAGGTAATTTATATGTTCTGCCAAATAATTCATTAGTTAAAAATAATCAAGCATTCTTCTATTTCGAAACTGATAAATTTGATTTACTAGAATCTTTAGGCGTAAGTTTTAACGACAAAAGAAATTTATCACTAACTGATACAGAATTGGCTGATTGGTATGAAGTAAGTGTTGGTGGACTGAAAGACTTAATCAATACAAATGAGGATGAAAAATTCCTGTGGACAAAGATTATTACACCATATTTTGAATCAGTGCTTAAAGCGTTAGTTGTAAAATATGGGGAACTACACTTAACCATTCAAGATGGATATTTCTTTATATTTCAACCTAAGAGAGCAGCTAAATATAATAGTGCTCAGTACGGAAAATTAAATGACAGATTTTATAACTCTATTTGGGGGACAAATCCGAAAGCAGAGCTAAAAGAAGGAAAATCATCACCACGATTTGCCATTCCATATTTATATAAAATTTATTTAAATAAAATAATGGAAGCTATGACATATTATTTCTTCATGGATCATTCTCAAGTAGATAACAAAAAATTAGAAGAATCAAGAAGAACTTTAGATTATGTTATTGAAGAATATAACAATTTAGATATCGATGAAATGCAAGAATTATATAAAGGCAAATATTAGGAGGGAAGCATGTTCGATAAATTACTTAGAAAAATGGATCAAATCAAAGAAGAAGTTTTTGATCAAGCAAATAAACATATGAATGAAGTTGGTAGAAATGTAAGAAATGGTGTAGGTGATGCAGTTAGCGGAAAAAAATCAGATATATTTTCATCAGTTTTAGGCAGAGTTACTAATGCGGTTTCCTCAAGTGCTGACTACCTAGCACAAGTACAAAAAATGTCCAACGAAAAACAAGCTCAAGAACTAGGAATTAGCTCAAGAGAATTAAAAGGCCTTTCAATGGAGCAAGTCGCAGAAAAATATGGTTTAACTGTAGAACAATATCAAAAGAAAATTGAAGAAGATGCAAAAAAATATCAAAATAATAATATATTCAATTCAGCTAAGGAAGTAAAAGAAAGATCTGCAAGGGAATTAGAAGCTAGAAAAAAACAAGCAGCTCAAGCGAGTATGACAGTAGAAGAATTTGATAGTTTAACACTTCAAGAACAAGCTGATAAATTACATCTTTCATTAGATGATCTATTAGAACAAAGAAGCTTGAAATTCTAGGAGGCCCAAAATGAATGAAACAATGAAATATGTAATTATTGGAGCTGTTGCCCTTATCGTGATTTTTATAATCATGTCAAACACACTAAACAGCAAAAGAATAAATGTTGAGAGAGCATGGTCAAACATTGACACTTATGTTCAACAAAGATTAGATGAAATGGAATCCTTATATTCTCAAGTATTAACAGCAATAGATGAAGAATCATCAATGTTTAAGGAAGTTTCTCGTCTAAGGTCAATGGTCGGTCAAGCTAAAAGCTCCAGCGCTCCAAATGAAATGATTTCTGCATACAATGAAAGTAGTTCATTTTTAAGAGGGTTCCACATTGAAAATTATCCAGAATTAAAATCAATGGAACAAGCCCTATACACAGCGCAAAGAACTACAGCAATCGAAACAAATATCAATGCAGCAAGAAGGGTATTCAACAATAACGTTGCAAGCTACAATCTAGCTATTGCAAATTTCCCAACTTCACTTGTTGCCGGAATGTTAGGTCATCAAAAAATGCTAATGTTTGAAGCGGACGAAAGAGCGCATTCAAGACCTAGAATGGCATCAGAAGGCTACATTAACAAAAAATATCAAGATAAGATGAGAAATGAAAGATAAAATAAAAATACTATTAATTATTTTTTCTTCGCTTTTATTAACCTCGTGCGGTATAACAAAAAATATATCAGACATAAAAAATGATTTTCAAAAACAATTTCCTAATGTAATATATGAAATATTAGAAGAATCAGAAAACAAAGATGCTTCAAAATTTGGTGATTACGCTGCAAATATAAAAGCCAAAGACCTAGAAAATAACTTCACTTTTAACATTTATAGTGTTGTCAGAGAAAATGCAGGGTTTGGAATAATTCAAAATTATGAAACAGACTATCTCGGAGAAAAATTAAAAGTCATCAAAAATAACTTCGGAGATAAAGCAAACATTTTTGACATCCGCCTTGGAGAAAAATTCAACCTAGGTAAAATAAACTTAGACTTTTATTACACAGATAAAAAAACACTTGAAGAAAAAATACAAAGCCTAAATGATTTTCTACTCTATCTATTTGATAAAGAGGAAAAGATGGACCTAAATGTAAATGCCATCTTCGATTTAAAAACCGTCGATAATGGTGCGGATCAGAAAAACCCATCTCCTATATCAAGAACATTTTCCAAAAAAACATTTGATAATCAAATGAACATAAAAAACAATATAAAAAAGAAAATCAACGAAATAGAAAAGTCCGCATTTCAACAATATGCCATTCAATCAAGAATTTTACTATTGCCTAATGATGACTACCCATTAGATTTAATAAAAAATGAAACACACGTAGATAAAAATCATAGCAAATTTGCAGTAAAAGCCAATGGCAAAACCTATGAATGGGATGATTTAATAACCGCAAAACCTGACATTCTACATTACAGAGTACTATTTGAAGTATTAAAAAGAACAGAATTTGAAGGCCTCGAAGGAACCAGAAACTCCTATTCATTTATTGGAAAAGACAATAAAAAATATCAATTCAACGATAAATTTAATGACAAAATCTTTTCCAAAAACCCAAAACATCCAGATAATGGAAGACCTACAAACTACTATCTAGTAGATGGAGAAGTGTATTATTTCACCACTCCAAACCTAAGGTACTTAACATTCGATAAGTTGAAAGAAATAACCGGCTATGAATTTATTAAAGTAGAAGAAGAAAATAAAAAAGAATAGGTAGATCAATATGTTGGGGGTGATCCCTCTAACCGATATTGAGTAACCATAATATTAAAAAACGCCTGCTGAGGAAAGGATTCGGTAGGTGTTTTTTGATATAGATTTTTGTGTGGGGGAATATTTAGGAATGTATGTCAGGTATAAATAGAAATATTTGGGAAATAGGGTATTTTTGGCTATTAAAGGTGTTTAGAAGTAATGATTGCATATTTTATAAATTATTTGTAATATTATAATTAATTTTATGGTGCCAAAATACCCTGCCCCGGTATATTTAAGACCATGTTTTTAAGTGTCTTCTCTAGATATATAGTATTCTAATACCATTATTGTATAATTGGGATCTTTTTTATTTAATATTTTGAATGTATAGGCAAAATCCATGTCCCATTTATACCCTCCGGGGGTATATGGGGACCATAAATTTTACTACATGGTCTAAGAAATACCCCCTGCGGGTATATATGGACCATAGAAATAATTAATTTACAATACTATTTATAACTAAGTTATATTTAATTCTAATTACTTAGAATTTCTTTTAATAATCCATCGCTAAAAATCATGTGAAGATTTAATATATTATTTATTTCTGCCATAGCTTCAGTGATAGGATTTAAAGCCGTTTTCCATCCTTGTCCGTCTGTTACCCAAATGAAACTTATATTTTTATCTTCACCTATTAATCTATTTAAATTCATAAATTCACCGCAAACAGATTTCAATTTACTACCTCCACCGTTATAGTAATTTGTTTCAAGTAAAAATAGTTTATCATTGCTTTTGTTATAAATTGCTAAATCAAAACTTCTATTTGCTTTATCAGTTGGAACATCTTTACCCCATTTGGATAGGATTTGTGAAGCTTTAGCTTGAGGAAGATATTCAAGATTATGTTCTTGTGCAATACTTGAAACATAATCTTCAACAATGGTTTCCATATTAGTTCCACTTCTGTTCTTTCTTCCGTTGCTATCTAAACCTGCTTCAACACCATATACATAGTCTACAAGTGATTTATTTGTGTGATTTTTTATGAAATCTAATAAACCTATATTTTCACAGAAATCTACATATAGATCAGTATTATCTTCATCAATATTTTTAAAGTTTAGTTTTTTTGTAACTCATAACAATTTCTTTATTTCGTTCAGCGATTAATGAAGGAATTGCTTTTATTAGATTAGGCTGATTTTTAAAAAGTTTTTTTGTTTCATTTATAATATCTTCTTTTCCAACTAAATAATTTAATGTATTTAATTCTAACTCAAATTCATTTGTATTTTTTACTACTTTTTCCCAATTAATAAAATAATTAGGTGTCTTATTTGACATGGATAAAGTATTAATGAAATATTCTAGTTTATTTCTATAACTCATATTTTACTCCTAAACTGTTTATTCTTTTTTTTGCAATTTCTAGGTAATCTTCACAGTTTTCTATCCCAATAAATTTTCTATTTAATTTTTTAGAAACGACTCCGGTTGTTCCAGAACCTAAAAAAGGATCGAGTATTAAATCTCCTTGTTTAGTGGAAGATTCAACGATTCTATGAAGTAGATATTCTGGTTTTTGTGTAGGATGTTTACCATAAATTTTTTCTATTTGAGGTGTTAATGAGCCCTCCCAAACATCTTTCATTTGTTTTCCACCATTATATTTTTTCATTAAGTCATAGTTATAATAATGTCGGGCTTTTTTGTCATTTTTTCTAGCCCATAGAATAGTTTCTGTAGAATGAGTAAAGTATCTACATGAAAGATTTGGGGGTGGATTTAATTTTTTCCAAGTAATATTGTTGAGAATTTTGAAGCCTTCTTGTTCTAGAGCCATACCTACAGAATATATATTATGTAGTGTTCCGGATATCCAAATTGTTCCATTTGGTTTTAATAGATTTTTTGCAAGTTTTATCCATTCTCTATTAAATTTATGTTTATCTTCTAGACTATCAATTTTGTCCCAATCACCTTTATTTACAGAAACAACTTTTCCGCCGCTATTAGATATTCCGCCATTGCTTAAAAAATAAGGGGGATCTGCGAAAATCATATCGAAGCTTTCTTTGGGTAATTTTTTCATTATTTCAAAACTGTCGCCTAAAATTAAGCGAACATTTTTTTCTGTATAGTAGTTAATTTTAAGTCCTCCTAGTATAAATAATAAAATGAAAAAATCGTTAATAATTTGTAATAATAACTTCTGATATTTCACCTCGTTTAGAGCTGATAGAATTAATACTTCTTTTTGCTTTTACTTGATGTATATTAAATTGTTCATACAGTTCTAAAGTTTTTGGTGAATTAGAATTAGATAACATACAATAAACATTTTTTCTTGTAAGTTCTGAAAAAATATTTCTTAGTCTAACTTGATCTTCATAAGAAAATCCTTCATTAGTATATGATGTAAAGGAACTAGTTTCACTAATTGGAATATATGGTGGGTCAAAGTAAACGAAATCACCGGCTTTACATTCTTTTATTGAAACTTCAAAATCTTCATTAAGAATTAATATATTTGATGAGTTTAGATAATCACTTATATTTTTTAGAAGTACTTTATCTACAATTTTAGGATTTTTATATCGACCATAAGGTACATTGAATTGATTTTTTGAATTTACACGATACATTCCATTAAAGCAAACTCTAAGCATATACATTATTCTTGCAGCTTTTTGTGTGTTTGACAGAGAATTTATTCTTTCATTTCTATCATAACTCCTTAAATCTAGAAAATATTCTTTTGAGTTATGCTGTTTATGGTATTCTAATTCTTCAATAAGATTATTTAAATCATCCTTTATTGCCCTATAGGATAATATTAAATCAGAATTCATATCATTTATTACTGCATTTTTAGGTTGTAAATAGAAAAAAAGTGCACCGCCACCAACAAAAGGTTCGTGATAAGTATTATAAGAATGGGGCATTAATTTTACTATTTCATTAAGTAATTGTCTTTTTCCGCCAACCCATTTTGTAAAAGGTTTGATATCATATTTTTTCATCTTTATCTCCATTATATCAAAAATTTAGAATAATAAACTGTCAACATTTTATAAGCATCGATTCTTTATATTATATCTTAAGTAAAAGCTATATACAATTTAGTAAAAAAAATAACGGATGCACCCTTACCATCAAAAAACCGCCACGCAAGTGGCGGCTCTTCCTCTTTACTTTTTTTATCAATACTTTCAGGATTTAATCTCCTACTAAGTAGGTTCACTATTCCTATTCTCCCATAGCCTTCAAAGCAGTATTTAGGACATTTTCACCATTCATAAGGCCGTAGTCTCTCATATCGATTACGGAGATGTTTTCGTTAGGGAATTCTTCTTTGAATTGGTTTAGCATGAAGCGGACTTGTGGCCCTAATAGTACGCAGTCGACTTTTTCAGAAGTGATTATTTTCTTGGCTTCTTGAACAGGGTAGGCTTCGATTTTTACATCAATGTTTTTTGCTTCGGCAGCTTTTTTCATTTTTGTTACTAGTAGGCTTGTTGACATGCCTGCTGCACATGCTAATATTATATTTTTCATATGAAACTCCTTCTATCTATTTATTGAACGTGCGATTCTGGAGATGGTGTGTCTCTTACCTCTGATTGCAACGCTTAGTTCGTATATGTTTTCTGGAATGGCCATTCCATGATAACCGGCATCTCCGATATGTTGGATATCAACGCCGGCAATTTTGTTTTCAATAGCCATTCTCTTTATTGTGTCTGAATCGCTGGATTCTTGGCTTGTGCCGATAGCGGACATTACTAAGGCGCCTTTTGAATGTGCGTGGTCCACAATTTTATAAATATCATGTGGTCTGATTCCTGGGACTCCAGGTACGGTACCAATTGATGGAATAAGTAAGATGTCGGCACCAGCGGAGATGATTTCTTCTGCAACTCCTTCTGTAAGCACTGGTTCATTAACGCCTGCACCATGCATTTTGCCAGCGATTATTAGTCCGTTGAAATGTTCTTTTGCTATTTTAATGTTTTCAACGATAGTCTTATTTGTAACTCCGACTCCAGGATTCCCTGTTAGACAAATGAAGTCCATTCCTAATTCGTTGGCTTTTTCGAATGTTTCAATATTTGCTTGTCTACCAATGGCGATTTCGTTTCTACTTTCAAGCATTTCTGTTGACGTGTCGACAGGTTCCAAATTAACACCAATTAATTTTCCGGTGTAATTTTTTAAGTGTTTAACAAAATCATCTTGTTCTTCTTCTTTTAGTCCTTTTATGACAGGGTTGAACACGTCCACACCATTTAGTAGAATCATGTCAGAGCCAAAGGCAGAAGCAATTTCCGCGCTAGTAATGTCTCCGATATATGCGTTCACTTGAGCAACTATTTCGGTTAAGACAACTCTGCCTTCACTTGCTTTTATGCTCTGTTTAATTTCTTGAGGTGTCATATTTAAAATATCTGATGCATTCGCACTTATTAATCTTTTCATGTTTAAATCCTTTCTTTTCTATTTATTTTCAATCTCGGCTGAACTTTCCATTTGTCTAAATCCTTTTTCTACCGCTCTAAAGAACACATAGTATATAGCGGTATCTAGAATGATGAGAATCAATTGAAGCACACTTGCTTTCCAGTCCCTCGTCGCAAGGAATCCTGAAATGATCGGCGGCATCGTCCACGGTACATTTGCTCCAGTAGTTTTAGCGACAATTCCGCTTGCCATTGCAAAGTATGAGATTATTGCATTCATAACTGGAGTTATGATAAATGGAACTAGTAGAGATACGTTCATTACTATAGGTACCCCAAACATCAATGGTTCATTGATATTGAAAAATGATGGGGTTGAAGTAATTGGTGCCAAAGCTCTTGTTAGTTGACTTGATTTTCTATTTTTCGCGATGAATAGAATAGCTATAGCAAGACCGATTGTTGCACCTCCACCACCAATCCAGACAAATAGGTCCAGGAATGGAGAGGTTATGATATTTGGTAATTCTTTTCCTGCTTCAAACGCCAATCTATTTTGATCTGTTAACATTAACCATATCGGTCCCATAACGGATCCAACAATTGTACCACCATGTACACCCATAAACCAAAATATTGAGTTTAATGAAATCATAACTATAGAACCAAATAGATTACCGCCAAACACACCAAGTGGTTTACCTAATACATTTGCTAAAATTTCGTGTATATTTCCTAAATTGATTTTATCAACTAAGGCTGAAAGTAAGATACTACCAGTAAGAATGGCCGCTGCAGGTATCAAAGCTGTGAAGCTTCGTGAAACTGCTGGTGGTACGCTTTCTGGTAATGTAATTACTATATTTTTCTTAACAAACCATGCATAAATTTTTCCTGTTAATAATCCTAGAATTATCGCAACAAATAGACCTTTTGATCCAATCCATTGTGTAGGGATTCCGCTACCTATATCTTCACCGCTTATGAATGGTGTAACGGTGATAAAGGATGCTAGCGAGATAATACCGGCAGGTGTACCGTCTACAGAAAGTCTATTTGACAAGCTTTGCGCTATACCAAATGCTGCGGTTAGTGCAACTATACCAAAACTTGAATTTACGCCTTTCCAAAGATATGCGGCAGCACCGATTTCTTCTAAATATTTAGTAAAAGCTTCAATCGGGAAACTTGCTATAATCATCATTGCTGATCCAACGATGATTAATGGCATACCTAAAAGGATACCATCTCTCATTGACATCAAATATTTATTGCCTGAAATTTTTGAAGCAATTGGTAATAATTTACTCTCTAATTTTTCTGCAAATGTCATAACATTCACTCCTTTCATTTTTATCTGAGTAAATAATAACACAGAAGATATATTTTAGCAATCGATTACATAATATAATTTTCGTAGTAGAAAATATATAAAAAATTGTAATTAATTAATATATACTAAAAGCTATTAACTCGAAAAGTTGAAATTTAAAGTTAAAATAATAGGATATAAAAATGTTGTAAAATCAATAAATAATTAACATTGATAGTTGTGTAACAATAGCGATTTATTTTTTAGTAAACAATAAATTAATCTTGTAACTATCAAAGGACATACAAATCCTATTTATGATTATGTTTTCTTTTTATCGAAAACAACTAAAAAAAAATAAAATATGAGTGAATAAATTTAATAAATCTTAGGTCTAAGTAAATAAAAAAATTAAAAATGAAATTTAGAAACTAGGGTATAAATATTAAACATATATTTATAATCTTAGCAAAGAATGCTTTCAAATTTTATATTGAAGTTGATGAAGTGGGAAAATTACGTAAGGAAAGAAGAGTTATGATAAAGTTTAAAAATGTAAGTAAGAAATTTGGAGAGAAAAATGTACTGTCGAATATTAATTTACAAATAAATGATGGTGAATTTTTTGTAATTGTTGGTACTAGTGGAAGTGGTAAGACTACAACCTTAAAGATGATTAATAGATTGTATGAGCCAACAACGGGTGTGATTGAAGTTGATGGTAAGGATATTGAAAATTACAACTTGAGACAGCTTCGACTTGATACTGGTTATGTGTTGCAGGAAGGGGCTTTATTTCCAAATTTAACAGTATATGAGAATATAGAGATTATTCCAGAGATGAAAAAGTGGAATAAAGAGAAAAGAAAAAAGACTATTACTGAATATATGCATAAAGTAGGATTAAATCCTGAAGACTATTTGAACCGCTTTCCACATGAGTTATCAGGTGGAGAACAGCAAAGAGTCGGCATATTGAGAGCTATAGTTTCTAATCCAAAATTATTATTGATGGATGAGCCATTTAGTGCTTTAGACCCTATTATCAGGAGTCAATTGCAGGATTTAATAAAGAGCATTCATAATGAAGTGAAAATTACTACGGTTTTCGTTACTCATGATATAAAGGAAGCGGCAAAACTGGCGGACAGGATTTGTATTATGAGTAAAGGAGAAGTTGTGCAGGTTGATAGTGTACAAGAAATTAAAAATAATCCGAAGAATGAATTTGTGGAGAAATTCTTCAGTGATGTTGATGATAGTGAGGTAGATGATGTTAAATAATTTAGCGAAAACTTTTGTTGAGAGATATAGCGATTGGACAAAAGCTTTAGTAGAGCATCATCAAATATCGATGTTGGCTCTATTTATTGCTATTATTATTGCTGTGCCATTTGCTATTCTTATTTCAAAAAATAGAAAATTATCAGAAATTTCACTTCAAATTGCCGGAGTATTGCAGACCGTGCCATCTTTAGCACTTTTAGGATTATTTATTCCATTTTTAGGAATAGGTAGATTGCCAGCCATAGTTGCTTTGGTAATTTATGGAATTTTCCCAATACTACAAAATACAATTACAGGACTGATAGGGATAAATCCTGTCTTACAAGAGGCGGCTACTGCTTTTGGTATGAATAGAATGGAAAAGTTGAAGAAATATGAGATTCCATTGGCAATGCCTTCAATTATAGGGGGGATTAGGACATCTTCTGTAATGCTAATCGGTACAGCGACTCTTGCTGCGTTGGTAGGTGCAGGAGGTTTGGGCTCTTTCATACTTTTAGGTATCGATAGAAATAATTCTTCTTTAATATTGATTGGAGCTATTTCATCCGCAATTTTAGCGGTCATATTTAACTATTTAATAAAGAAATTAGAGAATAAAAAAGTTAAGACAATACTGATTTCTTTTGTTGTAAGTTTGAGTATATTGCTTGTGTCAATGTTTAATTTTGGCACAATGTCAAATAAAAAGATTGTTGCTGCGGGTAAACTAGGCTCCGAGCCTGAAATCTTGATCAATATGTATAAAGAATTGATTGAAGATAAGACAGATATTAGTGTTGAAGTGAAGCCAAGCTTTGGTAAGACAACATTTTTATTTGAAGCATTAAAGAAGGGTTCAATAGATGTATATCCTGAATTTACAGGAACTATTACCTCTTCTCTATTAAAAGAAAAAGTTAAAGGACTTTCAAATGACGAGAGAGAAGTTTATGAGGCTGCACGTGACAATATTTATAAACAGGATAAATTAGTGTTATTAGAGCCAATGATATATCAAAATACTTATGCTATTGCGGTTAAGAAACAATATGCAAAAGAAAATGGATTGAAGAAGATATCTGATTTAAAGAAAGTAGAAAATAAGGCGAAAGCTGGATTTACTTTAGAGTTTAATGATAGGGAAGATGGAAATAAAGGGCTTAAGAAATTGTATGGCTTAAATCTGAATGTTGCTACTATGGAGCCAAAATTGAGATATCAAGCTTTAGAAAAGGGAGATATAAATATTTTGGAAATATACTCTACCGATACTGAAATAATTTCGAGGGATTTAGTTATCTTAGAAGATGACAAAGGGCTATTCCCGCCATATCAAGGTGCGCCTTTATTGAGAGAAGAAACTTTACAGAAATACCCTGAACTAAAAGAAATTTTAGAACAAATTTCAAATAAGATTACAACAGAAGAAATGCTAGAAATGAATTATAAAGTGGATGTAGAAGGAAAATCAGCAAATGAGGTTGCAGTTGAATATCTAAAATCAAAAAACTTGTTATCTAAATAGAAAATTAGTAATATTATTATGACTTAGATTTTGAAATGAAGAGGTTATGATGAGAAAAGTTTCTATTAATGTTAGATATATTATAATGCAAGGTGCGTTTTTCTTGCTATTTTGTGCGGCGGCTGGTTTTATATCTCTATTTTTACAGGGTATTGGTTTTAGTGAATCACAGATAGGTGTTAGTGTAGCGGTATTTTCAACGATAACTGCCGCTATGCAACCTATAATGGGTAATATTAGTGATAGAGTTAAATTCTTTACTTGGAAAAGAATGCTTACATATTTTAGTATTATCATTATTATTGTAAATATCTTGATGATATGGGTTGATGACAATGGTCTTAAAGCGGTGCTTCTAGGTATATTTTTTATAACTGGTAGTTTAGCCGTTCCTTTTATAAATAGTGCCCATTACTATTATGAAAGTATAGGAGAAAAGATTGATTTTGGAGTTGCCAGAGGAATGGGTTCTGGTACCTTTGCTGTTGGTGCCTTGATAATCGGTAATTTTGCTAATAAATTTGGAATCATTACTATACCATATACCGGTTTGATTACTGCAATTTTATATTTCTTTACAGTTTTATGGCTACCTTATTTTGAAAATGTGGAAGATGATAGTTCAGCAAACATTCCTACAACAAAAGTTAATTTATTTAATTTTATTAAAAAATACCCTACTTTTTCTTTAATGTTAATTAGTGTATTTTTTATGTATTTTTCACACAATCTTATTGGAATATATTTACTGCAATTGATTCAATCGTTGGAAGGAAATAGTGGCCATTTAGGTACTGCATTAGCAATACAAGCAATCGTTGAAATTCCAATGTTATTTGCGTTTACTTATATAATGAAAAAAGTTAAAGTATCATCTTTAATGGTTATTTCTTCTGTAGGATATGTGGTAAAAGCGGTGATGTATGCAATATCAACAAGTGTTTCAATGGTCTATTTTGCACAAACATTCCAAATATTTAGTTTTGCGATTTTAGTTGCAGCATCAGTATATTACACAGGAAGAATGGTAAGTAAAGAAGAACAAACAACAGGTCAGTCTCTAATGGCGAGCATGTCGCCGGCAGCTATGGTTGCGGGCTCATTGGCTGGCGGATGGATGATTGAAAAATGGGGCATATCAACGATGCTTATTTTTAATGTTGTTATTTCAGCAATTGGCTTATTGATAGGATTGTTGGCAAATGCTTCATATAAAAAAAGAATAATTGATTAAATAGAATCCCAGTTTTCGAACTTAGAAAACTGGGATTTATCATTTATATTTGATATTAATACTATATCTTTATTT
>NZ_JH601088.1:1867353-1951869 GCF_000245755.1 Helcococcus kunzii ATCC 51366 | reverse complement strand
TGTATTTTATGACTTTTTTATGTACTCTTTTAAATAAAGAGATGTAAAAAGGAGTCTTTTATGAAACAAAGTAAAGAGTTAATTGATTCAAGAAGAAAAAAAGCATTACTAATTATAAACGAAAATAAAAGTATTTCCAATAAAGATTTAGCCAGTAAATTAAATGTCTCACTACCTACAATTAGAAGAGATATAAATTTTTTATCAAAAAAAGGATTAATACATAAGATACACGGAGAAGTTCAAGCTATAGATTCAAAAGTTATATTGACAACAAGAATAGAAAAAAAGAAAGATCTTATTGCAAAATATGCTGCATCTTTAATTGAGAATGATGACACCATTTTTATAAATTCATCTGATACAAGTATAAAAACTATCAAATATGTTGAACCATCAAAATATATTTCTGTTGTTACTAATAATGGAAAAACCCTAAAATATCATACTCTTCCAAATGTGAAAATAATTCTTACTGGAGGAGAAATAAAAGCACCTAAATCTGCTATGACAGGAGAATTTGCAATAAAAAATATAAAAGGCGTTCAAGCAAATAAGGCGTTTTTAGGGGCTAGTGGGTTCCATTTAGAAGAAGGCATGACAACTGCAAATATTGATGAAGTAGCAGTTAACAAGGCAATGATTGAAAACTCCAATAAAGTGATTCTATGTGTTGATAGTTCCAAACTTAATCACAAAAGTGCGTTTATTTCTGGAAGTGTAAGAAACTTTGATATACTAATTACCGATTCTGATGCCGATAGTACGTTTATTGATAATTTAACTATGCTAGGTGTAAAATGTATATTGCTAGATATAGACAAAGAAGAATATCAATAATTCTTTTTTATTTTTAGAATATTGAAATATTTAAGCTTTTTATCCCGATATATGTTCTGAATTATAAATATTATCCTAAACAATTAAATAGCTCAACTTTTTCTACTCATATAACTATAATGAAAAAGTTGAGCTATTTGTTCTATAAATATTTTAATGTATAATAAATTATTACTTTATTTCAAAAGTAATATAAAATATACAACTATCAATCCTATACTTTGCTATTAATTAAATGATTATGAATATTGATTACATATCACTTAATAATTTCTTAAATTTTTCTGCTACATTTTCCGGAGTAAAACCTCTTTCTTCATACAGTTTTTGACCATTACCTGAATCTCCATATTCATTATTATAAACTTGTGAATCAGAATATTTACACCATCCTATCTCAGAAGATGCTTCAACTGATAACACAGGTTTGGTTCTATCTAATACATGGTCTCTATATTCTTTTTCCATTTTATCAAATAATTCCCAAGAAGGCATATTTACAACTCTAACTTTTATCCCATCTTTTTCCAATAATTCTTTTGCTTTTATTGATAAATGAACCTCGCTTCCAGTTGCAATTATTGTCCCCATATAATTATCTGTATCATCTATTACATATGCACCTTTCTTAAGATTCTCTATAGATGTTCCTGAAAGAATTTCAACATCTTGCCTTCCCAATACTAAAACAGTAGGTTTATCATTTTTTAATGCGTATTCCCATGAATACATTGTTTCGTTTGGATCTGCTGGTCGTATCACATCCACATCAGGAGTAGCCCTTAAGCTTAATAATTGCTCAACAGGTTGATGTGTAGGACCGTCAGGACCAACAATTATGCTATCATGTGTAAATACAAATATTGGATTTATCTTCATTAAAGCTGCCATTCTAATTGATGCTTTCATGTAATCTAAAAATACTAAAAATGTAGCACAATATCCTCTTAATCCTCCATGCAGTGTTATACCATTTATTATTGCTCCCATAGCAAATTCTCGAACACCGAAATTGATATTGTTTCCAGAAAAATCATCTTTTCTAATAAATGAACTATTTGCTAAAATTGTTTTGTTTGATGAACCTAAATCAGCAGAACCCCCCATTAATATTCCTAATTTATCAAATATAAAGTTTAGAGACTTTCCTGAAGCACCCCTTGTAGCAATAGGAGATTCAAACCTTCCCATTTCTTCTATATTAAATTTATCTATTTTTTTATCAATTTCAAATAGTTCTGAATATTCTTTAGGATATAATTCTTTATATTTACATAAAATTTTATTCCATTCATCTTCTTTTTCTTGAGATAGTTTTAAGTATTCTCTCCTATATTCTTTTATCTCTTCGGGTAATGCAAAAGGTTCATTAATCATCCATTTATAAGAGTCTTTCATGTGCTTAGCTTCTATTTCACCTACTGAGTCACTATGAATTTTATTTGTACCTTGCTTCGTAGACCCAAAACCAATAATGTTTTTGGATTCTATTATTGTAGGTTTATTTGATGTTTTAGCTCTTGAAATTGCATCATTTATTTCTTTTAGATTATTTCCATCACTTACTTTTAAATAGTTCCAACCCAAAGCAGTAAATTTCTCTTCCACATCATCTATAGTACTATCTGTAACCATACCATCAGAACAAACATCATTTGAATCATACAATAATATTAATTTTGAAAGACCTAAAGATCCCGCTAATGAAAATGCTTCATTAGCAACTCCTTCCATAAGACAGCCATCGCCTGCTATCACATAAGTATAGTGATTTATTAAAGGTAAATCTTTTTTATTATATTTTTTAGCAAGATGGGCTTCTGAAATTGCTAAACCTACAGCAGTAGCTACCCCAACACCTAAAGGACCAGTACTTGCATCTACTCCAGGTGTAACATTATACTCTGGGTGTCCTGGAGTTTTACTTCCTAAACTTCTGAACTCTTTTAAATCCTGTATACTCAAATCATAACCAAATAAGTGTAGCATAGAGTAAACGAGTGGTGTTCCATGACCAGCTGAATAAACTAACCTGTCCCTATTAAACCATTCTGGATTCTTCGGATTTACATTTAAATGATTTTTATAAAGTTCATATGTCATTGGCGCGCTGCCAAGAGGCATCCCCAGATGCCCTGTATTCGCATTTTCTACCATATCTATTGATAAGCTTCTTATTGCTGACACCATTAATTCGTCTAAATTCATTTTTCCTCCATCCTTCTATTATACTTAGACTAAACCGAGTACTTTTCCAATTGTATATAAAATTACTCCCACGAAATTAAAATCTGTTTCTGGAAAAGCTGTTCCTTTTAATCCAACATTTTCCATTATTGGGTAAATTATTGCTGGACCGACAGCTATTAAAATCCCAACAATAAATGATCCTACTACTGCTCCTTTCCAACCTCCAGTAGCATTACCAAATACACCTGCAGTAGCTCCTATAAAGAAATATGGAACCGCTACTGGAATAATAACAGGTAGGCCTAAAACTGCAAAAATTCCCATACAAATCAATCCTGCAACATAGGAACTTATAAACCCTACAAGTGTAGCAGTTGGAGCATAAGCAAACACTACAGGACAATCTAATGCTGGTTTAGCATCTGGCACCAGTTTTTCTGAAATACCAACAAAAGCTGTGACTATCTCCCCTAAAAACATCCTAACTCCAGTAATTATTACATATAAAGATGCAGCAAATGTTAAACCTTGAAATAGAGGATACACTAACCAGTTTACACCATTCGATGTTTGTTCTGTAAAACCTTTACCTGCTGCAATAGCTGCTATGTAAAAGAAAATAATCATTGTAGCTCCTACGCCAACAACGTAGTCTTTAAATATACTTAACCATGCTGGTAATTTTAGATTTTCTGTACTATCTTTTGGGTTTCCGACTTTACCACCAACCCAGCTTGACAAAGCATAACCTAAAGTAACATAATGTCCCATAGCAATTTCATCGCTTCCGGTTATTTTTCTCATTCCTGGTTGTGCAATTGCTGGGAAAATTGCTGCTGATATACCTAGCAATATACCACCCAGTATTATTACTGAAGTATTATCTAATCCTAAAAATTTTAGCATTATAGTTAATAATGCTGCTAAGTATAAATTATGTTGACCAGTTAAAAATATGTATTTAAATTTAGTGAATCTTGCAACTAAAAAGTTTGAAAAGAATCCTAATACCATAACTAATGATACTACTGTTCCATATTTATCTTGCGCTAATGCTGTAACAGCTTCGGCTAATGGTAATACTCCATTCAACTTAAACCCTTCACTAAACAAGGATTGAAATGATTCTAATGCTGCAGCTGTTGCTGCACTTCCTATACCAAAAATTAAAAAACCTGTTATTGTTTTTATTGTTCCTTTTATAACTTCATGCATAGGTTTTTTTTGAAAAAATAGTCCAATAAAAGCCACCAATCCAACTAAAACTGAGGATGCCCCTAATAAATCCTGAACTATTACTCTTAAAATTTCCATTTTTCCTCCTGACTTATCCTCAAATATTAAATATTATTTTTTCAAATATTATTCAATAAATTTATTATTGTTTGCTATCTAAAAATTTTTGTAATTTTTCTTTAATTTCATCTTTATTCATCAAGTCTTTTATTCCAATCACTGCAAATGGTTTGTTTGTTATTTCATCTGCCAAATCTTCCATAGTAATTAATAAATCACCATTAAAGTATTGAACAGCTGAAACTTCATTATGGTCAACAGTAATATTCCAGCCGTTTTCTCTTATTACTTGTTCAACCTTAATTTTTAACATCATTGAACTTCCCATTCCTGTTCTACAAGCAACTAAAGCACTATACATTTTTTCCCCTCCTTATATAATGTATTTAGGTTGTTAAAGGTAACCTATAAACCTTTTTCGACTAAGTATTATTCAGTTTTACTGTATAATATTGTTATTAGATAGAGTGTACTCGTTCCCTCCTTGAGATTTAATCTCGTACTTGAAAGAGTGAGTCCTCTAATCTTTTAGCTGTTTACGAATAAGTTAGATGTTGACCCTTCCAGGGTACTTCGTATATACCATAAGGCAGTAACGTTATTAGATTTTGAGGTGTCTATCTAAAATACTTTTTTATGAGGTTTCAAATGTTTTATTTAGGTATTGATATTGGTAAAAATACTCATGTTGCTTCATTAGTTGATGATAAGAAAAAGGTTATTTTTAAAGCTTTTTCTTTTTCAAATTCCATTGATGGTGCTGAAAGTTTAATCCTTAAACTAGAATCTTTCAAAAATGAACTTGAAATTGGTATGGAAGCTACAGGTCATTATTGGCTATCTATATACTCATATCTTGTTCAAAAAAACTTCACTGTTCGTGTTATTAATCCAATCCAAACTGATGGCTGGAGACAAGGTATTGAGATTAGAAAGAGAAAAACTGATATTATCGATTCTCTTTTAATAGCCGATCTTCTTCGCTATGGAGATTTTGTTGAAACTTCTCTTTCTAACGAGGATTATTTATCTTTGAGAAACCTTTCCAGATTCAGGTCCTACCTTGTTTCTTCAATTGGTGATCTTAAAAGAAAAACTATTGCTCTTTTAGATCAAGTTTTCCCTGAATATGCTTCTTCTTTTAGCAATATTTTTGGTAAGACTTCTAAAGAAATACTTTCAACTTTCTCTACTCCTTCAGACTTTGAGGATATCAATTCTGAAGATTTACAATCTTTTTTAGATAATGTTTCTAGAAAGAAGTTTGCATCTAGAAAACTTGAAGAACTTTCTAAGAAAGCTTCTACTTCTTTTGGTGTAAATTTCTGTATGGATTCTTTCAGCCTACAAATCAAAATGCTTATTGAGCAAATTTCTTTTATTCAAAATCAAGTTTCAGATGTCGAAAAAGAAATTGAGATTTTACTTGAAAAACTTAATTCTCCAATTACTACAATCCCTGGTATTGGTGCTGTTAATGCAGCTACAATATTAGGTGAAATTGGAGATATTAAAAGATTTTCTAATCCTTCAAAGCTTGTTGCTTACGCAGGTATTGACTCAAGTATTTCCCAGTCTGGAGAATTTGAATCCACTTCTAATCATATGACTAAAAGGGGCTCTCCATTCCTTAGACGTGCTTTATTTCAATCTGCTCTTAGAGCTGAATTTTGTGACCCAGTTTTTTCTGATTATTATCAGAAAAAAATCAGTGAAGGAAAGCATCATTTAGTAGCTACTAATGCTGTTGCTAGAAAGCTTTGTCATACTATTTTTGCAGTTCTAACCAAAAATGAACCTTATCAAGTACAAATTTAGTTTTTGCTTAATTGTAAATTAATTTTTGAAAAAGGTTCTGTAAATGACGAGCTTTGCTCGGGCGTAGCCTTTATCATTTACAGGTTCTTTTGAAAAAATTACAATCTAAAAAGCAAAAACGGTTTAATTCTAACCTTTGCTTAATCTAGTTTTTCCTAAATTTAGTTAGGTCTTTTTGTCATACCTTTTTTTAGAATCTTTTTATTTTTCTATTTATTTTTTATTCATTACTAAATTTAACATTTTTTAAATTATACCTCTTGACTTTTAATAGTTAGTCTTTCAAAAATATTATAAATTTCTTCTACACTGCCAAATTTAAGAATAGACATATTTTGCTCATTTTCTAGTATAGATAAGACTATCTGGATATTTCTTAAATGTTCGTCATTACCTAAAGAACTTAACCCTATCAATATCTCTACAGGATCGTTGTCTAGATTACCAAATTTTATTGATTCCTTTAATCTAACTACACATATTCCAGATTTTAATGCACCTTCTTCTGGCCTAGCATGTGGTAAAGCCACTCCCTTGGTAATTACAATATATGGTCCGAATTCTTCTAATGTTTTAATCATAGCAGGGATATATTCTTTTTCTACATATCCATTTTCATAGAGTATTTTCCCTGCTCTTTCTACAGCTTCCCTTTTATCCTTAACCTCAACATCAATCTCTATCATTGATTTTTTCATAATTTACCTACTTTTATTTATAGTTCATTATTAATTTATTTATCCTATCTACTAAACATGTCAACTCATTAGGATTTAAATTTTTTATTTTTTCAATATCATTTTCTATTAAAATTTTTTCTAAAGAAATAATTATAGATTTAATCAATGAATTTGTTGTTTTTTCAAAAATACATCTTTTTATTGTAAAAAAGTCATTTGCGATTTCTTCAACAATATCGTCGTCATATGATTTTAATATAAAATGTATTGATGCCAATTTTTTTATATTCTCATCTGTTTTGTCAATTATTTTATTGATAAGCTTTGTATCTTTATCATCAAAAATAACTTCATTTTTTAGTAAACTCAATATTGTATTTTCAAATTCAAGTATATGATTTATTTCATTTGAACTAACTATAAAAGGAATTATTTGATTTATGTAGTTATATAAATTTAATTTTCTAACATACGTTCCTTCTCCAGTTTTAGTTTCTAAAAGTCCTAATGTGTTTAGCTTATTTATAGCTAATCTAATGGTAAGTCTATTTACTTCAAACTCTTTTGATAAATCATTTTCTGATGGTATTTTGTCTCCTACTTCCCAGACATTATTTAATATTCTGTTCTTTATCTCAGATGCAATAATATCAGGTAAATTCGTTCTTTCAACTCTAGAAATATTAATCACCTCCTAATATATAATCCCCTAACCACTTGTTCGCTAGGTATATTATAATAATATCACTAAAACAACAAACGTCAATAGATAATGAAAACAATATCCTTTATTGTCATATTAGTTTATCCTTAGTCTTATCTATATTTTTGTGTATTTTTCAATCTCTAATCGTCTTATTTTAAGTATTTTGTCTTTAGTATTAACAAGTTATTAATTATGTTTTTATTTTTAATTATTAATTTTTTAAGACAAATGTAACTGTTTTCAATTATATTTCTTAAAAATGAACAGACTATTTTTATCAATTTAATTTATTATTGTATTAATATTGCTTTTTTAATGATATAATATCTGTTATATTATTCAGGATATGGATATAATAAGAAATATACAAAGTTTAAACACATTAAACTCATATAATATAATCAAATAAACAATTGGGAGTAATAAATGCCTTTTAAAAATTCAAATAATAATAACAATAATAAGAAACCTCCAATTTATGCGTGGTATATAATTGGTGCGTTAATTATTTTAATATTTCAATTTATTTTTGCTCCGATGATAAGAGATAGAGAAATAACCGAAGTCACATATGATAAGTTTATTTCCATGTTGTCGGAAGGAAAAGTAAAAAAAGTTGAAGAACAATCAAATCAAATCAGATTTTCTACAGAGGAAGATAAAGTCGAAAAACATTATAAGGTGGGTAAATGGCCAGATCCTAAGATTACAGAAAGATTGATATCTGCAAAATCAGAGTTTGGTACAGAGATTGTAGAGCCAACCAATCCGCTTATTTCAATTTTAATTCAATTGGTAATACCTATTGTAATTATGTTCTTAGGAATAAGATACTTAACAAAACACATGATGGGTGGATCCAATGCCATGAGCTTTGGGAAATCTAATGCTAAAAAATATATTAAAGCTTCAAATTCTGCGACATTTAAGGATGTTGCTGGACAAGATGAAGCAAAAGAAAGTCTTGAAGAAATTGTAGACTTCTTGCACAATACTAAAAAATATACTGAAATAGGTGCTGTAATTCCAAAGGGTGTGCTATTAGTAGGACCTCCGGGAACGGGTAAAACATTACTTGCTAAAGCTGTTGCGGGTGAATCAAATGTACCATTCTTCTCAATTTCAGGTTCTGAATTTGTTGAGATGTTCGTTGGTTTAGGTGCTTCTAAAGTAAGAGATTTATTTAAGCAAGCAAATGAGAAAGCTCCATGTATCGTATTTATCGATGAAATTGATGCTATTGGTAAAAGAAGAGATACATCAGGATATAGCGGAAATGATGAAAGAGAACAAACTCTTAACCAACTATTAAATGAAATGGACGGTTTTGATGCTACAAGTGGAGTTATTATCTTGGCAGCAACAAACAGACCAGAGATTCTTGACCCTGCACTTACAAGACCGGGTAGATTTGATAGACAGGTTAGAGTTGAATTACCTGACATTAAGGGAAGAGAAGAAATCTTAGCCGTTCATGCAAAAAAAATCAAGCTTGCTCCAGATGTAAATCTAAAAAATATAGCAAGAATGACTGCTGGTGCTTCAGGTGCCGATTTAGCGAATATCGTAAACGAAGGTGCTTTGAGAGCCGTTAAAGAAGGTAGAAAATTAGTTAATGAGGAAGATTTAGCTGAATCTGTTGAAGTTGTAATAGCTGGACATAAAAAGAAAAATGCAGTTATTACACAAAAAGAAAAAGAAATTATTGCATATCATGAAGTTGGTCATGCCATCGCAGCTGCAGCACAATCTCACACAGCTCCAGTAACTAAAATTACAATCATTCCAAGAACTTCCGGTGCACTTGGTTATACAATGCAAGTTGAGGAAGAAGAACGATTCTTAAGATCAAGAGATGACTTATTTGGTGAAATTGTAACATTGACTGGTGGTAGATCTGCTGAAGAAATAGTGTTTAACATTAAGACAACTGGTGCATCAAACGATATTGAAAGAGCTACTTCTATTGCAAGAGCAATGGTTGCCACATATGGAATGGAAGATGACTTTAACTTCATTCTTCTAGAACAATCCTCTTCAAAATATCTAAAAGGTGCTTCAAAAAATTCATATGCAGCTGAAGAAACTGAAAATAGAGTCGACCAAAGAGTAATGGAAATTATTTCAGAAGCGCATGACTTAGCTCATAAATTATTAAAAGAAAATATTAATAAGCTTCATGAAATATCTAAATATCTATTAGAAAAAGAAACCATTACAGGTGAACAATTCATGGATATCTTTAATGGTGACTATGTATTAACTGAAAAACCACAATACATTAAAGATGTAGAAGAAAAAATAAATGCAGAAAATCAAAATAAAGAATCTGATGATGTTTCAGAAAATTTAACAAACATTATTGATGAATCCGATTCAAATTTTGAAGACAAAGAATAGTTAAATTTACAATCTAATATTAGGGAATAGTACTAATCGAATTATTTTATTTGATTAGTACCAAAAATTCCTTTTGCCAAGTAGAAATATATTAAAATTTACTTGGCATTTTGTATATGTTTAATTTTCCCAAGTAAAAATTTTACTCTAATTACTTGGGTATTTGTAAAATCTAATATAACCAAGTAATAATTTTATGCTAATTACTTGGGTATTTACAAAATCTAAAATAACCAAGTAAATTTAACAAAAATCTTACTTGGTTAAATAGGAAAAATAAAAATACAAAGTAAAAAAGGAGATGAATTCTATTTAGACATTTATTTTTCCATCAAAAAATATATAGTAATGAAAAAAAGAGGCCAAAGCCTCTTTTTTTACCTTCTTCCTATTAGTCTACTATCCCAAGTAAAGTTGTACCATCTTCCGTCAATCCATTGTTTACCGGAAACTCTTGTACCTGTTGATGGTCTTAGATATCTCCATACACCATCAATCCATTGCCATCCAAATGCTTGCGTACCAGTACCAGGTCTAAAGTACATCCATCCTAATGGAAGTTTTTGCCAGCCAGTTGCCATTGTTCCAGAGTTTCTGAAATATCTCCATGAACCATCAACAAACTGTCTACCTTTAACCATTGTACCTGAACTTTGTCTAAAGTAATATTTTGAACCATTCTCTGGATTTGTCCACCAGCCCTTCTTATATCTTGTGTTTGGACCAGCTAGTGATAACCAGTGCATACCATTTTCTTTATAAATTTGGTCTATTGATTCACCTTTAGAATTAAAGTATTCCCAAGTTTTATTTATCCATTTCCATTCGGATTTAGCTTGTTTACCATGATCGAAGTATAACCATTTACCGTTTCTTTGTCTCCAACCATGTTCTTCCTTATCGATTTCTTTTTCTGTTTCGTCTACTGTTTCTTCATCAGTTTCTTCATCAGTTTCTTTCTCTGTTTCGTCAACAGTTTCGTCTTCAGTTTCGTCAGTTTCTTCATCTTTTACTTTCTTGATTGTAATTTCTGCTGCTGAACCATAAACATCACCAACGGCTTCAGTAATGATAAATCTTAAATGACTTGCTTCTAATCCATCCAAATCAATTGATTTTTCAGTATTGTCTGCTTCCCATTTTCCTGATGTCACTTCTTTATATTCTTCCCCATTAGTTGAATATTGTAAAGTGTATCCCTTAACTGTACCATTCCCAGCATTTGCTCTAGGTAAGTAGTTGAATGAAGCTAATTTTGTTAGATCTTCCAATTCGATATCAATAGTAATTGGTAATTTACCATTTTGCCATTGACTATGCCAAATTGTTGATTTATTTCCATCAAACGCTAATTCAATTGGGCCTTCTGCTGCTGTTGCATTGACAGTTTCTTCACTTGATGCTTTATATGATTTTGGAATGACTATACTTGGATCAACATATCTTCCCTTGTTAATTTCTAAATCATATAATTTTATTGAAGAATTTTTACCAATTTCTTTCAATGGGAAAACTAAAGTATTAACAGCCATTCTTGGCTTATCAGGATTTTTAATTAATCCAACTTCTTCCCCATTTATAAATATCTTTGTAGATTGAACTCTACCTTCAATTATGATTTCAAATTTTTCACCCTCTACAGGTTTGAAATCATATTGATGATTATGAGATTCAAATTTATATCCAATATTTCCATTTTCATTTACTAGGTAGAATGTAGTATCTCCATTTGTAAATAAAATTTGTGGTTTACTAATATCTTCTACAGATACTGTAGCTTTTATATTGTATTCTGGTCCTAAATCTTCTAAATCACTAGTTAATTTTGAATCTTCTCCAAATTCTAAATAACCTTTTTCAACCTTAACATTTTCATTGTTATATTGTCCTAAATCTTTTGAATTTACATCCATCTTTTCAAAATCGTGTAAATACATTGGATTTGAACTTGAAAGATATGGATATTTTCTTGAATCTATTTTTTCACTAAATTGTTCAAATGTTAATGTTTCTCTATCAGAATTCCATGTTCTATCCGCAACTACTGGAAGTGCATCAAAGAATCTTTGGAATATATCATAAGAAGTGATACCAGTTTCGTGTTTATCAACATTATCATTCCAAATAGCGAATCCTCCACCAAGTAATTGTGGATGTGATTCATTTACATTACCAGTGTTGAAATGGTTAGGTTGCCATTGATACATTTGTCTTAAGTTTAAGAAGTCACCATATCCACCTCTAGAACCATTACCACTAGGTACCATATATGTTGGCACATCAGTGATATTGATAATATCAAATCCCATTTCTATAGCTTTATTTGGATTTTGCCATCCGGTATTCCAAATGTCCATTTGCGCTCCATCTAATTTTACAGGAGTATTTCCTGTTTTACTTGATAGAGAACCCCAGAATCTAGATTTAACGCCTTTACCATCTAAATAGGTAAGCATATCTTGTACAAATTTTCTGTATTCTTCGTTTGTACCGTAGTATTCATCCGCACCAAAGTCGATTACATCTAATCCTGCAAAGTTTGCATCTTCCCCATCCATTTGTTCATCAAAAATACTCTTGATAAATGGTAATGTTTCTGGATTATTTAAATCAAACATTGCCGCTTTTTCAATATTTCCTCTATGTCCGATAATTGGATTTTTGTACATTAAATCAGGTCTTACCCTAATAAATGCAAGTGAGTGCGCAGGCACATCAATTTCAGGAACGATATTGATTCCCCTGTTTTTTGCATCTTGTACAAGTTGTCTAAACTCTTCTTTTGTATAGTGATCTTCAGAAGTTAATCCTTCTACTTCTGATTCTAATCTAAATCCAGCTTCAGCTTTTTCAAGAGCTACTTGTGGATCTGTTCCATATTGATCTAAGAAAATATAGTTATCATTTAAATGAACATGTAAATCATTAAGCTTATAGTAAGCCATATTATCCAATAATTGATTCATTGTTCTTACAGGTATAAACTTTCTACCTGTATCTATCATAAATCCTCTTACATCAAACTTAGGATAATCTCTAATTTCCCCATTTGGAATGTTTTGTCCTATTTGAAGAAGTGTTCTAGTTGCATAAAATGCTCCAGTAACATCTTCAGCTTCTATTGTTATATTTCCTTCTTGAATATTGATATAGTAACCTTCTTTACCATATCCTTTATTTTCAACTTTTACAAAAGTTATAGTATTTTCAGCTTCTCCATCAACTAATTTAATATCTCTATATCCTAATTCTTTTAGATATTCTTCTTTAGCAAAATTAAATTCACTTGGAGCAACTATACCAGTTTTTGCATCAATTGTTGTATTTCCTGTAGTTCCATGCCATTCTTGAATGTCTGGTATTACTTTAGGTGCGGCATTTTCCCCAGCATTATCATACTTACCAGGAACTTCTACAGTAAACTCTTTTGTAAATACTTTGTCATCTTTTTTAAGTTCAAGAGTTAATTTAACACTTGTGTCTACTAATGGTTCATAAACTTTTCCGTCAACATCAATTACTTGATCTTTTGATGAAGATTTGATTTTTAATTCTCCATTTTCTACTTCAGGTAAAACCAAAGCAGTCTTATCTTCATTTAGTTCAAGTGCTTCTATCTCATCTAATTCTGTCGTTTCACCAAGTGTTGTTTTATTATGAGAATATGCTTCTATTTCATATAAACCAACATTTGGCCAATTTAATCTTCCGCCATCAAATTCTGTAACAGTCAATTTTAACTTTTCAGTCAATATTTCTTTATCAAAATTGATAATTTGATTTTGTTCATTTTTCTTTTCAGTTTGTGTATATATTGTAGTATATTCACCATCTTTCAGCGCTTCTATTTTATAAGCAATAATGTTTTGCGCTTCCTTTGCTCTTTCCCATCTTAGGACAACACTTTGGATCTTAGTTAATTGTGTCAAATCCACTTCTAAAGATGGATTTTTAACATTAGTATTTGTTGCCCATCTAGTTTCATCATTGCCATCTACCGCCTTAGTAGGATTGAATTTTTCTATTTCAAAATCGCTAGCTTCAACTGGCTTATTTAAAAGTAGATTTTCATTTTTCTTTCCAACATAAATATCGTCGGATTCTACAGCTTTTGCTGTGTTTACAAATGTTCCACTTAATAGCATTATGATGCTTAAAAATATAGACAACATTTTGCTCATCGTTTTGTTCCTATGCATTTTTCTCCTCCTGCATTTTTGAGTTAATTGAAAATATTGTTCATTATTTAATGTTTAATTAGAAACTACAAATTTTGAATGGTCATTACCTTTAAATAAGGTAAAAAAAATATTTTGTTCTAATTCTTTACATATAAGAAATATTAAATAACATAATATTTTATTAATATACTTTATTTTCGTGTAATTCAACCGTTTCTATATGTGATTATATCAAAAAATGAAAACGCATCTTAATATTTTTCGTTTAATTTATAATTTAAATCGATTTACGAAACCGGTTACCATATCACTAAGTCGTAATTACCACTACAACCATAATTGTTAATTATTTTTAATAACATTTTCATCATTTAAAAAGTTCTGATCATAGAATATCCAACAAAAATACTTCTTTATCTTATATTATGTATTGAAAAAAGTGTAAGCTCCTCGCTTCCTATTAAATCAACCATTTTGATATAAATAACAACTAATTTCCAATTGTTGTTTTATTTTATTGTAATACAATATAAGTATAAGATATCTTAAATAAATACTATAAAGGAGGAATGTATGAGAACAATTGGAGATACTATTAAACATTTACGAATTGAGGCAGGATTGAGTCAAACACAGTTAGGCGAAAAACTTCACCTCTCAAATCAAGCAATTAGTAAATGGGAAAATAACTTTTCTCAACCGGATATTAATTTATTGCCTGAAATAGCAAATATTTTTGGTGTAAATATTGATGATTTATTTGAATATTCTGTTGAAAAACAATACGAAAAAATAGGAGCTTTATTAGGAAATCAAAAACCATTAACTAATTTAGAATTTGAACGATATGAAAAATTTCTTTTAGACCAATTGACAAAGGATTCTAAAAACTATAAAGCAAACTCAATGCTTGGAGATCTATATATCTCACATGCAAAAATGCTAAGAAAGAAAGCTGTTGAGTATGGAAAGAAAGCTTTAGAATTAAAGCCTAATACGAAATTTGATATAAACACAATAAATAATGCTTCAGGAGGAGCTATTTATGATTGGGACGTAGCAAATCACCATGAACTAATAGACTATTATGAAAAAACTTTACTTATCGCCCCAGAAAATAAAAAACTTTATTTCTATCTTTTAGATAACCTTATTGACGATAAAAGATTAAATGATGCAAATAGAGTATTAAAAGAATCTTATATTAAAAATCCTGATGAATTAAATGAGTATTACACAATATTTATTAAAGAAATTAAGCACGGATTTGACAGTGTTAAAAAAGAATACAAAGCTTTAGCGAAGAAATATAATAATGATTGGAGAGTACTATTTGCAGTTGCAAACTCTCTTTCAAAAAATGAATGTTACGAAGAGGCTATACCTGTCTGGAAACAGGCGTTTGATGCACAAGAAAAACCACGTTTTTCTGACTATTATATTTCAATTGCACATTGTTATATACTACTAGGAGACAAGAAAAATGCAATAAAAGCTTACAAAAACACATTAAAACTTCTTAAGGATGAATGGAATATCAAATTTGGCTCATTCGTAGATAAAATAAATTCTAAAATTGACGAGCTCTCAAGTTAAAATCAAAAAAGAGGCTATTGTGAAAAAATTACATCTCACTTTAGCCTCTTTATATTTTTAATTAGATAATTTATACATTTCTTCTAAGCTAATTAATTTTATATCTTTTGATGAATGTACATCGTAAAATCCTGATAAACTAGTTATCCAATAAGATGCACTTGAAAAAGAAAAATTAAGTGATTTTTCAATCAAATTATCTAAAACTTTTTGATTTACTAATTCATTTCTCCATTTAATATTACAATAATATGATATGCAATAATATATTATTGTATATTATGTTATTGTCTATTATCTTATGAGAGCAATTGAACAACCATCTCTGCACTTCTCTCACTAGTTATTTCAACATTTTTCATAAAGTCTATACCACTATTGTCGTGATGAACAATATCAGACAACGCTCTTACGATAATGAATGGAGTTTCTAATCTTTTACAAGTTTGTGATACCGCTCCTGCCTCCATTTCACAAGCTATTGCTGTTGGAAATTTTTCCATTAATTCTAATATTTTACTCTCTTCTCCTACAAATAAATCTCCGCTTATTATATCTCCATAATGAAGTTTGGCGTCTAGTTTTGATTTTTCAAAAGCTTTTACAACCTTTCTTGCTAAATCTCTATCTGCTTGAACAGTTATACCAACCCCTTCATGACCATCGATATATGAGGTATCAAAATCATGTTGTATAACTTTTTCTGATATGACAATATCTAATGTGTTTTCTTCAGGATCCATTCCACCTGCAGTTCCAATATTTATTATATATTCCGGATTATATTTGGTAATCATCAAGGTAGTTGAAATGGTTGCATTAACTTTTCCAACTCCACTAAGACAAAGAACTACTTGTTTTTGATTTATTTCTCCTTCGGTAAAATGTACTCCAAAATATTCTATTTCATTTATTTTATGCATTTTATTTTTTAATGCATCTACTTCTGGTGGCATTGCGCCAATTATTCCTATCATATTTTCTCCAAAAAAAATAAACCTGCTTCTGCCTTTAATTGATCAAATCATTTAAGACAAAAGCAGGTCAAATGCTTAATTTATATTTTATAAATCTCTAACTTGTGCAGCTGTAACGATTGATGTCATATAAACATCTTCTGAGTTACATCCTCTAGATAAGTCATTTACTGGTTTATTTAATCCTTGTAAGATTGGTCCTACAGCTGTGTAACCACCTAATCTTTGAGCAATTTTATATCCGATATTTCCAGCTTCAAGACTTGGGAAAACAAATACATTTGCTTGACCAGCAACTTTAGATGTTGGGAATTTTAAGTCAGCAACAGTTCTTGACACTGCAGCATCAAATTGCATTTCCCCATCAATATCAAATTCGTAACCTTTTTCTTCACAGATTTCATTAGCAATTTTTACTGCTTCTGCTACTTTTGTAGTTTCTGGAGTAACTGCAGATCCTCTTGTTGAGAATGATAATAAAGCAACTTTTGGATTAATACCAAAAACTCTTGCAGTACGAGCTGATTCAACAGCTATTTCTCCTAATTGTTGTGCATCTAAAGATGTGTTAATTGCTATATCTGAGAATAAATATTTTTCTCCTTCTTTACCTAGCATAATCATTACACCTGATGTTCTTGAAACACCTGGTTTTGTTTTAATAATTTGTAAAGCTGGTCTAACAGTATCACCTGTTGTATGGATTGCTCCTGAAACTAAACCATCAGCATCACCCATTTGAACCATCATTGTACCAAAATAGTTTACATCTTTTAATATTTCAACCGCTTGTTCTCTTGTAGCTTTTCCTTTTCTTAATTCTACAAAAGCATCTACATATTCTTCGAATTTTTCATCTGTTTCTGGGTCTCTAATTTCAATACCATCTAAATTAAATCCAAATTCATCTTGAACTTTTTTGATTTCTTCATGATTTCCTAAAAGAATCGGTGTAATGATACCTTCTTCTTTTATTTTTTGAGCAGCAGTTAAAATTCTCTTATCTGTTGCTTCCGGTAAAACTATTCTTCTATTTTTACCAATGATTTGTTCTTTCATTTCTTCTATAATTTGTAATGCCATGATTTCTCCTTCTTCCAAATTTTTATTATTTGTTCAATAATTTATTTAGAGCTTCTTCTTCCTCTGGTGAACAAGCTAGCTCTGTCTTACCACTTTTTATTTCTTTAGCATAAGCATAGGAACTTTCCCTACCGTTTATACTAGTAATCATTATACCATTATTAAATTGGTCAAGTAAAATCATTGTGAAAGATAATTCTCCACTTTGATTTTCTAATGCATTATATCTATGAATGATTTGTTTTTGCACTGCAAAAGCTAATCTATCATTTATTGTTTTTAACATCTTTTCAGTACTTGTAGATAACTCTTCCTTAAATTCATCATTTGATTTAACTATTCTATTGATATCACTAGATTGTTTCTTTGTAATATCCTCAATCGATATATCTAATTTTTCATTCAAAGAGTTAAAATGTAGTTTTTCATTTTCTTCAAGCATGTTTAATCTTTCAGTAAGAGTACTATTTAAATCTTCAATTTCTCCATTAAGTCGTGCCGCAATACCCGAACTCTTTTCACTAAATTCATTTTGTAAATTGTTATTTATAACTTCATACTCTTCGATTTTCTTTAATACTGTATCAATATCTGCGGATTGAGACGCCAATAATTCTTCTAAATTTAACTCTCCCCTACCTCTTAACAATCTATCGTATCTTTTTCTTACCCTCATAAGTTTGTAGGACAAGTCGTTTACTTTATATAAGTTAATAAATAAAAGTGAAGTAATTAGAACAATAATAATAATTAATAAATAGTCCATATTATTCTCCAATATTATATTTTAATAAAAAATCCTCAATTTGTTCATCATTCGCAAACTCAATGTTTACATTCCACTTATTTCTAGATTTTTTAACACTAACTTTTGTACCTAAAGATTCTTTTAATCTATCTTCAATATCCCTAATAAAGATATCTTTAGGCTTTTTCTTAACTTTTGTTTTTGTCGTTCTCTTTTTCTCTAAATCATTTACAGTTATTTCTTTTTTTATCAATTTATCAAGATATTCTCGTCTTTCAGCAATATCCTCTATCCCTAATAGCGCTCTACCTTGTGATGATGTTATATTTCCTTTTTCTAATTCTTGAATTGTAAACTCATCAAGAGATAATAATCTAACCATATTTGCAATATATGTTCTTGATTTTCCAATCACATCACTTAGTTCATTTTGAGTCATATCGTATTGTTTCATAATATTGCTATATGCTTGAGCTTCTTCGTATGGATTCAAATCTTCTCTTTGAATGTTCTCAACCATAGAGATCATATCTTTATCTTTATTAGTTAAATTTTTAACTATAGCTGGCACTTCATCTAACTTTATTAATTTAGCTGCTCTATATCTTCTTTCTCCAGCAACTATATCATATTTCTCACCATTTTTTATAAGGACTAATGGTTGCAAAACGCCATACATTTTAATAGAATCAGCTAAACTCTTAATACTTTCTTCATCAAAGTTTTTTCTTGGATTGTCACTACTTGCGACAATATCCTTTAATTTAATATATTCGACCTGATCTAAATCATTTACTTCTTCAACTTCCTTTTTATCTGGAATCAAAGCACCAAGTCCTCTACCTAAACCTCTTTTCTTAGTCATATTCACCTACTTATTCTGTTTAATAATCTCATTTGCTAATTTAACATATGCTTTAGCACCTTTTGACGATGCATCATAATCTAAAACCGACAAACCATGTGATGGTGCTTCTGCCAATCTAATATTTCTCGGTATAATACTCTTAAATACTTTATCTTTGAAATATTTTTTTACTTCTTCAACTACATCTAAAGATAAATTATTTCTTCCATCAAACATTGACATCACAACACCTTCAATTTCTAAGTTAGGATTTAAACTTCCTTTAATTAAGTCAATTGTTTGAACTAATTGAGATACACCTTCCAATGCATAGTATTCACTTTGAATTGGAATTAATACTGAATCGCTTGCTACTAGAGCATTAATACTTAATAAACCTAAAGATGGCGGACAATCAATAATTACAAAATCAAAATCTTCCAATTTTTTTATATTTTCTAATAATAACTGTTCTCTATTATCAATATTAACAGCTTCTATTTCAAAACCAGATAGATCTGAGTTTGATGGTAATATTTTAACATTTTTTGCACTTGTTTCTAAAGGCTCTAGTTCATTTTCACCTAATAATACATCATATATACTTAACTCTAGTTCATATTTATCGATACCTAGACCCGAAGTTGAATTTCCTTGTGGATCAAGGTCAACAACAAGTACTTTTTTATTCTTTTTTCCTAATGCTGCTGATAAATTAACAACTGTTGTAGTTTTACCAACACCGCCTTTTTGATTAAAAATAGATATAATTTTCATAAACACCTCTTTATAAATTATAACACAAACTAGTAGATTTAGCTTTAAAGTTTCATATGAAACTTTAAAAAATAACCCTATCTTGTTAAATTAAGATAGGGGAGTATAATATATTATTCTTTCATCATTTTAAATCCATTATCATAATCACCTGTTAACTTAAATTTATAAGTTTGACCAATTTTGGGATTTATATTGATTTTTTCTTTGATATTGTAATCTTTTCTTTCATTTTCATTAGTTGGATGATATTGTTTATCTGAAATAGTAAATTCTATACTAAAATCTTTCTTTCCAGAAAGATCAAGGAATTCATCAGTTACATAGTCTTCAACAATTGTATCATTCTTTTCCACCGCAAAACCTGTTTTTTGAGTAACATCTTTTGTTCTTATTGTATAATCTATACTCGCGACATCTTTAACTTCAGAAACATCAAATTGTAAATTAATATAACGGCTGTGATTTGGTTTTCGACTTGGTTTAGCACAACCAACTAAAATACTTAATAAAAATAATATAATAACATAGCTCTTTTTCATTTTAAACCTCTTTAATGTAATAACTTTATTTAATTATATAAACAAAATATAAATTAATCAATTAAGCATAAAATATATTTAAATGTTTCATATGAAACTTTAAGTGATTCATAATTATTTTAAAAAATTGTTTCATATGAAACTTTAAAATTGATACACTTTATATTTTTTATAACATAGATTGTTTCATATGAAACTTTAAAAATATCTCAATAATTATCTAAATATAAAAAATATTTAAAATAAAAATCCCCACAAAAATGTGGGGGATAGTTTTATGTTAAAGGATTACTTCTTGGTTTTCCACCAGCTCTAGGAAATCTGTGTGGAGTTGCTTTAATTTTCTTGATAACTATAAGTGATCTTGATCCTAATCCTAATGGAAGCTCATATTCTATGACTTTATCAAGTAAACCTCCTAAAAGATTGATCGCTCCTTTTGATAGATTTAATTCATCTTTATAGTTTGGACCTTTCATTGCTATGAAATATCCACCAACTTTTACAAAAGGTAGACAGTATTCAAGTAGTGTTTGCATTGGAGCTACTGCTCTAGATACTGCTGAATCAAAGGATTCTCGCATTCCTTCTTTTCTTGCAATTTCTTCCGCACGACCATGTAGGGGAACCACATTATCCAATTTAAGTTCTTCTACAACTTTATCTAGAAAATTAATTCTTTTCTTCAAGCTATCTAAAAGTACAAAGGATAATGTGTCATTATATATTTTAAGTGGTACACCAGGGAAACCACCACCAGTACCAATATCAATAATATTTTGATTCTTTTCGAAATATCCAGCTTTTGTGATTAATAGAGAATCTAAAAAGTGTTTAATATATACTTCTTCTTCTTCAACAATTTTTGTGATGTCAATTTTGTAATTCCACTCATCTAGTAAGTCGTAGAAGTGTTGAAATTTAGCAATTTGTTCGTCTGTTAAATTATATCCTTCTTTTTCAAAAATTTCTCTATACTTCATTATTCTTCCTTCTTAACACTTCTAAATGTATCATAATCACATTGATGTCTGCAGGTGTTACGCCTGGCATTCTTGATGCTTGTCCTACTGAATCTGGTTTAACAATATTAAGTTTTTCAGCGGCTTCTTTCTTTAATCCATCAATTTTAGTGTAATCTTCAATCATATCAAGTTTTTTTCTTTCCATTTTCTTGAATTGATCAATTTGCATGTTTTGTTTTTTTATATAACCTTCGTATTTGATTTGTGTTTGAACTTCTAGTACATATGGTTTCTTTATTTCTGTTCTTTCTGGATCAAATACTTCTAGAGTTTCATAGTCAAGTTCTGGTCTTTTAATTAAGTCATATAGACTTGTAGCAGTCTTTAACTCTTGTGTACCTAAACTTAACAATTTCTCATTAGTTTCTGAAGTAGGGGTTAGAATGACTTTTTTCAATCTTTCTACTTCTTTTTCAATAGCTTCTTTCTTTTCTAACATTAATTGATATCTTTCTTCAGATACTAATCCAATTTCGTATCCTTTTTGTGTTAAACGAAGATCAGCATTGTCTTGTCTCAATGTTAGACGATATTCTGCTCTGGAAGTCATCATTCTATATGGTTCTCTTTGTGCTTTTGTAACTAAGTCGTCTATTAGAACACCAATATATGCTTCAGATCTATCTAATATGAATGGTTCCTTATTATCTAAATTGTGTACTGCATTTATACCAGCCATTAGACCTTGTGCTGCAGCTTCCTCATAACCAGAAGTACCATTTATTTGTCCTGCGAAGAATAAGTTTTTTATATTAAATGATTCTAATGTAGTTTTTATATTTGTGGCATCAATACAGTCATACTCAATACCATGTGCAGGTCTCATAAATTCAACATTTTCAAGACCAATGATTGTCTTGTAAAATTCTTGTTGCACTTCAACTGGTAGGGTAGAGGATGCACCTTGTACATACATTTCGTTTGTAGTCTTACCTTCTGGTTCAATAAATATAATATGTTGATCCTTATCTGCAAATCTAACAACTTTATCTTCTATTGATGGGCAATATCTTGGTCCAATACCTTCAATTACACCAGCGTACATAGGGGAACGATATAGTTCTCTTCTAATGATTTCATGGGTTTCTGGTGTTGTGTGTGTTTGCCAACAAAGTTCTTGTTTGTAATTAAAATCTTTGTCAACATTCATAAATGAGAATGGTACAGGATTTTCATCACCATATTGTGGAATCATTTTAGAAAAATCTAAAGAACGTTTGTTAACTCTAGCTGGAGTACCAGTCTTAAATCTTCTTAATTTGAATCCCATATTTTCTAAGCTATCAGAAAGATATAGGGCAGGCTTCATACCATGAGGACCAGAGCTATATTGTAATTCTCCCATCATGATTAATCCATTTAGATAAGTCCCTGTACAGATAATTACTGCTTTTGCCTTATATATTGCACCTGTCACTGAAGAAACGCCAATTACTTCGTTATTTTCAATTAACACTTCATCTATTTCTGTTTCAATTAATCTTAAATTTGGTTCATTTTCAAGTACTTTTTTCATTTCTTCATGATAAAGTCTTTTATCAGCTTGCACTCTTAGGGAATGGATTGCAGGTCCTTTTGAAGTATTTAGCATTTTTGATTGTATAGATGATTTATCTATATTTAATGCCATTTCACCACCCAATGCATCAATCTCTCTAACTAAATGACCTTTACCAGTTCCTCCGATATTTGGATTACATGGTAAGTCCGCAACTGCATCAAGACTTATACTTGCCATTATTGTTTTTTTACCTAATCTAGCTGATGATAGGGCAGCTTCAATACCTGCATGTCCTGCACCAACGACAAAAACGTCGACTTCATCAGCAATATACTTTTTTATTTCCATTAAATTCTCCCTCTTTATAGAAATAGTTAATTATTTATCAATCTTGTTATTCTTATTATTTTCCTATACAGAAATCCTTAAATATTTTATCTAATACATCCTCTTCGATGGTTTCACCAGTAATTTCCCCAAGTTGTGTATAAGCATTTCTAAAATCTATTTCAGTGGCATCAAGTGGCATACCCATTTTTATACCTTCAACTGCTGAAATGATATTATCTCTAGCCTTTACTAATAAATCTCTATGTCTAATATTTGTAATCATAATTGTGTTATTTACTTGGATTTCACCATCAAAAAACATATCTAAAATTGCATCTTCAAGTTCTTGTATACCTTTATCTTCAATTATTGACATTTCTATTATATTATTTTTATCACATTTTTCATATATAAGTGTTTTATCAGCTTTCACTTCTAAATCGTGTTTATTTAATAATATAATAGATTTCTTATTATTTAGTAGTTCAATAATCTTTTCATCTTCATCATCAAATGGTTTGGATACATCAAAAATTGCAATAACCAAATCTGATTCTTCTGTAATTTTTAAGCTCTTTTCCACACCAATTGATTCAACAATATCATCAGTACTTCTTATACCCGCTGTATCTATTATGTTTACAGAAACTCCTCCCAGGTCTATTGATTCTTCAATCGTATCTCTTGTTGTACCAGCAACATCTGTTACAATTGCACGATTTTCTTTTAATAAAGCATTTAATAGGGAAGACTTACCAACATTTGGTTTACCAATAATAGCTGTTTTGATACCTTCTTTAATTATTCGTCCTTGATTTGCGGAATTAATTAATGTATTTAATTCATTTACAATGACTTCTGATTTTTCATATATTGGTTCAACTGGTAAATCATCTTCGTAATCTTCCATAAAATTAATGGAAAATTCTACTCTTGCCATTAAATCAAGCATTTTTTCCTTGATTTTTTTTACCTTTGAAGCCACGCTTCCTTTTAATTGTAGTAGGGAAGCTTCATAAGATTTATCAGTTTTCGCATCAATCAAATCGATAACAGCTTCCGCTTGAGATAAATCAAGTCTTCCATTTAGGAATGCTCTTTTTGTAAATTCTCCTCTTTCAGCGATATATGCGCCTTTTTTCAATAATGTATCCAAAACTTTTTTTACGGCTATATAGCCACCATGACAGTAAATTTCAACAATGTCTTCACGTGTATAAGTTTTTGGTCCTTTCATATATACCATCAAAACTTCGTCAATCATTTCCTCATTATTAAAAATATAGCCATAATTCATTTTTCTATTTTCAAATTTATTAACTTGTTCTTTTTTAAAATTTCTAAAAACTTCCTTCGCTATATCAAATGACTTTTCACCAGACATACGTACAATCCCAATACCTGCTTCACCAGTTGCTGTTGATATAGCTGCTATTGTTTTTTCTGCCATTTTTTATACCTCTTTACTAAATTAAAAAGCCCCAAATTATGTATTGGGGCCATTCTGTCTCTTAAAGTTTATTATCCTTTATATTTAACTACTACTTTTCTATTTGGGAATTTTCCACTTGAAACAGTTTCAATTTCTTTATAGCTTTGTAAAGCATAATGCACTATTCTTCTTTCGTATGAATTCATTGGTTTTAGTGCAATTGATTTTTTTGTTTTTAATACCTTAAATGCTACCTTTTTAGCATTATTTTCAATAGATCTCTTTCTTCTATCTCTATAATCAGCAACATTTAATGTAACTCTGTAAAATTGTTTTGTATTTCTGTTAACTAATAGGCTTAATGTATATTGAATAGCATTTAATGTTTCACCCTTGCTACCAATTACAATTCCTGTATCATTTTCAGAAATATCAGACAAATCTAAATTAATAATATTATTTTTATTTGTTTCATAGTCTACTTTAGTTTCAATATGCATCTTAACTAAAATATCTTCTAAGATTTTTTTAGTTTTTTGAGCAACTACTTCTAAACTATCTTCATCATTAATTTCGACTGCTTCGCCTGAGAATGTAAGTTCTCTAGTATTTACAGTTTTTTCTTTATCAGACTTGAATATTTCGTATTCTTCTTGTTCAGTTTCAGTTGTTTCATCTTCATATGAATCTACTGAATCTTCATAAGAATCATCTTCTTTATTTTCTACTACTTCATCAACAGTATCATGTGATTCAGTTTCTACAATTTCTTCTTCATCTTCTTCTAAATCATCATATTTACTGAATCTCTCATCAATTTCTTCGTCTGATTCATCTTCAACTTCTGCAAAACTGCTATTTTGTTTTAAATCACCAAATATATCATCTAGATTAATATCAGTACTTTTATCTTTTTCCTTGATTTTAACAATAGCATCATTTCCACCAAACATTCCTAAGAAACCTTTTGTTGGTTCTTGAATAATTTCAATTTCTGTATTGTTTCTGTCAAGGCCTAATTCTTTAAGACCTAAATCAACAGCTTCTTCTATAGTTTTAGATGATTTAATTATAGATTTCATTAATTATTACCCCTCGCTTTTCGAATCAAGAATATAAATCCTCTAATTAAGATTTCAATAACATTACCTATTGACCAGTATAATACTAGGGCAGCAGGTAAATTTCTAAATATAAAGAAGAACATAATCGGCATAATATACATCATAGTCTGCATGCCGCTTGCTTGTGGACTTCCTTCCATACTACTTTTATTTAAGAATTGATATCCTAATTGTGATACAGAGTTGATAAGTGGTAATGCAAATCCTGTTGGATCTGCTAAAGCTAAGTCTTTAATCCAGAAAAATGATCTATTGATATTTTCATAGTCACTTAAATATTTTTGTGGCTCTCTAATAACACTATATAAAGCAAAAATGATTACCATTTGCAGTATAAATGTTAAACAGCTCCCACCACATCCTTGCATCATATTATTTTCTTTTTGAAATTCCATCATTTTCTTTTGATAGATTTGCTGATCGTAGCCATATTTTTGCTTGATTCTGTCAAGTTCTGGCTGCATTTCTCTTTGTTTTCTTTGTTGTTTTGCTGTTTGCAATGTCATAGGAATGGTCAATATTTTGTAAATAATTCCCATAGCAATGATAGTCATAGCATATGTAGAGAATGTTTCACTTCCTATGTTCATTCCTTTTAATGATTCGTATATAAAGCTAAACAACTTTCCTAATATACTACTTAAAAAATCCATTCATCCTCCTATTTAACAGGATCATACCCGCCCTTGCTCCAAGGGTTGCATCTTAGAATTCTCCAAACTGTCATAAATGTTGCTTTAAAAAAATTATGTTTATTATATGCATCGATTGCGTATTGCGAGCATGTTGGTGTATATCTACATTTACCTTGTCCCATCATAGGAGAAATATACTTTCTATATAAGTTAATTAAAGCTATCATTAGTTTTTTCATTTATTCCTCTTTGAAATATTGATTATATGCATCAAAGAATTCTCTAAATCTTTATACTCATATTCAATTGTATGAGACTTTGGTGAAATTATATAATCTTTTCCATTTTCAAATTTATCTATATTTAATCTTATAATTTCTTTTAAAAGTCTTCTTACTCTATTTCTCTTATTTGCTTTTCCAAACTTTCTTGTTAATGTAAATCCAAATCTAGGATAATCAAAGATATTATCTGAAACTAATATCTTAAAATCTCTATTATAAAATCTCTTAGACCTTTCATATAATCTCTTAAATTCTAAATTTTTTTTAATCCTATATTTTTTTTCCATAATTTTCCTAATTTCAAATTAGACTAAGCTGAAAGTTGTTTTCTTCCTTTACGTCTTCTAGCTTGTAATACTCTTTTTCCTCCTGGAGTAGACATTCTAGATCTAAATCCGTGTTTTTTAGATTTTCTTCTTCTATTTGGTTGATAAGTTCTTTTCATAATTTTCCTCCTAATTTTTAACTTATTTTCTATATTTTATGATTTTACATAACTATTTACGATAAAATGCTAACTTCTATTATATTTACTTTTATCCTCATTGTCAAGCAAGTTAGCTTTTAAAAAAAGAAGAAATCCACATTTGTGGATAACTTTTATTTTTTTGTATTTTTTCGACTTTACTGATATAATTAGTTCATAAAATACACGAGTTATCCATAATTTTTCATGAGTTATTAACAATTGTGGATTCATTGTTGATAAACTTTATGAAATTCTTTAAAAAAGCTTAGAATTAAGCTATTTTTTTATCCACATTTATTGTTTATTAAATTTTACCATAAAATGTGGATAACTTAATGTTTATTTGTTAGATTTGGCAACTGCCTATTTCTAACACTATTGATAAGTTGATAACTTTGTGGATAAGATGGAGGAATAATGAGTAATTTAGATCAAGTATGGGAAAAAGTTCAAAAAAGACTTATTACTGACATGATTGATGTTCATTATAATACGTGGATAAAACCACTTATACCTCTAAAAAAGAAAGGATCTAATGTTTATATTTACTCTACTATCGGCTTTATAAAAAAGATAGTAAATGATAAATATAAAGATACTCTTGAAAGTAATTTGAGAGCTATCTTAAATGAAGACATTGATTTAGTTATTTTAGATCCAAAAGATGAATTGTTTACACAATTGATAAATGAAAAAGATGAAGATTTGCCTCAAGAGGATAAAAATCCTACGCAAATCACATTTGATTTATCAGGTCCATTAGAAGAGCTTGATAAGAGGGTAAACACTGAAACTCCTGATAATTATCGTTACAAAGGTACATTAAATAAAAAAAATACTTTTGATAATTTTGTTAGAGGAAAATCTAATGATTTAGCTTTGGCGATTGCAATCAGTGTTGCAGAAAATCCTGGTAAAGTTTATAATCCATTTTTCATTTATGGTAGCTCTGGTTTGGGTAAAACTCATCTTATGCAGGCTATAGGACATAAGATACTTGAAGATAATCCAGAAAAAAAAGTTATTTATATAACTAGTGAAGGTTTTATGAATGAGTTTATCGCTACAATTACTGACAATAAAAATTCAGTAGTCAATTCACAAATTTTTAGAGATAAGTATAGGAATTGCGATGTATTAATGATTGATGACATTCAATTTATTTCAGGTAAGGAAAGTACACAGGAAGAAATCTTTCATACTTTTAATTCTTTACAACAAGCAAAAAAACAAATAGTATTTACATCAGATGTGCGACCTGAAGAGATAAAAGGTTTAGAAGATAGGTTAGTTACAAGGTTTAGTGGTGGTATGATAGCTGATATTCAAAAGCCAGATTTTGAAACAAGAGTTTCCATATTAAAACATAAGATTAATATGGATAGATATGATGTACCTAACAATGTAATTGAGTTTATTGCTGAAAATGTAACTTCTAATATCAGAAATTTAGAAGGTGCTATTTTGAAAGTTATGGCATTTTATAATTTAAAGAAAAAAAATTCAAATGCACAGATTTCTGATGAAGAATTTCTGGAAATAGCTAAAAATGCACTTGCAATTAAAGAGGTTAAACAAAAACCTATTACTTTAACAAGAATCAAAGAAGTGGTTGCTAAATACTACAATTTAGAACCTCAGGATTTAGTTAAACAAAATAGACAAAAATCAATCTCCGATCCAAGACAAATTGCAATGCATTTATCAAGACAACTTACAAATTTATCTTTAGTAAAAATTGCAGATTCATTTGAGAGAGATCACGCGACAGTTATTTACGGTGATGATAAAGTCAAAACTTTAATGAAGGAAGATGAGAGTCTTAGAAAAGATGTAGAAAATATCATTGCTATATTAAAAAAATAGTTGTGGAGAATTACTAATAATAGTAAAAGTTATCAACAAGTTATCCAAGAGATATTGACCTAATTTTTGTTAATATTATCAACATAATGGACAATATGAACTTATTGACAGCCCCTATTACTATTATTACTAAGTTTAAAATATATATATAGGAGAAAATATGAAAATTAAGATTAATAAAAGTGATTTAGATAAGCATATTTCTATCGCTCAAAAAGCAATATCAAATAAATCTTCAATTCAAATACTTGAAGGGATTGTTTTTACAGCTTATGACAATAAGCTAAAATTATCTTCTACAGATTTAGAACTATCTATTGAAACGCAAGTGGATTGTGAAGTTTTAGAAGAAGGTTCTATTGTAATAAAATCCAGTATCATTGGAAATATTGTAAAGAAAATGCCAAATGATATTATTACAATGACAGCTAATGATGAAATGGTTAATATCCAAAGTCAAAATTCAGTTTTTGATATAGCTTGTCAATCAGCGATGGATTATCCACCATTACCAGATGTTGAAGATGAACCCATTCTTACTATAGAAAATGAAGATTTGAATTTAGCGGTAAGAGAGACAATTTTTGCTACATCAAATGATGAAACTAGACTTGCTTTAACTGGTATATTATTTGAGTTTAATAATGATAATATTAGTTTTGTTGGATTGGATGGTTATAGACTTGCAATTAAAAAATATAATTACCATTCAAATGAAGAAACATCTGTGATTGTGCCAAAAAGAGCTTTTAATGAACTGATAAAAATTCTTGATGAAAAAACTACAGAAATTATTCTTATTAAAGGTCATATTGCATTTATTAATGGAAGTACAAAAATGTACTCAAGATTGATCGATAAAAAATATATCGATTATAGTAAGATAATAAATGGAGAGTATAAAACTTCTGTTAGAGTTAATAGAAATGATTTGATAAATTCATTAGATAGAGCGTTATTATTAACAACTGGCGCATCAGCAAGTTTAACAAAATTGACATTTGAAGATGGTGAGATAAGTATCAATTCAAATTCAGAATTTGGTAGACTCGATGAAAAATTATATGGAAAACAAGAGGGCGACAATATCCAAATTGCGTTTAATACAAGATATTTACTTGATGGATTAAAGGTGATTGAGGATGATGAAGTGTTGTTACACTTAAATACTCCATTGTCTCCAATGTCTATTTATCCAATTCATGATACAGATAATTATCTATATTTAGTATTACCAGTTAGACTTTCACAATAGAGGTAAAAAATGAGAGAAAAAGTTGAAATTAAAACAGAATTTATTAAATTGGATCAATTATTAAAATTTGCATCTTTAGTGCAAACTGGTGGTGAAGCTAAAATGCTTATTGCAGACGGTGAAGTTAAAGTAAATGGAGAAGTTTGCACACAAAGAGGAAAAAAAATCAGAAATGGAGATGTGGTCGAATTATTTGATCAAGTTGTTGAAATAGAGGAAGCATGATTATTAAGGAATTAAAACTTATAAACCATAGAAATTATGAAAATGAAGATATTATTTTTCATGACAACACAAATATTTTAGTTGGTAAAAATGCTCAAGGAAAAACTAATTTGCTTGAGGCCATATATATTTGTGCAAGGGGGTATAGTTTTAAAAATCTTAAGGAAGATGAGCTAATAAAATTTGACGAAAATCGATTATATCTTAAAGCTGATATATTAAATAATAATAGAAAGAAAGTAGTTGAAATAGTTTTATCTAAAAATGATAAGAAGAAAATTAGAATAAATGAAGTTGAAGTGAAGAATTTGTCAGAATTAAAGAGTCAATTTGGTGTTGTGATATTTTCTCCGGAAGAAGTTTTAATAGTTAAAGAGACACCTCAAATGAGGAGAAGATTTATTGATGACATTATTTCAAATAATGATATTTCATATAAAGTTTATTTAAACAATTATAATAAGATAAGAAGTCAAAAAAATGAGCTTTTAAAAAAAGGAAGTAATGTTAAATATTTTGATCAAATTTTAAATACTTATAATCAAAAAATGGTTGAGTATGGTTCTACAATTGCGATATATAGATATAAATACTTAGAAATTTTAAAAAAATTTGCTAGTGAATTTCATTATGAATTAAGTTCAAATAATGAAAAATTAGAGATAGAGTATGAAAATAATTTTGCTAGTGATTTCACAAATTTGGAAAGTATAAGAGATGATTATGCTAAAATTTTAGAGGAAAATAGAGAAAAAGAGATTCAGAGATTTGTAAGTATTTATGGACCACATAAAGATGATATATTATTAAATATTAACGGAAAAGAGGCTAAGACATTTGGATCGCAAGGACAGCAAAGAACGGTGATGTTATCATTAAAATTGGGTGAGGCAAGATTAATTGAAACTATTACAAATACAAAACCAATTTTATTATGGGATGATGTATTTTCAGAGCTTGATAATACGAGAGCTAGTTTATTGGTTGAAAAATCGAAGAATTATCAAAATATTATTACAACAAATTCATTAATCAATATAGATTTGACAAATATGAACGGAAACATTTATACAATAAATAATGGAAAAGTTAAGAATGAAAGGAAAAAGAATGGCAAAGAATACACAATATGGTGAAAGTAATATTAGGGTCCTTGAAGGACTTGAGGCTGTTCGTGTTAGACCGGGGATGTATATCGGTTCTACAGATGAAAGAGGGCTGCATCATTTAGTTTATGAAGTAGTTGACAACTCTGTTGACGAGGCGCTAGCAGGAAGAGCTGATTCTATAGTTGTTGAACTTCACCAAGATGGATCATGTGAGGTAACTGATAATGGTTCAGGTATACCAGTTAAAAAGCATGCAACAACAGGAAAATCCACACTTGAAACAGTATTAACAATCTTACACGCGGGTGGTAAATTTGACTCTGAGGCTTATGCATTTTCAGGCGGTTTACACGGTGTAGGGGTTTCTGTAGTTAATGCTTTATCAACAAAATTAGTAGCTGAAATTAGAAGAGATGGTTATAGATATACTCAAGAATTTTCTCAAGGTAAACCAAAAACAAAATTACAAAAGCACGAAGAAACTGATGAAACAGGTACTTCTATTAGATTTTGGCCTGATGGAGAAGTTTTTGAAACTTTAGATTTTAATAGAGCGACACTTGAAAAAAGATTTGAAGAAATGACATTCTTAAATGAAGGTCTAAAAATTACTTTAATAGATTATAGGGAAGATCCTAAATTTGAGGAAGATTTTATCGCTGAAGGTGGTTTATCAACTTTCGTTAAATTCTTAAATAAAAAGAGAACAGCTCTACATGATGATGTTATCCATTACAAAGGAATGGTTGATGGTTCTGAAGTTGATTTTGCAATGCAATATACAGATTCATATTCAGAAAATGTTTTATCATTTGCGAATACAGTGCTAACTGGGGAAGGTGGTACTCATCTTACTGGTTTTAGATCTGGTTTAACAAAAACTATCAACAATTATGCTAGAGAGTATGATTTCTTGAAAGAAAAAGATGAAAATTACTCTGGGGAAGATATTAGAGAAGGTATCACTGCTATAATAGCTGTAAAATTATCAAATCCTCAATTCGAAGGGCAAACTAAAGGAAAGCTTGGTTCTTCTGAAATGAGAGGTATCGTTGATACTTTTGTTTCTGAAAAATTGTCTGAGTATTTAGAAGAAAATCCAAAAATCGCTAAAAAGATTATGGATAAATGTGAAAGCGCAAGAAGAGCGAGAGTAGCATCTAAAAAGGCTCGTGATTTATCCAGAAATAAAAATTCACTTTTATCTAGCACAACATTGCCAGGTAAATTGGCTGAATGTCAATCGACAGATATAACTGAAAATGAATTGTTTATAGTCGAAGGGGATTCCGCTGGTGGATCCGCTAAATTGGGAAGAGATAATAAATATCAAGCAATTTTACCAATTAGAGGTAAAATTTTAAATGTTGAAAAAGCTAGAATAGCAAAAGTTTTAAGTTCAGAAGAAATAAAAGCATTAATAACAGCGTTTGGTACTGGTATTGGAGAAGATTTTGATATAAAAAATCTTAGATACGGAAAAATCATATTGATGACTGATGCCGACGTTGATGGGGCACACATTGATACATTATTACTTACATTCTTATATAGATATATGAGACCATTGATAGAAAATGGAAATGTATTTATTGCTCAACCACCATTATTTAAGGTTACTCAAGGTAAAAAAGAAAGATATGTTTATGATGAAAAAGAATTAAAATCAATCATCGAAAACATTAAAGGTGAAAATTATAAGATTAATAGATATAAAGGGCTTGGTGAAATGAATGCTGAGCAACTTTGGGAAACAACTATGCATCCAGAACATAGGGTGTTGATTCAAGTGAAAATTGACAATGAGTCAATTACTCTTGATGATACTTTCAATACTTTAATGGGTGATAAAGTTGAGCCAAGAAGAGAATTTATAGAAGAAAATGCTAAATTTGCAACAAATATTGATGCATAGAAAGATAGGAGGACTTAATGTCAGAATTTAATCATGTGAATATTATACCTCAAGATATTGAGCAAAAAATGAAACAAGCCTATCTTGATTATTCTATGTCTGTTATTGTTGCAAGAGCATTACCAGATGTAAGAGATGGGTTAAAACCAGTTCACAGAAGAATATTATATGGTATGAATCAATTAGGACTTTTACCAAATAAACCACACAGAAAATCTGCAAGACTTGTAGGGGAAGTAATGGGTAGATTTCACCCTCATGGTGACTCTGCTATTTATCAAGCTGTTGTAAGACTTGCACAAGATTTTAGTACACGTTATCCATTAGCTGATGGTCAAGGTAACTTTGGTTCAATGGATGGTGATGGGGCTGCTGCTCAACGTTATACAGAAGTTAGGATGACAAAACTAACTCTTGAAATGTTGAAAGATATCAATAAAGATACTGTTGATTTCCAACCTAACTTTGATGAAGAAGAGGTAGAACCAAAAGTATTGCCAGCAAGATTTCCAAATCTATTGGTAAATGGTTCATCAGGTATCGCTGTTGGTATGGCTACAAATATGGCGCCACATAATTTAGGTGAAGTTATTGATGGATGTATTGCCTATATCGATGACAATGACATCACAGTTGAAGGTCTTATGAAACATATTAAGGGGCCTGATTTCCCAACTGGTGCAAATATTATGGGTAAAAAACCAATTATAGATGCATACAAGACAGGTAGGGGAAAAGTTAAGTTAAGAGCGGAAGCTCATATTGAAGAATATAAAAGTAAGCATGTTATAGTAGTTACAGAGATTCCTTATGAAGTTAACAGATCTAAATTAGTAATGAGTATTGCTGATTTAGTTAAGGATAAAAAGATTGAAGGTATTTCTGATTTAAGAGATGAATCTAATAGAATGGGTACAAGGATTGTCATTGAAACTAAGAGAGATGCAAATCCAAATGTAGTATTAAACAATTTATATAAACAAACACAAATGAGTACAACATTTGGTATTATCAACTTAGCACTTGTTGATGGTGTACCAAAAGTTTTATCCTTAAAAGAACTAATTCATTATTATATTGAACATCAAAAAGAAGTTGTTACAAGAAGAACAAAATTTGATTTAGATAAGGCAGAAGCTAGAGCTCACATTTTAGAAGGTTTGAGAATAGCTTATGATAATATTGATGAAATCATTAAAATAATTAGATCAAATTACGACGATGATGATATTAAAGCAGAATTCACTAAGAGATTTGGTTTAACAGACATTCAAGGGCAAGCCATTTTGGACATGCAATTGAAGAGACTGTCTGGACTAAATGTTGAAAAAATTGAAGAAGAATATGCTCAATTACAAGTTTTAATTAAAGACTTAAAAGAAATCTTAGCAAATGAATCTAAGTTAATGGATTTAATTAAAGAAGAACTTCTTGAAATTAAGGAAAAATTTGCTGATGGAAGATTGACTAGAATAAAATCTGCAGTGGGTGATGTTGAAGAAGAAGATTTAATTGAAGAAGAAGAAGTTATCATTACTCTTACAAATCAAGGTTACATCAAGAGATTACCTGCTGATACTTATAAAGTTCAAAATAGAGGTGGACGTGGAGTTACAGGTATGACCACTAAGGATGATGATTTCGTTCAAAATCTTATTGTAACAAGTACACATTCCACAATTCTATTCTTTACAAATAAAGGTAAAGTCTATAAGAAGAGAGCATTCGAGATTAAAGAAGGTAAGAGACAATCCAAAGGACAAGCGATTATTAACATTCTTCAATTAGATATTGATGAAAGTATTTCAGCTGTTATTGCGATTGATGAATTTGATGAAGATAAATATATCGTTCTTGCTACAAGAAATGGTAAGATCAAGAGAATGAGCTCAAGTGAATTCTTAAATATTAGAACAACAGGTATCATTGCGATTACATTAACTGAAGGTGACGAGTTAATTGCGGCGCGTGAAGTACAAGATGATTCTAAGATATTGATGGTAACTGAAAATGGTCAATCAATCATATTTGAAATGGATGATGTTAGACCAATGGGTAGAACAGCCCAAGGTGTTAAAGGAATTTCATTATCAAAAGGTGATAAAGTTGTGGATGCTGCAATAATTGACGATAATGAATATATCTTTATTGTTACTGAAAAAGGATATGGTAAAAAGACACTTATCAAACACTATAAAGCTCAAAAGAGATCTGGAAAAGGTGTTAAGACTTATAAATTAACAAATAAGACTGGTAAGATTGTTTCAACTAAGCTTGTGAATATGGAAGATCAAGTATTGCTTGTATCAGCAAATAGCGAAGTTATCCGTCTGAATGTTAAAGATATTTCAACAATGGGAAGAGCGACTCAAGGTGTAAGATTGAAAAAAGTAAGGTCAGATGAAGAAAATATCGTAGCATGTGCAAAGTATATTGAAGAAGCTGAATAATAATAGGGGGAAATTATGGCTTTTAATATAGATTACAAAGAGGAAGAAAATTTAAATGTATTTCTTTCAGGAGATTTAGACATTAATTCTGTAGAAACTTTTAAGGATGATATTTTAGAAAAATATGAAAATATAGATAAAGATGTGATTATCGATTTAAAAGATTTAGAATACATTGATTCTACTGGAATTGGTGCTATTATGACTGTTTATAATGATGTTAAGAAAAAAGATAGAAGTTTGACTGTAAAAAATGCTAACAGAAATATTGCTAAACTATTTAAGATTACAGAATTAGATAAAATTTTCAACATGGAGGAATAATGGATAATATAAAAATTGACTTACCATCAAATCCTCAATATTTACAAATGTTAAGATTATCAACAGCTTCAATAGCTAATAAAGTAGGATTTGATATTGATAAAGTTGAAGATGTAAAAGTTGTTGTTTCTGAAATTTTTACTTATCTATTGCCTGATAATGATAGAATATTAGTTAATTTCGATTTATCAGAAAAGGGATTAAGTATATGTTTTGTTAGAAACAAGATTGAAAAAGAGGAAGGTTTAAATGATGCTAATTTTGAAATCAAAAAGCAAATACTTTTATACCTTTCAGACGATTTACAATTGGAAGATGAGAAGATAACTGTAATTATAAACAAAGAATAGGCATGATATGAAAGAAAACAAAAACTCGGATAATAAAATTAGAGATTATGATGATTTTAAGAGGTTACAGACGCTTCGAGAAGAAGAAAAAAAGCTTGAGAAATCAGATCTAAATGAAAAAAATAAAAAAGAACTTGATAAGGTGAAAAGAAAAATTAAAATTATCCGTGATTCTCTAATTGAAAAAAATCTTTATATTGCAGAAATTTTAGCAAAAAAATATGCAAATAAAGGTATTGAATATGACGATTTATATCAAATAGCTTCACTTGGGTTAATTTTAGCTGTTGACAGATTTAATGTCGATAGAGGTTTTGAATTTTCTTCTTATGCTACACCTACTATAACTGGAGAAATCAAGAGATATTTCAGAGATAAGGGTTGGGTAATTAGAGTACCAAGAAGAATTCAAGAGCTTTCAAAGAGGGTAAATAATGCTAAAGCTGAGTTAACTCAAAGACTTAAGAAAAATCCTAGTATTGATGAGATTGCAGAATTATTGGAAGTTTCATCAGAAGAGATTATTGAAGCAATGGATGCATCACAAGTTTATTCACCACAATCTATTGACAAAAACTTAGATACTTCCTCTGAAGATAGGGAAGTTAGTTTTGCAGATTTACTAGGTGAAGAAGATAAAAATTATCAATTAGTTGATGATATGTCATTTATTCGTGGTGCGATGGATAATTTTACTGATATCGAAAAGAAAATTGTAGTTTATAGATATTTTGAGAAAATGACTCAAGTAGCCATAGCTGAGAAGCTTGATGTCAGTCAGATGACTGTTTCAAGACTTGAAAAGAAAGTAATTAAAAAATTTAGAGAAGAACTAGGGATAAAGGTGAATAATAAATAGTTGAGTTATTATTCATATAATAGATACTAATAATTAACAAAAATGTGACAAAAAATTTACATTTATACTAATATTTGTCTGAAAAAAATCTCCGAAAAATAGACGAATATCCTGTGTCGTTCAATTAAATCAATATTATTATATAAAAATCATATAATATTTTATTGATAAATTATAATGTCAAGATTATAATTAAACTACTGTGTTTAGCGTTAAATATTTATATAACGAATAATACTTAATATAATTCCAAAATTATTAGGTAAGAACACATAAAGAAATAATAAAACAGGGTATTAGACAAGGAGGTAAAAATGAGACAAACAAAAAAATTATTTGTTTTTATATTATTAGTATCTATGTTATTATCATCTACAACTTTAAGTACAAAAGTTAATGCGCAAGAACAAAGTGGTATAGACACATTTGGCTACAAGCTGTTTGAACTTAATAAAATTGATGAAAAAAGTACAAAATTAGAGAATGCTGAATTTGAAGTCTACAATGAAAGTGGTGAAAAGCTTCAATTTAAAACTTTTAACAATGAAACTCTTGGAAGAATAGGTAAAGGTTCCGCTAAATTATATGCATCATTCCCCATTTAAGATTGAATATCATTCAAGATTTCCATTAAATGGACATTTAGCTCATGGCGATTATTTTGATCCAAATTTTGAAGAAATATTTAATGAAGGTCTTTTAAGCATGTTAAATAACGAAGATGCAACAGACAAAATCACTTCAGATAAAAAACAAGTTTTAGTAGGATTATTACCTAGTAAACTAGCAGAAATTAGATTCAATATAACTATAAAAGATAAATATTTAGAAGTTAATTTCTTTAATGTAAATATAGAAACATTCAAAATAAAAGAAACTAAAGCTCCTTCTGGATATATTGCAGGTGAATCAAAAGAAGTAACTTTAGAAGGTTTCACTCTATTTGATTATAAGGAATATGATGAAGCTACAAATGAAGCTGCAAAACAAAGAGAAATTAAGATTAGAAAAGATTTAGAAGATTTCACTAGAAAAAATCATGTTAGACTTGTGGAATTTAAAAATAAAGAAGATTTTGAAAAAGATTATCATAGTGTAGGAGATAGAATCAAAGCTAAATTCCATTCTCCAATAAAACTTGATATTATAAATAAACTAGATCCAAAAGAAGAAAAACCAAAAGAAGAAGATCAAGTATTACCAGAAAAACCAAAACAAAATGATCACAAAGATATGGTAGTACCAAAACAAAACGATCAAAATATTTCTAATAAACAAAAAGAAAATAAACCAGAAGCTCAAAAGAATATGCAGATGAAAGAATCTGGAAAATCCAAAAAAGATATGCCAAATAAAAATCTAAATGCAAAAGCAAATAAAGATAAATCAATGAAAAATCCAAAAACTGGAGATAATAATGATATTGTCTTATATAGTTCAATTGTAGCTATTGCTGGCTTAAGTTTATTAGCTGTAGGATTTTTAAAAAAGAAAAATAACAAAGAAGAAATTATTTAATAAATAATTCTATTTATGAAAATCTGCCTATTCTTTATTCTGTATATTTAAATGCAAGTAAATTATTGATACCACTTTAAATTAAGAAGGAATGATATGAATAACAAATTTTTAGAGCAATTTAGAAAATATAAATTTACAGATACAAGAATAGGTACAGATAGTATTTATGAATTTTCAAACGGAAATACATTACCTATGACAGGTGTACCATTCGGAATGAACTATGTAGCAGTTCAAACTAATAAAGAAGGTGGATCTTGGTGGTTTAATCCAAATCATTTAAAATTTGAGGGATTTAGAATAACACATCAACCAAGTCCATGGATGGGAGACTATAGCTCATTCACAATTTTACCTTCAAAAGATGAATCAACAAAAGAAAGAAAATACAATTCTGTCGATTCAAAATTCTTACCACATTATAATGAAATATATTTTGAAGATGGAGAAATTGCACTTGTCACAGCATCAGTTGATTCAGTGGTAGTTAAATATGAAGTAGACAAACCTAAATATATTTTAGAAGGTAAACAGCTACATCTAGATACAGAAGATGGCTTGATTTCTGGAAAAGTGGTTAATTTTTCTGGATCTGAAGATGAAAATTTTACAATGTATATTGTAATTTCCAGTGAGAAACATTCACTAAAAAAATTAGAAAAAGATAGATATGTGATAGAAGGTTCAAAGGAACTTTATGTTTCGACTTCATTTATTTCATTAGAACAAGCTAAATTAAACCATAGCAGAATGAATAAAGATTTTGAAGAAACATTGCAAGATTCTGCATCAAAATGGCAAAAATATTTTGATAAATTTGATGTAGAAAATGTTAATCCTGCTAGTGAATATGATCAATATGAGCCATATGATAGATTAGAGCAAGAGAGAATGTTTTATCATGCGGTTTATAGAGCATTTTTATTCCCAATGAGATTTTATGAAATTGATGAAAATGGTAAAGATGTATATTATGACACTTTATCAAAATCTGTAAAAGAAGGAAAAATGTTCACAAATATGGGAATGTGGGATTTACACAAAACATTATTCCCACTATTTTCATTAATTGATCAAGAAATATTTGAAGACATTTTAGAAGGTTATGTAAACCAGTTTAGAAATTCAGGATATTTGCCAAAATGGCTATCACCTGATGAAAGAGGCTTGATGCCTGGCACATTAGTTGATAATGTAATTGCTGAAGCTTCATCAAAAAATATTGGTGAAAAATACATGGAAGAATTACTAGAAGCTATGATAAAAGGTGCAGAAATTCCATCCGGTAAAAACACCTATGGTAGAGCTGGCACAGAAGCTTATAGAAAACATGGTTATGTAACTTCTGATATACATGAATCCGTAAATCAAACCCTAGATAACTGTTTATCCGATTGGTCCATAGCTAAAGTTGCTGAAAATCTAGGAAAAAAAGATATAGCAGAAAAATATTATTCCTACACACAAAATTATAAAAATATATTTGATAAAGAAACTGGATTTATGAGAGCTAAAAGTAAAGATGGACAATTTGACAAAGACTTTGATCCACTAAATTGGGGTTCTCCTTATACCGAAGGATCCGCTTATCAAAACTCTTATAATGTTTATCATGATGTAGAAGGACTAATAGGAGAATTTGGAGGAAAAGAAGAGTTTGAAAAAAAACTTGATGAAATCTCCAATTCAAAATCAGAATATAAATTTGGGGCTTATGGCTATGAAATACACGAAATGCGAGAATTTGGAATGGCAAACTTTGGACACCATGCTATTTCAAACCAACCATCATTCCACATGCCATATCTATATAATTTTGTAGATAAACCAAAAAAAGCACAAATAATTCTAAAAGAGCTATTACTTAACTACTTTAGATATGACTTCAAAGGATTCCCAGGAGATGAAGACAATGGATCCACATCAGCATGGTACATTTTCTCCAGCCTAGGATTTTATCCATTCTGTCCAGGTTCAAATGAATACCAACTAGGTATACCATTCTGGAACAAAGCAACTATCACATTATTTAATGGAAATAAAATAAATATTAAAGTAAACGAAAATTACCATCATAAAAAATTCATCATTGATAAGAAAATCAATGGCGAAAAATTTGAAGCCACAAAATTAACATGGGATCAAATAAAAGATGGAATAGATCTAGAATTTACTTTAGGAATAGTATAATAAATGTTCATCAATATCTGTTAGGACAATCTCCGACGGATATTGATGTTTTTTTTATGTAGCGGGAATGGATAGTAGAGGGAATTTTGGGGTTTACATGTGTAAAATGGATAATTCTAGAGTTTCCTGATTAAAATAGAAAATTGAAAAAAAACAGGAAAAGAAAATGGGTAAATTTCCTGATTAAATCAAGAAACTGAAAATAATCAGGAAAGGAAAATGGATAAATTTCCTGACTAAATCAAGAAACTCAAAATAATCAGGAAAAGATGGAGCTTCAATTTCCTGACTAAATCAAGAAACTCAAAATAATCAGGAAAAGAAAAAGGATAAATTTCCTGATTAAATCGAAAAACTAAAAATAATCAGGAAAAACAGAGAAAAATTTTTCCTGACTAAAACGGAAAATTAAAAATAATCAGGAAAAATGGACAAAAATTTTTCCTGACTAAAACGGAAAATTGAAAATAATCAGGAAAACTAAAAAAAGTGTTCCTGATTAAAATGGAAAATCAGAAATAATCAGGAAAAATGGAAGAAAAACTTTCCTGATAAAAATAAAAAACACAAAATAATCAGGAAAATTTAAAATGTTACAAGTAGTTAATAATAATGACATTCAATAAATTACAAAAATATATCATAATAGTATTATAAATATAATATTACGAGGTATAAAATGAAATTATTAGAAACATTGAAAAAAGAAGTTAAAAAATATTCCGATTTAGATAAAAAAATAAAGAACTTAATGAAAAACATTAACATAAAAGATAACGAATATTTAGCTGTTAAGAATAACAACAAATACACCCAATACTACAAATGCTTGATTAATCCCCAAACTAAAGAACTTGAGAGAGTCTATATTCCTAAAAAAGATCTTTCTATTGCGCAGGAGCTTGCTAATAAATCTTTTTATAATAAAGTAAGTAAGATTATTGAGGAACGATTAAGTTTACTTAATGGTTTGATTGATAGTTATGAAAACAAAAATATAGAAGATTTTTATTATAGTTTGATTCCAGAGAGAAGGGAATTGATAAATATGATTGTTCCGACTTGGGATCAGAGGTTTGAAAAGTGGAGGAATGAGGAATATCAGGTTTCTAAATTTCCTTTTGAAAGTATAGAGATTTATACTAAAAAGGGAGAGAGGGTAAGATCGAAGTCGGAGAAAATATTAGGAGATATTTTTACGGATTATGGGGTGGAGTATATATATGAGAAGCCTCTATATTTGGAGAATGGTGAGGTAATATATGTTGATTTTACTATTATGCCTAAGAATTCTGATAAGGTAGTTTATTGGGAACATTTTGGTATGATGGATAAACCTGAGTATGTAAATAATTTCATTAAAAAGATTGAGCTTTATGCTAGGAATGGAATTTATTATGGTGAAAATTTATTTTTTAGTTTTGAAAGTTCAAATATGACATTCGATATAAAAAATGTGGAGAGGATTATAAAAAAGTTCCTTATTTAGTTCTTTTAGAGATGATTTATTGTAAATATTTGTGTGAAACTTTAAACTATAACAAATTTGTAAAATATAGGTTTAGAGTTTTTATTTTTTTAAAATATTTTGGTGTATAGATATTTAATGAGTTGATTAGCAAAGATAAAAATATTGTTTAAAGATTTGTAGAATTGAGGAAAGTAAAGCTTTAATGAAATTTATTAAAAGTATAAATATAAGACTATATATAGTGTATTTAGAAAAATAAAACGCGATATATAGTTTAGATGGTGAAATTTCAACGTTTGAGAGGATGAGTGGAGTATTAATATTTTTATCCAAGAAAATTTTTGAAGTAGGGTATGTTTTTAGTGTAATATAATACATAGCGAAACAATTTTAGGGGAGAGAATTATGGAAAAGCAAATTAAATTATATAGTAATACTGGTTGTAGTAAATGTGCTATGTTAAAAAAATGGATGGCTATGAAGCAAATTCCATATGAAGAATTAAATATTAGTGAAAATGAAGAAGCTCGTCAAAATCTTTTAGCAAAGGGATATAGACAATTACCTCAAATAGAAATTGATGGCGAAATTATAGAATTTGAAGAATATAATGATATTTTAAAGTATGTTTAGGAGATGGGAATGATTAAAACTGTAATAAAAAGAAATGGTGAAGTTGTAGATTTCAATAAAGAAAAGATTATTATTGCGATTACTAAGGCTAATCATGAAACTGAAGAGATGACAACTCAAGATATTCTGGATGCTGCAAGTCAAGTTGTGGATTCATTTAATACAGTAAGTGTTGACGTGGAAACTATTCAAGATAAGGTTGAAGAAGTTTTGATGTTAAACAAGCATACTCGTACTGCTAAGAAATATATTTTATATCGTGAAGAGAGAAAAAAAGAACGTAGAAGAGATATTTTTAAACCAAGAAAAAATTTAAAACCTTATGAATACCCAGAGTTAGAAGCGTACAAAGAAGCTATTCAACATTCTTACTGGTTGCATACAGAATATAATTTTACTTCTGATATTCAAGATTATAAAGTAAATGTACAACCTCATGAAAGAACTGCTATAAAGAATTCAATGCTTGCTATTGCTCAAGTTGAAGTGGATGTTAAAGAGTTTTGGGGTGATTTATATAAGAGATTACCTAAACCTGAGTTAGCAAATGTTGGACATACTTTCGCAGAATCAGAAGTTAGACATAGTGATGCTTATGCGCATTTGTTGGAATTATTGGGATTAAATAGTGAATTTGAAAAGATCGATGAAATACCTGCATTGAGTAAACGTGTTAATTATTTGAAAAAACACAATGAATATTCTAGAACAGGAAATGATAGAGATTTTGCAATAGCAGTATTGTTATTCTCAGCGTTTATTGAACACATTTCTCTATTTAGTCAATTTTTAATTATTATGTCATTTAATAAATATAGTAATCTATTTAGTGGTATTTCTAATGTTATTGAAGCTACTTCAAAAGAAGAACAATTACACGGAGAATTTGGTGTTGATTTGATTAATACAATTAGAGAAGAAAAACCAAAATGGTTCGATGATGAAATGGCGGAAGATATTTACGCATTGGTACATGAAGCGTACGAATCAGAACATGAAGTGTTAGATTGGATTTTTGAAGATGGTGAATTAACATTTATGCCAAGATATACAGTTCAAGAGTTTATTAAAAATAGATTAAATAATTCTTTAGAAGCAATTGGGCTTGAAAGAATTTTTGATGTTGATGAAAAAGAAGTTGAAAAAACTGACTGGTTTGATGATGAAGTAGTAGCTACAAAACATGTAGACTTCTTCGAAAAGAGATCTGTAAACTACACAAAGAGATCAAGAAGCATTACAGCTGATGATTTGTTTTAAAATTATTTAGGGAGACAATAATGAGAGAAGATTTTTACTGGCTAACAGAGAATAGTCAACTATTCCTTAGTCGTGGATATTTAGGTGAAGAGCAAACTGCAAAAGAAAGATTAAGAGAAATTGCAGAAACTGCAGAAAAAAACTTAGGAATTGAAGGATTTGCAGATAAATTTTATGGATATTTAGGTAAGGGATATTATTCATTATCTACACCTGTTTGGACAAATTTTGGTAATAGCCGTGGCCTACCAATTTCATGTTTTGGTTCATATATTTCTGACGATATGGGAGGTATTTTATACTCATCAAGTGAAGTTGGTATGATGTCAAAATATGGCGGAGGTACTTCAGGATTCTTCGGAGATGTAAGAGGAAGAGGGGCAGCCATTACAAATAATGGGGTGTCTTCTGGAGCCGTGCATTTCATGAAGTTATTTGAACAAATGACAGATACTGTAAGTCAAGGATCCGCTAGACGTGGTAGATTTGCTCCATATTTGCCAATTGGTCATCCAGATATAGATGAATTTTTAGAAATTGGTGTTGAAGGAAATGAAATCCAAAACTTAAATCATGGTGTAACTGTTACGGATGAATGGTTATTAGGAATGATTGGCGGTGACAAAGATAAACGTAAAACATGGGCAAAATTATTGCAACGCCGTGTTGAAATGGGATACCCATATGTATTCTTTACTGATACAGTAAATAACAATAAGCCAGAATGGTACAAAGATAAGCCAATCACACATTCTAATTTGTGTTCAGAAATTGCATTACCAGACAATGAAGAATGGTCATTCGTATGTAATCTTTCCAGTATGAATGCTTTACATTTTGACGAATGGAAAGATACAGATGCAGTTGAAACTATGATATTCTTCTTAGATGCCGTGATGACAGATTTTATTGAAAAGCTTGAAAAATTGAGGGATTCAGAAAATAGGGAATACAATGATGCATTCCACTTTATGAGAAGAGCGTACAAATTTGCATTGGAAAATAGAGCTTTAGGACTTGGGGTTTTAGGATGGCATTCATTATTACAATCTAAGATGATTCCATTTGAATCTGTTGAAGCAAGTCTTTTAAATGAAAATATCTTTAAGACTATAAGAGAACAAGCAGAAGAAGCAACTAAAAAATTAGCAAAAATCTTTGGTGAACCAGTATTTATGAAAGGTACTGGCAGAAGAAATTCAACATTAATGGCTGTTGCACCAACTACTTCTTCAGCGTTCATTTTAGGACAAACTTCTCAATCTATTGAACCATTGTGGTCAAACAACTATGTTAAAGATGTTGCTAAAGCAAAAGTTACTGTTCAAAATCCATATTTAAGAGAAGTTTTAGCAAAATATGGTAAGGATACAAGAGAAACTTGGATTGATATTAGAAATCATGATGGATCAGTTCAACATTTGGACTATTTGACAGAACATGAAAAAGATGTATTTAAGACATTCTCAGAAATAAATCAATATGAAGTGTTAAATCAAGCAAGTGTTAGACAGAAATATATTGATCAAGGACAATCCTTAAATATCATGGTTAATCCAAAAACCTCAGCTAAAGAATTAAACGATTTACATCTTTACGCTTGGGAAAATGGTATAAAGACATTATATTATCAACATAGTACAAATGCTGCACAAAAATTCTATCAAACTTCAGTTTGTTTAGCTTGTGAAGCGTAGGAATTATTTAATTTGACTTTTAAAATATGCAAAATAAAAGGGCTGTAAAAATTTACAGCCTTTTACATTTTGTAATTAAAGATTATAATAAATCGTCTTCTTCTTCATCATAATCTAATTCTTCATCATCTTCATTATATAATGTGTAATTTTCAACAGATAATTCATCTTCGTCAGTTAACTCTCTTCTATTTTTTTTTGTAGGACTTTCATTACCTATTTCCTTATCTGCAATTACATCATCTCTGTTGTATTCAGGATTGTTTACATAACCATCACCTGTATATTCAGGATTATTTATATAATCATTTTCTCTGTTTTCTGGATTATCTAAATATCTGAAGTTTTCTTCATTTTCGTAATAACCTTCTCTATCAACTACTAAAACGTATAATCCATTGTCAATGGCTCTTTTTGCTTGCTCTTTTGAATCTTCATCCCATTCATACTTACTAAATACTCTTTCTTCAGGATCTTCACCTGTAAAGAATGCTGCGACTTTATCTACAAAAGATGCCTCACCATCATGTTTATTAACATCATAGTAATATTCGCTATCTTCGCTCAATTCATTTGAAGTATAAACCTCAAATTCTGAATATTGGTATCCAGTTTCTTGTAATTGCTGGATTCTATCTAACAATTCTTGTTCTGTATTGAATACTTCATAGTTTCTCATTTTTTACTCCCCCCTAAATTCTGAGTTTATATGAGTTATATGTGCTATTTTCAATCAACTAATGAACTGCCTGTTGATACTGTATTGCTACCCATAGAGTTTTTAGATGAAACAAGTGTAAATAATAATTTTCATAAAAATGATAAGAAATAAGTTAATGTATGTAAAAAATAAGATAAAATCTGTAAAAAAACGTATTTCAAAAAAGTGACAAAAGTATAAAAATATTTAAAATATAATAAAAAAGTATTTAAAATATATATTGACATAAAAGGAATTTATTGATATCATTTCTATTATCTTGTTATGATAACAAGATAATTAAGAAGAATTGTGAGGTAAAAATTGAAAAATTTAATAAATTTCCAATGCCCAAAATGGGAAGATCTACCTAATGAGGGGCTAAGAAGTAGTGGAACAATAAAATATATAGAATCATGTCTTAAAGATATTTACATTGAGGAACCAATTATTACTAATACAATGATTCAAAATTACAGAAGATGGGGTTTATTAGATAGAAGTGAAGGAAGACTTTATTATAGAGAAGATATTGCAAAATTGATTGTTATTTCTATCTATAAGCAAGTTATTTCTATTGAAAATATAAATAAAGGATTTAACTTAGCATTCAAACAAATGACTGTAGAAAAATCTTTTAATAGTTTCTCAAAGATTTTAACTGAAAATATTCAGTCACTTTATAAATCAATGGACCAAGATGGAAATTTTACAATTGAAAATAAAGAAATATCAAGTAAAGAAGTAGGCGTTGCTTCAATTGCCTATGCGTATAGCATGAAGTTATTAGGCAATTTAATAATAAGAAAAAATGGTATAGAAAATATAAGAGGTAAAGATAATGGCTAAAATAGCAATATTTGGTGATACAACACAGGATTTAACGTTTGAATTAGGAGGAGAATTTGGTATAGAAATCATTCCTTATCAGATTCAAATGGGAGACAATGAATATACTGATCAGGTAGATATTGACTCGAGGTCTTTTTATAAGACGATGGAAAAATATGATATTTTGACAACTGGTGTACCTTCTCCGCAAAGTGTAACCAAACAGTTGGATAGATTGAAGGATAAGGGATATACTGATGCTATCATGATAACTAGTTCATCTAAACTTACAGGAATGTTTAATCTTTATAATTCGATTAAGTCGTATTATAAAGGGATTAATTTTCATATAATCGATACGCTTCAGATTGGATCAAGTGCAGGATTTATAACCATTCATGCTGCAATTAATAGAAATAGAGATAAATCAGTTGAAGAGATAATTAAAGATATTGAAAAAGATATGAAAAATGCTGATATCTTCGCTCTATTTAGGACGTTAAAATATGTAGTAAAAGGTGGAAGATTTAACAAATATGCTGGTTTATTGGGAAACATTCTAAATATCCATCCATTGTTAAAATCAGTTGATGGAGAAATAGTAGTTATTGATAAAAAAAGAGGTAAAAATAACAGCCAGATGGCTCTAGTAAATAGTATAAAAGAATGTATTGGTAATTCAGAAAATTATTGGATTGCGCTGTTTTCAGGCGATAATGATGAAGAAGCTAGAGAAATAGAGGAAAAGTTGAAAGCGCAATTTGATAAAGCAAAACTTGTGATAAGGACACAGTTAACACCAGTGCTTGGTGTCCATGCTGGACCTAAGTCGGTGGGTGTTTCAGTGTTGAAATTTGATTAAGAGATATAGTTTACAGATTATTATGATTGATAGTTTATCAAAAAAGTTTAACTATAAACTAATAAACAACAACTCTATGGATATTATTCCTCCTAGAACATATCCATAGAGTTATCAATCTTAATGTTTATTTTATATCTCATCACATATTAATTCTTACTTCAAAACTATTATAGTCTCCTCTATACCATGAGATAGAATATTCAATAGCTTCCTTATCTTTAGAATAGCCTATGGTTTTGAAATAAAACAGAGGATCACCAACTGGTATATTTAGCATTGCGCTAGACATATAATTAGATTTTATTACATTTAATTCACGTTCAACAGCGTAAATAGGTCTATTGTATTTTTCGAAAGTAGCATAAAGACTTACTTTTGAAAAATCAACATTTATTAAATCTTTATATAAATGTAGTGGAATATATGTTATAACAAACACAGCTGGTTCATCGTTTGCGTATCTTAATCTTGTTAATGAATAGATAGAATCTCCAACATTTAAGTTTAGTTTGTCAGCTATTTCTTCATTTGCTTTTTCAATTGAAAAATTTATTACTTTTGTGACAGGTGTGAATCCTTTAGATCTCATCTGGTCTTCATAACTTTTTATATTATGTATGAAATCTTGATTTATTTTTTTCTTCCTTACAAATGTCCCTGTTCCCTTTATTCTTTCAAGATATCCTTCATCAACTAAAGTTTGAATAGCTTGTCTTATTGTTGGTCTACTAACTCCATATTGATCAGCTAAATCAATTTCTTTTGGAATCATTTCATCAACTTTATATACTTTATCTAATATTTTTTTTCGTAAATCTGCCGAGATTTTTTCGTGTAATGTCTTATAATTATTCATATCTATATAATATACTATATTTCAATAAAGTCAATCTCTTCTCTTTCAAATTTTTTCTTTAGTTCTTCAATTATTGGAATTCCTTGACTACAACCTATTCTTTCAGCGCCATTTCTAATCATATCTAAGAATGTTTCTACATCTCTAATGCCTCCAGCGGCTTTTACTTTAACATTATCTCCAACAATTTTTTTCATCAATTTTACATCTTCTATTTTTGCACCTGATTTTGCCATGCCTGTAGAAGTTTTTATATAATCTGGTTTTATCTCTTTAGCGATTTCGGAAAGTTTGATTATTTCGTCATTATTTAAATAAGCATTTTCAAAAATAACTTTAGAAATTACATGTGAGTCTCTGCATATAGAAACTATTTTTTGCATTTCATCTTTAATGTAATCCCAATTTTTTTCTTTTACTTCGGATAAATTAATAACATAATCAATTTCAGTAGCGCCATTGTTTATGGCGTCTTTAGTTTCAAAAACTTTTGATTCGATTGTAGTTTGGCCTAAAGGAAAGGCAATAGCCGCCCCCACGTGTATATCTGTATCTTTTAGATATTTATTACAGATTTTTGTTTGCACTTGGTTAATTGCAACCATCTTAAAATGATAAGTTTTTGCTTCTTCACAAAGTTTTTTCATGTCTTCTTTTGTTGCATCAGTTTTTAAATTTGTATGGTCAATCATTCTACTTAAATCATCAATTGTATATCTTTTCTTCATATTATCCGCCTTTATTTTTATTTTTATATGTAATAACATATGATTCACAAATAAATAATACTACTAAATGTTGGTATAGTCAAGGATTAATTAACTAAGTAATAAAAAATATATAAATATATTGACAATTTACGGGATGTAATATAAAATGAAATCGTAATCTAATATAGAATGTATTTACATAAAAGTTGAATGTAAATAATTATGTTTTAAGTTAAAAAGGAGATGCACATGAAACTTTTATTGTTATCCCATGGAAGTTTTGGAGAAGGGATAAAAGAAAGTTATAGAATGATAGCTGGAGATGATAGTAATATTTTAACTATTAGTTTAACAGACGAAGGTATAGGAATTTTCACAGAGAAGGTGGAAAGCTTATTAGATGAGTTAACAAAGGATAATAGAGTGTTGGTATTCACAGATATGAAAGGGGGTACTCCATTCAATGTTGCTTTAAAATATCAATTAGAACACTCTAATAAAGTAGAATTGGTAGCGGGGATGAATTTGCCTATGGTATTAGAAATCGGCATGCAAATATCTTCAGAAGAAAACTTGAATAAGCTTTCTATTGAAGCGGTAGAGATAGGAAAATCAGGTATATTTAGAAGTGATATACCTGATGAAAATATTGATGATGATTTTGAAATATAATTTTTAGGGGGAAAAAATGTCAATAACATTAGTTAGAGTTGATGATCGTATAATTCATGGTCAAACTACAACAAGATGGTCTAAGGCTCGAGATTTATTTGGTTTTATTGTGGTGAGTGATAAAGTAGCAGGTGATACATTAAGAAAAAGAGTATTAAAAGTAGCTGCTGACAATTATAGGATTGGAATTTATGACGAAGAGATTGGAATCTCAAAAATAACACAGGCAAGAGATTCTAAAAAAAGTTATTTTGTTATTTCAGACTCTCCTCAAAATTTTGCAAATATAATGAAAAATGGTGGGGATTTTGGAAAAGTATTAAATATAGGTTGTATGAATACGAGACCAGGAACCAAGGTTTTAGGTAGAACAGTAGCTATTGATGAGAAAGATTATGAAGCTTTAGACTACATGTATAATAATGGAATTAACATACAATTCCAATTATTACCTTCTGATCCTATTAGGGATTGGCCAACCATGAAAAAAATATATGACTCAATGAAGTGAAAAAGGGGGAATTATGGAAATGAATTTATTAATACCTGCAATAATTGCTGGTATATTTTGTTATCTTGGAGCGATAGAAACTCCTTGGGCGTTTGGTATAACAGGAAGTTTTTATATACTTGGTAGACCTTTAGTAGCTGGTTTAATAATGGGATTAGCATTTGGGGATGTAACTGCAGGGGTATTATGTGGAGTTGCTGTACAAGGTGTATTTATTGCTAATCTTTCAACAGGAGGTGCTACTAATAGTGAAATTACATATGCTTCTTACGGCGGAATAGGTTTGGCGATGGCTACGGGAGGTAATCCGGCAATTGCTGTTACTCTATCTATATTGATTGGTCAAACTTTTGGGTTAATATTTTATAATACTAGAATGGCAGCATATTCATTTTGGAATAATAGAGCTCAAAAAGCTGCAGAAAATTTAGATTATAAAGGTATAACTTTTAATCATATCTATGGACCTTCAATAACTACATTTTTATTTAGAGCAGTTCCAGTATTTTTAGCTGTTTATTTTGGTCAACCATTGGTAGATTGGTTACTTAATAATACTCCAGAAGTAATTACTAAAATAATATCAATTTTAGGAGGGGTTTTACCTGCTGTTGGTATTGCTATGTTAATGAATATTGTTATTAAGGAAAAAATTCATTTTATTTATTTTATGGTTGGTTTTGCATTGACTACATTTGCTGGATTACCAATGATTCCAGTGGTATTAATTTCTATGTTAGTGGCATATATCGTATATTTAGCAACAGGAAGACAATTGGTTACAACATCTAATAGAACAACTGAAGAAACTAGTTATTATGAAGATGATGATCTGTTTTAATATGTGAGGTGGAAAATGAGCGAATTAATTAATAAGAATGATAATGTAAAAACAGGACTAACAAAAAAAGAAAGAAAACAAATTTGGAGACGATGGGGATTTACGCATTTAGCTTCAATGAGTTATGAAAAATTACAAGCTCATGCTTGGGCACATGCATTTATTCCCTTCGCTAAAAAATATTATAAGGATGATGATGAAGCTGCAAGAAGATTGATGATAAGACATTCAATGTTTTATAATACAGAACCTCAAACTGGTCAACTAGTTAATGGTATTGTAACGTCCTTGGAAGAACAAATAGCATTAGGAGAAGACATACCTGAAGAAATGCCTGTAAATATTAAAACTACATTAATGGGGCCTTTAGCTGGTATCGGAGATTCAATTATACAAGGAATTATAGTTCCAACATTATTATCAATAGGAATGGGGCTTGCGGTTGGAGGCAGCGCTTTAGGACCTTTGTTTTATATATTTGCATATGGAATAATTGGACCATTGATAAGTTATTTATCATTTGAGTATGGTTATAAACTAGGAATAAATTCAATAGATACTTTGGTTGGAGAAAATGCTCAAAGAATAACTACAGCGTTTAATGTTGTTGGGGTTATGGTTGTTGGAGCCTTAGCAGCTTCTAATATTAACTTAACTACTGCAATCTCAATACCAATGGGTGAGGAAACTAAAGCTTTACAAGAAGTAATGGATGGAATATTTCCAAAATTACTTCCATTAGCATCCGTATTATTCTCATATTGGATGATTAATAAAAAGAGAATGTCAGCAACAAAAGTTATTTTAGCCTTAGTTGCAATAATTGCAATTGGAGTAGTAATAGGAATATTTTAAAAAAAAATTAAAGCATCTATTTTAGATGCTTTTTTCCTTAAGGAGGAAACATGATTATACTGAGTACAACTTCTAATAATAAAATATGGGGAACAAACAGATTATATGCTTATTCAGGAGATAAAAATATAAAAACTATAGGATCAGTTTATAGTGTAAGTGGGATTGAAGAAATAAAAACTAAAATAATTTATGGTGATGAAAATGATGATTTGTATACAGCGGTAAAAAAGAATCCAAAAAAATTTGGGTTACCGGAAGGGGTTGACTATCCGGTTATTATATCCTTTACAGCAGGAGATAGTGATTTAAGTATACAAGTTCATCCAACTGATCAATATGCAAAAGCAAAAGAAAATAAAGATATTGGAAAAAGTGAATCTTGGTACTTTATTGAAAAACCAGAAAAAGGATGGATATATGCTCAATCAAAATTAAAAGATAAAAATATTATAAAAGAAAAGATACTAGAAGGAAAATATGAAGAGGTTGTGGATAAAGTAGATGTAAATCAAGGAGATATTGTTTATATAGAATCTGGTACTTTACATGCGCTTACAAAAGGTTCATTAGTTTATGAAATACAACAATCTACAGATATAACTTATAGATTTTTTGATTATAATCGAGTTGATAAATTAGGCAAAAAAAGGGAACTACATCTTAATGATGCGATTGAAACTTTGAATACGAATAATAAAGTAAAAATTGAGAAATTTAATAAAGATATTAATATTGAATCAAAACCATATTCTCTGAAAAGAACAAAATTAAAAAAAGAATATACAAATTCTGAAGCTATAGCTCAAGCTATAACAGTTACAAAAGGAACAATGAGAATAGAAGGTTATGAAATTAATAGAGGTATGAGTATTTTGGTCTTACCTAATGAAACGATTAATATAGAAGAAAATGCCGAAGAAGTTGTGATTGCGACTCCGAAGCTATATTTTGTGGAGAAGTAGATGTTAAAATTAATTGCAATAGATATGGATGGTACTCTTTTAGATGATAATAAAAATTTGAGTGAAGATAATATAAATTCGTTAGAAATGTTATTTGATAGAGGAGTAGAAATTGTTATTGCTACAGGAAGAAGTTATGAAGCTTCAAAACCATATATAGATAAGTTTAAAAATGGAGTGGTAGAGTATTTAATTTGTAACAACGGAGCTACAGTTTATAATCTTATAACTAAACAGATTTTAGTGGATGATTTTTTAACAGAAAATCAAATTAGAGAGATTATAGATCTAGAAGAAACTTTGGATGAATTTGATATACATTTTGTAGGTGATGACAAGATTTATACCTATAAGAATCCTATTGGGAAATATACTATTGAGGATGCTTATATTTCATTTTTAAAAATATATTTTCAAACTAAAGATATGATTATTAATAATAAGAGAATAACAAAAGCGTTAATTACCGCGGAAGAAAATGAAATTGAAAGAATTATTTCAAACATACCTGAAAATTATTTTCAGAAATATAGTATTGTTGTTAGTTCTGATAATTATATAGAGATATTAAATAAAAATATTGATAAAGGACATGCCTTAAGACGAGTGGTAGAAAGTATGAATTTAAACAAAGAAGAAGTTGTAGCAATAGGGGATCAACAAAATGATATTGGGATGTTCAAGATAGCTGGAACAAGTTATGCTATGTTAGACGCTTCAAAAAAAATAAAAGCTCAAGCTAATTATGTAGGACCGAGTAATAATGAAAGTGGAGTGGCAAAAATAATATCAAAATTAATTGAAATGGAGAAAAGTAATGATTAATTGGGCGGTTGTTGGTACAGGCGGTGTCGCAAATATGTTTTGTACACAATTTAATAGAGAAAAAGCGAATTTATATGGGGTATGTTCTAGAAGTTTAGAAAAAGGAAAAGAATTTGCAAAAAAACATTCTATAAAAAATGTATACGATGATTACTCTAAATTTGTTTTAGATGAAGAGATAGATATCATATATATTGCAACCCCTCACAATACACACTATAGGTATATAAAGTTAGCTTTGGAATCTGGAAAAAATGTTCTAGCTGAGAAAGTAATTGTATTAAATTCGGAACAATTAAAAATTTGTGTGGAACTAGCAAAATCAAAAAATCTATTTTTAGCTGAAGGTATGACAATACATTATATGCCTTTATATAAGGAAATAAAAGAATGGATATCTAAGAAAAAGTTAGGTCCCTTAAAAATGATTCAAGCTAATTTTGGAAGTTATAAAAATTTTAATGAAAGATACTTTTTCAAAAAAGAATTAGCAGGAGGAGCTTTATTTGATATAGGAGTATATGCTCTTAATTTAGTGAGGTATTTTTTCATAAGTAAGCCTATAGAAATTAAAACTACAGTTAATATTCATGATACTGGTGTTGACGAATCATCTGCTATAATTTTGAAAAATAAAGAAGATGAATTAGCGACTATATCTTTAACCTTTAGAGCTAAAATGCCTAAAAGGGTGGTCATTGCTTATGAAGAAGGATATATTGAGATTAATGATTATCCTCAAGCTGATGAAGCGGCATTATATAAAATAGGTGGTGAAAAAGAAGTATTAAAAATTGGAAATCATAATTACCGATTTAAGTATGAAATGGAAACAATATCTGAAAAATTAGAAAAGTCAGAAAAAAATGAATTTTTGCAATATACAATTGATGTTTTAGATGTAATGGATAATGTAAGAAAACTTTGGGGACTTGAGTACAACGAAGATATATAATAGGAGACAAAATGTATAGACAAAGACCTTTTTTAAAAATAAAATCGGATATTGAAATTTTGTGTGGATATAAACAAATATTCTCATTCATAAATTCTACAATTAATGATTTAGAGTTTATTGCTTTTGAAACTTATCCTGGAATAAACAAACAGATTTGGATAAAGGAATTAGAAGAAAATTTTCCACATTGGAATATTGTAAACACTGATGAATTTTTTATTGATACTAAAGAAATAAATAATATTATAAATTTAGATTTAACAGATGATCCTCAATTTGGGCGAATATCTCGAAGTTCCTTTTCTGATTTTGTCGATAATGAAAAAATAAAAAGTTATGAATACAAAAGAAAAACCATATTTATAGGTATACTTGCGGGGTTATTGTTTAAATCAGACTTAAAATTTTATGTAGACATAACTAGACAAAATATACAAAAAAATTATATAAATGGCTTAAACAATTGGAAAGTTACTAAGGAAATGAATAGTAACCAAAAGTTAAAAAGAGCATATTTTTTTGAATGGCCAGCTGCTGATCAAATTAAAATAAATAATTTAAATAAGTTTGATTATTATATATCTGATGATGTAGGAAGAGAGTCTAAAATGATCAGTCTAAATGATTTAAAAACAATTTTAGAAGAATTTGTAAATACACCATTTAGATTAGTTCCCTTTTTTGCTCCAGGAGTTTGGGGAGGTCAATATTTAAAAAACAAATTTGAATTACAATATAATGAGGTTAATTTGGCATGGATATTCGATGGAGTTTTAGAAGAAAATAGTATATTGGCGAAAAAAGAAGAACACGAAATTGAAATTCCTGGGAATAACTTGTTATTTATGTTTCCTGTTGAACTATTAGGAGAAAAAGTTTTTGGAAGATATGGAGCTGATTTTCCTATTAGATTTAATTTGCTAGATACATTTAAAGGTCAGAATTTAAGTTTACAAGTTCACCCTACATTAGATTATGCTTATAGAAGTTTTGGCCTAAAATATACTCAAAATGAGAGTTATTATGTTTTTCACGCAGATGAAGATTCAAGTGTATATTTGGGAATGAAAAATGGAATAACTAAAGATCAACTGTTTATAGCTTTAGAGGAAGCAAAAGAATCAAATGTATTTGACGATAAAAAATATATAAATAAGTTTAAAGTAAAAAAACACGATCATATATTGATACCTGCTGGTACTATTCATTCTAGTGGAGCGAATACTGTAGTGTTGGAAATAAGTGCAACACAAAATAGATTTACATTTAAGCTTTGGGATTGGAATAGATTGGATTTAAATGGAAAGCCACGACCTATTTCTTTGAAGCATGGAAAGAATGTAATTAATGAAAAGGTAGATTATGATTTTGCAAAAGAAGAATTGATTAATGATTTTAAGATTATTAATAATGGTAAGTATGTGCTGGAAGAAAAAACAGGACTTCATAAACTCGAAGATATCGAGACAAGAAGGATAACCATAGCAAAAGAATATAAACAAGTAACATATGATAGTGTAAATGTTCTTAATTTAGTTGAGGGTGATAGCGCTATAATTTCATCTTTAAATGGAGAATTCGACGATTATTTGATTTATTATGGAGAAACTGTAATCATTCCAGAAAATATTAAAGAGTATGTACTTAAACCAGGGGAAGACGAAGAAAGAGTAATTTTTATTAAAGCGTTTATAAAATAAAATATTGAAAACGGCAGAGTGAAATTTTAAATTCTCTGCTTTTTCTTTAAGAATATTATATTTTAAGTATAATAAGTTTAGTAGTTGTAACTTAGGAGGTTATCATGTACAAATACAAATACGTAACACTTAATAAAGAATATACAATGTATAGCAATATTTTTGAAGAGTATAGAGAAATAATTGATGAAAATGCTGCCGAAGGATATCGATATGTAGGATATATGCCGGTAAAGATTAATCCGAATGGAAAAATCACTATTTTAGATTTAATTTTTGAATACAAAGAAGAAAAATAAAAATTTTTTTAAAAAATTTGCCTTTTTTATAAAAAACACGAACATTCACTATATTTATTTTGATTTTTTTGTTATAATTAACAAAAGACAAAGAGGTGTATAGTGAAACTAAAAAGAAGTGAAAGAATAGTGGATATGACAGCCACTTTATTAGATAATCCAAATAAGATGTTCTCGTTGAAAGATTTTACAACTAAATATGAATCAGCAAAGTCTTCTATTAGTGAAGATTTAGCGATTATTAAAGAAACTTTTGAAAATAACAATATTGGTATTATTGAAACTATAGTCGGTTCAAATGGTGGTGTAATTTATTTTCCAAAGTTAAAACCAGAGATACAAGAAATGTATGTTGAAGAGCTTATCAATGATCTTGATAATCCTAAAAGAATCTTGCCTGGTGGATATTTCTATCTATCAGATATAATTACAAATCCTAAATATTTGGAAAATATTGCCAAAGTAATTGCTAGTCAGCATTATGGTGAAAAGATTGATTATGTGTTGACTGTTGCAACAAAAGGAGTTAGCGTAGCTCAAGCTGTAGCTAAGGAATTAGGTATACCATTTGTAATTGCTAGAAAAGAGAGTAAAATCACTGAAGGATCTACAGTATCTGTAAAATATAAGTCGCAATCAGCGCCAAATTTAGTAAAAAATATGGAGATTGGTAGAGAAAGCTTAAAGGAAAATTCCAATATTTTGCTAGTAGATGATTTCTTTAGAGGCGGCGGTACTATAAATGGTATGGCATCTATCGTTGAGATATTTAACTCAAAAGTTGTTGCATCTTATGTAATTTGCGAGTTTAACGATAAGGGACTGACACAAAAATTAAATACAAAATCATTAGTTTTGATTACAGGGATGGACCCTGATACCGGTAAAATAGACATTCAAAAGGGAACAATATTTGATAAATAATATAAAAAATTGCGAGCAAAATTTGCTCGTTTTTTATTTTGTTAAAGAACGAACGATATTAAAAAATAATTGATTAATGTTCGTATTTAGTGTATACTTTTTGATGTAACAAAATCGGTTATCAAATGGAGGATAATTAATGGAAAAGTTTTTTAAACTAAAAGAAAACGGCACAACCGTTTCTAAAGAAATTGTGGCAGGGATTACAACATTCTTTGCAATGGCTTATATCATAGCTGTAAATCCAGGTCTTTTATCAAAAACAGGAATGGAATGGGGTGCAGTATTTATTGCAACAATTATTGCTGCAATAATTGGAACATTAGTCATGGGACTTGTTGCAAATGTGCCATATGCTCAAGCTCCAGGTATGGGATTAAATGCATTTTTTGTATTTACTGTATGTTTCCAATTGAAATTTACATGGCAACAAGCTTTGTCAATGGTATTTATTTGTGGACTTATTAATATATTTATTACCGTTACAAAGATTAGAAAAACAATAATCACAGCTATTCCTAATTCATTACAAAATGCTATTGGTGGAGGTATTGGTGTATTTATTGCTTATTTAGGATTTATCAATGTTGGATTGATAAATTTCAATGAAGGTATCCCAGCATTATCAGTAATTAATCAACCAGTTTATTATGTATTTTTAATTGGTTTAGTACTTACAATCATTTTACATTTATTGGAAGTAAAAGGTGGTATTTTCATAGGAATCATCGCTACTACAATAATCGGTATTCCTTTTGGAGTAACATCAACAGCAGATACTATGGGATTCTCACAAGCTATTGGACAATTGCCTCAAACATTTGGAGTAATATTTACAAAAGAAGGTATCCCTTCATTATTCACAGATGCTTCAAAATTGCCTTTAGTGTTGATTACAATATTTGCATTTTCAATGTCAGATACATTTGACACAATCGGTACATTTATCGGTACAGGTAGAAGAACAGGTATTTTCTCAGAAGAAGACGAAAGAGCCCTTGAAAATCAACCAGGATTTTCATCAAAAATGGACAAAGCTCTATTTGCAGATGCTACAGCAACATCAATTGGAGCTATCTTTGGTACTTCAAACACAACAACATTTGTTGAATCAGCAGCCGGAATAGGTGCTGGTGGTAAAACAGGGCTAACTTCAGTTGTTACAGCTATTTGTTTCTTATTAAGTGCATTCTTTGCAAAATACATTTCAGCAGTACCTGCAGCGGCAACAGCGCCAGCTCTAGTATTAGTTGGTTTCTTAATGATCGCATCATTTGCTGAAGTACAATGGGATGATATTACAGAAGCTATTCCAGCATTTTTCTCAGGAATATTTATGGCTTTAACATATAGCATTTCATATGGTATCGCTACAGGATTTATTTTCTATTGCTTAGTAAAAACAGTTAAAAAAGAAGCAAGAGATGTTCATCCATTGCTATGGATTGTATCATTCTTATTTATCTTAAACTTTATTTTATTAAGATTTATAACTCAATAATTTAGTATAAGGTGATGTTGCAGATTAGTTAAATCTATTCTGCACATCATCTTTTTTTTATCATTTCTTATTTGCAAAATTAATTAGTTTTTATGCCAAAATATTATAATTTCAATAAAGTTGAATACGATTTTTAGTGTAATATATTATTAACTATAGCTAAAATTCAACGTTTACATATAGTTTTAATATCTCGGTTGACTTAAATTATGAAAACGAATATAATATGTATATAAAATGATTAGGAGGGTTGATAGATATGAAATCAACAAAAAAAATATTGGCATTTATTTTATCTTTAGTAATGATTTTTTCATTAGTTGCATGTAACCAAAAGAGTGGTGATGGCGGATCTAAAGACGGAAAGACAAAGAAATTTGGACTTTTAATTTATAACGGTGGTGATAACTATATCGCTACAGTAAGACAAGCTTTTGAAAAACTTGACAAAGAAGATAATAATTTTGAGTTAGAAATTGTTGACGGACAATTAAACCAATCAACACAAAACGAACAACTTGACGCACTTATTAGTAAAAATGTAGACGCACTATTAATCAATATCGTTGACTTTGGTGCTGCAGAAGAAGTAATTTCAAAAGTAAAAAACTCTAAGATTCCTGCAGTATTTTGGAATAGAGATATTACTTCATCACTTAAAGAAGAAGATTTAAAACAAATGATTTTCTACGGTACAGTAGCTCCTCAAGCAGGAATTTATCAAGGAGAAATGGCTTTAGATTATTGGAATAAAAATAAAGATAAAGCAGATAGAAATGGTGATGGAAAATTACAATATGTTATGCTACATGGTGGTTTAGATAACGCAGAAGCAGTAGCAAGAACAGAAGAATCAATTAAAGTATTAAAAGATAACAATATACAAGTTGAAGAAGTTGGTATGCAAGTAGCTAACTGGAATACAGACGAAGCAAAAACAGCTGTTGATGCATGGTTAGCTAAGAGTAAAGATGATATTGATGTTATTTTTGCAAACAATGATGGTATGGCGTTTGGTGCTGTATCAGCATTAAAAGAAATCGGATTTAACTCTGGAGATCCTGCAAAAACAATACCTGTATATGGTGTAGATGCTCTAGAACAAGCTATTACACATATCGAAGCTGGTGAAATGGCTGGTACAGTAAAACAAAATAGTGAAACAATGGCTAAAGGTGTAATTGATTTAATATTGAACAAACTTGCTGGAAAAAACTGGACTGATGGTACAGATTATAAGATTTATGAAGATAAAGTTTCAGTAAGAATGGACTACGAAAAAATTACAAAATAATTTCTATTATAGAATAGGCACACTAGCCTGTGTGCCTATTTTTTAAATTAATGGAGAAAAAATGAGCGAACAAAATGTATTATTAGAAATGAAAAATATAAGTAAATATTTTCCGGGTGTAAAAGCTCTCGACAATGTTAATTTTACATTACATAAGGGTACTGTTCATGCGCTAATGGGCGAAAATGGTGCTGGTAAATCAACATTGATGAAAGTACTTTTTGGAATCTATAAAAAAGATGCGGGAAGTATTTATATCGAAGGTGAAGAGAAGTATTTTAACAATCCGAAAGATGCCATGGAAAATGGTGTGAGCATGGTGCACCAAGAGTTAAATCAGGTTATGAAGCGTGATGTAGCGGAAAACATGATGCTTGGAAGAGTGCCAGCAAAACATGGATTTGTAAATCATAAAGCTATGTACGATTATTGTGAAGAAGTCTTTAGTGATTTAAATATTGATATAAATCCCAGGACATTAACTTGGAATCTGTCAGTTGCACAAAGACAGCTTGTAGAAATTGCAAGAGCCGTATCATACAACGCGAAAATATTGGTTTTAGATGAACCTACATCTTCTCTAACTAATCAGGAAGTAAAGATTTTATTTGATATCATCAATACATTAAGAAATCGTGGTGTAGGTATAATATACATTTCACATAAAATGAGTGAAATTTTAGAGATTTCTGATGAAGTTACAATTATGAGAGATGGACAATACATTTCAACTGATAATGCGGCTGATCTTCAAATCAATGATATAATTGCTAAGATGGTTGGGCGTAAAGTAGAAAATGTATATCCTCCAAAAGATAATGTTCCAGGAGAAACATTATTAGAAGTTAGAGGATTAACTGGAAAGTATGGAGATACGGTAGAAGATGTTTCATTTAGTGTGAAAAAAGGTGAAATATTTGGAATTTCTGGATTGGTAGGATCAAGAAGGACAGAGCTAGTAGAGTTAATATTTGGATATAGAACTGTTGAAAGCGGAGAAATCTATTTAAATGGTAAAAAGATAGATAACTCTACTCCGAAAAAAGCTATTGAAAATGGTTTTGCCCTTGTAACTGAGGAGAGAAGAAAAACAGGTATATTTCCAATGGAATCAATACTATTTAATTCTGTAATATCCAATCTTAAATCATATAAAAAGGGACCGTTTTTAAGCAATAAACTCATGAAAGATGATACGGAAGAGTCGATAAAATGGATGAGAACAAAAACTCCAAGTATTAGAACTCAGATAAGGAGTCTTTCAGGAGGAAATCAACAAAAAGTTATTATGGGAAGATGGTTACTAACAAATCCTGAAGTGCTTTTACTTGATGAGCCTACTAGAGGGATTGACGTAGGTGCTAAATATGAAATATATCAATTAATAATAAATCTAGCACTAGAAGGAAAATCAGTAATAGTAATATCATCAGAGATGCCTGAACTTTTTGGTATATGTGATCGTATAATGGTAATGAGTAATGGAAAAGTAGCAGGTATTGAAGATGTCGGAGCATTAGATCAAGAGAAGGTAATGACTCTAGCTACTAAATATTTATAGAGGTAATTAATGGAAAATGTGAATAAAAAGAAAAAATTTGATATAAAAGAATTTTTTATTGAGAATGGTTTAATTATAGTTATTTTGTGTCTTATAGCTTATATTATTATCAAAGAACCAAGTTTTTTATCAATTGTTAATATAATTAATATGCTTAGTCAAGCTTCTACAAAATTGATTATGTCACTTGGTGTTGGTGGACTTATTATATTAGCTGGTACAGATTTATCATCCGGTAGGATATTAGGTATGACTGCAGCTGTATCTACAGCATTGCTTCAATCAGCAAGCATGAGTCAAAAATATTTCCCTAATCTTCCTGAAATGCCAATTATTGTTGGGTTTTTAGCAGCCATTATAGTTGGTGGATTATTTGGTTTATTAAATGGATTTGGAGTAGCAAAACTAAAAATACATGCATTTATCGCAACATTGGGTACACAATTAATTGTTTACTCATTACTTCAAGCATTCATTTCAGCTTCTCCTTGGGGAGCACAACCACTTTCAGGATTTAAAGAATCATATAGAAATCTTGTTGTGGGTAGATTAAACTTAGGCTTTATAGAGATTCCATATTTAGTTATTTATGCGTTTGTTGCGTGCGCCATTATGTGGGTAATATGGAATAAAACAGTATTAGGTAAAAATATGTATGCTATCGGTGGTAACCCAGAAGCTGCACAAGTATCAGGTATCAATGTAGAAAGAAATATAATGATATTATTCGTAATAGCTGGTATTATGTACGGTATAGCAGGTTTCCTAGAAGCACCAAGAATTGGTAATGCAAACATTGTAACAGGTACAAACTACGATCTTGATGCCATCGCCGCCTGCGTAATAGGTGGTGTATCCTTTAGTGGTGGGGTTGGTAAAATCTCCGGTATCGTTTTGGGTACTATACTATTACAAGTAATAAACTATGGTTTAGTATTTATCGGTATCCACAGTTATTGGATACTACTTATCAAAGGTGTATTAATCATCGCCGCAGTAGCAATAGACTCAAGAAAATATATACAAAAGAAATAACACAATACATGGGACTGTTTTTTAATAGTCCCATTTTTATGGGTAAAAAAGTGTTTAGAATAATGCTGATTGTGGGTATTGGATAAAAGATTTAATTCTAAAAGAGGAGCTGTGCAACTACTAAAAGTAATTTTGCAATAGCTCCTTTTATTAATTGAATAATCTATAAACTATTTCTTATCCAATATTTTTTGTTTTGATTCATCAAGATAATTGATAACAAGATTAATAGTATAGATTCAAACACAAGACTATAAATACCGTATTTGGTTAATGTAAATATTGATGTAAAGGCATTTGAAAATATATTTAGTGATAATATATTAATGCTTTTGCTAATCATTGATAATACTAGTGGTAATATACTCAATGCCAATAGTATTATATATGTGCTGGCTCTTTTCTTTATTTTTAAGTTTATAAAAATAATAAAGTTAATAAAAAAGAAAATATTTAATGATGAGTATATTAAATAAAATATTAATATATAAAACAGTTTTATAGAAGGTAAATTTATTAAGCTTGTGTATGATTGAGCTAAATGATGTAAATTAACTTCTAAATTATTTGCTTTAGAGTAGATATATAGAATTATCTGTATTATAAAAATGATTAACATTCCATATAAAAATGATAAAATTGTTCGATTTTTCAGCACATTTATGTGACCATTTTTACATGATTTAATTATTTGATCCATTTTCAATAAGGAATCTTTAAAGAATACTTCAGAAACCACAAATATCAATATTAAATATGATATTGCGGAAAATATAAATATGTATGTGTTGTATTCAAAATTATACTCGCTTATTTTTTTATCAACTAAATATAAATTATCCTTTCCGTTGGATTTTTCATATGCTGTATATGCTTGATTGTATACTTGCTCAAATCCTTCATATTTAGCATTTTCTTCTTCTATTTTTGAAAGTCTAAGATCTCTTGCTTTGTAGTTTATTTCACCTTTATCAAATGATTCTTCGATTTTTTCTGCTTCTTTAGCTAATGAATCATAATATAATTTTTTTGCTTCAAGCCTATCTAGCTTATTTTGATTAATTTTCCCCTTAAATTCATTGAGAGACATGATATATGTATATCTAAAGTAATCATATTGTTCTCTTTCTTTTTGAGGATATAAAGAAATAGAGACTAAAACTATTATAAATAAGGCTATAAGTCCTTTAGAATCAAAAATAAGCCTAATAAATTCATTGAAAAATAAAGATTTAATTTTCAATTTATTAATAATATTTAAATTAGGAATGTATTCTCTGTCTATAATTTCGTTTTTGTTAAGCTTATAAGATATAAATACTGTTAATATAATAGTAATCGCTGAAAATATTAATATATATGTTCTTGTGTCTAAAAAAGTAAAAAACAAATAAACATCAGAATATTTTCCGTATATTGAGAATATATCAAACATTGTATAAATAGATGAAGCTTTTATAAATTCAAAAATGCTGTTATTAGCTATGTAGTTTTTAGACCAATATGAAATCAATATAAAAAGTATTGCAACTAATAATTCAACTCTACTATCTTTGAAAAAAGAAAATATTAACGAAAAAATAGATAAAGTAAATATAATAGTTAATATTTTTTGTAATACAAACAATATTATATATTGATTGATACTAATATTTAGATTAGCATCTCTAAAAACCACAAAAGATTGTATATTTAAGCTAGTGTCTCCAAAACCTATTACTTGTGCTATATAAACTACATATAGACTATATGTTATTATTGCAATTACAAGGCATACCAAAAAATATAGTGATAGCTTCGATATGGACTTATTTTTTCCACCATTTTTAATAGTTGAAATAAGTGAATTAGTTTTATTTTTTCTGTCAAAATCAAAAATTAAAAATCCAATAAAGAATATAAATACAAGTAATAAATTATCTATTGCTGAAGTATCGTTTAAAAATAATATTCCATTTTGGTTATTTAATGCTAATGATAATTGAGAATTAGATAATTTTTCATACTCATCTGCTTGTCTATTTATACTTGATTTCAGTAATTTATTAAATCTAATTTGAGGACTATTAGTTTTATCTCTTAAATTATCTATAGATGATTTAAGATCAGTTTTATAATTTGATATATATTTGCTTACATCTTGAGCTCTTTCGTTTTGTAATTTGTCATTAAAATCATTTACTCCATTAAAAGTAAGCATAGGAAGAGCTATTAAAAATAAAAGTATTAATAAAATAAATTCCTTTTGGGATTTTAGTTTTTTTAATTCTTCATAAACATTTATCTTCATCTAATCACCACCTTCAAAAAGATATAGATAAACATCCTCTAAATTAGTATTTGACTTTTTAAATTTGTAAGACTTGTATTCTATTGGTTTAGGAAAATCACCACATATTTTTATATAATTATTTCCATTTGCTCTAATTTGCATTTGACTTACATTATAGTTTTCTAAAAAGTATGGAGTGTCCAAAGAATCTATCTCTGATTCATAAGAAATATTTTCAAATTTGCTCAATATTTTATCTGGTGTATCTTTTAAAATTAATTTTCCTTTTTTTATTATTACTATTTCCTTAGAAATATGCTCAATATCAGAGACAACATGTGTAGATATCAGAACAATTTTTTCTTTCGATATTTTTGAAAGGAAATTTCTTATTATTATTCTTTGTTTAGGATCAAGACCTGCTGTAGGCTCATCGAGAATTAATATGTCAGGATCTGCTAAAAGAGCCTGTGATATCAATAGTCTTTGCTTCATACCGCCACTTAGCGATGAAATTCTTCTATCTTTAATATCGACAAGTTCAGTTACTTTCAAAACTCTATCTATTTCTTTGTCAATTTCTTTTCTATTTATACCTTTGATGCTAGCTATATAATATAAAAATCTTTTTATACTGTAGTTTGGATAAAGTGTTTGATTTTGTGGCATATATCCAATATGTCCTTTAAAATTTTCTATGTTCAATGAAATGTCATTACCATTAAATAAAACTTGACCAGATGTTTGATCTATGATGCCTGACAAGATATTAAATAATGTGCTTTTTCCAGCGCCATTTGCTCCTAGAATTCCATATATTCCAGGAGTAAAATTCATATTGATATTTTCCAAAGAAAAATAAGTTGCTCCATTATATTTTTTATATAAATTTGTTATTTCTAATGTATTATTTATATATGTCATTTTTTATACCATTTCTTATTATTTTTAAGTTTCCATCCTCATATGATAGGATAATATCCTTGGTATCAGATAATTTAATGTTAAAAGAATTCCTATATAGAAAGTCCGTATCATCCAACTTTAATTCCTTACCGTTTTGTTTGATAATAAAATCATTATTTTCTAAACCATTATCTTTAATCTTATAAGATTTGTATACGTTTAGGGCACTGAAAGAGGTTTCTATGGAACTATTATTAGAGAATATTTTTGCCCATTGTGGATTTAGTTTAGTTTTAGTTTTATCATTTTCAATAATTAAAGACGGCTTCTTTGACCATGCTAGTTCGTCATCAGGATCTATTGGACCGAACCATTCAATTTTATTATCGTTTTGGAAATAAAATCGATTAAGAGAATAATCCTTCATGTCGTTAAATGTATTTATTTCTACATTTTTATTTTTAAGATTAATGGACATTAGAGCTGAAATTTCTGAATTATTATTTCTAAGGGTTAAGTGTAAATATAGAATATCGTCTTTTATAAACATTTTTCCGATGTTTAGGTCATTCATTTTTAGGTCAGCGATTGTTTTTGCAAAATCAAAGAATTTTTCATATTTTCCAGTTCTTGTATCATATTTCTCTAATATATTTTCCGGCTCTTTATTTGGTTCAATCTCGAATGGTATATAATAAAAAGCACCTTTATATAGAATCCTACTATCCGAATATCCTATATTTTCATATGTTTTTATAGTATTATTTTTTTCATCAATTTGTTTAACGTAAGTATTTGCTGAAACATATATTTGTCCATCTTCATAAAATACTTCAGAAGCATTCTCGAAATATGCTTCTGAATTCATTAATTTGTCTTCATCATTTAAGAGAGTATATAAATCATGTCTTTCGTTGCCGTAGATATATGGTTTAAGTGTTTCTTTATCTATAAATGTAAGTATGCCTTTATATAAATTGTAGTAACCACTGTTGGTTTCAGCTATTTTGTGATTATAGTTGTAAAATGATGAGTTTTCGTTTTTATTTACTTCTATTTCTTTATTAGCGCAAGATGATAATAAAAAAGTAGAAACCAAAAGTAGTAGAGTAATCTTGTTAATTAAATTGGGTGTTTTTATTGTCATTTTAATAGTCCTTTTTTTTATATTAGTATTAAAGGTGCAATTTATTATTAATTATAATCAGTTACGTAGTCATTTAATCCTTTAGTAAGGACATATGTTTGTGCTTTATATATATTACCTACACTTAACTTATAACTTGCATACCAATATGATGATTGACCAGTTCCATTAACTTTTACAGATTCTTGTACTTCACCTCTTATAGTAAAATAAACCATTCCATGACCAGAAGGACCGCTTTGGTATTCTCCCGAAATGGTATGTGTTGTAGATTTAGAATTGTTAATGGTAACAGTTACTCTATAATATTTTGTTTTACCTGATTCTCTGTATGCAATCTTATTTGATGAAGCAAATGCAGAAGGGTTTGTTAATAATAAACAGCTAATAATACAACATAAGAAAATTTTGTTTTTTATACTTTTCATTTGAATTTCTTTCATATATTTATATTCATTTGCACCTTTAATACTTATTTAATTATAGCAAAATTATTTATATAAGTAAACGATTTCTTTACTTTTAAAAATAAATAAAAAAATTATAGAAATATTGTTGAAAGGAGATTTGAAGATACATTATATTTTAAACTTGTTTAGCTATTTACATGATTACATGAAATATAATATGTATTTTGAATTAAACAAAACTATAATTTGTAAAATAAGTATTTTATCGGCATTGTTTCCCTAAATGAAGTATTTAAATATATGATATCGTTTATTATGTTGTATATTATGAGTGAGTAACTATTGTTTATCACTTATCGGTATTCATAGATGATGGATATTACTTACAAAATGTGTATGAATAATTGATGAAATAGAAATAAATTTAAGAAAAAACTAAGTAAAAATAGCTGTTGTTTAATAAAAAAATTATTTTTAGAAGTTTATCATGATTAAAATACTATCTATATCAAATAGTATTTGTCATTTTGGTCAGTTTCAAAAAAAGAACATAATTTTATAATCGTTCTTATTTTATCTAAGTAAATATAAGTTAAATTTAATCATAAAATCTATTAAATCATCTGTTTTTCAACATTTTTGTATTCTCTTATTTTTTCAAATAGTATTTTTTTTGCTTCTCCTCGGGAAAATCTTCTATATTTATGATTTCTTTTCTCTTCTCTTATAAAAAAAACAATCATCTGAGCTCAATCTATAAAGAAATTATGTCATTTCCTATAGAGTATAGTTGGGTTACTAAGTTTTACAACGTAAAATATTATCTAATTTGTGAAAATGTTGACGATTATTTAAAAATATTATATAATTAAAACACAAATAATCGTAAGGTTGAATGTGAGATTAATCAATTGAAAATTTATATGTACACTAATTATAGGCTTTATTTGCTATAATTATGTGATAGATAAAATGGAAAATGGTATAATTTTGATTCGAATGGATATTGGGTAGAAAAATGAAAGAAAGAATTTTAATTTTAATTATTGTTATTAATGCATTAGCTAATATAGCGATATTATCAACAATTATATACAATAAAAAAAGTAAGAAAAAAGACGATGTTGAAAAATAAGGATTGTTTTATAACTTGGGAAGTTTAAATTTTGAATTTTTGCTTATGATAGCAAAGTATATTGAAAATAAAAATATGTATTCAAAACCCTACTGTATTAAGAAAAATCAAAAACACTAGGGTCAAAATTTGATTTAGAACCCTAGCGAATTAAGAAAAATAGAAAACGCCAGGGTCAAAAATGGCTTTAGAACCCTAGCGAATTAAATAAAAACGAAAACGCCAGGGTCAAAAATGAAATTTTAGCCCTAGTGAATTGGAAAAAAGCGAAAACACTAGGGTCAGAAGTGAAATTTTAGCCCTAGCGAATTGGAAAAAAGCGAAAACACCAGGGTCAGAAGTGAAATTTTAGCCCTAGCGAATTAAGAAAAATTAAAAACGCCAGGGTCAAAAGGAGAATAATTCTAGAAAATAGTAATTATTACTTTTTACAATTATGTATATCCTCTTTTGTATAAATGCTTTGAACATGTAGGTATTATTCATTACAATGAAATGTTAAAATATTGAATACTAATAAAATAGCTGTTACAGAATGACTAAAAGTAATTTTGCAACAGCTCTTTTTTCATATTTTATATAATAAAATCTATAAACTTCTTTAAGACGATCAATTGTATTATGCTAATTGCAATAAAAGAATATTAAATATATAATTAAGAAAAGTTTAAGTGAGGTAAATATGAAAAAAGACGTTATTGAAAATGAAAAAAGATTAAACGAACTAACCGATTTATTGAATGAATTAAATGAGGTTTTAGATAAATTAGAAGCAAAGACAGAAGATTTAAATAAATTAAAAGAATACTATATCAGCGAAGAATATATGAATGATGTGGATATTTCAAATGAAACGGATGAATATGATGATATCGCATGTGGAGTTCTTTCAGAAGATTTAGCATATGATTTGTTGGGAGATTCTCATCAAACTTCTATTAGAATGCTTGAGATTGCAACAAAGATGATTAAGGAATATTAGTAGTATTCTAAATATAGGAGAATAAGATGCAATCAACAAATGAAGTACTTATGGTGCAACCAATTCGTTTTAATTATAATAAACAAACTTCACTAGATAATTTATATCAAAATGAAAGTGAATTAAATGATGATGATATCCAGATTTTAGCTCTTAATGAGTTTGATAATTTTGTAAATATTCTATTGGAAAAAGGGGTAAAGGTTGATGTTGTAAAAGACACGATTGATCCTTATACACCGGATAGTATTTTCCCAAATAATTGGTTTTCTACGCATAATGGAGATTTAGTCATTTACCCGATGCTGACAGAAAATAGATGTGAAGAGATAAAAAAATTCAGGGATGAGTTGATAGAAATATATAAACCTTCAAATATTATTGATTTATCTTCAAAGTCAACGGAAGATATTGTTTTAGAAGGTACAGGAGCGATTGTTTTTGATAGAGAAAATAAAAAAGCATATTGTTCATTATCCAAAAGATCAGATAGAAATTTATTTGAAGAAGTGTGCGATAAATTAGGATATAAGGCATTTCCATTTGTTTCTCATCAAATGGGAAAAGAGATTTATCATACAAATGTTATGATGAGTATAACTTCAGATTTTGCATTTATCGCTGAAGATTTAATTGACGAAGAATATAGACAAACAATAATTTCTGAGCTTTCAAAAACTCATGAAGTGATAGCACTGAGTGGTGCACAAATACTTAATTTTTCCGGAAATGTCTTGGAACTTAAGGGAGAAGAAGGAAAATTTTTAACAATGTCAACATCTGCTTATGATGCATTTACAAAAGAACAGATTGAAAAAATAGAAACAAAACTACCTATTGTTACTGTTGAAATAGACACTATTGAACAATTGGGCGGAGGCTCTGCTAGATGCATGATGGCGGAAATATTTAGATAAAAGAGAGAATTTTATATGATAATTGAATATAAAAATGGTAAGGAATTTATCAATGATAATTTAGATACATTAAGTAATGCAAGATACCAAGCAAATTTATTTTTTACAAATGGAAACACTTTGATGAAAACAGATGAAAACAATTTTGCTCTGAAATGCATTCAAGATGATAAGTTTCTACTTGTCTTAAGATTAGTACCTCGTAATACTCTAATTTATGGCGATGAAGTATGTGTTAGAGAAATGATTAGATATATAAGTGATAAAGGATATAATATTAATAACTATTTAAGTGAATCTACGCTAGGTAATACTATAAAAGATGTATTAACTAACGGTTATGATTTTCAATATTATAAAGCTTTAGAAATGGATTTTATGGAAGCGAGAAAAATAACTGAATCTTCTAGTGACGAAGTTGAAAAAGCTAAAGACACAGATGTTGATGAAATTTTTGAATGTATGAAAAAATTTATAATCGATGTTGGTATTATTGATGAAGTTAAGAGAGAAAAAATAGAAGATAATATCAGCTTATATAGAATTATTAGAAAAGATAATAAGATTGTTAGTTTTGCTAAATTTAAGGAAACATCAGATGATACTATGAATATCTCTGATGTATATACAAGATCAGAGTATAGAGGTCAGAAATTAGCAAAAAAAGTAGTAAATGCCATAAAAAATGAAATAATAGAAAAAGGAAAGATTGCGACATTAAATGTAGATCAGAAAAATCCAATTTCAAATCATGTTTATCAGAGTTTGGGATTTAAAAAAGTATTTTCTCAAACAGAGTATAGAAAAGTGAATAAGTAAAATGTAAAATGAGGCAAAGCGTTATAACTACAAGGTTAATAAGCAATGCCTAATTTTTTTTTTAATACTAGACAAATATGGAATAGTGGTGTACTATATAAATAGTACAGAGATACTGAATAAAAAATGAGAAGGAGATGAAATGGAAAGCATAGTTAAGACAAATAACCTAACAAAGCGATATGGAAAAAAACTTGCTGCAGATAAAGTTAATTTGACAATAAATCGCGGAGATATTTATGGACTTATTGGTAGAAATGGAGCTGGTAAGACTACTGTATTAAAAATGATATCAGATTTGATTAAGCCAACTTCAGGAGAAGTTACAATAAATACAACAGATAATAATAGACCAAAAATAGGTTTATTGATTGAAAGTCCGGGATTGATTCAAGAACTTGACGGATTAACAAATATTAACTTAAAACTTACAGCTTTAGGGATAAATAACAAAAAATATGCCGAAGAATTAATGAATACCGTTGGACTTGGGGGAGAAAAGAAAAAGATTAAACAATATTCTCTTGGTATGAAACAAAGATTGGGACTTGCTATTGCTTTAATTAATGATCCTGAAATTTTGATTTTAGATGAACCTACAAATGGTATGGATCCACAAGGGATGAATGATTTTAGAAATTTAATAAAAAGATTATCTAAAGAAAGGGATATGACAATTATCATTTCAAGTCACATTCTAGATGAATTAGCTAAAACAGTAACTAGATTTGGGATTATTGATAATGGTTCTTTAATAACAGAAATTTCATCAGAAGAACTTGCAAAAGTAGATAAAGATAAAGTAAAGATTGTTGTGGAAAATGCCTCTGAAGTGGTTAATTTACTGATAAATAAACTTAAGATAACAAAAATTGAACAAACAGATGGCAAAACAATATATATTTCAGAAGATGTGGACACAAAAGAAATAAATAGATATCTAGCCGAAAACCAAATTTACCTTGAAGAGATATTTACAACACATCAATCATTAGAAAACTATTATCTAAATCTAACAGGAGGAATGGTAAATGCTTAATCTATTTAAATATGAATTAAAAAGAGCTTTTAATAGCAAGAGTACTTATATAATAATGCTAGTATTTATATTATTTACATTATTGCCTGTATTTGCAAATTATTACACAATACAAAGTGCAGAAGATGTCTCATATTTAAGAGCAATGCAGACAAATTCTATTGAAGATTTCCAAAGAGAAATTTCTAAAGATCCTGAAAAAGATATGACACCAAGTAAATTAGAAGCTTTAAGAAAAGAAACTATTAATAAGCAATTTAGTTTTGAGGAAAATATTAAACATTTAACTGGTGGTTCATTGATATTGATTATGTTGACCGTATTTGTTTCAATTACAGCCACAAAAGAATACACTTCAGGATACATAAAAAATTTATTAACAATAAAAGATTATAGAAAGATGATGCCTTTTGCTAAAATATTTATTGCGATAGTATATGCGATTTTGTTAATGATTGTGACTATAATAATATATTCATTGACTTCAAAAATACTTACAGGAAACTTAAATATTGATTGGTCAAAATTGCTTACATTCTCAGGAATAAATTTATTATCATTAACTACAATATCAGCTATGATAATACTTATAGCAAATCTTTCTGGAAATATTACAACTACATCAATTGTTTCAATCTTACTTGTTCAACAAATATTAATTCCATTCTTCAATATGTTTGATGGATTAAAATTATTACCATTTAAGTTAGTTGATATTTCATTAATAAATAAAGCTAGCAATTTTACAATGGAATTAGCTGACAATGAGATGATGAATTACATTAAAGAGTTTTTACCTTTAATAGCTGTATATTTTGTAGTTTATTTACTATTGAATTTAACTGTTCTAAACAAAAAAGATATAAATATAGGCTAAATAGTGGGGCTGTATATCAGCCCTATTGTTTTTTATTTAAATGTTAAAATTTTATCGTTAATCTGTTGACAATATACTTTTTAAGCGTTATTCTTTAAATATAATATTATAACGGAGGGAGAAATGAAAAAACATCGAAGTCTATTGGCTTTATTTTTAGCGTTTATACTTGTGTTTACAGCTTGTAATGCTAATAATAAAGAAACTGATAAAGAATCAATCAAAGAAACAGAAGAAAACACCACAAAAGAAACAAAAGATGATACTCAGAAAGAACAGTCAGGTAGTTTAAAAGCTGGTAAATATACAGCAAAAACACCTGGTATGAATGATGATATAGAAGTAGAAGTTGAAGTAACTGATAAGGAAATTAAATCAGTTAAAGTTTTAAAACACTCCGAAACACCAGGTATAGGTGGAGAATTGAAAGATAAAAGCGACAAAATTGTACGTACTGGCGTTATTGTACCAACAGTTGACATACCTGAAAAAATTGTTGAATCACAAAATATAGATGTTGACGATGTTACAGGTGCAACAATTTCTTCTAAGGCTATTAAAAGAGCCGTTTCCGATGCTATGGAGCAAGCTGGAGCAAATCTAGAGGATTGGAAAAAAGAAAATACATATAAAGATAAAATTGACGATATGGAAACTGATGTTGTGATCATTGGTGGAGGTGGATCTGGTTTAGCAGGTGCTATATCAGCCGCACAACAAGGTAAAAAAGTTATAATCATTGAAAAAAATGGTGCAGTTGGAGGAAATACATTAGTATGTGGTGCTATTTATAACACACCAAATCCAGAAACTCAAAGCATAGTTGAGATGACTGCTCCTGTTAAGGATACTTTAGAAAAAGCATTATCTCAAAAACCAGTAAATGACGAGCATAAAGCTTTAATGGATGAAGTTAAAAAACAATGGGAACAATATAAAGCTGAAGGTAGAAAAAATTTATTTGATACTAAAGAATGGTATGCATTACAAACTTGGAATGGTGGCGATAATGTTGCCCAATTAGACTTAGTTAAGACACTTACATATCAAGCATTTGATGGATTTAAGTGGATACAAGACTTAGGCATGGAATTTGATAAAGGCGTGAGCCAAGGGGCTGGTTCATTATGGCAAAGAACTCATACATCTGTAATGGATATGGGTACCGGCTTTATTTCCACATATGCAGATCAAGTAGAAAAAAATAAAGATAAAATTGAAATCATTTTGCAAACTACAGCAAAAGACATCGTAATGGATGGAGATAAGGTTGTTGGAGTAAAAGTTCAAAATAACCATTCCCAAAAAGAATACACTATTAAAGCAAAAAATGGTGTGATTATTGCGACAGGTGGTTTTGCAGCGAATGGTGAAATGATACAAAAATACAATACATCTGGAAAATGGGATGATTTATCAAAAGTTGCAACAACAAATAGAGAAACAAGTTCACAAGGTGATGGTATAGAGTTAGGATTAAAGGCTAAAGCTGGTTTAACAGATATGGAACAAATCCAATTGTTATATCTAGGAAATACAAAAGATGGACAACTTACTAAATATCCACCACGTGATGTAAATGGTACAGATCAAATTATTTTCATAAATAAAGAAGGTAAGAGATTCGTAAGAGAAGACGGACGAAGAGATGAAATTTCCAAAGGCGTAATGTCTCAAACTGATTCAATGTTCTTTATGTTAGAATCAGGTGATGGAAAAGGTTATGTTGATATTAAAGATCCAAATTGGAGATCAGCAGATGGTTTTACATTTGACTATCTAAAAGAAAAGGGATATATCTTAGTTGCGGACACAGTTGAAGATTTAGCAAAACAAATCGGATGTGATGCTAAAACATTACAAGAAACAATAGATAAGTTCAATGCAAGTGTTGACTCTGGTAAAGATGAATTTGGACGTATTTTATATTCAACAAAATTAGAAAAAGGCCCATGGGTGGCTACACCTAGACAAGCGTCATTGCACCATACAATGGGTGGATTGTCAATAGATCCAAATGGACGTGTGTTAAATGAATCAGGAGAAGTGATTAAGGGTCTTTATGCAGCTGGTGAAGTAACAGGCGGTATCCACGGAGCAAACAGATTAGGTGGAAACGCTGTTGTTGACACAGTTGTATTTGGTAAAGAAGCTGCTGACACATTAGTGAAAGACAGCAAATAAATTTGATGTTATTACATTGACACAATAGAATAACTGCGAAATTCCTTGAAGATATTTCTTCAAGGTTTTTTGCATTTAAAATAAATCTTTGAAATTTCAATGTTTTGATTGATACATCTTTCTATTCAGTTTATAATAATAGTAGGTATAGTAATTAGTTTTAATGAGAGGAAAGTCATGAGCTATATTAGTTTTAGAGATGTGCATAAAATATATAAAATGGGAGACAATGAAATACATGCCAATAATGGTGTAAGTTTTGATATCGACAAAGGCGAGTTTGTAGTCATTGTTGGACCTTCAGGTGCGGGAAAATCAACCACCTTAAATATTTTAGGTGGATTGGATACTTGTGATAAAGGTGAGATATATGTTGATGGCAATTTGATTTCATCATATAACGAAAAGCAATTAACAAATTATAGAAGATATGATATTGGTTTTGTTTTTCAATTCTATAATCTTATCCCAAATTTAACTGCACTTGAAAATGCTGAAATGGCAACGCAAATCGTAGAGGATGCTTTTGATCCAAAAGAAACATTAGAAATGGTAGGATTAGGAGATAGATTAAATAATTTCCCTTCTCAATTATCAGGTGGGGAACAACAAAGAGTTTCAATTGCGAGAGCATTGGCAAAAAATCCTAAAATTCTATTATGTGATGAGCCAACTGGTGCACTTGACTATAAAACGGGTAAACAAATATTAAAACTACTACATGACACTTGTAAAAAAACTAAAACAACTGTTATTGTAATTACGCACAATGCTGCTATTTCACCAATGGCAGATAAAGTTATTGAGATAAGAGATGCTAAAGTGTTAAATATTGAAAAAAATTCAAACCCTATTCCTATTGAAGATATAGAATGGTAGTCAACGTTACAGATTTTTGAAATAATGGCTGGTAATAATGAAGAACTTTTTTAAATCCGCTTTATGGAAGGATAGCATTAAGACAATTAAAAATTCATTATCACGATTTTTAGCAATTATTGCTATGACTGGGCTTAGTGCGGCCATTTTTATTGGATTACAATCTGGCGTGCCTAATTTAAAAAAGGTAATCTTAGATAAAGCAAAAGATCATAAAATGCATGATATCAAGGTTTCTTCATATACTGGAATACGCGATAAAGATAAAGAGATTATAAAAAACATTCCGGGATATAGTAATGCGGAATATGTTGAAAAGAATATTTTTAATGTCAAAGAAGAAGAATATTCTGTTATGCTATTTTCAAAAACACAAAATATCGATATAAATGTTGTTAAAAAAGGACGAATGCCAAAGAAAGATAATGAAATAGCACTTGATTATCAACATTTTGAAAAATATGGCGATAAAATTGGAAGTAAAATTTCATTTGAAAATGAAGAGGAAAATGGCAGAAAGCTATTAAATGTTGAAGAATTCACAATAGTGGGATATGTAGATTCTATAGAATATATCAACAATACAAGAACGGGCGGTACTGAAGGTAACTATTTTGGTACAGTTCTTAATGAAGCTATGAATAAGAAATATCCAGATTTGGCGTTGATTAATATAGACTATAAAAATAATTATGACTATTCTTCTGATGAGTTTAAGCTTAAAGAAACTAAGAAAGTAGATGAGATTACTAAATTCTTTGATAAAAGACCAGAAGAAGTAAAGCAAGAAATAAAAAAAGAAGCAGACGATGAAATAGCGGATGCGAGAAAAGAGTTAGATAAAGGAAAAAAGGAAATTTCTGACGGTCAAAAAGAATTAGACGATGCGAAAAAAGAGATAGAAGATGCCAAGAAAGAAATAGTAAAAGGTCAAAAAGAATTAGATGATTCTAAAGTTGAATTAGAAAATGGTTTGGCAGAAATCACAAAAAACAAAGAAACGATTGATACTACATTAAAAAATTTAGATACAGAAGAAAATAATTTAAATAACAAAAAAGCAGAATTAAGTAATAAAAAAGCAAGTCTTGAGCAAAACTTACAAAGTGTAAATGATGGGATAGACACCATAAAATCAAAAATCCCATTAGGTATGACACGCGAATTTGCTGAAAAATTAGGAAATCAAGAGCTTATTGCAGCTTTTGATAAATTAGATGAATTAGAAGCGAAGAAAAAAGAGATAGAACAAGGATTACAACAGATAAATCAAGGTTTAGAAGAGATAAGCCAAGGATTTACAAAAATTAGCCAAACAAGAGAAGATTTAGATAATAAATTGAAACTGTTAGCTTCAGAAGAGAAAAAAATTTATGAATCTAAACCACAATTAGATCAGGCTAAAAAAGAGTTAGATAAAGCAAAACAAGACATTCAGGCGAAACAAAATGAATTAAATGCTTCTAAAAAAATATTGCAAGAGACAGAAGCTAGTGGTAAAGCTGAGTTAGATAAGGCAAAATCTAAGCTTGATGCTGCAGAAGCCAACTATAACAAGGGGTTAAAGGAATATCAAGATGGATTGGATAAATATCAAAGTGGTCTTGAGGAATTTAATTCTTCTAAAGAAAAATATAATAAATCTTTAGCTGACTATAAAAAAGGTCAAGAAGAATACCAAAAAGGCCTAAAAGAACTAGAAGATGCGAGAGCTAAATATCAAGACGGATTAAAAGAATACGAAGATGGAAAGAAAGAGTTTGAAACTAAGTCAAAAGATGCAAATAAGAAGATAAAAGATGCGGAAAAAGATATTAAGGATACAGAAACAAGATTGGCATCACTCGATGTGCCAGCTTATGGTATTCAAGGTAAATATGGACATGTTGGTTTTTACACATTTGTCGATCAAGCTACAAGTTTAAACTATATGTCATATATATTCTCAACTCTTTTCTACCTAGTTGCCATACTAGTCACATTGACAACTATACTCAGAATGGTAGAAAATGAGAGATCACAAATTGGTACATTAAAGGCTCTAGGATATAGTAAAAACAATATTCTACTGAAATATCTATCATACGGACTTACTGCGGCTTTAATTGGTTCAATATTAGGTATTTTTGTCGGTAGATACGTCTTAATGCCTCCAATTGTAAGAGCATATACTTCATTTACAAATCTTGAAATTTCATCTTTTGTATTTGAAATAGATAAAGGTATAATCATTGTCATAGCGACATTATCCCTTATTGGTTTAACTGTGTATTTTACAGTCCACAAGAGTTTAAGAGAAAATGCTGCTAGTCTTATGAGGCCAAAACCACCAAAGAAAGCAAAGAGAACGATATTTGAGCGTATTCCATTCATATGGAACAAATTATCATTCTTAAATAAAGTTTCTCTAAGAAATATTTTTAGAAATAAAATAAGAATGCTAATCACAATTATCGGTGTCGCAGGAAGCTTTGGTCTGATGGCGATGGGCTTTGGTATACAAACTTCTATAAAAAATGTCGCTCCAAAACAATTTGGAGAAATTTATAATTATGATGCTCAGGTTATTTACAATGACCAAGCCGATGATTTTGATGATTTCAACAAATACATTAAGAAAAAAACAAATAAATATACAAACCTAATTTATGAACAAGCATCAGTAAAAACTCCTGAAGGTTTTAATGAACAATTGACTGTGATGGCTTCAGATAAAGACATTTCAGAATTTATTACATTAAGAAATAGAAAGAGTAAAAAGGACCGCAAACTTGAAGATGGAAAAGTTATTATCAGTGAAAAACTATCCAAAAACCAAGAGTTAAAAGTGGGGGATGACCTTGTATTTAAGGATAAAGACGGTATAGAACACAAGATTGAAATTTCAGCAATTACAGAACAATACTTCAATCACGTAGCCTATATGTCAGATAAAACATACAAAAATATAGTTGACGAAAAAGCCGAACCTAATGCTTATTTACTAAAACTAAAAGAAACGGATGATAAATCAGTAAATGAAATGAGAAAGGAACTTTCGGATTATGATGCTTCAAGTGCATTCATTCCAATCATTGATTTACGAGACACTTTAAATGATTTAAGTGATTCATTAAATGTCGTTATCGTTTTAGTAATTGGTGTATCAGCTATGTTAGCATTAGTCGTGTTATACAATTTAACCGATATAAATATTTCAGAAAGAATTAGAGAAATATCTACTATCAAGGTTTTAGGATTTAGGCCAAATGAAGTAGTTTCCTATATCTTTAAGGAAAATATACTTCTTACGGTTATTGGAATATTCTTTGGATACTTTGTAGCAAAAATTATGCATGGCATAATTGTCTACTATCTATCTCCAGGAGCATTCCAGTTCGATCCGCAAATGATGGTCCTAAACTTTGTCTACGCAACACTTCTAACTATACTATTTACACTTATAGTTATGATATTGTCCAAGCGAAATATGGATAAGATAGACATGGTTGAATCCTTGAAATCAGTAGAATAGAGGTTATAGCCATTGCAAATTAAAAAAGGATTGAAAAGTATATCTTAATACTTCTCAATCCTATTTTTATTTTTCTACCATACTTCCCTTCAATATTGCTAAAGTTAATACTAAGCTAAAAAATAGATCAGTATATATCTTATCTGCCTTAAATACTAGTTTAAGTAATAAAAATACTATTAAACAAAAGATAGCAATAGGAAGATAAAATTTTTCATATTGCTTCATAAAATCCATTTCATATTTTTGTTCACCAATGTATCTTTGAGCAAAAATGAATACAAGGATAAATATAGCATTTAGAACAAATACATCGTAAAAATTTGCTAAATACAAGCAAATAAAAGATAGAATAAATGTTATAAGTGAATAATATCTTTTTAACAAAATTAATACCTCACATTTTCAATAAATTTATTTAGGAAAATACAATGTTATTAGTATTTTCTAATATAAATATTTTAAGATTTTACATCAATCTTGTCAATTATTTATCATTAATAGAAAATAAATAATGCTATAGACAGTATCCCATCTATAGCATTACTCTTAATTATTATTTCTTTTATGAATTTAATTTTTCTCCTGGTATGATTGATGAAACAAGTCCATACACGATACCACCGATTAAAGCACCTATAATAGTTACTTTGTAACCACCAATAATTTGACCGGATAGATATAAAATTAATGCCATTACTAAAAATCCGGAAGCTCCTCTTCCTGCTTTTGAAAGTCCTAGGAAGGTTGCTAATAAATGTTCTATTACGGCAATTGCAATTGCGATTAATGCAAGGTTTCCTAATCCACCTTTGTTTGACATTCCTGGTACTAGAAAGTTAGTTAATCCAACTACTATCATTGATACCAATAGTCTTGCAATTAAGCCTCCAATATTAATCTTATTATTTGTATTATTCATTTTATCTCCTTTTTTGTGTTCAATAACTATTAAATTTTAATCTAGATCATTGTTATTGATATATTCATTTATAACCATTTTTTGTAAGTTTAATCATTATGGGTATATGTATTGTAAATATGAAACATTGTTTTAGAAAATGTAAAAGGAGAATTTAAGGGAGGACATATGAAAGTTATATTTCACATTGATGAGATGAGTAAATGGGATTTGACATTGAAAAATGTAAAAAATTTCTTAAATGAAAAAACTGGTGCAACAATTGAGATTTTAGCAAATGCTGAAGCGGTAAAGGGTTATCTTGATGAAGAAAATATTAAAAAGATTGAAGAGTTAAATGCAAATTTTGTTGCTTGTGGCAATGCGCTTAAGGGAAATGATATTAAAAAAGAAGATTTAATTGAAAAAATAAAAGTTGTACCTGCGGGTGTTGTTGAATTAGCTGAAAAACAATCAGAAGGTTATGCATATATTAGACCATAAATTGGAGGAGACATGGCTATCACAGTAAATATATATTATAGAGGCGAAGGCGATAATGCGATTAATTTTGCTAAGGAGATGATTAGCTCTGGAGTGGTTAAGGATATAAAAGCACAAAAGGGAAATATCAGATACGATTATTTTGTACCTATAGATAAATCTGATACTGTGCTTCTAGTGGATAGTTGGGAAAATCAAAAAGCTATTGATAAACACCATAATTCTCCTATGATGGTAAAAATTTTAGAGCTAAGAGAAAAATATGACTTAAGAATGCATGTTGAGAGATATATCACAGATGACGAAATACCTGAAAAAGATAGGGAGTACATCAGAGAATAATGTATAAATAAATGTTAAAAATTAGCCGAAGTTTGACAGGGTAAAATTGATAAATTAAATATTAAGAAAAATAAGCGCCTGAGTGATAAGATACTTAGGCGATTTTATTTGAATTTAAATAAATTAAAAGGAGCTACTTAGCACAGCTCCTTTTACATTTATAAGAGAATAATGAAAAATTTCTATATTTTTCATAGAAAAGTATACTATAAATTGAAAAATATTTCATCATTTTGCAACTTTTAGGAGGAAGTTTCATTTTTAACGTTATTTAATTGTTATTTATGAATGTATATTCACAGGTTATTTCCACTTTCTTCTAACCATCACATAATCAGCTCTAAAATTTTTTAATTATTGAAATATAATCCATATGTAAAATAATTATCAAATTTTACAATACTTTTCATAGATTTAACACATATTTTACATAAAACGCTTTACTTTTCTGAATGTTAAATCCATGCAAAAAGTGTGTAAAATACTTGACCTTGATGGTCTCCTATGTGATAAATTAATATTGCAGATATATGTTTCTGTAAATATTTTGTGGAGGGGAATGATGAAAAATTTATCAAAAAGAATTTTATCACTATTACTTGCTTTTTCGATAGTTTTTCCGGTTTTTGGTAATCTTGCTAATGTTTCAGCAAATAATTTAGACGTTGAAACAACAGCGATTTCTGAAAATAAAGAAACAACTACTGAGCAAGTAGAAAAAGATAGTACTAAAGCAGAAGAAAAGACAAATGATCCAAATCAAAACATTAAACAAGTAAACGCACACGTAGGTGCAGATGCAGCTACAGAAAAGAATTTATCTTGGGTGACAGTTGAAAATACAGATGTAAAAGTTACTGTAAAAGATGAAAATGGAAAAGAAGTATTTACAGAAACAGTAAAAGGTACTTCAAATGAAAAAGTATACACATATACTTCTGAAGTTAAAGGATTAAAAGCATCAAGCAAATATACTTATACACTTGAAAACTTATCAAATATAGTTGAAGGTGAATTTAGAACAGCAGCACCAAAAGGTACTGAAGGAAAAGTAAGATTTGCGATGTTAGCAGATCCGCAAATCGCAGATGCAACAAGAGCAGAAGCAACAGGTGCGATATTTAAGCAATTAAGTGATTACTCAAAAGAATCACCATTTGACTTCTTGTACATCGCAGG
>NZ_JH601088.1:1851119-1866873 GCF_000245755.1 Helcococcus kunzii ATCC 51366 | reverse complement strand
TATGAAAATGGTCAAATGGTTAAAGAACCAAGAATTTATGATGAGTTCTATGTGACAAAAGCTGTTGATGAAAAACCAGAAAAGACAAATGATCCAAATCAAAACATTAAACAAGTAAATGCACACGTAGGTGCAGATGCAGTTACAGAAAAGAACTTGTCATGGGTGACAGTTGAAAATACAGATGTAAAAGTTACTGTAAAAGATGAAAATGGAAAAGAAGTATTTACAGAAACAGTAAAAGGTACTTCAAATGAAAAAGTATACACATATACTTCTGAAGTTAAAGGATTAAAAGCATCAAGCAAATATACTTATACACTTGAAAACTTATCAAATATAGTTGAGGGTGAATTTAGAACAGCAGCACCAAAAGGTACTGAAGGAAAAGTAAGATTTGCGATGTTAGCAGATCCGCAAATTGCAGATGCAACAAGAGCAGAAGCAACAGGTGCGATATTTAAGCAATTAAGTGATTACTCAAAAGAATCACCATTTGATTTCTTGTACATCGCAGGGGACCACACAGATAGAGGCGCTGATGAAGATCAATGGCAAGCACTATTCCATAATGGTGGACTATTCCCAAATGCAACACAAGACTTCTTGTTGAAAAACACATTACATTCAACACAAGGTAACCACGATGCGATAGACTTCAAAGGTCATATCAATACACCAGATGAAATTGGCGAAGAAGAATTCCAAAAAGGTGTATATTCAGTTGACTATGGTAAAGTAAGATTTATCAATATTAACAACGCATCATATAATGTAAAAGAATTAGCTACAAATCCAGCGTTCAAATCAATGCTTGAATTCTTAAAGAAAGAAGTTAAAGAAGCAAAAGATAATGGAATGTGGACAGTACTTGGTTTCCACAAACCACTATACACAGGTGCAAGTCACGTAGATGATGGAGATGTAGTTGAATACAGAAAAATCTTAAATCCAATTATCTCAGAATTGGATATCGACTTTGTATTAAATGGTCACGACCATGTTTACTCAAGAGGATTTGTAAACAAAGATGGTTACAATGCTACAGAACTTGATAAAGAAAAAACTGCAGAAAATGGCGGAGTAACAACATTTAAACATGTTAACAATGCACCATTACACTTAGTATCAGAACATTCAGGTGGACTAAAATGGTACAGACCAGTTGACTACACAGTTGCAGAAGGTGATCCAATTGCACCAAATTATGAATTCTTAGACAAAAACTCAGCAACAGAAACACCAGCGTCACAAGATGAAAAAGAACAAACATATATGGTGATTGAAATTGACGATAATCAAGCTCATTTTGTAGCATACAAGATGAAGTATGAAAATGGTCAAATGGTTAAAGAACCAAGAATTTATGATGAGTTCTATGTGACAAAAGCTGTTGAAGAAAAACCAGAAGATACTAAATTTGGCTGGGTAAGAAACGGAGACAACTGGAACTACTACGATAAAGATGGATCTCAAGTAAAATCTGCATGGAGATGGGCTCCACTACTAGATGAAGATGGAAATCCAACAACTAAATATAATTGGAAATACTTCGATTCGAAAGGAAACAGCATTAACCAAATCTATACCGAAAATGGTTCATCATGGCTATCAGTAGCAGGACCTTCACTACAATACCACAGAGGATGGTGGTTAAATAGAGAAAACAATGAAGAATACTACTTCAGAAAAAACTCTGGTTCAATGGTTAAAGGAAGACAATTCATAGATAACAATTGGATGTTCTTTAGAAATTCAGGAACATTAGCACTTGGATGGCAATTCTTTGATGGCCACTGGAACTTCGCAGATAGAATGACAGGTTATCTAGCAATTTCCGAATGGAAATGGGCTCCAATCATTGACAAAGAAGGAAAAGAAACTGGCAAATACAATTGGAAATACTTCAACTCAAGAGGTTACAGCATAGACCAAATCTATACCGAAAATGGATTATCATGGCTATCAGTAACTGGACCAATGAGACAGTACCACAAAGGTTGGTGGACAAATCCATCAAATGGATACACTTACTTCTTTAGATTAACAACAGGTACAATGGCTAAAGGAGAACAATTCATCAACGGTACATGGAGATTCTTCAGAAAATCAGGAACCATGGCAACAGGCTGGCAATTAGTCAACGGCACATGGAAATTCTACAGAATTGGCACAGGAACAAGAGTTTCAGGACGTCAATTCATCGATGGAAGATGGCGTGAATTTGCTAAAGACGGTTCATTAATTAAATAGAAAAAATCTATTGGAAACAAGGGTATCAAAGATGGTACTCTTGTTTTTTTATATGTTGACAATGCTTTTTAGGAAATTTTGAATGACTAATTGGTGATTGTGGGAGATGAAGTGGGTAAAAGTTTGTGAATTTAATTGAAATGATACCAAAATTGAAAAAATAGAATTTGGTGCCAATAGTCAAATTAGGAACATCTTGTTCCCATCATTTACCATCTGACACGCTTCATTCCTTCAATATTATTAGGTTCCTCTGCAGCCTTATTTCCCAAAACATACCTCGTTTCCTGAACATTATCATTTCCCTCTACAACCTCATTTCTACCAACATCCACATTTTTCAAAAACACTTTATGCTATCATCATCTCTAATTTCCTAAACATGTCCATTCCCTACATGCACCTTCTCATGCCAATACACATCATCCCCTCAAATATTTACTATAATTTACAAATACTATACGAAGTTGAATTTACTAATAAAAAAACCGTTTCCAAAAAAGTTTTTAATATTTGCAAAAGTTGTGATAATATATTTATATAAACTAAATATCTTAATATTAATATTAGAATTGAGCCATTTATGTAGATGAAAACTTTTTCTCATAAAGGCGTTTTTATTGAGGTTTTAGGAAAACGCGTTCAAAATATTTGTTAAATATATATTTGGTGTAATCTTCTATATAATATTATTGATAAATATTTGTTTAGGAGGGAAAATGAACAAAAGGGCACAGAGACTGCTTGCTCTAATCATGGCTTTTGTTATAGTGTTTCCAATGTTTGGAAATATTAGATCAGTAAGCGCTGAAGAAACAAAAGGTGACACCATTGTAGGGGATGCAGTTAAAACTAATTTTGAAGATGGTGATTTATCATTAGGTACTCATAATATCGATGAAAATTGGAAATTCCATCTTGGGGATCAATCAAATGCACAAAGTAAGGCGTTTGATGATTCAAAATGGGAAGATATAAATGTTCCTCACGATTATAGTTTGAAGACGAAATATACACAAAGTGGGGAAGCTGAAAGTGGATACAAAATTGGGGGTATTGCTTGGTATAGAAAGAATTTAGAAGTATCAAGTGAATTATCTGGTAAGAGATTTGTCCTTAATTTTGATGGTGTGTATATGCATTCTACAGTTTATGTGAATGGACATAAAGTAGGTACACATCCATATGGTTACACTCCATTTTCTTTTGATATTACTAAATATATTGTTCCAGGGGAAACTAATGTATTAGCTGTTAAGGTTGATCAACAATTCCCATCAAGTAGATGGTATTCTGGTAGTGGTATATTTAGAAATGTTAATTTAGAAGTACAAAATAAATTACACATTAAAGAATATGGTGTGAGCATCACAACTCCAAAGATTGAAGAACAATTAGGAAAAAATGTTGACACAAATATTAAGACTTCTATAAAAAATGATTCAAAAGATAATAAAGAAGTTATAATAAAAAATGAAGTTTTCGATAAAGATAAAAGTGTTGTTTCAGTAGAAAGCGAAAAACAAACTGTAAATGCTGGAGCTGAAGCTGTAATTGAATCAAATCTTACAGTGAACGAAGCAAAAACTTGGTCTTTAGAAAATCCTAATCTATATAAAGTAGAAACTTCATTAATAGTTAATGGTGAAGTGGTAGATAAAAAGACTAATGACATTGGTTTTAGAACAATAAAGATGGATCCAAATAAAGGATTCTTCTTGAATGGTAAATCAATGAAATTGCAAGGAGTTAGCATGCATCATGATAATGGTGCGTTAGGTGCTGCAGAATACTATAGAGCAGTTGAAAGAAAAGTTGAAATACTTAAGGGAATGGGAGTAAATGCAATTCGTGTAACTCACAATCCTGCTTCACAAATTCTTATAGATATTGCAAATGAAAAAGGTGTTCTAGTTATTGATGAAATCTTTGATACATGGGTTTCAGCTAAAAATGGTAACTACAATGACTTTGCAAAATGGTTTAATGTAAATATTGAAAGTGGAAATGAAATACTTCGCGATAAAGAAACTATGACATGGGCGGAGTATGATACTAAACAAATGGTTAAAAGAGGACAAAATGCGCCTTCAATTATCATGTGGTCAACTGGTAATGAAGTAATGGAAGGTAATAGTGGTTCTTATACAAATTATCCAGACATATTATCAAAAATTGCTGGATGGATACAAGAAATTGATAAAGAAAGATTAGTTACAATTGGTGACAATAAATTTAAAGAAAACTGGGGTGAATCCAAACAATTTGGTGATAGATTAACTAAATTGGGTGGGGCAGTTGGTATGAACTATTCAAATGGTCAACATTATGACACTTATCATAGTGCAAATCCAACATGGTCAATTTATGGTTCAGAAACAGCTTCTGCAATAAACTCAAGAGGTATATATAAACGTGTTGATACAGATAAATTATATACTTCATATGATATTAAAACAGTACCTTGGGGACAAGTTGCTGCTCAATCATGGTTACAAATTGCAGAAAGAGATTTCGTTGCTGGTGAATTTGTTTGGACAGGATTTGACTATTTAGGTGAACCAACAAACTTTAATAAGACAAATCCAGGGGCTCATATAACTGGATGGCCATCACCAAAATCTTCATACTTCGGTATAGTTGATACAGCAGGTTTACCAAAAGATAGATACTATTTCTATAAATCACAATGGGATAAAGAAAATACTACATTACACATTTTACCAGCATGGCATAAAGATTTAGTAAGTAAAGACATTTCAGGTAATGTAATTGTTAATGTATACAGTAATGCTAAAGCAGTAGAATTATTCTTTAAAGAAAATGGTAGTGATAAAGAAACATCTTTAGGTAAGAAAGAATTTACTGAAAAGACAACTCAAAATGGATATAAATATCAACTTTACACAGGCGAAGGTAAATCAAGTAAAGAATATGAAAATCTATATTTGAAATGGGAAGTTCCATATAAAGATGGTACTTTAAGAGCTGTCGCTTATGATAAAGATAATAAAGTAATTGAAAATACAGTTGGTAGAAATACAGTAACAACTTATGGTGATGCTAAGAAATTAGAACTAACAGCTGATAGACAAACTATTGAAGCTGATGGCAAAGATTTAAGCTATATCACTATTGATGTTAAAGATGAAAAGGGAAATATTGTAGATGGTGCAAATAACTTAGTTAAAGTAGAAGTTAAAGGAAATGGTAAACTTTTAGGATTAGATAATGGGGATCAAAGAGATCATGAACCATATGAAAGTGGCCAAAGAAAAGCATTATCTGGTAAATTAGTTGCTATAGTTCAATCTACAAAATCAGCAGGTGATTTCACAGTTACAGCAAGTTCAGAAGGTTTAACAAATGGTACTGTAACAGTTAAGACAACTGCAGAAAATAAAGATGTTGCTGAAGGTCCAGTAGCATATACTATGCCAAAGATTTATTATGTAAAAGCTGGCACAGTTGCACAATTACAAGATAAGGCAACTCTTCATTATGCAGATAAAGAAGATAAAGAAGTTTCAGTAAAATGGGCAGCGGTGGATACTACAAAAACAGGTGTACAAACTGTTTTAGGTACAATTGCAGATGAAAATAAAACAGTTAAGGCTACAGTTGTAGTGCTTGATGCTGATTCTATTTTATTAAATTACTCTACAGCAGTATTGGTAGGATCTGGTAAAGTACAATTACCTCAAGATAGACCAATAGTTGATAAAACTGGTAAGATTTTAGATGCAAACTTCCCAGTTAAATGGCAAGAACAAGACGAAAATCAATATAAACAAAAAGGTGTTTACACTGTAAAAGGTACAGCAGATATATTTGGAAAGCAAGTTGAAGTTACAGCTTCTATAAGAGTTACTGAAGCTAATGCAGAATTAAGTACAAATATTGCACCTAATAACACAAGACTTGAACAAGATATTCCAAAAGAATTAGAATCTGATAGTTTGGAAGCAATTGTTGATGGAAGTTATGAACCTAAATCAGTAGGTGAAGGACAACCAAATCCATCTGTTTGGACAAACTACAATAATGCTCAAAAAGGAGATAAGGATGCTGTAATCACATTCACATATGCTACAGCACAAGTTTTCTCAAAAGCAAAATTAGGATTCTATGAAGATTCATGGTCAGCAAGAATCCCATCAAAGGTTGAAATTCAATATTCAGCAGATGGCGAAACAGATTGGAAAACATTAGAATATAAACAAGTTGCTGGTGAAAAGAAAGCTTATGGTGCAACAAGTGTGACACCATACGAATACACATTCTCACCTGTATCTGCTACAGCAATCAGATTTGTAATTACCTCTCCAACAGGTAAAAATGCAAGTGGTAGAGCAGAATTATGTACTGGTTTAACTGAATTAGAATTATTTACTTCAACTTCTAAGTTTGAAATGAATAAATCTGCTTTATTAGACGAACTTAAAGTAAACGGCACAGATGTGAAAGGTGACTTGAAAGTAACTAAGACATTTAAGTCTGATCAAGAAAAACTAGATGTGACTGCTAAGTCTAATGAAAATGCTTCAATTACAATATTACCTCAATTAGATAATAAAGTAATTGTATTGACAGAATCAGAAGACAATAACACAAGAGATAAATATACTGTATATTCAAAAGATTATAATTTTGATGGAACAGTTGAAAATGCAGATCAATACAAGATCTATCCAAAACCACAAGAACTAAAATACTTAGAAGGTGGAATTAGGATTGGTGAAGAAATTAATCTAGTTTTAAGTGATAAATTAGATCAATATACAAAGAATAAAGTAGATAAGATTCTTAAAGAAAATAATCTATCAAAATCAATTAGTAATGAGATAGATTCAACAAAAGTTAATCTATTAGTAGGTATAAAAGGATCTGGAGATGCTGCAGATAAATTCTTCGAAAAAGAAGCAATCGATGCAGAACATTTCAATAAGACTGACGCTTATAGATTGTCAATTAAAGACAGTGTTATAGCTGTTTTAGGTAAAGACACAGATTCAGCATTCTACGGATTAACAACATTACAACATATATTAGCACAAGCTAAAGATGGTGTAGTAAGAAAATTAACAATAAATGATTTCTCAAGTCAAGAAATAAGAGGGGTTATCGAAGGTTACTACGGTGTTCCTTGGACATGGGAAAGAAGACAAGATTTACTAAAATTTGGTGCAGAATTTAAGAACAATGTTATGATTTTTGCTCCAAAAGATGACCCATATCATAGAGATAAATGGAGAGACCTATATCCACAAGAAGAATTAGATAAAATTTCTGAATTAGCTAAAATTGGTAATGAAGAAAAGAATAGATTCGTTTGGACAATAGCACCATTCCACAAAGAAGCAATAAATGATGCTAACTATGATGAAAGTATTAAGATATTAATTAAAAAATTTGATCAGTTGTATGATGCTGGTGTTAGACAATTTGGGGTATTAAGAGATGATATTAGCTCCGAATATGGCTATCAAACAGTTTCAAGAGTTATGAATGATTTATCTAAATGGGCAAAAACAAAAGATGAAAAGATTTATGACTTCCTATTCTGTCCATATTCATACACATTAGAAGGATGGGCATGGAGAGCAGCTGAATTAAATGAATATACTAAGAATTTCCCTGAAGATGTAAAAATCTTCTTTACAGGTGAAAATGTATGTAGCCCAATTAAGACAAGTGCAAATGAAGCATTTATGACAAGAGGCATATCTGGACAAAGAAGACCAGAACCATTAATTTGGTTAAACTGGCCAGTAAATGACGTATTTAAGTCAAGTCATGGATTTATGGCATTGGTAATGGGTAATCCTAAGATGATATTAGACCCAACTGTTGAAAATATGGTGGGTGTCGTAACTAACCCAATGCAAGAATCATACGCATCATTTGTATCAGTATTTGCGATAGCTGATTACACATGGAACACTAAATCATATAATGCTGATGTTTCATATGCTGATGGATTTGAATTTATCGATCCAAATGCTTCTAAAGAATTAAAAGAATTAGCTTCACATATGGCAAGTGCAAATGGAACAATTGGTATCCAAAACTTACCAGAATCAGAACAAATGAAGGCTGAAATTGCTGAATTTGAAAAAGTAATGACAACAAGAGATGTTGAAGTTATACGTGAAAAAGGTGAAGCCCTAAAAGCTAAATACGACACAATCATTAAGGCTGTTGATGGATTTAATGACAAATCTAAATTTGCAGGATTGAAAGAAGATTTATCAACATACATTTTAGTGTTAAAAGAAAAATCACAAGCAGCTAAGCTTTATATCGATGCAATAATTACAGCAAAAGAAAAAGGAAAAGATGCTGCAATTGCAAAATATGAAGAAGCTGAAAAACTATTTGAACAATCAAGATCACACAAAGTAACTGTAAGTCCTACAGGTGAAAGAAGAAGAGCGGATGCTGGTATCGCAAGAATTAATCCAAACATTCAAAATATGAGAATATTATTGAATGAAATAATTGAGGGTGATGGTGAAGAAGCAGATACACTTAAAGGTGACAATATCGCTCTAAATGAAGGCAAGAAATTACCACTTGCAATAGCTTCATGGACAAATGATGGATCTCCATCAACCGATACTATTAAATCAATTAATGATGGTGTGAAGGATTTTGATGGTGGATTAGGAAATAGATGGACAAACTGGAGACCAACAAAACGTGCAAATGATTGGGTTGGTATAGTATTTGGTAAAGATGCTACTCCTGAAAAGATGAAGGTTGCAGGTATTAAACTTGGATTCTTTGAAGATCACGGTACATCATATCCTGAAACATATAAAGTTCAATACTATGATGGTCCAGAATTTACTGCACCAGAAAATCCAGGACATATAAATGATTCAAATAGTCCATTGAAAGATGATGCAAACTGGAAAGACGTTAAAAATCTTAAAGGTACAAACTTTAGACTAAAAACAATGAACACATTATCATTTGATGATGTAGAAACATATGCGATTAGAGTTAAGATGAATCCTAAAGCAAATATGGGATTAGCAATAACTGAATTTGAAGCATATGGTGAAAAGATTGTAAAAGGACCATTCGATAATAGTTATATAACTGAAGATATGATATTTGCACACCCAAGTATAAATGATAAAGTATGGCAAACATATACAAAAGCAAATATGATTGATGCTAATGATGATACATTTACTTGGTGGCATATTAACAACGACATTACAAGAAAAGGCGACTATATTGGACTTGACTTGAAACAAGTTATGAAACTAGGTAGATTTAGAATGGTTATTGGTGGAAATCCTAATGGTGCCGATCATTACGATAAATATGTAATAAGATATTCAGATGATAAGGTGAATTGGAAGACATTAGGTGAAGAAATCACTCAAACAACTCCAAAACAAGTTGTAGATACAAACTTTGAAGGTATTACAGCAAGATATATTATTGTAGAAAACTTACAAGATAAACCAAATTGGATTCAAATTTCTGAATTTATGGTTGAAACAACAGAAATTGATCAACCTGAAGAACCAGGAGATAAAGAAGTAGATAAGACAAAACTAAAAGCTCTATTAGATAAGGCAAATGCAGTAGATAAAGCATCATATACACCTGAGTCAGTTGCTAGTTTAGAAGAAGCTATTAAATCTGCTCAAGCAGTTTATGATAAAGAAACTGCAACAAATAGAGAAGTTAGTTCAGAAGTTGCAAAACTTGAAAAAGCTATAAAAGGATTAGTAGAAAAATCAGAAAATGTATTCTATCCAGGATTAGGTGATAGTAAATTCTATAGAATTCCTTCAATAGTTAAAACTGAAAAAGAAACATTAGTAAGTGCAGCAGATATGAGAAATCAATCCATCCTAGATTGGAATGATATTGATATCGCTGTAAGAAGAAGAGAAAAAGGTGCAGAAGAATTTGGTGAACTAATTAAAGTTATTGACTTAGCTGATAAAGAACAACTTAAAGAATCTGCATTCACAATGGATCCATCCATGTTAGTATCAGACGGCAAGATCTTTATGCTTGTTGATATGTTCCCAGCATCTACTGGATTAGGTGACAATGACAATGTTAATAAAGAAACTGCTGGTACAGGTTACTACGAAAAAGATGGTAAACACTATCTTGAATTGACTTCAGCAGAAGGCGTGAAATACTACGCAGATGAAAAAGGTGATGTTTACGTTAAAGCTGATGATACTAAGTCAAACTATACAGTAGTATTAACATCTGAAAAACAACCATTCTCAGATCTAGGTGATCTATACAAAGATGGAGAAAAGATAGGAAATATTTATCTAAAAGATGCTGAATTGAAGATTAAGAAGACAGCATACTTATGGTTGACAGTTTCTGAAGATGATGGTAAGACATGGTCATCACCTATAGATTTAACTCCACAAGTGAAAGCTGATTGGATGAAATTTATCGGTACTGGCCCTGGTACAGGATTGAAATTACAAAATGGACGTCTTGTATTCCCAATTTACTTCACAAATGGATTTAGACAATTATCTTCAGCGCTAATCTATTCTGACGATAATGGTGAAACATGGAATAGAGGTGAATCACCAAATGATGGCAGAAAATATGGAAATGAAGTACTACAGGCTATAAGCATTGATACAACAGCAAAACAATTAACTGAATCACAAGTAATTCAATTACAAAATGGTGATTTGAAACTATTCATGAGAAATGTGGCTGACGGAAATCCTAAACAAATTCTTATAGCTACAAGTCACGATAATGGAAATACTTGGGAAGATACAATTGAAAGAAACGGATATGAATCAAACTCATGGTGTCAAATGTCTGTAATTTCATTTGTAAGAGATGGTAAAGAATATGTAATGACTTCCCAACCAATAGTTCCAGGCACATGGAGCAGATATAAAGGAACTGTTAAATTAGGTGTAGTTAATCCTAAAGATTCAAGCATCGAATGGATTGGTGAAAAACTAATTGAATTGGGAGCATTCCAATATTCAGTATTAGTAAATCTTGGAAATGATAAATTTGGTATCCTATATGAAAATGGTACTGATTCTATAACAATCAAATATAAAGAATTTGATATTAAAGATTTATTAGAAGAACCAGAAAAACCAGTTAATAAAGATAATCTAAAATCAGCCATAGATAAAGCAACAAAAGTTGATTTAACTAATAAGACTGAAGAAACAGCTAAAGCCTTAACTAAAGTTTTAGAAAATGCTAAACTTGTACTAGAAGATAAAGATGCAACTCAAGAACAAGTTGATAAGGCTGAAAAAGCAGTATTAGATGCAATTGCAAATCTAAAAGATAAAGAAGAACCTGAAACTCCAGAAAATCCAGATAAGAAATATAAATGGGTTAAAAATGGAAGAAACTGGAACTACTACGAAAAAGATGGTACAAAAGTTCTTTCAAAATGGAAATGGGCTCCAATCTTAGATAAAGATGGTAAAGAAACAGGTTCATATAACTGGAAGTACTTCGATTCTAAAGGAAACAGTATTACTCAAATCTATACAGAAAATGGTAATTCATGGTTATCATTAGCTGGTCCAACAGACAAATATTATAGAGGCTGGTGGACAAATCCAGAAAATGATTCAGTATACTTCTTTAGAATTACTTCAGGATCAATGGTAAGAGGTAGACAATTTATCAATGGTCACTGGATGTACTTCAGAAACGCAGGAACTGTTGCAACTGGATGGCAATGGATTGATGGAGCTTGGACATTCTTCGATAAGAGAAGCGGATATCAAGCAATATCACAATGGAAATGGGCTCCACTTTTAGATAAAGATGGTAAAGAAACAAGTAAGAAAAATGCTAAATACTTTAACTCAAAAGGACAAAGCATTACTCAAATTTACTCTGAAAATGGAAGTTCATGGTTGTCACAAGCTGGCCCATCAACACAATATTATAGAGGCTGGTGGACAAATCCAGAAAATGGATACAGATACTTCTTTAGATTATCATCTGCAACAATGGTTAAAGGTGAACAATTTATAGATGGTAAATGGAGATTCTTCAGAAGCTCCGGAACAATGGCAACAGGCTGGCAAAAAGTGGGTATTACTTGGAAATTCTATAGAATTGGAACAGGTACAAGAGTATCCGGAAAACAATGGATTGATGGCAGATGGTATGAATTTGCTAAAGATGGTTCATTAATAAAATAGAATATTTCTATTGGAAACAAGGGTATCAGAAATGATACTCTTGTTTACTTTTTAAATATTTGATCGAATTTATTTTTTTAATTATCAGCATCCATTCATACAAGAATGATATAATATAGTTAATAAGAAAACGTACAGAAAGGATGTGATTTACAATGAAACTGGGGATTATAGGTGCTGGCGGCATCGTAAAAGTGTTTTTAGAAAGTGTTAAAGAAATTGAAGGAATTGAATTAAAAGGGATTTGTTCAAGGCCTGGTTCAAAAGAAAAATTGCAGGTTATTTGTGCTGCAAATGGTATAGAAGATTGCTATGAAGATGCAACCGAAATGTTAGAAAAGGCAGATATAGATACGGTTTATGTAGCAACTCCAAATAATACACACTATTTTTATGCTAAACAGGCTTTATTAGCAGGGAAAAATGTGATAAATGAAAAGCCTTTTGCTTCTAATTACGATGAGGCTAGAGAATTAAAAGAAATTGCTTTAAAAAATCATTTATATATTTTTGAAGCCGTTACAACAAGGTATTTTCCAAATACAAAAAAAGTAAAAGAAGAGATAAAAAATATTGGTAAGGTTAAAATAGCCAATTTTAACTATTCTCAGTATTCCTCCAGATACGATGCATTTAGAGAAGGGAATATAACTCCTACCTTTAGTCCGCAATTTTCTGGTGGAGCCCTAATGGATATCAATATATATAATGTTAATTTTGCAGCTCTAATGTTTGGTAGACCTGAAAATGTCTACTATTTTGCTAACATAGAAAATGACATAGATACATCGGGGATTTTAATTCTTGAATATGATGGATTTAAGGTTGTTTGCATTGGTGCAAAAGATAGTAAATCACCACTTTCTGCTACTATCCAAGGAGAAGATGGGTGTATAGAGATAAGAAATTCAGTTAACGCTTTAAGTGAATATCGCGTAATTTTGAATAGAAACTATCCTGGTGGAAGAGTACATCAAAACGATGGAGAAATCTATAATTTCCAAGGAAATTCAGATGTTATGTTTTATGAGCTTGTAGAAATTAAGAAGATTATTGAATCAAAAAATTATGAGAGAATGGAGGAATTACTTGAAATAAGTTTAATCACAATGGAGATAGTTACTAAAGCTAGAAAACATACAGGAATTGTTTTCCCGTCTGATAAATAATTGGATTATTAGTTATATTTCAAAATAATTAATCAAATAATTTTACTTTAAATTTACAAAGATTTAACATAGACTTTCTTTTTTTAGAATTGTGTTAAAAGTAGGTAAAATAGTTGTTTTTATTAGTTTTTTGGATGATAATTGTATCGTAATCAATATGTTACATATACAAAATGGAGGAGAATGTATGAAAGGTATATATAAAAGAAGTTTATCACTTTTACTTGCCTTAGCAATAATATTTCCATTCTTTGGAAATGTTGCTACAAGTTTAGCAGGAACGGGTGTAGCAAATGATCCTTACAGTGTTTCAGAATTTCAGTCTGAATACAAAGATGGGACTGAAACAGTTGTTGAAGGATATATCGTAGGATATAGAACGGGAACAACATCAATGTCAAAAACTGCAAATGATGATAAAAATATCGTGATTGCAGAGAGTGCCGATGAAACTGACATTAATAAAACAGTACCAATAAAATTAACATCTGGAAGTCAATTAAGACCAAAATTAGGTTTAGTTACTAATCCAGATTTATTGGGGAAAAAAGTTAGTATAACAGGAAAATCTATAAAATATTATGGTAGCTTAGGTCTTGAAGCTTCAGATATGAAGTTGTTAGAAGATTCAAATCCAGGTGAAACTAGTAGGGAAACAAAAGAGGAAAATATACCAGAAATAAATGCTGGATTATCAATTTATGTCGCAGATGATGGAAAATGGAGTGACAAAATTTATGAACATTCTTCAGAAGATTTAAGATTAAATAATGATTCAGAAGATGCGTATACATTAAGTCAAAATGGTGAAGTAGTATATAAACATCATCCAATATATACTGATAAAACAGGAATTCTATTTAGTGATGTAAAACATGGAGAATATACGGTTAAATTAACTTTACCAGAAGGTTATACAATCGATGATAGGACTTTTAATAGTGAAAAAGTTACTAAATCCGAAGATGGAGATTTTAATATAAAAGTAGATGGAAAAACATTCTATCAATTCTACTCTATATATATTAACAAAGATACATCAATTGAAAGAGAAAAGATTAAATTTACTTTCGATGCCAATGGTGGTCAATTTAGCGATTCAACTTCAGAAAAAGTTTCAGTTTTTGAAAAGAATACAAAATATTCATTACCAGAAAATCCAACTAGAGAAGGATATAGAATTGGAGGATGGTACACACCAGAAGGTAAATTTATTAATGTATCTACAATCCAAAATTTAACAGAAGATACAGTTTTAACATTTAGATGGATAAAACAATACACAATCTCATATGAAAATAACATTGCAGAAGCTGACGGTGTAAAAACAATTCAACCAAAAAAAGTTGATGCAAATACAAACTATACTTTACCAAAACCATATCCAGCGTCTACAGAAAACTATGAATTTATGGGATGGGATCTTGATGGTGATGGAAATGTTGATAAACAGGCAGGTGAAACAATTAAAATCACTGCTGATACAACATTAAACTATGTTTGGAAAGATCTAAACGCTCCAGAAGAATACTACACATTAACATACAAATTAAATAAAGAAGTACAAGGTGTAACAGCTCCAGAAGCAGTAAAAGCTGCAAAAGGCACAGAAGTAACATTACCAGAATTACCAAGAGAACAAAGAATCACAGATTCATATTCATTCTTAGGTTATGACACAAATGGTGATGGTAAGACTGATGCACAAGCAGGAGACAAAGTAGTACTTGATTCTAATAAAGAAGTAGTATTAATCTATGAAGGAAACTACGGTAAGCTTAACTTCACATTCCATACAGATGAATTCAAGGGTGATACATGGAAGACAGGTCGTGTAACTAGAATAGAAGACCTAACAGGATTTGAAATTGTAGTTAAAGATAGCGCAGGAAAAGTAATAGAAAATGTAGAAACAACAGCTAAGGGTGAAATCAGATTTAATAAATTACCAGCTGATGCATACACATTTGAAATCAAATTACCAGAAAACTACAAACTAGTTAAGGTAGCAGATGCGAACGCATCATCAAGTACAGATTATCAAACAATTGTAGAGTTTGAAGGTAATACAATTAAACTACCATTCTTGGGAGATAACTTATCACTTGGTAAATCACTTTACGTAGAAGT
>NZ_JH601088.1:1751759-1850365 GCF_000245755.1 Helcococcus kunzii ATCC 51366 | reverse complement strand
AAAGAAGTACAAGGTGTAACAGCTCCAGAAGCAGTAAAAGATGCAAAAGGTACAGAAGTAACATTACCAGAACTACCAAGAGAACAAAGAATCACAAAAGATTACTCATTCTTAGGTTATGACACAAATGGTGATGGTAAGACAGATGCACAAGCAGGAGACAAGGTAGTACTTGATTCTAATAAAGAAGTAGTATTAATTTATGAAGGAAACTACGGTAAACTTAACTTCACATTCCATACAGATGAATTTAAGGGTGATACATGGCAAACAGGTCGTGTAACAAAACTAGAAGATCTAACAGGATTTGAAGTTGTAGTTAAAGATAGTGCAGGAAAAGTAATTGAAAATGTACCTACAACAGCTAAGGGAGAAATTAGATTTAATAAATTACCAGCTGATGCTTACACATTTGAAATCAAATTACCAGATAACTACAAATTAGTGAAAGTTGTAGATGCGAATGCTTCAGCAATTACAGACTATGAAACAATTGTAGAATTCGAAGGTAATACAATTAAATTACCATTCTTAGGAGATAACTTATCACTTGGTAAATCACTTTACGTACAAGTGGAAGAAGTTGAAAAGAAATTTGGTTGGGATCAAAATGGAGATAACTGGAACTACTACGATAAAGATGGTTCACAAGTAAAATCTGCATGGAGATGGGCTCCAATCTTAGATAAAGATGGACAACCAACAGGTAAATATAATTGGAAATACTTCGATTCTAAGGGAAATAACATTGCACAAATTTATACAGAAAATGGCTCTTCATGGTTATCACAAGCTGGCCCAACAACACAATATTACAGAGGTTGGTGGACAAATACAGAAAATAATTCTGAATACTTCTTCAGATTATCTTCAGGATCAATGGTAACAGGAAGACAATATATTGATGGCCACTGGATGTATTTCAGAAAATCAGGAACAGTTGCATTAGGATGGCAATTCTTTGATGGTCACTGGAATTTCTCTGATAGAAAGACTGGTTACCAAGCAGTTTCCGAATGGAAATGGTCTCCAATCCTAGATGAAAATGGTCAAGAAACTGGTAAATACAATTGGAAATACTTCAATGGAAATGGTCACAGTATCGATCAAGTCTACACAGAAAATGGAGTTTCATGGTTATCACAAGCTGGTCCAACAAAACAATATCATAGAGGTTGGTGGACTAACCCAGCAAATGGTGCTAAATACTTCTTTAGATTGACATCTGGAACAATGGTTAAAGGTGAACAATTTATAGATGGTGCTTGGAGATTCTTTAGAAAATCAGGCACAATGGCAACAGGATGGCAAAAGGTAGATGGTTCATGGAAATTCTACAGAATTGGCACAGGTACAAGAGTTACAGGTCGTCAATTTATAGATGGAAAATGGTACGATTTTGATCAATCTGGTGCAGTAAAAGGAAGTAGATATTAATTAAATATCTAATTCAAAACTAAAATAGGAGACTGTTGAAAAATGACTCTAGAGTTGTTTTTCAGCAGTCTCTTTTTGTTGATTCATCACGATTTTTTGGGAGATGGGAAGCTTTATCAGGTGTTGATGAGGTATGTTAATGGGGTTATCAATATTTGTCAAAAAGAGAATTCCAATGAATTATGATGAATGTATTGATTTAACAGTTAAAAAGATAAAAACATTAAATAAATGTTGATATTTCCATTTTTTTATAAAATTATTACCTTTTTATAGTTTATCTATAACTTTATCCTAGAAATCTATGGTCCCAAAATACCCCTAGGGGGTATATTATGGAGTACGTCTACGAAATTTATGGTCTCAGAATACCCCAGGGGGGGTATAGAATGGACCATAGATTTAAAAGATTCAGTCGAGAATATTATATAAATTTGTAAAACTATGGTCTCAAATATACTGGGGAGGGATATCTAGGGACCATAATTTTTATAATATCCTCAAATTGTATGGTCTAAAAAATACTGGGGAGGGGTATCTACGGACCATAAAAATAATAGTTATGGTCCAAAAAATACCTAGGCGGGGTATATTAAGACCATAAATTCCATTATAAAATATCTAAATCATGATAAAATATACAAACCTCGCTAACATCAACTAATTCCAAACCTACTTCTATATATTTCTGCTATGTAACCACAATATCCATACACATTACCACCATCCCTTATACATTTCCCATAAATAGGGTATATCCTTATTAGAAATAAAATAAAAGGGTTCATCAATAACTGATGGAATTTACACCCCAACAGATATTGATGAACAAATAAAAGGAGTGTTTTATGTTAAATTTGAAAAAAGTGAGATTGCCAAATGGTGTTGAATTGAGAAATCCTATTGTCATGGCACCTATGACAACTCAACTAAGTTTCTATAATGGGGAAGTTACAAAAGATGAGATTGAATATTATGAAAATAGATCGCATGATATTGGGGCGGTGATAACTGCTGCGGCAAATGTTCAGGAGATTGGTAAGGGATGGCATGGTGAATTAGGCATTTATGATGATAGATTTATTCCGGGGTTGAGAAAATTAGCGAATGCGATAAAGTCAAAAGGTGCTAAGGTGATAGTACAGATATTTCATGCGGGTCGCATGACATCAAGTAAAGTTTTGAATGGTAAACAGCCTGTTTCTGCGAGTGCTGTGAAATCATTAAGAGAAGGTGCGGAAGTTCCAAGGGCTTTAGAGTCTGAAGAAATATTGCAAGTAATTGAGGATTTTAAATTGGCGACAGTTAGGGCGATAAAAGCTGGATTTGATGGAGTAGAGATTCATGGGGCAAATACATATTTAATTCAACAGATGTATTCTGCTCATTCTAATAGAAGAGAGGATGAATGGGGCGGCTCGAGAGAAAAAAGATTTAAGTTTATAGATGAGCTTGTTGATGGGGTGATTGCTACAGTTAAGGAAAATGCTGAGAATCCATTTATTGTGGGATATAGATTTTCCCCAGAAGAGTTTGAGGAACCAGGTCTAAGAATGGAAGATACATTTTATCTAGTTGATAAATTATCTGTGAAAGAATTGGATTATCTTCATCTTTCAACTAATGAATATGATAGAGTTTCTGTAGAAAAAGAATATGCCGATAAACCGATAATTGATTATGTAGTAGATACTGCAAATGGAAGGATTCCGGTGCTTTGTCCAGGAGGTGTGGAAACGGCAGAAGATGTGGAAAATGTATTATCAAAAGCAGACATGGTGGTGGTTGGTAGAAGTTTAATCCATGATCCAAGGTGGGGTCAAAAGATATTAAATGGTGAAAAGACTGCCATTCTTTCTGAATTAGGTATTGATGAACAAGCTTTAAGAAATAAGAGCTTGTGGGATTATGTACAGACATTAAGGTTGGATAAGTAAAAAATAGTGTTGATGCAGGGCATCAGCACTATTTTTTATCAAAATTTTTGTCAAATTCTTTTAATTCATTTTCGTCTACATCATAGCCTTCGGGATTTTTATATAGCCATGGTCCACTTTCTTGTGAAATCATACCATCATGCTGCAAATCAAGCAGCATTACATAATCTAATTCTTTTAGAAAGTCCTGACCTTCAATGATTACGCCATAATGCTGAGCGGTCTTAAATCCAAATTTATGATAATATTGTGGATTTCCGAAGATTAAAATATAGTTATAGTCTAAATCACGAGCTCTAGAGATAGCATCCCTTATAAGTCTTTCACCAATTCCTTGTTTTTGATATTTAGGAAGAATGGATACTGGTCCAAAAACGATGATATCTAGTTTCTCGCCATTTTTGATATTTGTTAATTCAGCTTTACTAAACATTATTTGCCCAACGATTATACCGTCGACTAAAATTATATTGGAAAGTTCATCAATATAGTGGTTTTTTCCTCTAAAATTGTGTAAAATCAGATGCTCATTGCAACCTGGTTGATAAAGATTCCAAAAAGATTCTCTTACAATATTTTCAACTATTTTATGTTCTTCTAATGTTTCTTTTCTAATTTCTATATTCACAACTTTCTCCTAAAATTGTTTCTACATATATTATACACCAATAATTTTTATATTAAACTTAATAAAAAATTAAATTTTAAAATTTGAAAGCTGAGTAGTATAATTTTTTTCGGAGGTTAATTATAATGAAACAATTATATAAAATTAAGCATAGGGCTGATTCGATGAAATTGGCTAGTTTAGTGATGTATGGGTCAATAATAGGTGTTTTGGTTGGTATATTGATATCTATTTATAGAAAACTAGTAATTTTCTTGCAATCAAAGATGATATTATTTTATGAAAGTGCCAAATTTTCAATTGTAAATCTTATTTTAGTATTATTAGTAATTTTTATCTTTGGACTTATAGTTGGAAAATTGACAGAAAATGAACCAAAAATTGGAGGTTCAGGTATTCCACAGGTTTCTGGTCAAATGAAGGGAATAATGTCTATTAATTGGAAAAAAGTTTTACCATTTAAATTTATCGGTGGTTTGATAGGACTTGTTTCTGGATTGACGGTTGGTAGAGAAGGTCCTTCAGTGCAAATGGGAGCAACTGTTGGTCATTCTCTTGGAGAAATAGGCAATAGAAAGGAAGAGGATAAAAAGCTATTTATCACAGCAGGAGCAGCAGCGGGATTATCTTCAGCATTTAATGCGCCTTTATCAGGATTGGTATTTGTGTTAGAAGAATTGCATCAAAAATTTGATAGATACATATTTTTAATAGCTGCATCAGCAGCATTTTTATCCGACTATGTCTCAAGTTTAATATTTGGTACAAAACCAGTAATAGACGTAGGTCACCTTAAGGAAATTCCTATAGGAAACTATTATTTAATTATTTTATTATCCGTAATTATTGGACTTTTATCTCAATTTTTCATTAAAGGGATATTTCACCTAAAAGTCTTATATAATCAGATTAAATTGCCAGTCTATCTGAAAATAGTGTTTCCATTTGTGTTTACAGCACTTGTAATCATCAATTTCCCAAATCTATTTGGATCTGGAGAACATTTTATCTTTATGCCTATAGAATTAAATGCGGACATTCAAACACAAATATTTTTACTTATCGCTAAATTTGTACTACTTCTATTGGCGTTTTGTTCAGGTATGCCAGGTGGGATATTTTTACCAATGCTTGTATTAGGTGCCCTTATTGGGAATGTTTTTGCAAGTGTAATGGTTTCACTTGGACTAATTGGACAAGAATACATCATAGTATTTTCTCTAATTGCAATGGCTGCAAATTTTTCAGCGATTGTAAGAAGCCCAATCACAGCCATGCTTTTAATACTTGAAATGACCGGAGCATTTGTTTACTTCTTACCAATAAGTTTAGGTGCGATGATATCATATCTTGTAATTGAAATGATTAAGATTAAGCCAGTTTATGAAATGTTACTGGATGTGATGATTAATAAAGAAAAGAGTCATCAATAAAATTAAAATATTTTTTGCGTGGTGTGGTTTATTAAGGGTAAGTATGTATTAGTCTAATTTTATTAGGAGGAATAATGTTTTTAGCACTTAAAGAAATGAAAAAAGAAAAAGGAAGATTTATTTTAATTATTGGTATAGTAATTTTAATAAGTTATTTAGTGTTTTTCCTTACAGGATTAGCATATGGACTTGCTAAGGATAACACAACGGCGGTAGAAAATTGGAATGCAGATAAGATTGTGCTAAAAGCTGGTACAAATTCAAATTTAGCTTCTTCAATGATGGAGAAAGAAGCGATAGAGGATTTTAAGGATTATGAGATTTCTCCAATAAATTTATCTAGAGCGGTAGCATATAAAAATGGGTCAGAGACTGATAAAAACACTATTGATTTAGTGCTTGTTGGACTGGATAAGGGTTCAAAGGCATATCCAAAGATTATAGAAGGAAATGAAGCGAAGAATAAAAATCAAGTCATTGCTTCTATCTCATTGAAAAAAGAAGATAATGTACAAATAGGTGATAAATTAGTTTTAAGTTTAAATGATAAAGAATATGAAGTAGTCGGTTTTACGGAAGAATCAAAATATAATGTTGGTTCGGTGATTTACACAGAATTGTATGAAGCTTCTTCAACTAATATGATGTTCACAGAAAATGAGAAAGATGCTAATCAAAACAAAGCAGAAGAAAAAAATGGAGAAAAACCAAATAATTCTAAAGCGCAAGATGCAGACACTGTTTCAAAAGCGACAAATACAGTTCCTGAAAGAGTCGCAGGGATTTTAATACACGGACAAAACGATCTAAAATCAAATGAAAAATATGATGTCATCACAATGGATGATTTTATAAAAGAATTACCTGGATATATTGCACAAGTACTTACATTCGGACTTATGATTGGATTTTTAATATTGATATCTACAATTGTGTTGGGCGTATTTATGTATATCATTACCATTCAAAAGAAACAGACATTTGGCATAATGAAAGTGCAAGGTATATCAAATAAATACATCGCCAATTCAGTGATTACACAGACATTTTTAGTGAGTTTGATTGGAGTTTTAATGGGACTTGGATTAACATTAATTTCAGAATTATTGTTGCCACAGACAGTTCCATTTAAATCAAATTATATATTCTATTTAATAATAGCAGTATTAATAGTAGTCATTTCAATGCTTGGTGCGATATTCTCTGTTAGAGGTGTTACCAAAGTAGATCCACTAGAAGTTTTAGAATAGGAGTAAACATGAGCGAAATAGTGAAATTTGAAAAAGTAAAGAAAACATTTCAAGATGGGGATGAAACTATTGAAGCATTAAAAGAATCTTCCTTTTCTATAAATTCTGGAGAGTTGATAGCAATTATAGGGCCTTCTGGATCAGGTAAATCCACACTTCTAACCATTATGGGTGGTTTACAGAAACCGAGTGAAGGAAAGATACTTTTTAATGGAGAAGATATTACATCATTGAGCGAAAAAGATAGAAATAATCTAAGGTTTGATAAAATTGGATTTATTTTGCAGGCGTCAAATTTAGTGCCATATTTATCAATTGAAGAGCAATTTGAACTTGTTGATAAATTCAAAAAGAAGAAATTTGATAAAGATAAAGCAGAAAAATTAATGGAAAAGTTTGACATTCTAAAAAGAAAGAAACAATATCCAGGAGATTTATCAGGTGGTGAAAGGCAAAGAGCAGCCATTGCAAGGGCACTTTATCCAGAACCAAAGCTAATTTTAGCTGATGAACCAACTGCAAGTTTAGATACCGAAAGAGCTATCAAAGTTGTTGAAATCTTAAAAGATATAACAAGAGAATCTGATAGGACGACAGTCATGGTTACTCATGATAATAGACTTTTAGAATATTGTGATAGAGTGTTTAAGATTACAGATGGTAAATTGACAGAAGAATAAAGAAAATGAAAGAGGGAAACCTCTTTTTTTTGTTTTAAATTGAGAAACATTCCTTAAAAAGTTAAAATAAAACTATTTAAATCAATAGTACAATACACTTCCGTTTAACAGAACGTATTAAATCTTTTCAGTATATAGTTATAGTGATAGTATCAAATTAAGGTGGTAGGTATGGATAAGAAAAAAACAGAAATGTGCATTTATCTCCATAAAAATAGGGAAACGACAATAGACAAATTATCAAAAGTTTTTAATAAGACTAATAGAGCTATTAGAAATGATATTGAAGAAATAAATGTGTTTTTAAGACATATTTGTGCGAATTTGATTGTTGTGGAAAATGGGGTGGTGTACACAAATCTCAAAGAAATTAATATTAGAGAATATTTGAATAATCTTGATTATTACGAATATACTTTAGATTCTACTGAAAGAGATGTAGTAATCATATTATATGCCATGACTAAGAAAAATATGTTTACTATAAATGATTTACTAGAATTTATGAAAGTATCTAGATCTACAGTGATGAAGGATATTAACAAAGTAAAGAGCTTTATTAGTATTTATAATCATGAGCTGATCTCTTTGGCGTCTAAGGGAATTATTCTAAAAGAGATAAATTCAAAGTTTAAATATGATTTGATCATTGATTTATTAAAATTTGATTTGGACAATGTCATTAGATTTTTTAATCAAAATGAATATTTAGAATTAGATGACGAAAGAATATCATATAAAGAATATATTTCTTTAATTGATGATGTTTTAGAGAAAACTGAAGAAGATAGCGGTAAGAAACTTACCGAGTATTCTTATAACATTCTTAAGTATTTCTTATCACTTTATTTATTGTTGTTAGAAAAAAGTGAAAATCAAAATTTATCTAATTCCTCAAAAGGAGATTTTATCTATTATTTAGTTCAAAATCTAGATAATAAGTTTGAGATTAATATAAATGATATTGACAGACATATATTGCGAAGATTATTAGATAGTCTAAATTTTGAAAATAAAGAATATAAAAATAATGATTTGCCAAAAATTCAGATAATCACAAGGAAATTTATTGAAGATATCTCAAGCAAGATATCTATTGATCTGAATTTTGATGAAGAGCTTCTGAAAAATCTATCTAAACATTTATCCTCTATCTTAAATGCAAAAGCCGAGAAACTTGAAGAATATAATTTTATAGACGAAATCATAGAAGAAAATCCTGATTTGTACAAGATTGTAAAAGAGTCTATCGGGGAGATTAATAAAATAGCTAATAGGAAATTAAACGATACTGAGATAAGCTTTATCCTTATATATTTAATTGCTGCCATCGAAAAGCAAAAAAATCTGATTCGAAATATAAATCTTTTGATTATATGTGCTGCTGGTGTAGGGACTTCATACTTTATTAAGGAAAAAATAAAAAATGTGGTGCCTTATGCAAATATATATATTTCAAATACACAAAATTATAGAAAATTTTTAGATAAGGAAAATATAGATATTGTCTTATCAAATGTGAAGATAGCTGAAGAATTTGACTATCTATTTATTAAAAATATTTTGGATGATGATTTTATTGAAGATTTAATTACTGAAATTGATGAAATAAAACTGAAGAAAATAAAGTCTGGATCGAAGAAAACTGAAATATATGATATTACAGAAAAAACAAAAGAACTAGACAATAAACTGGATCTGAGCGATATATTGAAACCTGAATTTATGAGATTTGAAATCGAAGCGAAAGATTGGAAGGATTCAATTGTTAAAAGCTCACGTATATTACTCGAAAATGACATTATAGAAGAAAGATATACAGATGCTATGATAAAAAATATTGAGGAATATGGTCCATATATCGTTGTTTCTAAGGGGGTAGCCATTCCACATGCAAGTAGTGAGGAAGGCGTTAAAAAGACGGCGATGAGCTTAATTAAGTTGAAAAATCCTGTGCCATTCGGAGTGGAAGGATTAGATCCAATACAATATGTGATTAGTCTTTCATCATTAAATAATGAACATTTTTACGCTTTTTTCGATTTAGTAAATGGACTTCAAAATGAAGAAATCAAACAAGAATTTATAAGTGCCAATAGTTCTTCAGATATGGAGAAAGTCTTAAAGAAAATGGAGGATTTAACATAATGAAAGTTGAAGATATTCAAAAAGTTACTGCTATTCTTAGGGGTTATGATTATGAGCAAGTCAGAAATGTTGCTGAAGCTATGATGAGTTCAAATATTCGTTCTATGGAGATTACAACAAATTCACCAGATGCTTTTGAAACAGCGAAAAAAATATCTGATGAATTTAAGGAAATTTCTGTGGGAATGGGAACGATAATGAATGCAGAACACGTGGATAAAGCCATCGAAGCGGGTGTTGGTTTTATACTTACACCAGTTATGTTAGATGAATCAAGCATAAAAAAATGCAAAGAAAATAATGTTGTGACAGTGATTTCTGCTCTGACACCATCAGAAGTTAATCTAATGTTTAGTTATGGTGCTGATATCGTAAAGATTTTTCCTGCTAAAAATGTGGGATATGACTATGCGAAAGCATTAAAAGGACCACTAGGAAAAGAAATAAAATTAATGGCTGTTGGAGGAGTTAGCAAAAATAATGTGAAGGATTTTATTAAAGGTGGATATAGCTACGTTGGAGTTGGTTCAAGCATGTTTAATAAAGAAGATGTCAAAAATGGCAATATAGAAAATCTAGTAAAATCCTTAAAAGAATTTGAAAATGAAATGGGAGTAATTGATGGAAAATAATTATTTTGATTCAAATTTAGTATTCACTGATTTTGAAGCGGATAACTATGAAGAAGTGCTAAGTAAATTATCTAATATTTTACTGAAGAAAGGCATTGTAAAGGAAGAATATCCTGAAAAGATTGTGGAAAGAGAACATAACTATCCGACTGGATTAGAAGTTGGAGAGATTAATGTGGCAGTACCTCATTCTGACCATATTTATGTAAATGAGGGAAAGGTAGCTGTAGCTATATTAAAGAAACCTGTTATGTTTAATAAGATGGATGATCCAAGTGAAGAGATACCTGTATCAATTGTGTTTATGTTAGTTGTTGCAGAACCAAAAGCTCATTTAGAATTATTGCAAAAAGTTTTTGGAGCGATACAAAGCCAAGAACTTTTAAAACAAATGTTGGTTATAAAAGATCATCAAGAATTAACAAACTTGATAAAAAATAATGTGATAGGAGGTTAGTATGAAAAGAGTATTAGTGGCTTGTGGAAATGGAGTAGCGACTTCTACAATGGTGGCATCAAAAGTAAGAGATTTTCTTAAAGAAAATAATATTGCTGCAACTGTAGATCAATGTAAATTATTAGAAGTACCTTCAAAACAAGATGCTTATGATTTAATCATTGCTACTGGCAAGTACGATAATGCAAGCGTGACTAAACCTGTAGTTAGCGGTATGGCTTTACTTACAGGCATGGGTGCTTCAGAAGTGTTAGAAGATATTAAAGAAAAATTAAGTTAGGAGGGTTTTATGAATTTTGTATATGATGCGTTTCAATCATTAATAAAAGCTGGCCCATATGTATTATTACCATTAATAATTACAGTTGTTGGTTTAGCATTTAGAATGAACATCGCAAAAGCATTCAGATCAGGTTTAACAGTCGGCATCGGTTTTGTTGGTATTAAACTTGTTATTGATATGTTAGCAGGAAATATCGGACCTGCATCTAAAGCGATGGTAGAAAATTTCGGATTAAATTTAGATATCATTGATGTGGGCTGGGGTGCTATTGCTTCAGTAACATGGGCATCACCAATAATACCTATAATAATTGGGATAATATTTTTAACAAATTTATTAATGTTAGTTACTAATACTACAGATACATTAGACGTAGATATTTGGAATTATCACCATATGGCAATTGTTGGTTGTTTACTTTACTTTTTAACAAATAATTTAGTGCTAGCTGGATTATCAGCATTTATAATGGCATTTATAACATTTAAGTTATCAGATTGGACAAGTCCATTGATTGAAAGATATTTTGGAATACCTAATGTTTCACTTCCAACTATGTCATTCTTATCTACAGCAGTTATCGCTTATCCAATGAACTGGTTAATTGATAAGATCCCTGGATTAAATAAAATCAATCTAAAAATTGATAACGCACAAAAATACCTAGGTGTATTTGGTGAACAAACAATTTTAGGTTTCATTTTAGGTTGTGCAGTTGGTATATTAGCAAAATATGCGGTTTGGGATATTATTAACTTAGGTGTACACATGGCAGCTGTTATGGTTCTAATACCAAAAATGACTTCACTATTTGTTGAAGGTCTGATGCCAATTTCAGAAGCGGCAACAAACTTTACTAAGAGCAAATTCAAAAATAGAAAATTCCTTATTGGTTTGGACGCTGCAGTAGTTGTTGGGGATAGTACAGTTATCACAACAGCATTAATCTTAATCCCACTTACAATACTATTATCAGCAATATTACCAGGAAACAGAGTAATGCCTTTTGCTGACTTAGCTGTTATAACATTTAGAGTAGCTTTAATCGTTGCTTTAACAAATGGTAATTTATTTAGATCTATTGTAATTGGTGCATTTACAACAACAGCAATACTTTATGCTGGTACTGCAACTTCACCATTCTTAACAGACTTTGCAGTTCATACTGGACTAGACTTTGGTGGACAATTAATTTCATCATTTGCATCAGTATCATTAACAGTAAGCTATATTGTATTTGAAGCATTCAGAACAAAACCATTAATTTTTGTTCCAATCTTAGTAGTGGCATTAATTGTTATATATGTATTTGCAGAAAAGAAATATAAGAAGTTCAAAGCAGACAAAGAAAAAGCAGGAATGTAGAGGTAATAATGAAAATTACAGATATTGAAGTGTTTGAAGTAAAGCCAAGATGGATATTTGTCAAAATTAGTACAGATGAAGGTTTATCCGGTTGGGGAGAAATGGTTTCTGGTACAAGAACTAGAGCCGTTGTAAATGGTGCTAGAGAATGGGGTGAGAGAATTCTATTAGGAAGAGATCCTTTCGAAATAGAAAGACTATGGCAAGAAATGCATAGATCATTCTTTAGAGGCGGCCCAATTGGAGGTACTATAGTTTCAGGCTTCGAAATGGCTCTTTGGGACATCAAAGGTAAAGCATTAGGAGTTCCAGTTTGGCAATTATTAGGTGGAAAAGCCAGAGATAGAATCAAAGTCTATTCATGGATAGGTGGGGATAGACCTGATGATGTTGTTGAACAAGCAAGAGACAGAGTAAATAGAGGATTTGATGCTATTAAGATGAATGCTACTGAAGAGCTACATTACATAGATTCTCTAAAAGAAGTGAAGAAAGTATCTGAAAGAGTAAAAGCTTTACGTGATGAATTTGGTGACGACTTAAATATAGGTATAGATTTCCACGGTAGAGTTCATAAACCAATGGCAAAGATTCTTGTAAACGAATTAAATCAATATAATTTAATGTTTTACGAAGAAGTAGTACTACCTGAAAATGAAGAGTTGTTTAAAGAAATATCAAATCATACAACTACTCCACTAGCAACAGGTGAAAGACTATATACAAGATGGGACTTCAAAAACATTTTTAAAGAAGGTGTAATTGACGTTATTCAACCAGATGTAGCATTAGTTGGTGGAATACTAGAACTAAGAAAAATCGCAGCTATGGCAGAAGCACACGATATGGCGGTTGCTCCTCATGCCCCATATGGTCCAATAGCCCTAGCAGCAACATTGCAAGTTGATGTATGTACACCAAATGTATTCATTCAAGAACAATCATTAGGTATACACTACAATAAAGGATTTGACCTATTAGACTTTGTTAAAAACAAAGAAATATTTGAATACAAAGACGGATATGTAGCTATCCCTGATAAACCAGGTCTAGGCCTTGAATTAGACGAAGAAAAAATCAGAGAGGTTTCCGCTGAAGGACTAGTATGGACAAATCCAAGATGGAAAAATTACGATGGCACAATAGCTGAATGGTAATATATGTTTGAAAATATCGATAAAAAGAAAAATAAAAAAAATGCAATAATAGGATTAATTCTAATCGCTATACCTTTAATACTTTATATTAACAATAATATGCTAAAACTTCCTAAAACAGAAGAAATTAAAAAAGTAGAAATTGTTCATAATGAAAAAATTATTAAAGTTATAGATAAATTAGAAGAAATCGACAAAATAAAATCGGAACTTAGTGAAGTTCACAAAAAATATTTAGTAATGGGAAACGATCCAACAAAAAAATTGCTAGAAGTTCGACTTATATTAGATAGCAACACAGACTATCTAATCACCTTTAGAGATTCTACAATTGAATATAATGGACATCTATACGACATTAATCCAGACAAATATAAAGATTTTATAAAAAACTACTCAAAATAAAACGACACAAATCTATTGCAATATTCATCCCTCCAAAAGTTGAAATTAGGGGCAACTTTTGGAGGGATGTTTTTTGGTTAAATAATGGTTCATCAATATCTGTAGGAGCTATACCGTACCTCTTCGCCATTCATCACTTGAGGCCCATCAATGGATGTAGGGGGCTCTTATCAGATATTTTCAGATATTTTTGGTACATCAATATCTGTTGGTGAGAACCTTTCATCAGTTATTAATGAACCTTATTTAGAATGGATTTATGTAAATGACAATATAAAAATGTACAAAAGTAATAAATGCCATAGATCTAGAAGGAAACACTTTCGACCCTAGTGTTTTTGAATTTACTTAATTTGCAAGGGCTAAAAATCGAGCTTTTTCCCTAGCGTTTTTGAATTTTCTTAATTTGCAGGGGCTAAAAATCGAGCTTTGCCCCTAGCGTTTTTGAATTTTCTTAATTTGCAGGGGCTAAAAATCGAACTTTTCCCCTAGTTTGACCCTAGCGTTTTCGTATTATCTCAATTCACTAGGGTTTTGAAGCCGTTTTTGACCCTAGCGTTTTTGAATTTTCCCAATATGCTAGGCCTGTTGATAATATTTTGGTATTTTATTATACATTATTATATTATCACCGATATGATCTTTAGAACTCTAGATACATTCCATCTATTATTGAAGAGATATTAGCACCACATTTTTCAAAATCAAAATATGGTGCTAATTTATTAGATATTTATGATAATATTAAATAAAAAGCGAGAATACTATGAATATATTATCTACAACAATTTTAACTGAAACTCAAAAAAATGAAGTGATAGATTTAATCAGCACTTGTCAAGACTTTGATGGTACACATTCTGACATTTATCTTTCAAATGAATACAATTTTGATAAAGATATGCCGGCATTCTTCTTAGCCTATAAACAAAATCAATTAGTAGGATTTCTTTCAAACTATGCAGATGAAATAGACGATGCAGAGATTAGTTTGATTGTTCATCCTAATTTTAGAAGAAGAGGAATTGCCTCAGAATTAATAAAAATCTTTGAAAAAGAAATAAATTATCTTAAAAATATCTATTTCAAAACGGAATATAATTTTATCAAATCTAATAGAGGATTACTTGATAAATGGAATCTAAAAATAGATGAGGATAAAGACATCATTCTAGAAAGAGATCGAGAAAAATACGAGATAGAAAAAAATCCTTTATGGGAAGTGAAAAAAGCTAGCTTGCAAGATGTGGATGCAATTGCAGAATTTCAATCTAAAAGCTTCGATATGCCAATAGATGTTTCCTTAAGATATGCGAAGGAACCAATAGTAGGTGAAAATAAAGACGTCTATATTCTTAAAGAAAATGGAAAAGTAATAGCTTCCTGTTCAGTTGATTATAGCTACAATTCAAATTATCTATTTGGATTTGCAACTTTAGAAGAAAAAAGAGGAAAAGGAGTAGGAAGTTATTTAATAAAAAATATCATCAATTATTTGATAGATACCAACAAAGAACCATTTCAGATAATGGTTAAAGAAGATAATTTTGGTGCGAGAAAACTTTATGAGAGATTAGGATTTAAGGAAGTTTCTACGGTTATGTATTTGAAATATGCAAATTAAATAAGAAGATTCTACTAATTTTTATTTATTTTATTTTTACATGTAAGTTATGATAGAATAAACTTAACGTATTAATGTGGTTATATAATAAAAAAACTTTTTTCAAAATATTATTTAGTTTAGGAGAATTTAATATGATAAAGAGAATACATAAATATGAGCAAATAAAAGAGGATATTTTAAAAGAAATTTCGAGTGGTAAATTTAAACCCGGTGATAAAATTTATTCAGAAAATGAACTTATCTCTATGTATAATGTGAGTTCTACTACAGTAGTAAAAGCCTTAAACGATTTAATTGTAGAAGGTTATGTAGTTAGAAAACAAGGAAAGGGAAGTTATGTTAGAAAAAATTTAACTTTTCAGCCAGTTAAGTTTAGTGAGAGATTTAAAAAAGGCACACTAAAAAATGATTCTATTGAAGACAAAATCACTTTTGTCTGGTATCCAGATGTAGAAGATGAAAAGATTAATAGCATTGTTAAAGAACTTAATGAAAAAGAAAAAAGTAATTTAATTTGTGTTACACAAATTGGTTTTTTGAATAATGAAATTTGGAAATTACAAAATAGATATTTTATAAATGTAGATCTTGATGAAAATATCATTAACTCAATTGAAAAAGGAGAAAGTGTTTCGAAAATATTAAAATTAGACAGAAGTGACTTATCTTATCCAATGGATATGAAAATATTTTGTGATAAATTTGATCCAAGTAAAAAGCTTGATGAAATATTAAAAAATAAGGGAATTAATATATCAAATATAAGTGACAATAATGTTTTTAAGATAAAGAAAATAATTTATAAAGATGGTTATAATATTTTCGAAATTGAAGATAGTTATTATGTAGGTAAGTATTATAGATTTGATATCACAACTAGGGAGTAGAAATGGCAAATATATTAACAATTGGGGAAGCTATGGGATTATTTGTTTCCAAAGAAGAAGGTCCATTAAAGTCTGTAAAAGAATTTAGACGTCTTGTTTCAGGTGCGGAGATTAATGTTTCAATAGGTGTAACAAGATTAGGTCATAAGGCTTATTATTTTACACAGTTAGGAAAAGATCCTATTGGAGACAATATTATTGAATTTCTAAAAAGCGAAAATATTAATACTAATAATATTATGCAAGTTAAAGATTACAATACAGGCATACAATTAAAAGGAAAAACTAAAGAAGGTGATCCTGAGATTGCTTATTACAGAAAAAATTCTGCTGCTTCACAAATGACATTAGATAATATAAAATCAATTGATTTTTCTAATATAGATTTACTTCATATAACAGGAATTTTTATGGGCTTAAATAATCAAACATATGAAATTGTATATAATTTGGTGAAAAAAGCTAAAGAAAATAATATTATTGTTACATTTGATCCTAATATCAGGGAATCATTATGGGAGAGTAGAGAAATAATGATAGAAAGAATAAATGCTATTGGATGTATTTGTGATTATATTCTTCCTGGTCAAAATGAAGGAGAAATCCTCACTGGATTTAGAAATGTGGATGAGATAGCGAAATTTTACTTAGATTATGGTGTAAAAAATGTAATTATTAAGTTGGGTGAGAAAGGAAGTGCTTTTTTTATAAAAGAAAAAGGTGAAATTAAAACGACATTACATCCAGGCTTCAAAGTAGATAAAATTATAGATACTGTCGGTGCAGGGGATGGATTTGCATCTGGTGTAATTACAGGTATACTAGATAATTTATCTGATTACGATATTTTAGAAAGAGCCAATGCCATAGGAGCAATTCAAATTACTCATCAATCTGATAATGAGGGGTTGCCAACAATAGATGAATTAAAGGAATTCATAAAAAATAGATAAAGTATATTATTAATATATAAACTTCAAAGCTTGAAAGATAGTTTTGAAGTTTTTTTGTTTAAAAATATACTTGGAAATCATTTGTTAATAAAATTAAACATTTTTCTAAAGGCTTTAATTTATTACTTTATTAGGTAAATTCTAACATTTTATGAGTTTAAAATGGAAATACGATTTCCTAAATTCTTTTCTAGGTTTAAAATATAATTGACTTTCAAAAAAACTTATAATATTATGATGTTAACAAGTTATCACGTTAACCACTTAATTAATGTGATAAGAAAGGGGAAATTTTGAAAGTTACCAAAGAAAGAATAAATAATATTGAAAGATTTAATGAATCTTCTTTTTTAACTAAAGAAGAAATTCAAAAAGCAATTGATTTAGCAATAAATAAAATTGATAAAAATATAAGCTTATTAGGAGAAAAATATCCTACTCCAGCTACTGAAAATAATGAATATAAGAAAATTGATAATATCGAATGGACAAATGGATTTTGGACAGGAATGTTATGGTTATGTTATGAAGAAACGGGTGATAAGAAATATAAAATTTTAGCAGAAAAACATGTAGATGATTTTTTGAATAGAATTGAAAACAATATAGAAGTAGAACATCATGATTTAGGATTCCTTTATATTTTATCTTGTGTTAGTTCTTATAAGCTAACAGGTAATGAGAAAGCAAAAAAAGCTGCATTACTTGCTGCCGATAAACTTGTTACAAGATATCAAGAAAAAGGTGAATTCATTCAAGCATGGGGAGAATTAGGTGCAAAGGATAATTATAGATTAATAGTTGATTGTTTATTAAATATACCTTTACTATATTGGGCATCAGAAGAAACTAAAGATTCTAAATACAGGGATATAGCAAAAAAACATTATAAAACAACTATAAATAATGCAATTAGAGAAGATTCATCTGCATTTCATACTTTTTATTTTGATCCGGAAACAGGAGAACCTGTTAGAGGAAAAACAAGACAAGGTTACTCTGATGATTCTAGTTGGGCAAGAGGTCAAGCTTGGTTAATATATGGAATAGCTTTGAATTATACATACTTACATAATGAAGAAGATATTGACCTATTTGAATCAGTTACAAATTATTTTCTTAATAGATTACCAAAAGATTTTGTACCTTATTGGGATTTAATTTTTGGAGAAGGATCAGAACAATCAAGAGATACTTCTGCGGGAGCAATTGCAATATGTGGAATGAATCAAATGTGTAATTTTCTGCCAGAAACAAATGAATATAAAAAAATTTATAGAAATGCACAGCATTTAATTTTAAGGAATCTAATTGAAAGTTATACAGAAATTAAAGCTGATGGAATTATTTCTCTAATAAATGAAGGTGTTTATTCTTGGCATTCTGGTAAAGGTGTAAATGAAGGAAATATTTGGGGAGACTATTATTATTTAGAATCATTAATTAGATTTAAAAAATATTGGAATATGTATTGGTAGGAGGAAAATATGAATAAACCCAATATAAAAATGATTAGAATTGATGAAAGATTAATTCATGGACAAGGTCAGCTTTGGTGCAAAAGTTTAGGTGTAAATTTGTTGATTTGTGCAAATGATCAAGTATCTAAAGACCCAATCCAACAAACTTTAATGAAAACAGTATTACCAAAAGAGGTTGGGGTAAGATTTTGGGACATAAAAAAGACTGCTGAAATAATTTGGAAAGCAGCACCAACTCAAACTATTTTCGTTTTAATTAAGAACCCTAAAGATGCACTAAGGTTATGTGAAGCGGGATTTCCTATGGAAGAAGTAAATGTAGGGAATATACATGCTGCAGAAGGTAAAGAAAAAATTTCTCAATTTATTTATTTAGGAGAGGAAGACAGAGAAGCTCTAAAAATAATGAAAGAGAAATATGGTATAAAATTCACTACTAAAACATCGCCTGTCTCAAATGATGGTGAACAGGATGTTGAAAAAATATTAGAAAAAATAAAATAAGAAAAGGAGAAAAGTATGGAAATAACATTATTACAAGGGTTATTAATAGCCTTAGTAACAGCTTTTTGTTATTCAGGTCAGTTACTAGGAATTTATTCAAATAGATCTTTAGTAATGGCTTTCTTAGTTGGTGCAATTCTTGGAGATATTCCAACAGCATTAGTTTTTGGTGCTTTAGCAGAATTAGCATATATGGGTTTTGGAGTTGGAGCAGGTGGAACAGTACCACCAAATCCTGTGGGACCAGGAATCGTAGGAACGATTATGGTTATTACATTAAAAAATAGTGGAGTAACCCCAGAATCTGCTTTAGCATTATCATTTCCATTTGCTGTTTTATTCCAATTAGTAACAACTGCTTTATATACAATATTTGCAAGTAATCATATAATGGCAGCTAAAGCTATTGAAGAAGGTAAATTTGGAAAATTTAGACTTATTGCAAATAGTACTTACATAGTATTCTTTATTGCTGGATTTATTATTGGATTAGCAGCAGTATTTAGTAGACCAGGCTTGGAAGCATTTGTAAATTCTATTCCGGAATGGTTAATTAAAGGATTTAGTGTTGCAGGAGGTCTAATTCCAGCGATAGGTTTTGCGATGATTTTATCTGTTATGATGGAAAAACAATTAGTACCATATGTTCTATTAGGATATGTTGCTGTAGCCTATTTAGAATTACCAACAATGGGTGTTGCTTTATTAGGAGCTGTTTTTGCCTTAATTTATTATTTCTCAACACCTAATAATAAAGTTATAGTCGCTACTAATAATGATGGGGAGGACTACAGTGAAGGAATATAAAGGAAAATTAAAAAAATCAGATTATACAAAAACTTCAATAAGATCATATTTACTACAAAATGCATTTAATTACACAACATATCAAGGTGTTAGTTATTTAAATGTAATATTTCCAGCACTAAAAAAAATATATAAAGATGATCCAGAAAAATTAAAAGAAGTATCAAAAGAAAACTTAGAATTTTATAATACTAATCCTCATATGTTACCTTTTATAACAAGTATTCAATTAGCTATGTATGATAACGATCAAGACGTAGAAGATACTCGTAATATTAAAATGGCACTTATGGGACCTTTAGCAGGAATTGGAGATTCAATAGCACAATTTGGACTAGCGCCATTATTTTCCACGATATTTGCAGGTTTAGCTTTAGATGGATTAGGATTTGCACCAATGGGATTCTGGGCTGTAATGATATTAAGTATGTTAATAATAAAATTACTAATGGGAAACCTTGGATTTAAATTAGGTACAAGTGTAATTGATACTTTGAGTGAAAAAATTTCAAAAATTTCAGAATCTGCAGCAATTGTAGGTGTAACTGTAATATCAGGTTTGGCTGCATCATTTGTAAAAATGAATTTAGGATTACAATATTCTACAATGGTTGAAGGAAAAGAACAAATTGTTTCTTTGCAAACAATTATGGATAAAATTGCACCAAGATTATTACCTGTAGTTTTGACTGGAGTTGTTTATTATTTAATAAAGAAAAAGAAATGGTCAACTTATAAGTTATTAATATTATTATTTGCTATAGGAATAATAGGTTCTGCATTAGGTCTATTAGCATAATAGGAGCTAAGCTTTGTTTATAAAAAAGAACACATCTAATCTGAATCGGATATATGAAATTTATAATAGTACGATAAATCAAGTCGTTAATAAATATGAAATAAATCCTTATTTTATCGATATAAAAGAAAGATGTGATAGTTACTTAAAAAATAAAATAAAATATACTGACTGTTTGGATATGGAAACTTGTTTTGTTGAGTATAATTTTTATGATTATAAATGGAATAGAACTCCAAATCAAGATTTAGAATGGACATATATGTTAAATAGACATGGATTTATTTATGATTTAGCTTTAGCATATAAAGTTACAAATCAAAAGAAATACTTAGAGAAATTTAAAGAATACTTGTATGATTTCATAGAATGTAATAAAGATTATAAAATGAATCCTGAAGCATGGCGTCCATTAGATGTAGGCATTAGACTATTAAATTGGGCTAAAGCATTCAGATATGTAAGTTTTTTTGATGATATTAATGATAAAGAAAGAGATATACTAATTGAAAGTATAAAATATCAAATTAATTATATTAAAAATAATTACATAAGAAAATATGATTTAAGTAATTGGGGTGTTCTCTCATTAACTGGGGTTGCAGCATGGCTTGTGCTGCACCCTGATTTAACGAGTGATGATAACTTTAAAGAATACGTATTTAATAAATTAAAGATTCAATTAGACATTCAATTTTATAATGATAATATTCATTGGGAACAAAGCCCTTTATATCATCATGAAGTGACAATGTCATTTTTGTATTTATACAATCTTGAAAGATTGTTAGATATACAATTAATTGATTATCTTAAAGAAAAGTTAAAAAATATAATTGGAGTTACTTACTATTATATAAATAACTCTGAGGTATTACTTTCTTTAAATGATAGTGATAATGTTAAATTAAGTTTTGTTTATGATTGTTATAGATCGTTAAAGATGTTAAATGATAAAAAATCTAATTATGACATGTCAATATTTATAGGCAAACAAAATGATATAGATATAGATAATAAAAACATAAAATATAAAGAAACATTTTTTGGAAAACAATCAGGATTGTTTATTCAAAAAAATGATACCATTTATTTTTCAGCATTTAATGGATCTCATGGTAGTTCACATGGACATGCTAGCAATGGATCCATCACGTTAGATATTGATGGTATAAATTTTATTGTGGATCCTGGAAGATATTCATATGACGAAAAAAAAGAAAGAATATTTTTAAAATCTGAAAAAGCTCATAATTCAATATATGTTGAAAATTTTGATGCGATGGAGATTAGAGAATCATGGGGTTATAATTCTGTTATAGAACCACTATTAAATAATTTTAGCTATTTTAAATATGGTTGGATATTAGAAATGAATTGGTATTCTAAAAATAACATATTATATAGAAGAAATATAATTTATTTATCTGAAATAGAAAGTTATATTATTTATGATAGAGTTAATGGAATATCTAAAAATGATGTAATGAAAAAATATTTACAGATTAATCCAAAAATTAATATTATTTCTAGTATTAATCATATTAATCTGAAACATAACGAAAAAATATTAAATCTTTGGTTTTTTGATGATGAAATTACTATCGAGGACAGTGTATATTCTCGAAGATATAATTTAATTGAAAACAATAAAAAGATTGTTTTTAAACCAAAGTATGTAGACGAAGTTAGAGATAGTTTGACAATATTATCTAAAAATAATTTAACAGTAACTAAATTAGAAGTTAACCAAAATAAAAGAAAATCTGCAATGAATTTAGTAAAAGGAATTGAGATTCAGAATAAAGATAAAAATTATCAAATTATATTTGCTAGAAAGCCCGTAACCTCTGGAGATAAATTATTTGTCACTAGAGATAAGGTTTCGATTTATGGACAAATCAATCTTATAAAGGATAGGAATTTTGTTTTTAGATTAAAATAAGAGGATTTTATGAATACTAAGAAAATAAAAAATAAATTTATAATTTTAATTTACATTTTTTCTTTCGTGATTATTTCTAATGTAGTATATGCACAGGAAGAAATTGAAAAAAAGAATTTAATAAAAAATGGTGATTTTACCGAAACTAATGAAAATAAAAAGTTTTGGACTGGTAAAGCTCCTAAGGATTGGAATTTATGGATTTCAAAAGAATACTTAGAAAATGATGAATTAAAAGAAGAAATAAAAAATCAATATAAGTATGAAATATTAGAAAATATAGATAATAAGAAAAATGTGTTATATATAGATAGTCAAAGTGAATTTAGAACAGTTGTTAATCAAGATTTAAAAGTAGAATCTGATAAAGAATATGAGTTAAGTTTTGATATAAAAACAAAGAATAAAAAAGGAAATATTTATATTAGGATAATAGAAAAAAAAGGTAATGAGCAGAAGAATTTGTGGTATTCAGAAAAGTTTACTGGAAATAATGAATGGAAGACATCTAAAAAAATATATAAACCATTATCTGATATAGATAATATTAGAGTAGAAATATTTTATGATAAAGGGTTAGGAAGTATCTATATTGACGATATATCATTAACTGAAAAAGAAAAAAATAATGAATCTATTAGAGAAGATGAACTAAGTACAATAGAGGAAACAATTACTTTAGAATTAAATAAGAAATATTTATTAAATAAACCTAATTTAGAATATAAAATAAAAGATGATATTTTAAAAATAGAAAATGGTTTTATAGTTCCAACATCTGTAGGGAAAACTATAATTTCTACTACCGATAATGGTCAAGATAAGATAATCAGTGTAGAAATAAAGAATATTAATAATAAATATCTAGAAATGATAGAAGAATGGAATAAGGTTATAGCTGGAAATGAATTTTATGATTCAACAAATGAAATTATGAGAGAAAATCATGAAAATTTAGAATTGAAAGCACAAGAAATAATCAACACTTTTAATTTTAAAATGGATGGATATCTTTGGGAAGAGACTAAAGATTATGAAAAATCATCTTCTTTGACTACAACATATAGGAAATTGGAGTTATTAGCAAAACAAATTACTAATAAAGAGTCATCCGTTTATAATGATAAAAAAGCTATCGAAATTGTAAAAAATTCTTTAAATTGGATGTACAAAAATGTTTATCATGAAAATAAAGATATTGTAGGGAATTGGTGGGATTATGAGATAGGAACTCCAAGAGCTATAAATAACACATTATCATTAATGTATAGATATTTTTCTGAAGAAGACATTCATAAATATTTAAAACCTATTTATAAGTTTGTACCTGATCCTTATATCTTTAGAGCAACTTTATCTCCATTTAAAGCAACAGGTGGAAATTTAGTTGATATGGGAAGGGTAAAGATTATAGCAGGGATATTAAATAAAGATGACGAAACTATATCTGAAACTATAAAATCAATGCAACAATTATTTGAATTTGTAAATAATGGCGAAGGTTTTTATATGGATGGATCATATATAGCACATACAAATTTAGCATCTACAGGTTCATACGGTAATGTTTTGATAGATGGTTTGACACAACTATTACCTATTATTCAAAAAACTAATTCACCATTAGGTCAAGACAAATTGCAAACACTTTTAAAATGGTATGACAATTCTTTTATACCATTAATTTTCAAAGGAGAGTTAATGGATATGAGTAGAGGAAGAGGTATAAGTAGAGAAAATTTACAATCTCATGCTGCAGCAGTAGAAATTCTTCGTTCTATTGCTAGAAGTAGTGATTTATTTGATGTACAGACAAATGATAGGTTAAAAGGAACAATAAAACAAATAGTAAAATTAGATTCTTATTATGATGTTTATGATAATTTAACTTCATATAAAGATATAGAATTATTTAATAATATATTAAATGACAATTCTATTAAACTTATTTCGAATGAATCATATATAAAGAATCTTGCAAATATGGATAAAGCAGTTATATATAATTCTGATAGAGATTATGCCATAGCATTAAGTATGCATTCATCTAGAACACAAAATTATGAGGAGATGAATGAAGAAAATAAAAGGGGTTGGTACACTGGTGATGGCATGATTTACCTATATAATGGAGATTTATCACACTATAGTGATGGATTTTGGCCAACTGTAGATGCTACAAAACTTCCAGGTGTTACAGCTCTTGTTGAACAAAGACAATCAGGCGAAAATAGCGGAAGTAAACAAACTATGGGATCTTCATTGGTTGGAGGTTTAGTTCATGATTCAAAACATGCTATTTTCGGAATGGATTTTTCAAATTATAATAAAACCTTATTTCAAAAGAAGTCTTGGTTTATTGTAGATAATAAAATTGTTTTATTAGGAGCGCCTATAATCAATAAAACTGATAAAAAATCTTATACAACACTTGAAAATAGGAAGATAAACTCTAAAGACTATGAACTAATTGTAGATGGCAAAAAAGCAAAAGAGTATAATTTTGAGAAAAAGAATATAAAAAATATATTCTTAAAAAATAAAATGGAAAACAAGAACATAGGTTATAAATTATTAGAAAATAATAATATTTCTTTTAAAAAAGAGACAAGAAGTGATTCTTGGAATTCTATTAATAGCTCACAGTCTAATGAATTAGTTACAAATGAATTCATATCTATTGTAAACAATAATGATAAAAGAGTTAAATCCTATGCTTATATAATGTATCCAAATATCTCTGAAAGAGAGTTTAATAATAAAAATCAAGAAATAAAAGTTTTATCAAATGATATAGAGAATCAAGTTATAGAAGATACAAACTCAAAAACTATAATGGCAGTTAAATATTTACCAAAAGAATATAATTTATATGATGGTGTAAAGATATCAAAAGAGGGGTTGTATTACTTAACTAGAGAGGATTCTATTTATAAAATAAAAGCTAATACTTTTGAAGGAAAAAATATATTAAAATCTGTAGAGATAGATTTAAGTAAATATGAACTTTTAAGTAACGCGGAAGATGGATCTGAATTAAGATTTAGATTAAGAAAGAAGGATGATAAACATATTAATGATGAAAATTCTAATAAAAAAGAGGACAGATTAGATAAATCAAATACAAATAAAACAAAACAAAATAACAATAATAATAAAGATGGAAAAAACAAAACAAATAATATAAATAAATAAAAAGGCAAAAGATAATAAAAAGATTACTCAAATTAATGTAAAAGATAATAGTAAAGATATTAAAAAGAAAAAGGAGGTAAAAAATCCTAGCACAGGAGACAAAGGAATAAAGAATATATTTATAATTCTGATAATATCTATAATATTAAATCAAGTAATTTTTGTTAAGAAGAAAACAAAAGAAAGGAATCAATAATGACAAAATACGATACAAGATATTCACACTCACCACAAGATATTAGAAATTTTTCAACAGAGGATTTAAGAAGAGAATTTTTAGTTGAAGAAATTTTTGTACCGGGAGAAATAAAATTAACTTATACTCATGATGACAGACAAATTTTTGGAGGTGTTACTCCAACAAATAAAAAATTAGAAATAGTGTTAAACAAAGAATTAGGTGTAGATTATTTCTTAGAAAGAAGAGAATTAGGTGTTATTAATATTGGTGGAGAAGGTAAAATAACAATCGATGGACAAGTTTTTGATATGAAAAAACAGGATGGTTTCTATATTGGTAAGGAAACAAAAGAAGTTATTTTCGAATCAGTAAATGAAAGTAATCCAGCAAAATTCTATGTTGTATCAACTCCTGCGCACAAAGTGTATCCAAATGTTAAGATTTCAATAGATAAAATAACTCCAAGAGAAATGGGAGATGATTTATCTATGAATAAGAGAAAGATTTATCAATATATACATCCAAATATTTGTGAATCATGTCAATTACAAATGGGATATACAATATTAGAAGAAGGAAACTCTTGGAATACAATGCCTTGTCATACACATGAAAGAAGAATGGAAACATATTTATATTTCGATATGGAAGAAGATACAAGAGTGTTTCATTTTATGGGACTTCCTTCAGAAACTAAACATTTGGTTATGAAAAGTGAACAAGCTACAATAAGTCCAAGTTGGTCAATCCATAGTGGAGTTGCAACGAAAAATTATAGCTTTATTTGGGCAATGTGTGGTGAGAATATAACATATGATGATATGGATTTTGTAGAAATGGATCAACTGAAATAAAAGGAGATATTATGTCTGAACTAAACAATTTTAATATGAAATATTTTGAATTACAAGATAAAGTGGCAATAATTACAGGAGCAAATAAAGGCCTTGGCCAAGCATATGCTGTAGCCTTAGCTGAAGCTGGAGCAGATATATATATTACTTATTTAAGTGGAGATATAGAAGAAACAAGGAAATTGATAGAAGACAAAGGTAGAAAAGTACACTTTTTACAAATAGATTTGACTAAGGAAAATGCGGCGAATATCGTCATAAATGATTGCTTAGAGAAATATGGTAAGGTGGATATTTTAATTAATAATGCAGGTACAATAAAAAGATCACCACTTCTTGAATATAAAGATGAGGATTGGAATACTGTAATTGATATTAACCTTAATTCAGTATATTATTTAAGCCAAAGAGCTGCGATAGAAATGGTAAAACAAGGTGGAGGTAAGATAATAAATGTAGCCTCAATGTTATCATTCCAAGGAGGTAAATTTGTGCCTCCATATACAGCAAGCAAACACGGCGTTGCAGGAATTACAAAGGCTTTTGCTAATGAATTAGCTGATAAAAATATTCAAGTTAATGCCATAGCTCCTGGTTATATTAAGACAGATAATACTCAACCGATTAGAGAAGATGAAAAAAGAAATAAAGAAATTCTGGATAGAATACCTGCAGGGCATTGGGCAGAAACTAGTGAATTAATGGGAACTATAGTATTTTTATCAAGCAGAGCCTCAGATTATGTAAATGGTCATATCTTGGCAGTAGATGGTGGATGGTTGGTAAGATAGACAAATAGTTCTAATAAGGAGAGCATATGCTTAAGATTTCTTTGTTAAATCAAGAAAGAGAAACGTTAAAAACTATTTCTGGAAAAGATAATTTATGGTTAGGTTTTAAAGATAGATATGAAGATGGTTATATAATCAGAATAGAATCTGAGTCACCATTGAATCATTTAGCTGTTAAGTTTGATGCAACAAAAGAAGAATCATTTATTTACATCCCTAACAAGACCTGGGAATACAAGATAAAAATTTATCCAGAAAAATCGGCTTTTCCATCAACCATGTTTAGATCATTTAGAAATTGTATGTCAGTAAGATATATGACAACTAAAGAGATTTATTCTTATAGAAATATGGCATTAAATACACATGATCAAACTTTTGAAAATGGCTCATACCCACATGCTAGTGCAAATGTAGAAACTAGAAATGAATCGACATTTTTTGCACTAAATGCAATTGATGGTATGTTAACAAATGATGGACATGGAGCTTATCCTTATCAATCTTGGGGAATAAACAAAGACCCAAATGCGTGTTTAACAATAAATTTTGGACGAAAAATTAAAGTTAACAAGTTAGGTTTTGTATTAAGAGGTGACTATCCACATGATAGTTATTGGACACAAGGAACAATCACTTTTTCTGATGGGTCTGAAGAGATTATTAAATTTGAAAAAAGATTGGAAGAACAAGTTTTTAATATAGACGAAAGAAATATAGAATGGATAAAATTTGACAAATTGGTAAAAAATGAAGATGATTCTCCCTTTCCAGCATTAACACAAATAATGGTTTATGGGCAAGAATTGAAATAGAGGATTTATGAAATTAGTAATATGTACACATGGAAAATCAGCAAAAGAATTATTAGAATCAGCGGAGATGATTGCTGGTAAACAAGACAATGTAGTATCATTAGATTTTACTGATGGATGTGATTTAGAAGAATTGAAATCGAACTTAAAAAAAGAAATTTTAGGGGATAATAACTCTGTTATAGTAATGGTCGATTTAAAAGGTGGAACTCCTTTTAATTTAGCATTTCCTTTCGTTATCGAAAAAGAGAATTGTCAAATGATAACGGGGGTAAATGTAGCCATGTTAATTGAGTTTTTCCTTTCAAGAACATCAATAGAATCTATAGATCAATTAGTCGATTCAGTTATAGAATGTGGGAAAGAAAGTATAGATAAAATTTCTAATTTAAACCAGGATAAAGAAAATGAAATTTTTGACGATGGAATTTAAAAAAAGGAGTTTCAATTAATTATCTTTAATTGATACAAGAATATGAATGTTTTAAATGAAATAAAAAAGTGTGGTATTGTTCCAGTAATAGTTGTGGATGATTATAAGAAATCTATTCCTCTTGCTGAAGCATTGTTAGATGGTGGAATAAAAATAATGGAAATAACCTTTAGAACAGATGGAGCAGAAAAAGCGATAAAGATTATATCTGACAATATGCCTGAAATGATTGTTGGCGCTGGTACAATTCTGTCCATTGAAGATTTAGAGAGAGCATATAATGTGGGTGCTAAATTTATTGTTTCACCAGGATTAGATGAGAATGTGGTTAAAAAGTCAAAAGAATTAGGGATCCCAATTGTTCCTGGAGCAGTAACTCCAACTGAAATAACAAAAGCAATACAATTAGGTTGTGAGGTTGTAAAATTTTTTCCAGCAGAAAATTATGGTGGTTTAAAAACTATAAAATCATTATCTTCACCATTTTCAAAAATTAAATTTATTCCTACTGGAGGTATAAATTTAGACAATCTTGAGGAATATATAAATTTTGATAAAATTATTGCTGTTGGAGGATCTTGGGTTTGTCCAAGTGACTTAATTAAAAATAGTGATTTTAACAAAATAACACAAATATCTAAAGAAACTATGAATGTAATTAAGAGAAATAGATTATAGAAAATAAAAAAGCAAGAAGTAGAAAATTTTCACTTTTTGCTTTTTTTCTATTTGAAAAAATAGCTTTTTGATAATTCCACTTCTAGAAATAAAGTTTTATTAATATAAATTACTATTTTCCTCAATATATTATATAATATTAATATAATATATATTTAGGGGGAAGTATGGAGAAATTCAGCCAATTTGAGATTTTGGACATTTCAAATAGAAGATATGCCACAAAGGCATTTGATGCTGAAAGAAAGGTTTCAGAAGATGATTTAAGAACAATTCTTGAGGTAGGAAGATTATCACCGTCATCATTTGGTTATGAGCCATGGAAGTTTTTAGTTATTCGTAATTTTGAATTAAGAAGAGAAATCTACGATATTGCACCAGGAGCGAGAAATACTCTAAATGGTAATGCTGAACTTATTATTATTTTATATAAAAAGAATGTAAATTATACCAGCGAACATGTTGTGCATATTGTAGAGGATGTTTTAGGATTTGAATATGATCCGGAATCACCTGTAACACAAGCATTTAAGGGATTCCAAGAAGGTATGTTGGAGCTAGAGAGTGAAGATGATGTAAATGAATGGGCGAGAAGGCAAACATTCATACCTTTAGCGAATATGATGAATGCAGCAGCCTCTTTAGATTTAGACTGTGTTGCGATTGAAGGATTTATTCATTCAGCATTAATAGAGATTTTGGAAGAAAATAATATAATCGATACGAATGAATATGAACCATCAGTAATGTTAGGTGTTGGTTATAGAAATGAAGAAATAACACCTAAAAAGAGAAGAAATTTCAACGAAGTGGTGGAATTTGTTGATTAATATTTGAAGACATGGCTGCAATAAATTTGCAGCTATTTTGCTGATGTTAGGGTTTTTGATAATGGTTTGGAGGAAAATTTATGAACGCTAAGGAAATTATTCAAATTTTTTATGAGAATGGAAATGAAGAATTAGCAGAACCGATGGCTAAATATATGAGAAATAGGTTTGAGTTTTTAGGTATAAAGTCTCCAAAAAGAAAAGAAATTTCTAAAGAGTTTATAAAAGAAGCGAAGAAAACAAAGCGTATAGATTGGGGTTTTGTTGAAAAATTGTGGACCTTAACTGAGAGGGAATTTCAATATTTAGCTTGTGATTATTTAAGAGCAATGAAGAAATTCTTGGTGGAAGAAGATTTAGAAAAACTCAAAGATTTGGTAATTACAAAATCTTGGTGGGATACCGTAGACAGCTTAGATCAGACTATAGGAAGCATAAATTTTCCAAGCGACTATATAGACGAAGAGATGCTTAAATGGTCAGAGGATGAAAATTTTTGGCTTAGAAGGGTAGCTATTAACCATCAAAGACCAAGAAAAGATAAAACTAATACGATTCTATTAGAAAAGATATTGAAGAATAATCTAAATCAAACTGAGTTTTTCATAAATAAGGCAATGGGATGGGCGTTAAGAGAGTATTCTAAAACTGATTCTAAATGGGTGTCTGACTTCATTTTAGAAAATAAAGAGGGATTATCAAATCTAACCATTCGAGAAGCGTCAAAATATTTAGATTAGCTTGACAAGGGTTTCCTAAAGTAGTATATTGTATTTAACAAAAACAAAGGAGTGTATTATTATGACAGTATTATTTAATAAAGGTTGGCAAAACTAGATACAGGTTGTATAATGCATTTTTTGCATAGATGCAACCGTTCATTCAACGTGGACTAATTGTATCTATGTGGTTACCATAAAATTAAACTCGGCCACTTAGATTAACTAAGTGGTCTTTTTCAATTGACCACAAAATCCTTCGGGAAGATAGATGGTCATTTTTTAATGGAGTTTAATAGCTAGAGGAATTTGTAATACGTAAAATATTGCAGAACTAAAATCAAAGAGAGGTAATCAATATGGGTAATGGAGTAGGATATTTTGGAATATTTGGTGGAGCATTTGTAACAGAAGAGATAAAAAAATTATGTGATGATTTAGAAACTGCTTTTAAGAGATATATTAATGATGAGGATTTTATCAATGAATACAATTATTATTTGAAGGAATATTCTGGTAGAGAAACCCCTTTATACTTTGCAGAATCACTGACAGAGCATTTAAATGGAGCGAAAATTTATCTAAAAAGAGAGGATTTGAACCATTTAGGATCACATAAGATAAATAATGTGTTGGGACAAATTTTACTTGCAAAGAGAATGGGAAAAACTAGGATAATTGCTGAAACAGGCGCAGGACAACATGGCGTTGCAACAGCAGCATTAGCGGCAAAATTTGGAATGGAATGTGATATTTATATGGGTGCCGTTGATATTAAAAGACAGGAATTAAACGTCTTTAGAATGGAAATGATGGGAGCAAAGGTCCATAGTATGACTCATGGCAATCAAACATTAAAAGAAGCGGTGGATGGAGCGTTTGAAGCATGGACTAGTGATTTAGATGCATTTTATGTGTTGGGTTCTGCTGTAGGTCCTCATCCATATCCGACTATCGTTCGCGAGTTTCAAAAAATTATTAGTGTAGAATCAAAAAGACAAATATTAGAAAAAGAAGGAAGACTTCCAGATTATGTCATTGCCTGTGTAGGAGGTGGCTCAAATGCAATTGGTTCATTTTCAGAATATTTAGAAAATGAAGAAGTGAATTTAATTGGAGTAGAAGCTGCGGGAAAGGGAATAGAAACTAACGAACATGCAGCAGCAATGGCAAAAGGCAAGATTGGCATAATTGATGGCATGAGGACAAAAGCCCTATTTGAAGAGGATGGCTCAGTTTCCAAAGTGTATTCCATTTCGGCTGGGTTGGACTATCCTGGCGTTGGACCACAGCATGCATTCCTAAATGATACAAATAGGGTGAGATATAGTTATGCTACAGATGATGAGGCGGTTGAAGCATTTTTACTATTGTCAAAAGTAGAAGGGATAATCCCTGCGATAGAAAGCTCTCATGCTTTGGCGAAGGCTATAAAATTAGCGCCAAAATTAGATAAAGACAAAATAATTATAGTCACTCTTTCAGGCAGAGGTGATAAAGATGTGGCACAAATTAAAGAATATTTAGCTTAGTTATATATATTAGGGAGAAATTTTTAATTTCTCCTTTTCTAAATGGCAGTTTACATAGAATTAACATAGACCAAACATAGTTTTTATATTTATTGGTTAATATTAAAATAGCGACTAAATATAAAGGAGAGACTATGTATAATAAAAATAGAATTGCTAGTGTGCTATTGGCATTTTTAATGCTTTTGACATTTGTACCATATAATGTTGAAGCGGAAAATCAAGAGACAAATGGAGAAACTGAATCAAAAAAAGAGATATCAGTTAAAATTAATGAAATCGAATCAAATAGTGATACTTTCCCTGATTATGTTGAAATTATAAATAATGGGGAAGAAACTATTGATATTTCAGGTTGGTATATCATGGATAATGATCCTGAAAAACATTCAGAAGATGTGGTGCCATTAGCAGCGGGTACAATGCTAGAACCCAGACAAATGGTCGTCTTTAAGGAAGGTGAACAATTCAATTTTGGATTAGGTAAGAAAGACGAAGCGACTTTATTAGACAAAGATGGAAATATCATAGACCAATATAGCTGGACAGCACATGCTAACGAAACTTATTCAAGAGTGCCGGATGCTATAGGAGAATTTGCTGATTTTCCTAATACAATGGGAAAATTCAATTATATTGAAACTTCAAATGATGTAGTTATCAATGAAATTGAATCTACAAATTCTGATAGAGATTGGGTTGAAATCTACAATAAAGGGAATGAAAGTGTTGATATTTCAGGATGGAGAATAAGTGACATAGATACAAATGATGAAACACATTATTCCATTCCTCTTCCAGAAGGCACAATAATTGAACCAAAAGGTTTCTTCGTATTTGAAGGTGACATTCCTGGAGATATCAAACATTTCAGCTTTGGACTTGGTAGCTCAGATGCGGTTTATCTATATGATGCACAAAATGTTATAAAAGATAAACATGCATGGGAAGTACATGCAAAAGGCGGTCTATCAAGAATCCCTGATGGTATAGGATTATTTAAGGATGTGCCACTTACAAAGGGAATGCCAAATAAAGACGCTGAAGAAGTAGAAGAACCAATCCTTCCTGAACTAGACCGTTTACCATTCCCAGGAAAACAAACATTTGAATATGTTGATGAAAAACCTAAATTTTTATCTGATTCATCAGGTTTAGATATCGTTGGTGACACATTGTGGGCGGTTGACAACGGTACAGCGAAAGTTTGGAAAATGACAATTGGCATCGATGGAATGCCTACCATTGACGAAGGCTGGGAATCTGGAAAAATTGTTTCATTTATGAAAGATATAAATAATCCTGGTGCTGCAGGTCCAGATGCAGAGGGCATCACAGCAGATTCACAAGGCAATCTATTTATTGCGGCAGAAAGAGATAATTCATTTAAGGCGGAAAACAGAAATATCATTCTACAAGTTGATCCAAATTCAACTACAGACAGTTTGAAAACTATCAGAGAATGGGATCTTACAGAAATAATTGATAATGCTAGAAAAAACAGAGGCATGGCCGATTACAAAGTGCCAAATAATGAAGGAATAGAAGCTGTAGAATGGATACCAAACGAAGTGTTAGAAGGAAATATTATTGACTTCCATACAGATATGCCTTATGTAGCTTCAGATTACTCTACACTAAATAATGGTCTATTCTTGGTGGGCGTTGAAAATGATGGATTTATATATGCTTTTGCATTATCAGAAAATGGTTCTATTGCATTAGTCTCCCAAATCGATACAGGAATGGGAATGGTTATGGGTCTTGACTACAACGAACCAACCAATGCTTTATGGGCACATGCAGATAATGGTAGAAATAATACCTTAGCAAAAATTACCTTTAATGGCACAACCCATCCAGACACTTCATATTATAAAGCTCCAGCAGACTTTGATGTGACAGAAAACAATGAAGGATTTGCAATAGCTAAAAAAGCAATTAATAACTATCTACCAACATACTGGTTTATGGATGGTGCAAAATCCCGTGCAATGAAATTGGGTTGGCTGTACCATGAAGAAGCTGTAGATGAAACAGAAAAAGAAACAGAAGAAGAAACTGTGAATGAAACAGAAGTCGAAACAAATATAGAAACGGAAGAAGAAACCGTAGTTGAGACAGAAACAGAATTAGAAACACCAAAAGAAGTAGAAACAGTAAATTTTGAAGAAACAAAGGAAAATGAAACAGATAAAGAAACAAATAAAGAAATTGTTCCTATAAACAACAATAAAAACAATCCAAACACAGGCGATAATGGAATTTGGACATTTGTTGCACTTGGTGGCATCTCAGTTATCCTACTATTTGTTTCAATAAACCACAAATCAAAAGAAAGAAAATAGTCCAAAGTTAATAAAAAAGGTTCATTGGGGGTACCTCAAGTAGGTAAAAATGAACTGTTGAAAAAAGACTGCTACAAATGGGGGTGTATCGGTTTTTTTTTGTTTGAGGGTTTACAGCAATAATACCCTCGTATGTGCCGGGGGCCTAATTTGGAATATTTTTAGTTGAGGGAAATTAAGCTAACAGATATTATTGCCCTAACATATTGAATCGCGAGTAGTTTTATAGAGTTGAGGGGAAAAAGGGAAGTATAATAATCAAAAATAATGAATCCTGAGAAATTCTATGGTCCCAAATATACTGGGTGGGGGTATATACGGACCATAAAAAATTGAGCATGGTCTAAAATATACGGTAGGGGGGTATATTAGGACCATACAAAATATAATTTATTCCCTCAAATGCGGTTCAGGGGTTAGGAGGTCATTCAAAATTCCAACCTTTCAACTCCATTCCCCTTTATTAATATCCCCATTACGTTATAATGAAGTTAACTACAAAATAAACAACTACTAAATAAAGAGGTGCGACATGGGACAGAAGTATGAAGATATAATGAAAAGGACTGAATGGTTCAGAAATGAAAGATTTGGGATGTTTATCCATTTCGGATTGTATGCCATTCCAGCTAGAGGGGAATGGGTGCAAAATAGAGAGAGGATTGAAAAGGAAAAGTATTATAAATATTTTGAAATGTTTAATCCGATAAATTTTGATGCAAGAAAATGGGTGAGATTAGCGAAACAAGCAGGGATGAAGTATGTTGTTTTGACGGCGAAGCATCATGATGGATTTTGTCTATTTGATTCGAAGTATACTGATTTCAAGTCTACTAATACGCAATTTGGAAGAGATATTGTGAAGGAATTTTTGGATGCTTGTAGAGAGGAAGATATGAAGGCGGGCTTGTATTATAGCCTTTTAGATTGGAATCATGAGGATTATCCAAAATATGATGATGCGTTTCATCCAATGAGTGGCAATGTGAATTTTAGGGATGAAAAAATAAATTTTGATAATTATATTAAATATATGTTTAATCAGATTGAAGAGATTGTGACAAATTATGGGAAGATTGACATTATGTGGTTTGATTTTTCATATGATGAAATGTCTGGTGAAAAATGGAAGGCATCAAAATTGATAGAGATGGTGAGAAAGCATCAGCCTGAAATTATTATTGATAATAGATTGGAATCTTCTGGAGAATCAATGGGATCTCTAATTGAAGAGGAAATTTCTGAATATGCTGGAGATTTTCTAAATCCTGAGCAAGTCCTACCGTATAAGCCTCTAACAAATAAGAAGGGGGAATTTATTCCTTGGGAAATGTGCCTGACAATGAACTATAATTGGGGATATAGTGCAAATGACCATTCATTTAAAACTTCAAAGCGATTGATTAGAAAGCTGGTTGAATGTGTGAGCAAAGGCGGAAATATGCTGTTGAATGTTGGGCCAGATGCTAAGGGAAACATTCCTCAAGAGAGTATAAAAATATTGGAGGAGATTGGGGAATGGATGAAATATAATTCTGAGTCGATATATAACTGCGGCATTGCTGAATTTAATAAGCCGGAATGGGGCTATTTTACTCAATCAGATAGATATTTATATGCGCACATTTTTGATCAGCCAATTGGTCCACTGCCACTTGTGGAAATTCAAAAGGAAAAAATTAATTGGGTTGATTTATTAAGAGATTATTCTGAATTACATGTTTCCAATAATTTATTTGTCAAAAGCTATGATATTACTTTCATTGATTTGGCAGAAGATTTGAATTCGAGAAATAAAGTAAATGATGCGGATACGGTAATTAGGATTGAATTAAAGAAATAAAAAAATGGGGCCATTGCGTAATATTTCATTATGCAACAGCTCCATTGCTATTTTAATGTGTATGTGAATGTCCATGATGGTGGTGATGGTGATGATGAGTGTCAACTTCAAATTCTAATTCACATTCATCATGTTCACATTTTTCTCCAGGTAGTTCAAGTTCTAATGTAGCATGGCAGATGCCTAGTTCTTTTAGTTCCTCACGAATTTTTTCCTTAATGATATCACCTTCTACACAGGTCACTACATGCATTGTTATAAAGTGGTTATTTCCATCTAAACTCCAAAAATGAATGTGATGAACATCTTTTACTCCATCTAATGCCAATAAATGTGATTTAATTTCACCTATTTTAATATCGTCCGGAGATTTTTCTAAAAATAGATTAAGTACGGAATTAAGATTTCCAATCGCGTTATATAAAATGTAGCTTGCAACTAATAGTGAAAGAATTGAGTCAATTGCACTAAAATCAGTAAACTTCATTACTATTGAACCAATTAAAACTACAATCCATCCAAGTACGTCTTCTAACATATGTAAATTTACAGCTCTTTGGTTTAATGAGCTTGTATCTCTTGTAACATATGCAGCAGCGACGTTCACAATGACCCCAAATATCGCAAAAATAATCATTCCGTTATAGTTTATTACTTCTGGATAAAATAGTCTTTTAATTGCGCTATAAATTACGAAGACAGATCCAAAAATCAAAATCATTGTTGTGATAAAACTTCCTAAAACGGAATATCTTGCATATCCGTAAGTATAGTTTTCATCAGGTTTTTCCTTGCTTTTTCTTTCTAATAAATAAGCAAGACCAATACTCATAGCATCGCCCAAATCGTGAATGGCATCTGATGCAATGGCAACACTACCTGTTAAAGTCCCGCCGATAAATTCAAAAATTGAGAATGACAAATTTAGTAAAAATGCAATTAAAATATTTTTTTGTGTTTTCATTATTTACCTTCTTGGCTATGTTTAATATGATCAATTGTAGTTAAAAATATAGATTTGACATGATCATCATTTAATGAGTAATACACTTCCTTGCCGTCTTTTCGACTTTTTACCACATCGTTATCTTTCATTTTTTTTAGTTGATGCGATATAGATGAGTTTGTCATATTAAGTGCATTAGCGATGTCATTTACAAACATTTCTCTATCTAGTAATAAATTTATAATATGTAGTCTTGTGTTATCTGCAAGAATCTTAAAGAATTCAGATGTACTATCAATGATATTCTTTTCTATTTGTTGTTCAGCATTCATAAAAAGCTCCTTAAATATTTTGAATATATGTATCTAGAAATGTCATAGTTGAACATTCATTCATATGTTAATTTTATTATAATTGAACAACCATTCAACTGTCAAGTAAAATATTTTGTAAATAGTTAGAAAATATAAATGTGACATTATCCTCATTTTGTAGTATATTTTATATATATGTCCAATAATTTACGGATGATAGGAGAAGAGATGAAAAAGAGATTTATAGTGATGATGTTGTTATTCGCTTTGCTATTATCAGGTTGCTATATCTTTGAAGAAGGAAATGAGATAATCGGAGTAGATACGAAATATGAAACAAATATAGAAACCGATAAAGAAAGTATAGATACAACAGACGAAGAAACAATTAAAGAAGAGGAATCGAGACAAGAAATAATAGAGACAGAGACTGAGGAAGAAGTCATCCATGAAGCGAGATTGAAACTTCTAGGAGATGTATTTCCACATAAAACAGAAATTAGATATGCAAAGGCGATGGCTGGTGGGAATGGATATGACTTTAATTATGGTTTTGAATTAATCAAAGACTTCATGAGTGATGCAGACCTAACCGTCTTAAACAATGAATTCACATCAAACCCAAATTGGGAAATATCAGCATACCCAACGTTCAACATTCCTCCTGCAATTTTTGAAGCTTTGAAAAATGCGGGTGTTGATGCGGTAAGCACAGCAAACAATCATTGCATGGACACGAGATTTGAGGGAATAGACTCCACAATTGACTATCTTGACCAATATGGGATCAAACACACAGGCACACAAAAGGACAGCTCCGAACCATATCTAATAATGGATGTAAATGGCATAAAAGTCGGAATGCTTTCCTACGCCGAACAGCTAAATGGTTTTGAATCCATAGTCAAAACGGAAGAACAAAAAGCAAAAATCAATATGCTTGTTCCAGAAGAAATCAAAAAAGATATTGAAAACATCAGAGCCGAAGGTGCTGAATTTGTCTTTGTCTACCCTCACTGGGGAAACGAATACGAATCATACCCAAGACAAGATCAAATAAAATTGGCCAGAAACATGATTGAATGGGGAGCAGACCTAGTCATTGGAAATCATCCTCATGTCGTACAACCAAAAGAAAAATATGTAACATCAGATGGAAGAATCGGTCACATTTACTACGCTTTAGGAAATGTCTTTTCTAACCAAAACTACAATTCATTAGGTGATTGGAGAACAGAACAAGGTCTAGCCGTTGAAGTTAAAATTAGAAAATCTAGCAGAGACAATAAAGTAGAATTTGTCGAACTAATAGATCATCCAATTTGGACAATGAACAGACCTGATGAATACGGTAAACGTACAAGAGTTTATCTAATTTCAGATTTTATCAATGGTGGTCCAAAATCCGATGAAGCGTTAAGTGAAGAATTAGAAAGAATGGAAAAAGCTAATCGAATGACCCTAGATGTTTTAAGTAAAACTGTAGAATAAAAAATTTTGACAAATCATTCTATTTTTTATAGAATAAGTACTAAATTTATTGTGACAATAAAATATACCCAATTAATGGAAAAAACAAAATCTTTGAAACAAAGAGTAACTATAACAATGTTATACAGAGAGTTGCAGATGGTGAGAGGCAGCAAACAGACTTATAGCGAAGAGAGTTGTTGAGATGAGTAGGACAAAGAAAACATTCGAGTATCCTACTTCGCTAAATGGCGTTATATTAAGAGAGATCACAATCGTATTGTGATTATTGAAGTGGTACCGCGGAAAGTAATTCGTCTTCTTGTAAGATGAATTACTTTTTTTTTATGACCTAACCAGGCACCCAGCGATTTGAAAAATCGCTGGAGCCTTAGGTAGGTCAAACGCATTGCTACACAATGAAAAGCGACCGAGTAGGGAGCTTTGAATTGATGTAAGCAGGCGGAAAATGACGTAACATACGATAATAAAGTAAAGAAGCCTCTCAGCTAATCGAAGATTAGCTGACGGCTAAAGTACTTGCCGTAGCTTTCACCAAATCAAAGATTTGGGAGAGCCTGGCATGAGACCTACTTAAACGACTAAGCAAAATCAGTATAAATCCTAGGAATTGAAAATTAAGCTGAATGGAAAAATTTAAAGACAGTATAAAATTAAAATATCAAATTTATACTGAGGAAAATTCTTCAAAAGACAGTATAATTTGGTATTTATAAGAAATAAACTGAAAAAAGAATGTTAGACATTCCTAAAAAACAGTATAAAAAGCAATAGTTGTACATTATGCTGAAGAAATGGAGAAAATGCTCAGTATAAATTTAGAAAATGAAAAATAAGCTGAACTTTAAAATGGAGTGACAGTATAAAATAAAAAATCAAAAATTTTACTGAAATTTATTACTTAAAAATTGATTTCATATAAAAAAGTTAACACTTTGAGAAATATACAGAAGGAGAGGAAATGAAAAAGAAGGTATTTGCAATATTAACAGTTTTTATTCTGCTATTGACGGCCTGTAGTGGGAATAAATCTGGCAATGAAGAAGTGAAAAAGTTATTAAACAATAAAGATAAATTGGTAGTTGGTACTTCTGCTGATTATCCTCCATATGAGTTTATCACTAATAAAGGTGGTAAGACAGAATATGTAGGTATTGATATGGAGATGGCAAGATATATTGCTGAAAAGTGGGGTGTAGAGCTAGAGATACAGGATGTAAAGTTTGAATCATTACTTGTTGGTTTGGAGACGGGGACATTTGACATGGTTATTGCGGCGATGTCTCCATCACCTGAGAGAAAGGCGAGTTTTTCAGATGTTTACTACAATTCAACACATGGTTTTATTATAAGAAAAGGGGATGAAGGGAAGTATAAAACTCTGAAAGATTTTGAAGGAAAGACTATTGGTGTTCAATTAGGATCTGTTCAGGAGGAATTGGCTAAGGGAATTAAGGATATTAAGACTAAAGGATTGCCGGTTGTGACAACTTTACTACTGGAGTTGAAGTCAGGTAAGATTGATGCGATATTGATGGAAAAGCCAGTTGCGGATTCATATGTATTGTCTAATTCTGATTTGACAGTTGTTAAAGATGTTGAAGTGAAGGATGATTCTCAAGGTTCAGCTGTGGCGATGAGGGAAGATGCTAAGGAATTGACACAAGAAGTTAATAAGGTAATCAAGGAGATAAAGGAAAAGAATTTAGTTGATGAATGGGTGATTGATTCAAATAAATTGATGAATGATGCAGAGCAACCAAATCATTATGGACTTTTTGTTAAAGGGATTGAAACTACACTCTTGCTTTCATTGGTTTCACTACTTATTGGATTTGTGTTAGGAATGGTCTTTATATTGATTAGGATGAAACATATTCCGGTGATTTCTTTTATTATTGGAGCTTTTGTTGAAATTGTCCGTGGAACTCCAATGATGCTTCAAATCTTGATTGTATATTTTGGACTGGATGTGTTAGGTGCGAAGACTTCTGCATTCACATCTTCAATTATAGCGGTGTCTATCAACTCTGCAGCTTATGTGTCCGAGATTATTAGATCTGGTATTGAATCCATTTCAAAAGGACAAATGGAAGCGGGTAGAAGTTTGGGGCTATCTGAAAATCAAACAATGAAGAAGATAATTTTGCCACAAGCGTTTAAGAATATTTTGCCTGCATTAGGAAATGAATTTGTAACCTTAATTAAAGAAACATCTATCGCTTCTACAATTGGTGTTGGTGAATTGATGTTTCAAACAACAAAGATTCAAAGTTTGACCTTTGAGGCTATGAAGCCATTAATGATAGTTTCAATTATTTACTTTGTATTAACATTTACATTGACAAGATTAATGAAATTAATGGAAGGAAAGTTAAATTATGATAATTAAGATTGAAAATTTGGGAAAGAGTTTTAATAATAAACAGATTTTGAAAGACATTAATTTTGAAATTGAAAAAGGTGAAGTTATCTCTATTATTGGTCCTTCTGGTTCAGGTAAGTCAACATTCCTTAGATGTATAAACATGTTGGAAATACCAGATGAGGGGAGCATATATTTTAAAGACGAGAAGATAACTAAAAATGAAAAACAATTAAATATGATTAGACAAAAGCTTGGAATGGTATTTCAACAATTTAATCTATTTCCTCATATGACAGTAAAAGAAAATATTACTTTAGCTCCAGCACTTACGGGAAAATATGATAAGCATTCCGCGGAAGAAAAGGCGAAAGAACTATTAAAAATCCTAGGTTTGGAAGATAAAATCGATGTTTATCCAAATAAACTTTCAGGAGGGCAAAAACAAAGAATAGCAATTGCTAGGGCGCTTGCTATGGAACCTGAAATCATGCTATTTGACGAGGTTACATCTGCTTTAGATCCAGAAATGGTAAAAGAAGTTTTGGACGTTATGAAAGATCTTGCAGTTAGTGGGATGACAATGGTTTTAGTAACGCATGAAATGAATTTTGCAAAGCAAATATCCGATAGAGTTGTATTTATGAGTGATGGCAGGATTACAGAAGTCGGCATTCCTAAAGAAATTTTTGAAAATCCTAAGGAAGCGAGAACGAAGGAATTTCTTTCAAAAGTTTTAGAATAATTTAATAAAAAATATTTGACAAAATGACACCGTGTCACTATAATGAAAGTAAATATGACAGGGTGTCATTTTGTTTTGAATGTGATATATGACAATACAATTTCACTTATATCAATCTGCATTCTCACAAATAAAAGGAAGGTGAAACATGAAAAAGACATTCTTAAATTTATCTGAAGAGAAGAAAAATACTATTATCGATGCTATTAAAGATGAATTTTTAATTCATCCTTTTAGCGATGCGAGTGTGGCATCAATTATTGATAAAGCTGGCATTTCAAGAGGAAGCTTCTATCAATATTTTGAAAATCTCGAAGAAGCATATTTTTATATTTTGGACTTATTTACAAAAGATACTCATGAGATATTTTTTAATTTATTAAAAGAGAATAATTTTGAGTACAAAAAAGCGCTAGAGATATACGGAAATGTGCTATTTGAAGAGATGCTACAAGATGAAGTTTACAATTTATATAAATTTAAGTATCTGAATTGGACACAGGATTTGGAAGAAAAACACACAAAATATTTAGTGGAAAATTATGGTGATGAAAAAAAATCTTCCGCTTTATTAAGTGAAAGAGAAGATATGATGTTTATCAAAGCGGTAGTGCATGATTTAGTGTGCAGGCTATTTAGCGAGAATTGGACGAAAGAAGAATTTTTAGAAAAATACAATCTATATTGCGAATGGATAATAAAAGGAGTAAATTATGGCAGGACTATTTGAATCAATTTTTGACGTTATGTATCTAGTTTTAGTTATTTCACTAGGTATCAAAATGCTATTTATAAAAGAAAAGGGAGCGAAGACATTTGGGTTAATGGCTGTATTACTTGGGGTTGGTGATTCATTTCACCTTGTACCAAGAATTATGGCTCATATGACAGAAAATGGAATGGAAAGATTTGTGAGCATACTATCATGGGGTAAAATGGTCACATCCATTACAATGACAGTGTTCTACCTACTTTATTATTTCTACTATAAGAGAGAAACAAATAAAAATAATAAGGGAATGGACATTTTGATGTATGCATTATTTGCAGCAAGAGTAATTTTGACATTGCTTCCACAAAATAACTGGGGTTCAGCAGAACCAAACCTAACATGGGTCATTATCAGAAACGTGCCATTTACAATAATGGGCGTAATTTTAATGGTACTTTCATATAAAGAAAATAAATTGTTTAAGAAATTTTCAATACTGATTTTCTTATCATTTTTATTCTACCTACCAGTAGTGCTATTTGCAGACAAATACCCATTAGTGGGAATGTTTATGCTTCCAAAAACTGTTGCATACTTCCTTCTAGCATATTTTGGATACAAGAAATACAAATCAGAATTTTCAGGAATGGACATACTTGAATTTTCATATATTTCCTTAATTTTTGGTTTGGCAGCAGGAGTGTTTTTCAGAGAATTTACAAAATACTTTAAATTTAACGAATACAGCATGCTTTCTGTTTTACACACTCACACCTTAGTGCTTGGATTTATCTTAGGAATGATAATCTTCCTTCTAATTTCTTCACTTGGCAAGAAGGACATTTCTAAGTATAAAATTCCTGTAAATCACTGGATTTTCGGTATGCTATTCTCAATAACTATGATGTTTATTAGGGGTATCTATCAAGTCATTGGGAATGGTGCAGAACTATTCAATAATGCAATGTTTTCAGGTCTTGCAGGCTTAGGACATATTGCTTTATCAGTTGGTTTAATTTGGAGCATGCTATTGTTAATCAGCGATTTTAGGATTGTGAAAGATAAGTAAAAATGTTAAAATAATATCAGAAGTAATAAATAACAATAACCTGGAGGGCCTATGATAAAGAAAATTAAGGAAAATAAACAGGTATTTTTAATTCTGATATTAACATTTTTATTGATAATTTCAACTTTACTAGCAAAACATTTTTTAGGTGACAATCTTGTAGAAAGAAAGGCAATCGCAAAAGCCAAGTTACCTGAAATTTCAGCTTTGCCAACTATGAAGAAATATACCAACAAGCAAGGTGAAGTATCTGAAAAATATTATGATGACTATGACAAATGGAAAAGTGAACATGACAAATTAGTGAAAACAGACGCTGGTTATCAAGATTCTTATTTTAAATTTTTTGATAAGACAAAATCAAAATTTTTAGACCTGGAGTCAAAAGAAAATCAGCTGTACTCTCCACTAAACATCTATATTGCATATAGTATGCTAACAGAAACAACAGAAGGTAATTCAAGAGAACAGCTCTTTACTCTGTTGGGCCAAAATGACATTGAAAAATTAAGAAAAGATGTAAGTGCCTTATGGAGATCAAATTATATCCCAGGCGACGATATTTCATTAGAAATGCACAATTCCATTTGGCTTCTAGAAGGTAGAAGATACAATAAGGAAGTCTTAGATACCATATCAAAGAAATACTATGCTTCAACATTTTCTGGGAAATTTGGTACAAAAAAATATGACAATATGATGGCTGATTGGATAAATTCAAATACCAACAATACATTTGAAAAAAGCTTAAAAAATTTCGAAACCAATGAAAATACTGTACTTTCGTTAATATCAACCATTTATCTAAAAGATGAATGGATAGAAGTCTTCGAAAAATCAGATAACGACAAGAAAATCTTCAATACTCCAAATGGAGAAAAAGAGTTTGAATTTATGAACAAACAATTTGAAAATGGCTACTTTTCAGCCGATAACTCAGATGGCATCTCTTTGGAGTTAAAAAATACTAATTCAAAATTCTGGGCATTCCTACCAAAAGAAGGGAAGACCCCAAAAGACATATTAGAAAGTGACGACATTTCTAAAATAATAAATTCTAAAGAAGAATCAGAAGGAATCTTAGTAAATTTATCCATTCCAAAATTTGACATAAATTCACAAATAAATTTAGTCGAAAAGACGAAAGAATTAGGCGTTACCGATATCTTCAACCCTAAGACTGCTGACTTTTCAGAATTGACAAACTCTAAACCTTTTGTCTCAGACATCAAACATGAAGCGCGTACTTTAATTAACGAAGAAGGCCTAGAAGCCGCTGCATACACGATAATTCTAAAAGATGAATCAAAACAAGAGACACAAAAAGAGATAGATTTAGTCTTCAATAGACCATTTGTAATTGTAATCACAGGCAAAGACAATGTACCATTATTTTCAGGAATTGTAAATGAACCTATAAGTGAATAGAGGATGAATTAAGTCCGTTATGATAACACGATTATTACAGTAAAGGTAATGAGGGTTATTGTAATGGACTTTTGTTTTGTGCGTAGTTATTTTAATTTACTAGGTAAATTTCAATTTTCAAAATAACCAAGTAGTAAACCCTACCAATTTACTTGGTAAATTCAATATTCTAAAATAACCAAGTAAGATTTTTAGCACATTTACTTGGTTATTTTTGATTTTAAATATAACCAAGTAATTTTTTCAAAATTTTTCTAAAATTTTACTTTGTAAATTTTAAATATTAAAATACCCAAGTAAATCACTGAATTAAATTACTTGGTAAAAATGACATTTTAGAAATACCCAAGTAATTCAATAAAATTAACTACTTGGTAAAAATGATATTTAGAAATACCCAAGTAATTCAGCAAAATTAACTACTTGGTAAAAATGACATTTTAGAAATACCCAAGTAATTCAACGAAATTTACTACTTGGTAAAATTCATTTTCTCAAATTTCCCAAGTAATACTACATGTAACCACTATAATAATTCCATCGACATCTACATTTCTACACTAAAATCCTCCTTATAAACCCTGTACTTCTAAATAACCATTTCTATATTAATATTTCCCAAGCCCCTACAACAACAATTGTTGAAACGTAAAATCCTGAAAATATTTTTACTTTCTATCTATAAAAGCACTTTAAATTAAAAACATAACCTAAAGAAGAAAAGGTTTGCTAATAAAAATATTAGTATATAAAATAATAGTAAAAGGAAGATAAGGCTTTAATTATTTAGGATTTTGTGCAAGGAGGTCAATTACAAGAAAGTTACGTAGGTTGATATTTGGTGGACATTCAAAAATTTATAGTATATAAGGGGGAAAAATTTAATGAAAAAACATCAATCAAAGCTAACATTTTCATATGCTAGAGTAGCATTTGCGTTAGTGCTTGTGTTCGCTATTTCGATATTTTTCAATAGTGTACAGGCGGCAAAATTGGAAAAACCAACAGCGGGACATTATCATCCAAAAGATATTATTGACTGGAGTTTAGAAAAGTATCCAGATCAAAAAAATAATATTTCAAAGACTCCACTGGCAAAGAGAGAAAAACTTGTTGGTGCTGGTCTTAAGGCAGCAAATAGTGACGGTAAAGTAATGGCGATTATGATTGCCAATGCGACTACATCAGGCGCTCCAGCTCAAGGTGGAGATGACTATAGATATAGTTATGCATTTACACATTGGCAATATGTAGATACCTTGGTATATTGGGGTGGATCAGCAGGTGAAGGAATTATAGTGTTGCCTTCTGCAGATTTTGTTGACTCTGCTCATAAGAATGGTGTAAAAGTTGTAGGTACTGTATTTTTCCCACCTGAAGCTTACGGTGGACAAGAAAAATGGGTAGATGAATTTGTACAAAAAGATTCAAAAGGAAATTTTGTCTTACTTGATAAAATGATTGAAATTGCTGATACATTAGGATTTGATGGTTGGTTTATTAATGAAGAAACTAATGTTAGCCCTGAAACAGCAAAAGCCTTAAAAGAATTTTTAATTGAATATAATAAAAAGACTGATAAAACAATGGTTTGGTATGATGCCATGGTTAATTCAGGATATGTTTCATGGCAAGGTGCAATCAATGATTTTAACTATGATTATGTAAGAGACAATGGTAAAGAAGTTTCTGATGAAGTTTTTGTAGACTTTAGATGGGGAGGTTATTCTCCTGACACTACAGTAAACAAATCAAAAGAAATCGGATTTGATCCAATGAATGCATTCTTCGGCTTTGACGTGCAAAGTTCAAACAGTCTTAATGGTTACCTATATAGACAATATGGTGATACTTTAGATATGCTTATGAATGAAGATGGAACACCAAAAGTTTCATTGGGATTTTATGTTCCTGACTCAGTTATGAGAACAAATGCATCCAAAGAAGGAATGGATTTCTGGAATACTGTTTGGAAATATGAAAAAGATTTATGGGTAAACAGTACAGGTAAAGTTGGAAATGAATCAGAAATTAATTGGAAGGGTATTTCAACTCATTTCCCAGAAAAAACTCCAATCACAAGTTTACCATTCACATCAAGTTTTAACCAAGGTGCTGGAGATAACTTCTTCGTAGAAGGTAAATTAGCTAAAAAAGGTACATTCATAAATAGATCTACACAAGATATTATGCCAACATATAGATGGATGTATGAAAATGAAAATGGAAATAAACTAGTTCCTCAATTAGATGTAAACACTGTTTATTATGGTGGTTCTTCAATTAAATATGAAGGAGCTATGGCTAAAGGTGGAAACACTAAGAGTACTCTATTTGGATCAAATATTAAAATTGAAAATGGCATGAAAGCATCTGTAACTAAAAAAGGTGATGCTAGATTTGACATGTTATTAGTAAATGCTGAAAATAAAGAGTTTATTATAAAAGGTACAGAATCTAAGGGTGAATGGGACACTGTGACATATGACTTATCTTCTGTTGCAGGACAAAATATTGTTAAATTTGGGGTTAACATTGCGACTACAAACCCTGAAACAAATAAGGTACATTTAGGAAATATAACAATTGGTCAAATCGATAAAGATGTAAATATCAAGAGCTTCAAGGCAGAATCACAAGAAGTAGATGCTGGTGTTTCTGCGAAAGTTAATTTCTTAGTTGAAACTAATAAAGATGCTCTAGTAAATATTTACATGGAATCTTCAGAAGGTAGAGAATTAGTTGGTACAACTAATAACGGAAGATATTATGTTGAAAATATTAAAAGACCTAGTGATGAAGATTCAACCGTTAAATTTGTTGCGATTCCATTAAGTCAAGATCGTAAACTACTTAATGATAAAGCAAAAGAATTTGAATTTGATTTTGGCAAACTAGCAGTTCCAGAAGCTGATTTTACTTTTAATAAGAGATTTGTAAAAGTAGGCGAAGAACTAACATTAACACAAAAATCTTCAATCTCTGCTTCTACATTTGAATGGAAAATCCCTGGAGCAAATGAAGAAAATCTAAAGGGAGAAGAAGTAAAGGTAAGCTTCCCAGAAGCTGGTAGATACACTGTTTCATTAACAGCTAAGAACTCTTCAGGACAAGATGTAGAAGTTAAGAAAAATATAATCACAGTATACGAAGATGGTTATGATATTGAAAACTTAGCTCTAAGAGATGGCGTTAAGGTAACAACTTCCGCAAACTGTAATATGTTCTCAGAAACAGGTGAACAAGCAAAAGATAATAATCCATCTACAAAATGGTGTGACAATGCAAATGATAAGCCTTGGATTATGTATGAATTAGAAAATGAATCTACAATAACAAGTTTCGAAATCTTACATGCAGCAAAAGGTGGCGAAGATGCAGCATTCAATACTAGAATTTACAACATTTCCATTAGTGAAGATGGTAAAAATTGGACACCTATAGTTAAAGTGGAAGATAACAAAGCAGATGAAACTCTTCACGCAGTGATTGAAAGAGCGAAATTTGTAAAATTAGATATAATCAGAGGGGAACAAGGCGGTAGCGTAGCGAGAATCTACGAATTTAAGGTGTTTGGTTTTGAAAAACCAATTGAAGATTTCCCTGCATATGAACCAGAAATTCCAGAAGAACCTGAAGAACCAGAACAACCAGAAAAACACGGTTGGGAAAAAGTTGGAAATAAATGGACCTACTATGATCACGGAAAACAAGCTAAGTCTGAATGGAAATGGATTGATAAAACATGGAAATTCTTCAATTCAAAAGGTGAATCCATGACACAAACTTACCATGAAAATGGCATGATTTGGCTATCCTTAGAAGGACCAAAAACAAGATATCAAAAAGGTTGGTGGACTAATCCAGAAAATGGATATAGATACTTCTTTAGATTATCTTCAGGCACTATGGTTAAGGGTAGACAATGGATTGATGGAAATTGGAGATTCTTCAGAAGATCCGGTACATTGGCTACAGGATGGCAAAAACTTCCATTAGGTTGGATGTACTTTAGACCAGGCACAGGCACTCAAGCGTACGGATGGCAATGGATTGACGGCGTTTGGACATATCTAAGAACATCAACAGGTACAAGAGTTTCCGGCAGACAATGGATTGATGGAAGATGGTACAATTTTACTTGGAATGGTAAATTGATAGGCAAAAGATAAACCATTCCTACTAAATTAAAAAAATAAAATTAAAAAAAACTAGCTTTACAAGTAAATTTGTAGAGCTAGTTTTGTATTTTTCATATATTTAAGTTGACTATATTAAAATGATTGTTATAATTTAATTAACAAAAAATAGGGAGGGAATTGTATGAAATTTTATAAAGATAGCTTAACTTTTGATGACATTTTGCTAGTGCCAGCATATTCAGAAGTTACACCAAATAATGTAGACTTGAAAACAAGATTGACAAAGAAAATTAATCTTAACATTCCGCTTGTTTCAGCAGGAATGGACACCGTTACTGAGTCAGATATGGCGATAGCCATGGCGAGAGAAGGTGGAATAGGGATAATACATAAAAACATGAGTATTGAAGCTCAAGCTAAGTTAGTAGATAGAGTTAAAAGATCAGAGCATGGTATTATTACAGATCCTTTCTATCTTTCAAAAGAAGACACATTAAAAGATGCAGATGAGTTAATGGCTCATTACAAAATCTCAGGTGTGCCAATTGTTGATGATGAAGGTGTTTTAATCGGTATCATTACAAACAGAGACATCAGATTTGAAACAGATTTTTCAAAGAAAATTGATGAATCAATGACAAAAGAAAATCTAATCACAGCTAAAGAAGGCGTGAAGTTTGACGACGCGCGTGAAATATTAAGACAAAATAAAATTGAAAAATTACCAATTGTTGATTCTAACTTTAAATTAAAAGGTTTAATCACAATTAAAGATATTGAAAAGAGAATTTCATATCCAAATTCTGCAAAAGACGAAAATGGTAGACTACTTTGTGGTGCAGCTGTTGGGGTTACTGCAGATATGATGGATAGAATTGATGCGTTAGTAGAAGCGAAAGTTGACGTTATCGTTATCGATACAGCTCACGGTCACAGCAAAAATGTTATCGATACAGTAAGAAAAGTAAAAGAACTTTATCCAGATCTACAAGTAATCGCGGGTAATATCGCAACTGCGGAAGCTGCAGAAGAATTAATCAAAGCTGGTGCAGACGCGGTGAAAGTTGGTATTGGACCAGGATCAATTTGTACAACTAGAGTTGTTGCAGGTATCGGAGTACCTCAAATCACAGCCATAATGGATGTTTATGAAGTGGCTAAAAAATATGATGTACCTGTTATAGCTGACGGTGGTATCAAATATTCTGGAGATATTGTAAAAGCTTTAGCAGCAGGCGGTAGCACAGCAATGATGGGCTCCATGTTTGCAGGCTGTACAGAATCCCCAGGTGAAGAAGAAATATTTGACGGTAGAAGATACAAAGTCTACAGAGGAATGGGTTCCATTCCAGCAATGAAAGCCGGCTCTTCAGACAGATATTTCCAATCAGAAAATAGAAAACTTGTACCAGAAGGTGTAGAAGGTAGAGTGCCATACAAAGGTTCAGTTTCAGATGTAATCTTCCAACTTTTAGGAGGATTAAGAGCGGGAATGGGATACGTTGGTTGCCCAACTATCAAACAATTACAAGAAGATAGTAAATATGTAACAATGACCTCCGCATCACTAATAGAATCACACCCACACGACATCAACATTACTAAAGAATCACCAAATTATTCTAAATAGGAGACAACACATGACAGACGCAAGAAGACCTCAAAATATGGAACGTATTACAAATGATCAATTAGCTGATGCATTTATTGCTGAACAAATTGATTTAATCAGACAACAAGTAGGCGATAAAAAAGTGCTTTTAGCACTTTCAGGTGGGGTAGACTCATCTGTCGTTGCAGCATTATTAATAAAAGCTATCGGCAAACAACTTTATTGCGTACATGTAAATCATGGACTACTAAGAATGGGTGAACCAGAACAAGTAATCGAAGTTTTCAAAAACCAAATGGATGCCAACCTAATCTATGTAGATGCGGTTGATCGCTTCCTTGACAAACTAAAAGACATCACAGATCCAGAAGAAAAAAGAAAAATCATCGGACACGAATTTATCGAAGTCTTCGTTGAAGAAGCTCGTAAACTTGACGGTGTAGAATTCTTAGGTCAAGGTACAATCTGGCCTGACATCCTAGAAAGTGAAGAAGGTATCAAAGCCCACCACAACTCTGGTGGCCTACCAGAAGATCTAAACTTTGAACTAGTCGAACCAGTAAGAATCCTATTCAAAGATGAAGTCCGCATCATCGGTAAAAGACTTGGCCTACCAACTTCAATGGTTGACAGACAACCATTCCCAGGACCAGGCCTTGGAGTTAGATGTCTAGGCGCTATCACAAGAGACAGACTAGAAGCCGTAAGACAATCCGATGCTATTCTACGCGAAGAATTTGCCAACAATGGCCTAGAAGGCAAAGTATGGCAATACTTTACAGTCATTCCAGACTTCAGATCCACAGGCATCAAAGACGGCAAAAGAACATTCGACTGGCCAGTCATCATCCGTGCAGTCAACACAACCGACGCCATGACAGCCACAGTCGAAAACATACCATTCGAACTAATGCAAACAATCGTTGCACGTATAGTAACAGAAGTCCCAGGCGTAAACAGAGTATTGTATGACTTTACTCCGAAACCTACAGGGACTATTGAATGGGAGTAAAAGATAAAATTATGCTTGTTGCGTGACTCGAAAAAGCTATAGCGAGAGGCTATAGCTTTTTCTGCGTATTCCTCACTGCGCATAATTTTACTTTTACTTCAAAATAGTTTACTTCTAGAGGTATGTTAATTATAAAAGGAACATTTTCTCGCTAGGTCCTTGGACTACGTCCTGCGGAGACGCTCGAAAATGAAGAAATTTTTACTCGAGATGGTGTGGATACATTGAATCCTTTGGAAAAAATAGAGTATATTTTATTAAAGTACATTTAAATACAGCATATTTTGAGAATAATTCTAGAATGTGTTGAAAAAATTTTTGAGAGACAACATACTTGGAAAAAATTTAGAAATGTGTTGAATTAAAAATTGAAAGTTCAACATATATAGGTAGAAATAGCCAAATGTGTTGAATAAGTTGATTATTAGTCACAAAATCGACAACACACTTTTGAAAAATTAATATAATGCGATGAATAACAATCTTTTGAGACAACACTTATCTTAGAAAAGGGCTGGATGTGTTGTCTCCTTTTTTTTAAGACAACATAAAATTTTAAAATGGAAAGAATGTGTTGAGGTTTAGGATTTACAAGATATTATTCTACTAATACCACATGTTAAATTAAGTGTTGTGATTACACTATTATATATTAAATTAGCGGAACTGTATAGAAAATACTAATTTAAAATATACTATTATTTGAATATTATTAATCGATTTACTGGAGAATTTAAGAGTATTAACAGGTAAGGACAAAACGATTGACAAAAATTAGAGTATTAACAACGATACGGTATTATATTGATATATTAAGATTATTAAGAAAATACTTCTTTTTATGATGCGGTTAGCATCTGAATTTTCGCTTAATTTATAGAAAAAATACATGAATTATGCTATAATGTCTACTAAATAGGTTAAAATGTGGCAAGGAGGAATAAAGATGGCATATCATAGTATTGATGATATAATAAGAGAGTTAGACATTTCTAAGTCATATTTATATAAATTAATAGATAGAGAAAATATTTTAATTCCAAAAAGTGATACAGGTAGATACTTTTGGAATGAAAATGCAGTAAATATTATTAAAGGATTTTTACATAAAGATAATTTACAATATAAGGATAACACAGATTTATTAATATCTAAATTAGGATTAAAGCAGTCATTCATAAATAATAGACGATATTTAGGAAATAAATATTCTCTTTCTGATTTTATAAGAAAAACAGTTGACGAAAATTGTAAAGGTGTAAATATTGTTATTGACATATTTAGTGGAACTGGTGCAGTTGCGAATACTTTTAAAGATAAAATGCTTATTACAAATGATTTGCTATATAGTAATTACATTTCTAATTACGCTTGGTTTGGATATGAGAAGTATTCAAGAAAAAAAATAATTGAGATTATATACGACTATAATAAAGTTAAAACAAAAGAAAATAATTATATGCGAGAAAATTTCGCCGATACTTTCTTTTCTGCTGATGATTGTAGTAAGATAGGATATATAAGAGAAGATATAGAAACAAAGTACAAAAACGAAGAAATAAATTTTAAGGAATATGCAATATTAATTACATCGCTTCTATATGCAATGGATAAGATTGCAAACACAGTTGGACATTATGATGCATATAGAAAAAATGTTGATTTTGAGAAAAAATTAGTATTGAATGTATTATTACCTGAAGAAACAATTAATTCAAATAATATCTGTTATAACTCAGATGCTAATGAACTTATTAATAATATTAAGGGGGATCTTTTGTACTTGGATCCACCATATAATTCAAGGCAATATTGCGATGCGTATCATTTACTTGAAAATGTTGCAAGATGGGAAAAACCTGAAGTTTATGGAGTTGCAAGAAAGATGGATCGGACTTCACTTAAAAGTGATTATTGCATGATTTCAGCTACAAATGCGTTTGAAGAACTAATTGAAAATGCTGAAGCAAAGTATATATTGCTTTCATACAACAATATGTCTGACAAAGGGAATGAGAGGTCTAATGCAAAAATATCAGATGAAGATATTATGAGAATTCTTAGTAAGAAGGGAAAAGTTACTATATTTGAATCAGATTATAAGAGTTTTTCGACTGGAAAATCAAATATAAAAGATAATAAAGAAAGACTATTTTTATGCGAAGTATTTGCCGAAGAAAGGAGGAAAATGAATATATCTTCTCCGTTTAATTATATAGGTGGAAAATTTAAATTATTGGAACAACTTCAACCATTATTTGCTGAAAAAGAAGTGTTTTTAGATTTATTTGCCGGAGGAGGAAATGTTGGAATAAATTCAATTTCTTCAAAGGTTATTTTTAATGACTCAAATGAAAAATTAATAGATCTAATTAAATTTATCAAAGATACCGATACTAATCTTTTATTAAAACAAATAGACAATATCATTGATGAATATGGTTTATCCAATACATCTTTATATGGATATTCTTATTATGATTGTGACAGTAGTAGAGGTTTGGCTGAATATAATAAAGAAAGATTTTTCAAGTTAAGAAATGATTTTAACACAAAAATCCTTGTTGGAGAAACAGATTACTCGATGTTATATGTATTAATTGTTTTCTCATTTAATAATCAAATTCGTTTCAATAGAAAAGGTTTGTTTAATACTCCTGTGGGAAAGAGGGATTTCAATTCTAAAATGAGAAGTAAGCTTATGTTATTTTCTGAAGAATTAAAAAGCAAGGATATCCATCTAATGAAAAGAGATTTCAGAGATATTTCATTAGATGAGTTTTCTCGTGAGACTTTTATTTATTGTGATCCTCCATATTTGATTACAAATGCAACATATAATGAAAATGGTATGTGGACTGAAATAGAAGAAAAAGCTTTACTAGAATTTTTAGATGAAGCCGATAAAAAGGGCTTTAGTTTTGCTTTGTCTAACATTTTGGAAAGCAAAGATAAAAAAAATGATATTTTATATAATTGGATTGAAAGTAAGGGGTATTACTGCAATCGACTGAATAAAAGCTATTCAAATAGTAGTTATCACAGAAAAAATAAAAATAGTATATCTGAAGAAGTTTTGATTACTAATTATCCAGTTGAGTGGAGGAATGAGTGATGATAAATAAAAGTATTCCATATCAAAGTTTTTGTTGGGTTATAGGAACTACAAGTTTTAGAACTGCAAAACTAAATTTGAAAATTGAGGAACAGTTGTTGCTTCTTGACGAATTTCATAATGAAGTCATAAAGAAATCTAACTGGAATTGGAATAAAGAATTACAAGAAAAATATTATGACTTTATGAAGAAAAAAGCCTTTTTAACAGGTAACGCGAAAAGAAAAGATAAAGATGCGAGAGAAAAAACATCAGGTTTAGTTGATATTGGTTTAATTACAGAAGATAGATTGATTACAGGAGCCGGAAGAAAATTGCTTGAAATAACTAGCAGTGGGGATTTTGAAACGAATAATGTGTTTAATGTTAGCAGAGACAGCTTTATCTATCTAAAACAGCTTCTTAAAACAAGTATAGATGTAAGTGGCAGTATCGTTAGACCATTTATTGCGGTCATAAGGTGCCTGACGGAACTTGAGTTTTTAAGTTATGACGAGTTTACTTATTTTGTTCCGCTAATTAGAGATGACGAAAGTGCAAAACAAATCATATCGGATATTAAATTATATCGAGAAGGTAAAATTTTGCCGGAAGAAATAATTTATAAGAGGCTTATGCAAATGGAAAACTACAAACTTGCACAAGAAAAATTCATATCCTCTGATGTTGATGAAAATCTATTATGTTTAGTGGGAATGAATCGTAAAAGTAGAAGCTATGACAAGCCGTACTATAAATTATACGAAAATTTAAAGAAGATATTTCTTGATGGCGAAGACATTTATGAATCACTATTAAATTCTGCAAAGAATATAAATCAAAAACCTGGAACATTGTGGAGAAGTTTACTCTTTAAAACAACCAATATTGGTGTTGTAAGAAAAAATGGGAAGTCTTCAATTCACAAACAATGTCCATTTATAAACTGTAAAAATGAAACAGAACTAAAAGAAGTGTTTTTCAAATATTTACATGTTTTTAAAGCAATGGCGACTTTATCTGATTATTTTGATTTAAATAGAAGGTATTTTAACATTACAGATGCTCTAATTTTTGAGGATCGTATGATTAAGTTGGATATGATTCCAAAGTATTATTTTAAAGAAATTATTGATGTTCTGTATACAGAAACTTTTAGTAGAGATAATAATCTCAGAGCTGATGTTCCACTTGAAACTATATCAGAAGCATTCAAGTTAGATATTAGCAAAGTATACGCAGCTTTAAGTAAAGATTTAGGAATTACAATTAAGAGTCCGGAACAAGCTGCAACTTATGTAAATGATGAACGATACAGAAGATTTAACACTTTGATCGATAAGAAATTTAACGATTCTGTGCTTATAGAGTTACTAAATTGTTTTGAAATACGAGATGATAAGCGAATAGAAGAAATTGTTACAGATGAAGCTGCAATACCAACTATTTTTGAATATGTTTTGGGAATTATATGGTACAAAGTGAGCGAAAGGCAAGGAAATATTTTGGATTTCATGAAGTTATCATTAGAAGCCAATTTATTGCCGAAGACCCACGCAGCTGGAGGTTACGCAGACATTATATATGAATATGAAGCGTGCACCTCTTATCCGAAACATTCATTATTGCTTGAAGCAACCCTTGCAGATGGAAATAATCAAAGAAGAATGGAAATGGAGCCTGTTTCAAGACATTTAGGCGATTATAGGATTAGATTTAATAATCCGTTTGATTATAGCTTATTTGTAAGCACATACTTGGATAAAAATGTAATCTCAGATTTTAGATATAGAAAGATAATTCCATATACTAGAGATGAAGTGTCTATCACAGGAATGAAAATTATTTCAATGGATACAGGTTCACTCAAGAAGATAATTGAGAATAAGGTCAAGTACAAGTACCTGTATGAAATATTTGACAAATACCATGAAATGCCATTAGAGACTTTAGATTGGCATGATGGAATGATAAATGAGGCTACTGGGGAATATAAGGCTTAATTATAATAATAAAGGAAAAATATAATGAATGATGTAGTTGAAAGAAAAATTGGAGAAAGTATTATATTAGAAATTCATAGTCTAAGTGATGAATTAAAGGATAAAATAAAAGAACAATTGGTTGAAATCTGTCATGGAGAATATGCTCTTGTTTCAGGATTCAATTATCATTCATTTGATGAAACTGTAAAAGAATTGGTAAATCATAGAATTCCAAGTGATATAAATAGAAAAGTAGGAGTGATAGGTGAGTTATTGCTAAATGTGTTGATTAGAGAATTTACTGATATTAAAATAGTTTCGCCATTTTTTAATTTAGAAGAAAGAAATGTAAAAAAGGGTTTTGATATTATTGCTGTTGATCCTAATAAAGATTTATGGATTATAGAATCAAAAGCGGGAGAATTAGGTAAACTAAAAACTTCTACTGAAAAGGTATGCGAAAGAATCAATACTGCTAAAAGAGATTTATATACACGCCTGAATATACACAATTCACAATTATGGTTAAATGCAGTGAATAGCGTTAGGAGTGCATTGGATGATACTAGTGAAAAAAATACTATAGTTAATATACTTAATAAAAAAAGCAACTCATGTTTAAGCAACGACAAAAATGTTATTTTAGGTGGTACTGTGTTTTGCATATTTGATTCTACAATAGATTCAATAGAACTAAGAAAACTGTACAATTCAATATTAAGCTCTAATAAATTTTCAAAATTGAAATTAATTGCAATACAAAAACAAACATATCAAGCGATAATAGATTTTTTAGTAACATTAGTATAGGAGGTTTGAAGTGGATAAATTAACATTGAGAAAGCTTTATAACACTGAATTTCCAGAACTATATAAAAAGTTACAGATAGGTGTAGAGTTATCTGATATAGAACTAGAAAAAATATTATCTATAGGGATTTTTTTGGCTAGATTGAACAATAAAAATTTACAAAGATTAGGATACAGATTATTTTTATTATATAGTAAAATAACGGACGATTACAAACCGTTATATGAATTAAGCTTGAATAAAGGGCTTATCCCAATATCCCAATTTATAGAAAATAACTTAAATTATTCAGAGAAGTATGGAAATCTCTATACTGAAATAAATAGTATAGAGAACGATGAATTTAGATGGAACAATTCAGATAAAACAATAGGACAGTTCGAGTTATTTAGGAAAGCAGGAGAATCAAAATTGCAATCTCAGATTATTGTGGCTCCAACATCGTATGGGAAAACAGAATTGATATTATCATTTATTGATCACACTAAATTTAAAAAAATATGTATTATTTCACCTACTAAATCTCTTTTGGCACAAACAAAGAAAAGAATTATAAATCAATTTGGATATAGGAAAATAATAACATATCCGGAAATGTATACTAATAAAGACGATGAAATAATTGCTGTTTTAACTCAAGAAAGATTATTAAGGCTACTACAGAGTAATCCAGATTTAATATTTGATTTATTAGTTGTTGATGAAGCTCATAATATATTAGATGAATTTTCAAATGAGAGAACACGTAGTGTGATTTTAGCTTCAGTTATTATTATTTGTAAAAAAAGAAATGATAATCTTGTGTGTAAATATTTGACCCCATTTTTAAAATCTAAAGAAAGTTTAAAAATTAAACATATTTCTAATGTTGCTGAATGGTATAGTGTTGTAGAAAATGTCAAGTCAGAAATGTTTTATTTTTACGACATAGAAAACAATAAGAAAGTTTTGTTAGATCAATATTCTACTATGAAAGACAAGCTTATTGAATTTCAGGTCGGTGAATTAGGAGACGATGCAGATGTTGTTATTGATAATTGTGATGAAAAAAATATAATATATTTAAACAGCCCGAAGAAACTTGAAAACTTTGCATATAAACTATTCTCTAAACTCCCAGAAAGGCAAATACTTAGACTTAATAAAGCTGCCAGTGATTTGCGAGAATATGTACATGAAGATTATAAATTAGCTAATTATATTGAAAAAGGGGTTATTTATCATCATGGTTCAATACCAGAGCCAATAAGATACTTTATAGAGGACTTGTATGCTAATATACCAGAAATAAAAATGCTTATTGCTAATTCTACATTACTTGAAGGTGTGAATATTCCTGCAACGAGGATGTTTATATTAGATCCTTACAGGGGGAATGGCTATTTATCACCATCGGCCTTTAAAAATTTAGTTGGAAGGGTATGCAGATTTGGAGAAATTTTTAATAGTAGTACTGGAGAGTTAAAATACTTATTACCAGAAATTCATATTGTTAAAGGAAGATATTGTAGAAAAGATTTTAAAGTAGAAAATTTTGTTAAAGGACGAAAAATATTAGTTGAAGATTATGATAAAATCACTGATGATGTAAAAAATCCACTGTTAGTTAATTCTGATTCTAATGAAACTAAAAAGAAAGAGGCAGAAGATATTTTAGAAAATATTTCTCATTGCGATGTTATAACAAACAATAACTCAAATAAGGCAAAAACAAAAGTTGGGCAGTTATGTTTTGAAAATAATATTAATATATTCGATATATTTGAAATAGAGAAGCAGATAGATAATGAGCTAGAAAACGTAAATATAGCTCAAAGTATAGACACAGTTTTCAATATAATAGACTATTTATTTTTTTCTAAAATAAATGATAGTAAAGGAGAATACAATAATTTAAAGCGTTTGAGAGAACATGAAGCACAAAGTTTTTATAAAATGCTAATTAACTGGAGAATAATGGGATTTACCATGAAAGTAATGATAGATGAGGTGGTTGGATATTGGAATACGCTTAGAGAAGAGCAATCAAGAATTGTTTATGTTGGTAAATGGGGGGATAAAACCAGAGGTGGACATAAAGAGTATTGGACTGACATTACAGAAAAAGATGAATATGAAAAGGTTAATTTAGCTATCGTAAGATTGAAAGAAGAATATGATTTTATAGATAATGAACTAGTAAAATATATAGAAATTCTATATTCTTTAGAACTTATTGAAGAATCTCTTTATTTAAAAATAAAATACGGAACAGATGATAAAGCTAAAATTGCGTTATTGAATTGTGGTATTAGCAGTATTCTATCAAAATTGTTGCAAGAAAAATATGCTGATATGTTTGAGGCTGATATAGATAATGGTACCGTAATTTTTTCTGAAAATTTGGTTTCTGAAATGCTAAAAAATAATGAAAATGGTATTTTGATTTCAGAGGTAAAAATGAATGCTAAAGAATAAGTTGTAGTTTCATGCTTGCAATATGCTTGCAAAAAATCAGATAAACAGAAATAAATTGGATAATAAGGCTAAATCCAATTACAAAACCCATGATTTTATGCTATTTATACAAAACTAAATCAATAGATATATCGAGTGGGAATAGAATTTTCTAAATTTGTTCGCTAGTCCTCAGAGCAAGCTCCTGCGAGACTCTCAAAATTTAGAAAATCTTTACAGCTGATTAAATTGAAAAATGTATATTACTCTATTGCGTGGCTCAAAAAAGGATATCGAAAGATATCCTTTTTCTGCGCAGTCCTCGTAACGCGTAAATTTTATTTTTACTTACTGAAGAATACAAATATAATTTTTTGGTCAAGCCCTCGAAAATTCGATTTTGCTTAGACGCTCGAAACTTGAAAAGTTTTATTTACTAATAAAACTAAATAAAAGTATTCATAGTATTATATTTATACTTTGACCCATTTTGCCCCGAAAAAAGTTAAATATTTTTGGAGATTTACTTTTAATAGAAATTAACAGAATCATATTATATTTTGATATAATTAATACAAACGAGAATTTATCGATTGCGTGCTATAACAATTATAGAAAATATTAAGCAGTACAAGGAGGATGCTATGAGCAAAAATCTCGAACACAGTGGAATAACAGACACACAAAAGCCACAAGTATTTCTAAAAAGCCTTAAATTTAATGATGGTACACAATTACCACTAAATAATAATAGTGTAATTGTATTTACTGGAGCTAATAATTGTGGAAAGAGCCAAACTTTGAGAGATGTTGAGACGAGCTTAGACAAATCACATCAACTCCCAACTATTGTAATAAAAGATTTTGAATATGATTTTTTAGGGACAATAGATGAAGAAACATTTATTAAAGAACGATTTAAAATTAATAAGTATGGACAATACGAGCTAATAGAGTCTGGAAATGTTTTTGATAAAATATCATTACAAACTTGGTGGCAAGATCGTACATTTTATAACGGTTTTCATTTGTTATTCATAAAGAGACTTACTACGGAGGGAAGACTAACTTCTTCAAATGCATTACAAAGAAATTCCCAATCAGAAAGGAATCCAATTTACAAACTGAATTATAATGAATCACTTTCACAGAAATTATCGGACTATTTTCGACAAGCTTTTGGGGTTGATTTAATTTTAAACCGGAATGAAATGGAAACAATTCCGTTACATATTGGACAAGCTCCTGACAAAACAGCATTTACAATTGCAAATCAAGATGAGTATTACATTCAAGTTGCAAAATTGCCTATACTCCAAGAGCAGGGTGATGGTATGCGTAGTTTTGCTACCATCTTACTTGACACATTTACATCTGAGTATTCTATCACCTTAATTGACGAGCCAGAAGCTTTTTTGCATCCACCGCAAGCAAGATTATTAGGAAAGATGCTTGGAAGCAATAATCCAGATAGTCGACAGCTACTAATATCTACACACAGTGAAGATTTTTTACAAGGTTTACTAGATGCTGATAATGAGAATGTCACAGTTATCAGAATTAATCGATATAGTAACATTAATAGGATGAGTGTGCTTCAAAATGATAAAATAAAGGAACTATGGGGTAATCCTATTTTGCGATATTCTAATATGTTGAGTGGATTGTTTCACGAAAAAGTGGTTGTTTGCGAAAGTGATTATGACTGTTTATTTTATCAGGCGATTATAGATTCGATTTATGAACATAAAAATGAAATCGCTCCGGATATATTGTTTACTCATTGTGGAGGAAAATCACGAATTAAGGATGTTGTCAAAGCATTAAAGGCCGTGAATGTTCCGGTAGTTGCAATTTGTGATTTTGATCTTCTAGACGATAGCCGTAATTTTAAAGCAATCACAGCATCGTTTGCAATAGATTGGGAAGTTACGCTATATAAGAATATGAAAACTATATACGACAGTATGAATGCCAAAAGTAATGATGTAAATAATGCTTGGGATCAGATAAAGAAAGTAGGTAAGGCGGGCTTTACCGGCAACGAACCGGCAGCATATGAAAAAGTTGAAGCATCATGTAAATCTGCAGGTCTATTTGTTGTTCCAGTTGGTGAAATGGAATGTTTTGACAAAACGGTTAATAAAGAAAAGAAGGATTGGGTTTATTATGTGCTAGAAAGCTACGATTTAGCAACTGAATCAAAGCTTGCAGAAGCACGCAAATTTGTACAAGTAATTGTTGATTATAAACCTCTTGAATCATTGGATTAAAAATACTAATAAAAGAATTTTTTCTGAAAAGAATAAAATAGGAAGATATAAATCCTAGTTTGCATGATAAAAAGTACTGACCTCATTTTGACCCTATAATTTCCTGTAAATAGAAATATAAGTGATAATAGTGACGATAAAGATAGGATATATAACAAAAAGCCACACAAAATTGCATATGATAAGATACATTCATTGAATGGTAGTAAAATTAAGTATAGTATTGATAATATAGATAATACTTACTAATAAAACTAAACAGAAATAATGTTTTTTTTTGTCAAATAGTGTTGCTAAAGAATTAGAATAACATTTTAATGGAGTTAGAGTAAAATCTATCTCCATTGTTATTTTAAATTGTATAAATTGTTGTTTTATGATTAAATTTCTATTATTTTACCTATTAATAGTGTAAAATAATATTGAGTCATAATTTAACTCTTTTTGTTAGTTATTTAACTTGCATTATATAAGGTAAATTCAATGTCTCATTTTTACTTTTATAATTTTGCACCATTATATGGATATTAATAGATTATGTAAATCTATATTCACATAATTATATTTTATTAACAGGAGATAATTTATGTATAAAAATAATAGAGAAGAGACTAATTCAGAGGAATATAAAACTTTAATTGAACAGTTTAATAACTATGTCAAAAGAATAAATACTGATTTTATGCTAGAAGACTTTTCAAAGAGATTAGAAAATAATGAAGTTAAAAATGATGGCACAGATTCTCTTTTAAAAATAATTGATAAGTATATTTTAAAAGATAATTCTGAATTTATTAAAATTATAGATAAAGGAACTATAATGTATAGGGCGAGAATTATAGAGCATAACCATATTAATAAACATTATTTAAGTATTAATGATGAAAAGTTGATGGGGTATGACGAGTCTAACTCAAGAGAGGCTCCTTTAGGAATAGGTAATGAAGGTAGAAATAATATAAAGGGTATGTCATACTTATATTTAGCTAATAATGTTGAAACAGCATGTTCAGAAGTTAAACCATTTGCTAGACAGTTAATTTCTGTTGCTCGTTTTAGACTTCTTAAAGATATTAAAGTAATTGATTTGTCAAATCTTCAAAATGAATTCGTTTATGGCGTTACAGATGAATCAGATAAAATAGATTTAAGTTATTTATTTACTAGAATTATGACATCATATTATGTGCCTATAAATCATCTAAATGAATATAAATACACTCAGTTTATTACGGATTACATTAGAAAGTCAAGAATAGACGGAATAATATATAAAAGTTTTTATTCATATAATGGATCTAACTATACAATATTTAATTCTAGTCGAGATATAATAGAATTTATTGATAGTAAAATTATGTTATTACAAAGTGAAAGAAGAACTTTTTTGGATTTTAATGATGATAAAGTAATACATGCAAAAACTATAGTAGGAGCATCATATGATAAAAAAAGTTCAGATATTATGAAAAAAAATTTGAGAAATAAAATAATGTTAGAGTAAAAAATATCAATAAATGATGATATTACTTATAAAAAAATTTATTTGTTATTATTTTCAAATAACTTATATATAATTTCGTGTTTGACACTTCGAAATAAAAAAAGCTCCGAAACATATTGCAGTCAGTGCGTTTCAGAATTTTTGATATTATTAAAATGTAGTATTGTTTATCATTTTTAATAAATTTTTCATGATTTTTTTGAAATAAAAGTTTTGTCTGTTCTAATTGTTTATAAAATTTATTCTTCTTAATATTTTATTACTCTTATAATTTTTATAATTGAAAGTGAAAGGAAAAATGTTATAAAAAGCACTAATATTCTATATTCATTTACATATTTAACAAATAATCAAATTAGGTAGATTTATTCTATAGATATTTCTAATTAGAATTATTAAATGATTTATATTGCGGATTTGTGGTAAATCAGCCCTAAATATATTGCGGATTTGTGGTAAAAAAAGTAATTTATATAAAATACTAGTATTAAAGAGATAATTAGGATAAATTTTTGTTTTGCAACGATTATTCTATCGTTGCATTTATCGTTTCATTTTGCATCGATAACTTAAGGAGATTATAAAAACAGTTCTCACATTACAATCTATTAAAGATTATAATGAAAAACTACGATATTCTATCTTTCCTTTATTCTACATCTAGCACCCATTCCCTCCAAAATATATTTCTCAGATTATTGGGTATAATAAATTTATGAGACTGATAATCATTGAGAAAACGGCAAAGAGGTAGATTGAAATGGATGATGATGTTAGAGTATATGAAACTGATGAACTGATAGTTTACTGGAATGCTAAGATTTGTCAGCATTCTGGTAATTGCGTAAAAGGGGCGCCTGAAGTTTTTGATGTGAAAAAAAGACCTTGGATTAATTTGAACAATGCAAGTGCGGAAAAAATCATGGCAGTTATTGATACATGCCCTTCAGGAGAGTTGTCTTACAAAAGGAAGGAGAAAATCAATGATTAATATTAAATATGAACCAGATAAACATAGATCTGCCGCTTATGATGATGGTAAGGAAATAGGATTTTGCAATTATTCAGAGTCCGAAAATCTTTGGATTATCGACCATACTGAAACAAATCCAGAATACGGCGGACAAGGGATAGGTACTAAGCTTGTAGCTGAATTAGTAGAACAAGCAAGAAGTAAAAATGTAAAAATCTTGCCGCTTTGTCCATTCGCTAAATCAGAATTTGATAAAAGATCTGAATATAGCGATGTTTTATCCAATAAACAATAAGAAAATTAAACGATACAATTATTAATTTTCTAATTTAGTGGGAATGGTTATTGGTCAGAAAAAAGATAAAATAATAAATTAGAGTTGAGGTGGTGGAATGCTGCCTCAATTTTTTTAGGTTTAAATGTAACTATATAGTTACATTTAAATATGACTCTCTTTACAAATGTACGTTAAAATATTATAATTAAAGTACGAAAGTAGAAAAGAGAAGTTTTATGAAGGACGAAAAGTATTTACTAGAAGAAATAGCAAATGACAATGGATTAATTTATGTGAAAGAAGCTGAGGCGAATGGAATTGACCGTTTTAGACTTTCTTATCTTGCAAAAGAAAATAAAATAGATAGGCTGAAACATGGAGTTTATTCGTTAAAAGATGAAATAGTTGATGAATATGTATTGATTCAAAGTAATAGTAAAAGAATAATTTTTTCATACGATACCGCTTTATATTTTCATGATTTATCTGATAGAGTACCTTCTCATATTCATATTTCAGTGCCACAAGGATATAATGCTTCAAGATTAAAACAAAGACATGATAATTTGGACATTCATTATGTTAACAAAGACACTTTTAAATTAGGTATAGAAAAACGCAAAAGCCCTTTAGGAGGAGAAATTATTATTTATGATGTGGAGCGAACTGTGTGTGATATAGTAAAAAGCCGTGAAAAAATAGATCCTCAAGCTTTTATAGGAGCAATTAAAAGATATTTCTCAAATAAAAACATAAATTATAGAAAATTAATTAAGTATGCACAAGAACTAAAAATTGAAAAAGAGATTCGTAACTATTTGGATGTGTTGTTATGAGATCTAGTAAAAAAATAAAAGGCAAAGTAAAACACTTAGCTAAGGAAAAAGATTTAAAACCACAAGAAGTTTTTCAAATGTATTTTTTTGAGAGGATATTAGAAAGATTAGAAAAATCATCTTATCAGCATTTATTTATTATTAAGGGTGGTCTTTTAATTTCATCTCTTATTGGAATTAATAATCGTACAACAATGGATATGGATGTGACTGTAAAAGGAATTGCTCTAACGGAAGAAAATATCACTAGGATAGTTAAGGAAATTTTATCCATTGATGTTAAAGATGGTATTAAGTTCATTTTTGAAGGGATAAAGGAAATACGAGAAAGTGATAAATATGAAAATTATAGAATTAGATTTTCGGTACGTTATGGTAGGATTAATAATTCTATGAAAATGGATATAACAACAGGAGATATAATTACTCTAAGAGAAGTTATTTACAAGTATCCTATGATTTTTGACAATGGTCATATAGAAGTAATGTCCTATCCTTTAGAGACAATTCTTGCGGAAAAAATAGAAACAATTATTAGAAGAAATATTACTTCTACAAGAATGAGAGACTTCTATGATGTATATATTCTATATAAAATTTATGTAGGTAGAATTAATTTTAATACTTTAATGAAAGCAATAGAAAATACCTCTAATAAAAGAGGCTCCATAAAAATTATAGAAAACTATAAAGAAATTTTGAAAGATATAAAAACAGACAACTATATTAAACAGAATTGGAAAAATTATCTTAAAGCTAATTCATATGTAAAGAATATCGAATTGACAGATACATTAGATGTTTTAAAAGATATTTTTGATAAAATTAAAAAAGAAAGTAGTTAGATATATTTAGAATCCAACTAAGCCATCCCCTCATCCCCAAAGAAAGGAGCAATCAATGACAATCAACACAAACACCAAACCTTCAAACCCAATACTTCTAGACAAAATCAAAGGTGCGCTTTATGCATTCGCTATAGGCGATGCCATGGGAGTAGCTGCTGAGTTTATGACTTCAGAAGAAATAAAAGCCGCGTATGGCACCATCACTGACATAATCGGTGGCGGTTGGCTTTCATTAAATCAGGGAGAAGTGACTGATGATACGGAAATGAGCATTTGCGTGATGAATGCTCTAATGATGGAAGATGACGAAATTTTCAAGAAAAACACTGCCAATGAGTTTTCGAAATGGTACAAGACCAATCCGCCCCACATTGGTAATCAGTGCAGAAAAGCAATTTCTCATTATATTGATTCTGGCAAATACATTTACGAAGATGGCACTGCTCTTGGGAATGGTTCACTTATGCGAGCTTTACCTTGTGCATTGATGGATGAGGATAAATACGCGAAGATGAATGTTATTCAGGGTGAAATTACTCATTTTAATGATGCCTGTAGGGAAATCATTGAAGAGTACACTACTATTATTAGAAAATACCTTAATAACGAAGAAGTTGAGTTGAAACAAACGAAATTAAAGAAGCCGACCGGATACATTTATAATACATACAATAACGTCTTGTATTGGGCTAATAAGCCGTCAATTGAGGAATGCATAACTGGTGCGGTCAACCATGGTGGTGATGCTGATACTATTGCAGCGATTGCAGGAGGAATGGTTGGCGCGAGATTAGGATTTAACAGCATTCCAACGAGGTGGGTAGCCCAGCTTTCTAAAGAGGTAAAATTAGAATTGGATAAATTTATAGAATTTGTAATGGAAAAGAAATAAAAATTTTTATTTAAATATTTCGACTATAGTCGATAAAATTGCAAAAAGTGAGATTAATTTCGATTATACTCGAAATATGTCTTGAAAACTATATTTATTTCGATTATAATCGAAATAAAGGAGCTACCATGAAAACGATAGAAAGAGAAATTTATCTTGATAGAATAAAAAAATTTATTGATATTCCCGTTATTAAAATTCTTGTAGGAATGCGAAGAGTTGGTAAATCCACTTTAATGGAGCAAATAAAAGATAACCTTTTAAGTAAAGTTAAAGAGAAGAATAAGATTTACATGAATTTTGAATCTTTTAAGTTTTCGGATATTAAGAATGAGAAAAATCTTTACGAATATATATATGAGAAGATTGAAAATAGTAAAGAAAGATTTTATTTATTTTTTGATGAAATCCAATTAGTAGAAAATTGGCAACGTGCAATTAATTCATTCAGAGTAGATTTTAATTGTGATATTTATATTACTGGTTCTAATTCTTCACTTTTATCCGGAGATTTAAGTTCTCTATTAGCTGGGCGATTTGTTGAATTTCAGATAAAACCCTTTACGTTTATTGAGTTTAAGGAATTGTATAGTCATAGTGGATTAAACAATACGGATTTATTCAGAAAATATATTGAATTAGGTGGAATGCCATTATTAAAATATTTTAATTTTGAAAAAGAACCTAGCTTCAAATATTTAAGAGATGTTTATAATACGGTAATTGTAAAAGATGTGTTAACTTATAATAATATTAGAGATGTAGATTTATTTAACAGAATCCTAAATTATACTATTGAAAATATTGCTCAGACTTTTTCTGCAACAAGTATTAGAAATTATCTTAAAAATAAGGGGTTAAGAGTTTCTATAGATACTGTATTAAATTATTTAGAAATGTGTAGAGATGCATTTATAATAGATAAAGTTTCTCGCTATGATTATATTGGTAAAAAAGTTTTGAAAATTGAAGAAAAATATTTTATTAATGATCATGGTTTTAGAGAAGCTATAGGATTTTCTAATACAAAAAATATAGAACGTACGCTTGAAAATATTATCTATAATGAGTTAATAAGTAGAAACTATAAGGTTAAAGTAGGGCGAATAGGTGAATGTGAAATTGACTTTATTGCTGAAAAAGATAAGGAAGTAAAATATTTTCAAATATCTTATCTTTTAGAAACTGAGAAAACTCGTGATAGAGAATTTGGTGTATATAAAAATATTACAGATAACTATCCAAAATATGTTTTATCAATGGATGAAAATGACTTTAGTCAGAATGGAATCATTCATAAAAATATCATAGATTTCTTATTGGAAAGATAATTAGTGAGTAGTAACATAATGCATAAATAGTTCTTCGTATTGCATTGAGTTTTAATATTTATTAATATATTAAATTTTATTCGTTTAATAATTTTTAAATAACCATTATAAATGCAATGGTTCACTTGCTTTTTTCAAAAATGCTACGTTTAATTTTTATTAATTTTTCAAAAATATCTTGTATATTTGTTTATAATTTTTCATGCCGGGTATTTAAAAAGATATAAGATGCCAGGTATCAAACTAATATGAGAAAATTAATTCTCATTTAAATTTTAGGGGGAAATATGAAAAATGACATAGAAATACAAGAACAACGTGGTTAAGACGTAACTTAACAGCAGAGGCGGGATATAATATTTCTTGGTCTTCTGTGATAGCGGGTGTAGTGACATTTTTCGCGACATTGGCACTTTTATCTTTAATTGGTAATGCGATTGGATTTGGTATATTAGATCCTACATCATCCACTCCATTTGAAGGGGTTGGTACAGGTGTAATAATTTGGACACTTATTCAAATGATTTTAGCATTTGCAGCAGCAGGTTTTGTTGCAGGTTTAGCAGCTCGTAGAGTAGGAGTATTACATGGATTCCTAACATGGGCGACAAGTTTAGTTTTAGTTATCATTATGCTTACAAGTGGACTAATGTCAGCAGTTTCAGGAGTTTCTAGCTTAATTGGTAACAGCTTTTCACTATTAGGAGATGGAGCTTCAACAGTAGGCTCTGGTCTTGGAGACTTAGTAGGTGATGGTATCAATCCCGCTGGAGAAAATCTAAAAGACATTGATACAAAAGAATTAGAAGCGAATATCAATGATGTTTTAAGAGATACAGACGTTAAGGAATTACAACCAGAATACATTCAAAATCAAACAAAAGAAGCTCAAGATGAAATAACAAAAGCTGGTAAAGACATTTTATTAAAACCAGAAGACGCAGATAAGATAATTACCAATTTAACTGATTCATTGAAGAAGAGAGCGGAAACTATAGCAAATTCTGCCGACAAGGATGCAATCTCTAAAGCGGTATCAAAGAATACTGAATTATCAGAAGCAGAATCTAAAAAAGCTGTAGATAATATTTATAATGGATTGCAAGAAGCTTCAAAAGAAGCAAATAAACAATTAAATGCAGCGGCAGATCAAGTAGAAGAATCTAAACAAGACATTCAACAAGCTGTAGAAGATGCAAGAAAGACAGCGGGTGAAGTATCCGACACTATTGCTAAAACTTCTATATGGACATTTATAGGATTGGCAGTAGCAATGGTACTTACAATCTTCACAGGAGCTAAAGGTTCACAATTTGCATTAGCAAATAACGAAGAAAGAATGTAAATAGAATAAAAAAGTTTATTAAGGGACTGTTGCAAAATGACGTAAAAGTTATTTTTCAGCAGTCTTTTTGATTTAATAAAAGGCTGTCGCAAATTCGCAACAGCCTTAATTTAATCTTCATCTTCTTCACTATATTTCCAGAATTCTTGATCACGAAGATAAGCTTGAGTTGTAAATAAATTTTCAATTTCACCAAAAATATTCATTTCGATTTTACTCAATCTTTTCTCTTTCTCTTCTTCAGAATATTTTGTTGATTTGATATTTTCTAATTCTTCAAGTATATCATCAAATTTTCTCATATTGTAAAACATTCTAAATACGCATCCTACAATTTCTGGCTGGAACCTTGGTATTAAAGTATATGCTCTTTTATGCAATACTATGTCTACAAAGTCAACTCTTTCCTCAATACTCCATTTATCAAAGTTATACTTGTTTTCTGTGATCTTGTAATTTTTTGTCCAATTATTTTTATTTTCCACTTTACCACTCCTTTTATTTTATTCAAATAAAAAAGCACAACAATAAGTCGCGCCAGAATGGTTAGACTTATTTTTCTCATATGAGTTGGATTTAGCACCGTTCAAAATGTCGGTTGCTGATACTTCATTGGGCCAATTCCCTCAGTATACTCTTAATAAGTTGTGTTTTATTTGTAATTTGATAATAACATAGATTTACATTTATTTCAAAGATTGTAATGCTAGATATTAAAGTTTTATTCTAACTTTAATAAACTCATCTTTGATATAATAAAGATAGATAAAGCAAATGACGAACAAATTTAGATGATGTGTAACTTGTAGATATAGCCTATTTACATAAATAGTGAAGTAAAAAGGAGAAATGCTAAAATGAAAGATTTTGAAAATTTGATTTTTGACATGGGGAATGTGCTGTTAAGGTACGAGCCAGAAACATTCATTGAAAGAGAAAAGATTGAAAATCCGGAAGACAGAGAACTTCTATTAAATAATATTTTCAGATCACCAAATTGGATAAAACTGGATAGTGGTGAATGGGATGAAGAGGATTTAGAAGTGGTTGCTTTAGAGAAATTACCAAAACATCTGCATGAAGTGGCGAAAAGATTAATTCATAAATGGCATGATCCCATTCTTCCTATGGAGGGAATGTATGATCTGCTGAAAAAATGTAAAAATAGCGGATATAAAATTTATTTATTGTCCAATGCATCCAGAGCACAATCGAAATATTGGGATAGAGTTCCGGGAAATGAACTTTTTGATGGAATTGTAGTTTCTGCCAACTTAAAACTAATGAAACCGGATGAAAAGATTTTTAAATATATAATTAATGAATACAATTTAGTTCCAGAAAAGACATTATTTATTGATGACATGCAAAGAAACCTTGATGGAGCGGCAAAGTTAGGCATTTCAACGTTTCTATTTAATGGGAATGTTGAGGAGTTGGAAGAATATATATTTGGTGGAAAATAATTTTTGTTAAAATTAAATATTAATATTAGGGTAAAGAGGATTAAGATGACTATTTCAAGAAATAATCATTATGTACCACAATTTTACTTGAAAAATTGGAGCAAAGATAATAAAAATATATTTGTATATAAGACTATTGTTCCAGATAAAAGAGTACCAATTTGGAATCTTCAATCCATAAAAAAGACAGCGACTATGAGAGATTTATATACCTTCTATGATGGATTAGAAGAAAGTGACTATTTTGAAAAAACCTTTGGAGGTATAGAATCAGATGTAAAAAATATAATAGATGATATATTGATTACTAATAAAGTTAATAAGCATCATTTAGAAAAATTAGTAAAATATTTAACTATACAATTATATAGAACACCAAGAGGCATAAAATTACTTATTGATTTTTTTGAAAGAACAATGAAAAAATTTAGTGAACATGAAGTTGATAATCTTATCCAAAAATCTATTAATAAAGCAAAAGAAAAATATAAAATTAAAGGTAAACTGAAAATAAGAAAAGACCTAGAAAAAATAGAATTTGTAAGTTCATTTAATCCAACTAGAGTAAAGTTAAATTCTAAGGATAACACAATAGAAATTTCTTCGGTAGTTGTTAGAGAAAGTGCATTAAACGGCATTAATTTTTTAATTAATTATGTATATGAGAATAATTTAAAAAATCAAAAATGGTATTTAATAAATGCTTTGCCTGGATTCTCATTTCCAACTTCAGATAATCCTGTAATAACATTTAGGAAAAATATAAATGAGATAAATTTCACTAGAGGTTGGGGCTTAGAAAATTCTATCATAATGATGCCTCTATCACCTAAGACTATTTTAATAACTAAACAAGGTAGCGATTTAAATTTAGATAAATCTGCAAACTTGGCTTTTTTTCAGAATACGATATTTAAAATAATTTGTGATAATGCTGATAGAGAAATTTATTGCGAAGATAAAAATATAGATATAACAAAGAAAAGGAAAAGATTAGTTGATAGAGAGGTATTTATACATGAAGAGGAGAAGAAGCAACGATTTAATGAAATGAATAAAGAAATAATTAATAAGATGTTAGTCTAGAAAAATGTATATTATTTAATTATAAAATCACTTTTCATTCTAATATGGGTATATAACCAGTAACATTTATTATATGAAAAGAGGAGAGTATGTTAGATTATGTTAAAGATAAGGTGTTGGAGCCTTATAAGGATTTGGATAGGAAGAAATTGAGGGATGATTTAGCAAAACTGCAAAGAGATATTATAAATGAGAATATACCTGTGTTGATTATGGTGGACGGTTTTGAGTCATCGAATAGAGGATATATAATCAATGAGATTGTGAAGAATCTTGACACTAAGCATTATAAGGTGAATGTTTTCGATAAATTCAAAGACGAGAATAAGGATTACAACTATACTGTGAACTTTTGGAGAGCTATTCCAGCGTATGGGGATATTTCTGTGTTTTATAGATCTATGTATTTTGATTTGTTTAATGATTTGAAGATAGACGATAATGATCTGAAAGATAAGATTCAACAATTAGAACAGCATGAGAGATTTCTTGCGGATGATAATCACATAGTTTTGAAGTTCTTTATGGATATTGATGAGAAAACTCAGAAGAAAAATATTAAAGATTTAGAGGAAGACAGATTTAAGGAGTTTTTGGTTTCAAAGCCTGATAAAGATCAGCAAAAGCATTTTGATAAGTATAAGAAACACATTTCAAAAATACTTGAAATGTCAGATTTTGACTTTGCCAAATGGAATATCATTCCGGCTGAGGATAAGAAGATGGCGGCGACAATGGTGCTTTCAATAATCATTGAAGAGATTAAATCTCAAATGAAGGCTATCAAAGAGAATAAGAAAAAAGATGAAGAGTTTAAGTTTAATTCTAAAAATGATAAGAAAATAATCGAATCCATTGATACTAAACAAAAGATTTCTAAGAAGGAATACGATAATATAAAAAGTGATTTGCAAGACAAAGTGGGTGAATTGACGTACGAATTATACAAAAGAGAAATCCCTACGATTATTCTCTTTGAGGGAATAGATGCTGCGGGTAAAGGTGGCACAATCGAGAGATTAGTCAACGAAATTGATCCAAGAGTATACAACATTAACCCGATTTCTGCTCCATCTGATGCTGAACTAGATCATCACTATTTGTGGAGATTTTTCAATAACATGCCAAAGAAAGGACATATCGCCATATTTGATCGCTCTTGGTATGGGAGAGTTTTGGTTGAAAGAGTTGAAAAGTTTGCGAATGAAAAGACTTGGTCCAGAGCATATGATGAGATAAACACAATGGAAGAGATGCTTATTGACCAAGGAGTGTTTTTACTAAAATATCATTTAGTGATTTCAAAGGATGAGCAAGAAAGAAGATTTAAAGATAGAGAGGATGAAAAGCCATACAAAATAACCGACGAGGATTGGAGAAATAGAGACAAATGGGATGAATATATCATCGCAATGGATGACATGATTCATTACACTTCAACGACAAAATCTCCATGGAAAGTCATCTCCAGCGAGGACAAAAAATTCGCACGAATAGAAGTTTTAAAGGATTTTATTGAAAGAGTTGAGAAGTTTTTGAAGGATGAGTAAAAAGAAAAGGAGTTGTTGCGAAAAAGATTAAGCAATAGCTCCTTATTTAGGTATTTAATTTTTATTTGAGTAAAATGAATTATAAAAATTGATAATATCATTGAAAAAATTATTTTTGTTATTTAGATTCTTGGTTTTAATTTTTTTATTTATAATATATGAAAAGACAATATTAACTATTTTTATATCTTCTAATATTTTAATATTTGTATATATTTCAATGTAATATTGATTATTTGTTGAAAAAACATTGATAGTATCATTTGAAGAGTTAATTAATTTAATATATGTATCATCACTTATTTTATTATAGTCTTCATTATCTTGGGGAAGATAGTTTAATATATTAATTTTAAATTTAAGACAATATTTTAGTATTTTTTTGTCGGTATCATAAGAAAGTTCTATTAATTTATTAATTATTTGCTGATTATAGTCTTTATCAAAATAAATATCTGCTGCAATCATTTCCCATTTATATCTATATGCTACTTCTAGATTTTTATCTATAATATAAATATCATATTCCTTATTTTCTTTATTTCTTCCTTCGTAAAGAGGCATAGTATCTATACTGTTAATAATATTAGAATTTATTATCTTTAATATTCTTGATTCAATATTTTTGGATTGTGTAAGATCTGATGAACTAATAGCGATATCTAATTTATTAAATTCAAAATTTATATTTGAAATATATTTACTAAATTTATTTACAATAAATTTTTTTTCTTGGGGATTAAAAGTTGTTTGTGTAATTTCTGTGAATACTTTTATAAAGTCTTCACATAATAAATAAGAAATAGGATATAAATTAAGAGATATATTTTTATTTTGAACTTGAAATAGATTCATCTCTGTTTCTAAAAATTTAAAAAGAAATAGTTTTTTTAATAATAACATTAATACCATTTTTATAATCGAAGGTTTGATTAAAGTTATAATATTACTATCATGTACGTATTGATTATATATCAATTGGGTAAATCTATTTGTTATTACTTCGGCTTCTATATAATAATTTTTAAACTCTTTACTTAAGAAATCTGAAGAGTTGTTTTCGCAAAAAAGTATTAATAGTATTTGAATTATTTCAATTTCATTAGATGAAAAATCATGTATATAAGATATGTCTTTTGCTATTTTAGTAGAAGTTTTAAAAGTAATAGGAAAATTATTTAAATTTTTGTTTCTTAAAGAATTATATAATACCATTTTATTATCTATATTTCTTTCTATCGCCAAAGCAATATATCTACTTATATATTGTACATTTATATCCCAAATTACCAAATTATTTTTTTTTATATTTTTTATTATGATTTTTCTTATCTTGTTAACGATTTTTAAATTTGTTTGGAAATATTTTGAAAATTCCGAAATGTCACTATTATAAGACAATTTATCATAAAATAATCCGTATAGTCTAAGCATACATATCCTTATGTTTACTTCATCTCCGATAAATTTAGATCCAGTTTTATTATAAGTGTGTTTATAAATGTCAAAGATTTCAAAAAAATCTCTCGCAGTTGATAATTCAGATTTGATAACAGATTCAGAAACATAGAATAATTCGGAAAGTTCTAATATATTTGTGTATTTATTACCTTGAATTATCAAATATTGTAAAAGAGATAGTGTAAGTTTTGAGGATAAATATTTTGAACTATTATATAAAAAAAATGTGCTAACTTCATTGTAAAACTTGTAAGAATTATATTTTAACTCGTCAAAAATTTCTATTTTATAGCCTTTACTTCTAACTGATAATAGTTTTGCACCATGTTTATAAAAATAATTCGCAAAAGATTTCATGTCGGTTTTTATTGTTCTATCGGATACATTCAAACGATTTGCTATTTCTGTAGAAGTTATATAACTATTTGAATTTGATAATATATTAAATATTTGATAAAGTCTTGTATTACTGTACATGTCATCCTCCATATAAGTATTATAACATTTCACTAATATAAGTGAAATTATAAGTTTGAGTAAGAATACTTTTATTAATATAATTAAGGCAATAGATATCATAGGAGGAGGTTGGATGAATATTTTTATAGCAAGTCATGGGAAGTTAGCTAGCGGAATAAAGAGCTCGATTAATATTTTACTAGGAGAAAAAAACAATATAAGCATTTATGATGCTTTTATTGACGATACTAATTTGGAAGATAAAGTCGAAAAATATTTATCTTCAAGAGATAAGAAAGTTAAGACGATTTTTTTAACAGACATTTATGGAGGTAGTGTAAATCAATTCATTTCAAAATATATAGATAATAGAGATATTTTTTTGATAGCTGGAATAAATTTACCATTAGTAATATCTATTTTATTAATGAACGATAAAGATATTACTAAGGAGACATTGATGAATATCGTTAGAGAATCTAGAGAAACCATAAAATTAGTTGACTTAGATGAAATAGATATTATCGATGAAGAATTTTTTTGATAAGGAGAATATATGATTAAACTTGTTAGACTAGATGAAAGATTGATTCATGGACAAGTTGCTATTAAGTGGTCTAGACAGTTGGGCATTAATAGGATAGTTGTAGTAAATACTGAAGCTAGTAAAGATATTGTAATTCAAAAATCTTTACTTATGGCTTCTCCACCAAATGTTAAAGTAGCGATAAAAGATATTGAATCTTCCATAAAACTACTTAATGATTCTAGGATTGATAGTGTAGATGTATTAGTTATTGTGAGTGAAATTAATGATTTGTTAAGAATAACAAGGGAAGTTAAAGGAATACAGAAAATAAATATAGGGAATTATGGACGAATAGCTGAAAAACAATCAGATTTACAGAGAAAGTCATATGCTAGAAATTTATATTTGTATGATTCTGAAAAAGCTATGTTAAAAGAGGTTGTTGAGACAAATGTTCCTGTATTTTATCAAACTATTCCTGATGATCCATCAGTTAAATTGTCAGAATTATTAAAGATTGGAGAAAAAAATGATTAAAGAAGCTGTGCTTTTAAGTGTAGTATACCTTATTGTATATATATTAGATCCAAGTATACTTTCTTGGCAGGCATTAAATAGACCAATTGTTATCTCTTCAATTGTTGGGGCAGTTTTAGGAGATTTTAAGTTGGGAATAATCATGGGAGCTTCGTTAGAATCCATTTTTATGGGAATTTCAGCGATTGGTGGACAGATACCAGCAGATGCTACTACTGCATCAATTATTGCGGTTGCTTATACGATTCTTACAGGTTCTACAACTGAAGCAGGTGTTGCATTGTCTTTACCTATAGGTACAGCAATTGCCGCGTTTAATGCGTTATTTACTCCAGTTTGGGCATCATTGGTTCCACATTGGGAAAAAACAGCAAGTAATCCTAAAAGATTTATGATCGAGAACATTATTGTAAGTGCTTTGATGGGGTTAATACCATCCATAATTATTTTTATTTCAGTAGCATTTGGAGTTCAAGGACTTAATAATTTTCTTTCTACATTGCCAGAGTGGGTAATGAAAGGATTAAATGCAAGCGCTAGTATGCTTATTGGAGTAGGTTTTGCGATATTAACTTCAATGATTTGGGAAAAAGAAATAGGATATTTTTTCATTTTTGGTTATGTACTTGCTAAATATTTAGAATTACATATATTAGCTATTGCAATGTTTGGAATAGTTGTGGCAATAACTATATTTATTCAAGATAAAAAATTAATAGATTTAAAAAATTCTTTATTGAAGCAAAATGTACAATCTATGAATACTAATAGTATTTTAGCAAATGATGAGGAGGATTTTTTCAATGACTGATAAAGTAAAAGAATTAACTATGGAAGAAAGGCAAATGCTTAATAAATTGTTTTGGAGATCTCATTTAGTGTTTGTTTCATTTAATATGGTGAAAATGGAAGCAAATGGTTTTACACTAACTATGTCTCCGGTTATTGAAAAAGTATATAAAGATAATCCAGAAGAAAGAATAAAAGCATATAAGAGACATCAAAACTTCTTTAATACACATGCTGTACCATTTTCATTTATTGCTGGTATATCTGCAGCAATGGAGAAACAAAAGGCAGAAACGGGGAAAATTGATGGAAAAACAATAGAATCTGTTAAAACTGCGTTGATGGGGCCGACAGCGGGAATGTTTGATTCAATATTCTTTAATTTGATTAGAATAGTCGCTGCTGGTATAGGTATAGGGTTGGCTTCTCAAGGAAATTGGATTGGAGTATTGATTTTTATCCTTTTATATGGTGTATTGCAATCTGTTGCAAAAAGATATTTAGTTTTTGCTGGTTATAAGCTAGGTGGAAACTTTATTGAACAAATTTATGAATCTGGATTAATAAAACCATTGACAAAAGCTTCTTCAATTTTGGCTATTATTATGGTTGGAGCAATGACTGCTCAAATGGTTAATGTGCCATTAGACTGGACTTTGACTGTTGGTGAAGCGAGTGTATCTGTTAATGAAGTTTTAGATCAAATATTTCCTGGTTTACTAAGTGTTGTGTTGATGTATATATTAGTAAAATTAATTTATAAAGGAATACGACCAACATATTTAGTAATAGGTATTATTGTTCTTTCATTATTGTTAGCGGCATTAGGATTATTCTAATAGGAGGTAATTTTGAAATTATTATTTCAGTCAGATGATTTTGGTATAACAGAAGGTGTTACTTTAGGTATTTTGAAAGCTATAAGAAATGGTTTGGTGAGGAACACGGGATTATTCGTAAATACAGAAGCTTCAGAATTTGCGGCCTCACAAATAAAAAATTATCCAGAATGTTGTTTTGGATTAGATATAAATTTAGTAGCTGGATATCCAGTTAGTGATCCAAAGAATATTCCTAGTTTGGTTGATAAAAATGGTAAATTTATTTCTTCAGTAGAAAGATTTAAAAAGGGAATAATAAAAGATAGTAATAATGAAAAAACTCAAATAGATTTCGAAGAAGAACCTTATAAGTTTGAGGAAGTATATACTGAAATGAAAAATCAAGTAGAGAAATTTATCAAACTCGTAGGTAGAAAGCCTGAATATATTCATCCTCATTCATTAGTTACACCAGTAACAATCAGATCTTTCAGAAAAATAGCAAAAGAATATGATTTAAAATTTAGTATGGATATTTTGGAGAAAAATAATTTTTATCATGTACCTGGAGATTGGAATATTAAACCTTTGTTTAAAGTAGAAGATCAATTAGTTACGGATGTAGAAGAAAATGTAATAAAAGAAGTTCCAGATATGTTAACAAATGATTTAGCAGTATTAATATGTCATTGTGGATACATTGATGATAAGTTGCTAAAATTATCTACATATTCATTGATTAGAGCAAAAGATTTAGAGATGGCCACCTCAGAAAAGTTAATTAATTTGTTAAATGAAAATAACGTAGAATTAATAACTTATAGAGATTTAAATTAAAATAACAAAATAGTAAAAAAGACCTAAAACTCAACTGAGATTTTAGGTCTTTTTAAATATTTTGCATATTATAATGGTAATGTTGAAAGTACAAATCTTGCTTCACCATTTAATTTATAGCTGCCGTTTTGAGCAGGTAAAAATAATGAGTCGCCTTTTTTGAATTCTATTGTTTCTTCGTCGGTTTGAATGTTTCCTTCACCTTCGACAATGATTATTGATTGGAAACTTTCTTCTGTGATTTTTAGTTCTTCGCTACCGTTTAATTCTCCAGAGAAGACATCAAAATATTCAGATTTTGCAAGTCTCTTTAAGTTTGCATTTATGTCATTCTCATTTTCGAAAGAATATTCTTTATTAGGAACTAAATTTGAAACTTCAAGCGCTTTATCAATGTGTAAATCTCTTTCGTTTCCATCTTTGTCTTTTCTCTTATAATCATAAACTCTGTAAGTAACATTGCTGTTTTGTTGGATTTCACAGATAACTATTCCTGCGCCAATCGCGTGAACAGTACCAGATTCAATAAATAAAACATCTCCTGGTTTAACAAACACTTTATTCAAAATGTCTTCAAGCGTACCGTCTTCGATGGCTTGCTTATATTCTTCTTTAGTAACTTCCTTATTAAATCCATAATATAGTGAAGCGCCTTCGTCAGCTTCAAGCACGTACCACATTTCAGTTTTCCCATAGTCATTTTCATTCTTAAGACCATATTCATCAGATGGATGCACTTGAATAGAAAGTGGTTTCAAAGCGTCAATAAATTTAATCAAAATTGGAAATCTATCTTTGTCATAGTTTTTTCCAACAATTGAATTGCCTTTTTCTCTATAATATTCTCCGAACTTTTTGCCCTCAAATTCTCCATTTGTGATTAAAGATTCCCCATCTTTATGTGCAGAAAGTTCCCATGTTTCGGCTAATATGTCTTCATCACTGGTTTTGTTATATTTTTCTTTTAATCTTGTACCGCCCCAAAGATAATCTTTAGTAGCTGGTTTTAATTTTAATATTTCCATTTCGCCTCCTATATGTAGTTAATATTATTATATCTTGGATTGTAAAATTAATCTAGAAACTTTTTTATAAAAAATAATTGTTAAATTAGATTTAAGAATAAAAAAAATCTAAATATCATTTTTTATAAAAATCAACATAGTACTTATACTCAGTGCCTATATAGTAACATTTAGTATACTCATTAAAGTCTTTTACTGGATCTTCACAAAATCTTGTTCTCTTAAGTATTGGTGTTGATTTATTAATGTTTAATAGTGTGCAGAGAGATTTTACTGGAAGTAAAGCTTCTACTATTTCTCTATTGTTTACTAAATTTATATTATGTTCTTTTAATTTTTCATATAAAGAATCTTCATAGTTAATTAGACTTTCAAATAATTTAGCATTATAACTTAGATAAGTTTCAAAGTAAGCAAAATATTTATCTTTTTTCCCTCTTAATCTATTTAATCTAATTACCTTCTCTCCAGGTTTGATTTTTAAATAATTTGCAATTTCATGATCTGCTGTAACTACATCTAAATCAAGAACTTTAGTGATTGGTTTTTCTCCAATTTCAATCATCTCTCTGTTAAAACTTTTTACTAATGTGTAAAATTCATATTTTGGTTCAGTAAATGTTTTTACATAAGCCCCTTTAGATTTTTTCCTTTCAATTAAATTTTCTCTTATTAATTCGTCGATTGATCTTCGAACCGTAATTCTACTTACATGATAGATTTCACACAATGTTTTTTCAGTAGGTAATTTGAATCCTGCTGGCCATTTTTGGGTAATAATATTCATACGGATATCGTTAGCAACTTGAATGTATAATGGTTCTTTATTATTAAACATATTTTTTCCTTTCATATTAATAATACAATATTGTATTATATTTTCATATTTGATTCAATAAAAGATGATAATACAATCGCTTCAAAGTATTGGAAATACAAGTGTTGATATATACAATATCTTGATTGAAAAATGGTTATTAATATTATAATATTAATATAACAATATAACAAGGAGTTGATATGTATAGAGAAAGACCATATTTAAAAATAAAAGATAGTATAAAAATAATTACTGGATATGAAAACGTAATAAGATATATATATGATATGAGTAATTCAATTAAATATATATCATTCGAAATTTATCCTGGAGTAATGAAGTCTACATGGATAAGGGAACTATCTAGAAAATTTAATGACTGGACAATAGTAGATACTGATGAATTTTTTTATTCAACTGAAGTTATAGAAAATAAAATTAAACCAGATTTAACAGATGATAAAGTCTTCGGAAGATTTTCTCATATTGAATTTGAAGAATTGTTAGATAGAGAAAACCTAAGTAATACTTTATTTAATGATAAGACAATATTTATAGGGATACTAGCAAGTGAAATTGTAGATTGCGAATTAAACTTTTATATTGATGTCACTAGATGGGAAATTCAGAAAAGATATAAGAAAGATATGAACAATTGGAAAAGTTCTAAAAATTTATCTTTTGATGAAAAAATAAAAAGATCGTATTATTTTGAGTGGCCAGCAGCAGATTATATTAAAAAGAACAAGCTGGAAAAATTTGATTACTATATTGATTCATCAGACGAATTTACACCAAATATGGTAGATATTAGTGATTATAAAAAAATATTATTAGAATTTACAAAATCTCCATTTAGATTAGTTCCATTTTTTGCACCTGGAGTTTGGGGAGGAGATTGGATTAAAAAACAATTTAACTTGGACTATCATGAAGTTAATTTAGCATGGGGATTTGATGGTGTGCCAGAAGAAAATAGCATCATAGCGAAATTAAATAATGCTGAAATTGAAATACCAGCTCAAAATTTAGTTTTTATGTTTCCAAAGGAACTATTAGGAATTAAAGTCTTTGGCAAATATGGCAGTGATTTTCCAATAAGGTTTGATTTCTTGGACACTATGAATGGACAAAATTTAAGTTTACAAGTTCATCCAGATATTGACTATGCATATAGAAAATTTGGAGCAAAATACACTCAAAATGAAAGTTATTATATTTTTCATGCAGATAAAAATTCAAGTGTGTATTTAGGTGTAAAAAATGGAGTTCAGAAGAGCGAATTAGTAAATAAACTGAAAGAATCTCAAAAAACAAATAAATTTGATGATGCAAAATTTATAAATAATTTCCCAGTTAAAACACATGATCATATTTCTATACCAGCTGGGACAATACACTCAAGTGGAAAAGATACAGTTGTTTTAGAAATAAGCTCTACTCCTAACAGATTTACATTTAAGCTGTGGGATTGGGATAGGTTAGACTTAAACGGAAAGCCAAGGCCTATATCACTTCATCATGGTAAGAATGTGATAAACATTAATTATGATAAAGATTTTGTAAAGAAAGAATTTTTTAACAATATAGAGATTATAGAAAAAAATGATGAATATGTTGAAGAAAAAACAGGATTATATTCTTCAGAAGATATAGAAACTAGAAGGCTAACTTTTTCTAATGAAATAATTCAAAGCACACATGATAGTGTAAATATGCTTAATTTAGTAGAAGGTTCTTCAATTGTTATTAAATCTCTAGATAAAAGTTTTGATGATTTTAGAATATTTTATGGAGAAACTTTTATTATTCCTGAAAAGATAAAAAAATATATATTAAAAGCAGAAAATAATGAACAAGTAAAAGTAATAAAGGCATTTATAAGGTGAGAATATGGATGTATCAGTATATTTAGATGTAGGTGGAACCTATATAAAAGGAAAATTAATTAAAGATAATCGTGTTGATTTTGATAATTACAAAGAATATGAATCAAAATCTGAAGAATCGAAAAGTGTTATTATAGATAACTTTAGAAATATAATAGAAAGCTTAACAGAAGATGAATCTATAAATAAAGTTGACTATATTCTTATGGCTTTCCCAGGTCCTTTTGATTATAAAAAGGGAATTTGTAAAATAAGAGGGCTTAACAAATATGCGTCTTTGTATGGATTAAATTTTATAGAGATATTAAGAAGTGCCCTAGCCGAAAAAAATAAATATAAATATACTAATACAAAAATAAAACTAATAAATGATGCTGTAGCATTTGCGTATGGGAATTATTTTAAAAATAAAGTAGAGAAAGGTGCTTATTTTACAATTGGAACAGGTTTTGGTTCAACTTTCATATCCAAAGGCGAAATATTTAAAGGAAAATATAATATACCAAAAAATGGAATGTTGTATGATGAAGTGTTTCGAGGGAAAATTATTGACGATTTAATTTCTAATAGAGGTATAGTAGATTTATCTAAAAAAAATGGTTTAAGTGTAAGGTCTTCAAAAGAATTGTATAATCTTGCTGAAATGAATGATGAAAATGCTTTGAAAACTTTTTTTGAATTTGGAAAAATTTTATCTGAGATTTTAAATAAATATTTAGAAGATTATAATCCTGATGAAATAGTTTTGGCTGGACAAATTGTTAAAAGCTATAAGTACTTTGAAAAAGGAATGAATTTACTTTTAATGGATAAATATAAGAAAAAATTAAAAATAAATAACGACACCTCAAAGGCTATTATGTATGGTTTATATAGAATGAAAGAGAGGGGGTAAAGTGAGTATTAAAGAATTGGTAGACAAAAAGGATATTATATTTTCAGATGAAATAACTGATAAAAAGGATGCTCTATATTTTTTAGCGAATCATTTATATACAAATAAAGTAATTACGGATATAGATGAATTTATTAAAGAAGTTTATAGAAGGGAAGAGGTTGGTCCGACAGGTTTTGGTAAAGGGGTAGCAATACCTCATGCAAAATCTAATGTAGTTAATGAAACAAATTTAACGATTTTAAAGCTTGATAAAGCTATTAAGTGGGAGTCAATCGACAGCGGAGATGTTAATATTATATTTTTGATTTCTGTGCCTGAAAAAAATGCGAATCAAAATCATTTAAGAATGTTGTCAAAAATTGCAGAAAGACTTGTAGATGATGAATTTATCTCGGATTTACTAAAATCAAATACAAGTGAAGAAATATTAAAAATATTATAGGAGGAAGCAATGAATAAAAAAATTGTTGCAGTTACTGCATGTATAACAGGAATAGCTCATACATTTATGAGCGCAGCAAATTTGAAAAAATCTGCAGAAAAAATAGGTTATTCAATAAAAGTAGAAACACAAAGTAGCATGGGGACTGAAAATAAATTGACCGATAATGAAATAGAGGAAGCAGATGTGGTGATTTTGGCGATTGATACTAAAATTGAAGGTGAAGATAGATTTGAAAATAAACCTAAGCTAGTAGTAGGAACTTCTGAAGTAGTATCCAACGCTGATAAAGTAATAAAAGATGCGATTAATTTAGTTAAAAAGTAGGTGATATTATGAAATTTAAGGAAAACACAAGAACATTGGCAAGACATTTTATGACTGGTGTATCTTACATGATGCCACTAGTTACAGCTGCGGGATTATTAACATCAATAGGAGTAATTATAGGTGGACAAGAAGCTTGGGAGCAAGGTTCTTCTACTATTGCAGGTGCGATTACTATGCTTGGTTCTTCAGGGCTGTCTTTAATTACAGCTGTTATAGCAGCATATATAAGTTATTCAATTGCTGATAAGCCGGGGCTTATTCCTGCTTTTATTGTAGGAACAGTTGCTCATCAAATGGGGACAGGTTTTCTAGGTGGTATGTTAATGGGGGTATTAACAGGTTATTTTGTACAATTTTTAAAAGTTAAAGTTAAATTACCGCTAAACCTTCAAGCTTTAAAGACTGTTATCATAATTCCTGTTTTTGCAACATTAATCATAGGATTATGTCTAATATATTTAATTGGTACGCCTATTGCATCCATGCAAAAGTATTTAACAGATTTCTTATATGGAATGCAAGATAGTAATGCTATTATTTTAGCAGCTATCCTAGGTGCCATGATGGCTATTGATATGGGTGGGCCAATAAATAAAATAGCGGCAACGTTTGGATTGGCTTGTTTTGCTGAAGGAATATATACAATAAGCACATATATGCTTGCTGCAATTTCAATACCTCCTTTAGGTATGGCATTAGCAACTATTTTTGCAAAAAAATTATATAGCGATGAAGAGATACAAAATGGAAGAACAGCTTTAGTTATGGGTATAGCAGGAATTTCAGAGGGGGCAATTCCGTTTGCTGTAGCTGATCCAATTTCTGTCATTCCTTCAATTATAACAGGCACAATAACAACATGTGCGTTAACTGCGGTATTTGGGGTTGTTCATAAAACTTCATTATCAACGATGTTAGCAATTCCATTTACTAATAGTCCTATTTTATATATAGTGGCAATCATTGTTGGTTCAATAGTAACAGCAATAATGGTGAATTTTATAAAGATGAGGAGAAAAAGAAAGGAAGACTAAATGATTAATATTAGTATAGTACATCATACTCATTGGGATAGGGAGTGGTTTTTTTCGACACAAGATTCATTAGTATTAAGCGATTTGATATTTTCTGAAATTTTGGAAGAATTAAAAAATAATCCTGATTTAAAATTTGTTTTAGATGGACAAATTTCAATTGTTGATGACTATATAGAGTTATATCCGGAAAAGATGGATTTAATTAGAGAGTTAGTTTCTAATAATCAATTATTTTTGGGACCTTGGTTTACTCAATTTGATGCTATTATTCCTCATGAAGAATCAATGTTTAGAAATGCGATGATAGGAGATATAGAAACTTCAAAATATGGGAAAAAAATGAAAATAGCATATTTACCAGATACTTTTGGGTTTAATGCCCAAATGCCAACTATAATAAAGCATATGGGTTTAGATAAGATTATTTTTTGGAGAGGTATAGATTTAGAAAAAACTGGAACTCCATATTTTTATTGGAAGGGACTTGGTGACAAGAAAATTCTGACGATTAATATTACTAGCAGTTATGCTGCAGGTTTTGGATTAAATAGTTCTGATGAATATATTAATGATAAGTTACTTAAGATAATTGAATCAGTTAACTATAACAATGAATTAAATAATATCCTAATACCGTCAGGCAATGATCAGCATGGAATTAACTCTAAAATCTTAGAAACAATTGAGATTTTAAATGAAAAAGTTCCGGAATATAAATTTAATCTTGATGATTACGAGTCTTTTTCAAATACAATAATAAACGATGGTGTATTTAAAGAATATTATGGAGATTTTCGTGTTCCAAAATATGCAAGAGTTCACAGAACTATTGGTTCTGTAAGACAAACTATAAAATACTTAAATAAAGTAATAGAGGATAAATTAATTTATGAAACAGAACCTCTTATGGTGATGGCAAAAAAGTTAGGTATTTTATTAAGCGATAAATTAGTAATAAAAGCATGGAAAAAAGTATTAGAGTCACAAGCACACGATGCTATAGGCGGATGCGTATCTGACGATGCGGCTGAGGATATAATCCATAGATATAAAGAATCATTAGAAATTGCAGATGGAATAACAAATACTATATTAAGAAAAATTGCTTTAAGTTTAAGTCTAGGTAAAGATAAAATTTTATTAATGAATACAGAATTGTCAGATTTTTATGGTTACAAAGAAATAGAAATATTAACTAGGTCAAAAAATATTGAAATTCTAAATGTGGAAGAAAGTTTTATAATAGAAGAAGAATATATTCCTCCTAAGGAAAATACTTATAATGAATTTGAAAAGATATATTTTACTGACGATCCATACTACATTTTGACACTTAAGGTTAAAGTTAAAATACCATCTTTTGGATATAAAATTCTTAAAGTTATTGAATCGGAAACGGAGATGCCAAGTTTGAAGGAAATAGCTGGTAATTCGATTGAAAATAATGACTTTAAGATCATATTTGAAAACAATAAACTTATATATATGAAAGATGATAAAAAGATAGATAATTTTATTAGTTTAGTCGATTCTGGAAATGATGGTGATACTTATGATTATTCTCCAGTTACTAATGATTCCGAAATAGAATTACCATTCAACGCTCATTACAAACTGACATCTAAATTTGAAGAGGCTTTAGTAATTAAGGGTGAAACTTTACTACCTTACGAACTAAGCGATAGAAAGGAAATTACTTCGGAGGCTAGAAAATTTTCATACGAAATGAAAGTTAGTATTGAAAAAGATAGTAATTTAATAAAATGTAAACTAAAAGTAAATAATACAATAAAATCTCATAGACTAAGGATAAGAATAAATTCGGATATATTAAATAATTTATCTATAGCTCAAATACAAAATGGATTTTATAAAAATGAAAATGTTGAAATTGATACAAATTGGGAGAAAAAATACCAAGAAAAACCGGTGAATATATTTAATTTTCATAAATCAGTTTCTAAAGAAGATAAAAATTGTGCAATTACTATATTTTCAGATAGTATGTATGAGTATGAAAATAGCGATGAATATATATATTTAACATGTTTAAGTACAACAAGTGAACTTGGAAAACCTGACCTAGAATGGAGACTAGGGAGAGCATCTGGAAATACTACAGTGAAAGGTCATGTAATGTTAAGTACACCTAAAGCTGAAGAATTAGGTAATCATAATTTTGAATTTAATATATTGTTTGTTGATAGTTTTAATGAAAATAACGTCTATAATTTAGCTAAAAAAATTTACAGCAGATCTATTTTTTATCAATTACAAGATATAAATTATTTCATAAATAGATTAGATAATAGACTTCATATAAAAGGAGTGGATAGCATTAATGAAAGAGAAAATTCATTACTAAATTTAGAAGGATTTTACGTTAATGCAATATATAATTCTTATTATGACGATGCTGTTATTATAAGATTAAATAATCCAACCTCAAAAGAAATACCATTAAAAAATTTAAAACTTAACAATAAATATGAGTTTGTGAATGCTGTAGAAGAAGTTGTGGAAGACCAAGAGACGATTAAACCTTATGATTTTGTATCTATAAAGGTATATGAAAACTAAAGGGGTTATATAAATTATTTTCTACAAATGACAACAAAATATATTAATAATGAATAAGCCATTTATTATAACCTATGCTATATTAATCATTACAAAATATAGTAGTGTAGATAGATGGCTTATATTTTTTAGTAAAGGTTTATATACGTTTTATTAACTTTTTATATCTTATCAAAATGTGATATTATAATAGAACAATACATATGTTTTTTTATTAACAATATTATATGTTAATTGTGAATATTTTGAAAGGGGCAAAATAATGAAAAAAACAAAAAAAATATTTAGTATATTTTTAGCTTTAATGATGATTTTCAGTTTAGTTTCTTGTTCAAATAATAAAGAAACAATAAAAGTATCAAATGTTGAAACTAAAAATAAGTCAACAAAAAAAGAATCACAAAAAGAAGAAAGTGATGATTCAGAGTACATATCAGATGTTATTGTAGTCGGTGGCGGCGGAGCTGGATTGGTTTCTGCTTTAAGTGCGGCCGAAAAGAATGCAAAAGTAATTGTGCTTGAGAAACAGGCTGCATTTGGCGGGGCTACTTCAATGTCAAGTGGAAAAATACCAGCGGTTGGGACAAAAGAACAGAAAGAAGCAAACGTTGATGACAGTGTTGAAGCCATGATGAGAGACATAAATAGAGCGGGAGAATACACTCAAAATCAAGAACTTTTAAGAGTGGCATGTGAAAATGCAACAAATGTTAAAGAATGGCTAGAAGAACAAGGTATTAAGTGAAAATTAGAAACAGAATCCATCTATTACGGACAATCAGAAAACCGTATACATGTAGCTGAAGGGTCTGGTTCTGGATTAGTGAATATATTAGAAAAGAAAATAAATAACAATGAAAATATTATAGCTTTAAAGAATATGAATGTTTCAGGATTATTAAAAGAAAATGGTAAAGTTACTGGAGTATTTGTAGAGAAAGATGGTAAAACAATTAATTTTAAAGCTGATAAGATTATACTTGCTACATCAGGATTTGGTGCTAATAAAGAAATGATAAAAAAATATACACCATCAATTGAAAAAGGTGTGCCAAATGTTGCACCAGGTGCAACAGGCGATGGTATATTATGGGGAATAGAATTAGGTGCAGATACAGCAGCTATGAATGCATATCAAGGATATGCACCTATTAGCTATAAAACACACAAATCATTAGGATCTGCTTTTTTAGATAATGGTGGTATTTTGATTAATAAAGAAGGTAATAGATTTATTGGAGAATATACAGGTTACTCACCTTTAGCAACTGCAATTGTTAATCAAACGGATTCATCAGCGTTTATGATATGGGATGAAAATATTCAAAATTTAAATATCAAAACATTAAAAGCTTTGGAAGAAGGTGAACTTATAGAAGCGAATACAATTGAAGAATTAGCGAATAAATTAAGTGTTGATGTAAACAATCTTAAGAAAGAGTATGAAAATTATTTAGAAGGTATTAAAAAAGGCGAAGATTATTTAAATCGTACTAAACTTCCAAAGTCTTTTGAAGCACCATTTTATGCAGTAAAAGTTACTGGTGATTATAGACACACACAAGGTGGCTTAGTTATTAATCCGGAAACCTCTCAAGTTTTGGATAAAGGAGGAAAAGTAATAGAAAACTTATATGCTGCTGGAGGAGTAACTGAAGGTTTCTCAAGCAATGGAAGTAATGCATATATGGCTGGAAATGGACTATTACAAGCTTTTGTTTATGGAAATATTGCGGGATATCACAGTGCAGATAATTTAGCATCTAAGGTAGAAACTAATATATTTACAGAACAAAGAAACGATTTATTAGAAATATCAAATACTAGAAATATTAAAGTTTCTGATCAGAAATATAAGGATGGTAAATATAAAACAACTTCTAAGGGTCATGGAGGAGACATTGAAGTTGAGGTTGTTATAAAAGAAGGAAAAATAAATGATGTAAAAATTCTTAATCATTCTGAAACTGAAGGTATTTCTAATCCAGCAATAAAGGAGATACCTGAAATAATTGTTGAATCTAATAGTGCTGAAGTAGATTCAATTGGAGGTGCTACTGTTACATCTAATGGAATAATTTCCGCCGTAAAAGAAGCGTTAGAAAAAGCAAAATAAATATTAGACGTAATTTATTTAACTATTTATTTAGTATAATAAAAAAATTAAAAGGACTGTTGCAATTTAACTTTTAAGTTATTTTGTAACAGTTTTTTATTATTATTATGTTATTAAATACTTACAAGCATTAATGTAAAATAAAAAAATATTATTTAGACTTTTTTAAGAATATAAAATGTTACTGATTTCATAAATTATGACTATGTATTATCACAGTGATTTTACAAATTTAAATATGTTTAAACGATAGTAATATAGACAATATACTAAATTTGTTGTATAATAATAAAAAATATATTAATGACTCATTATAATTTCGTTTTCATAACTGAAAGATATTATAATGATTTGTAAATCAAAAATGAAAGGAAGTAAATATGGGAATTTTTAGTTATGAAAAAATTGATGGTAAGCCAAAATTTGATGTTGGCGAAATGGTAATGATTAGATGGCGTGGACAAGTTGGCATGATACAAGAATATGATAGAAAGATAGATGAGTATTTAGTTAAGCCTATAGATAAAGGCTATGCTGAATTTTATGACGAGAGTGAATTGGATAGAAATTATTAGGGAATAAAAAAAACAAATCCGAAGATTTGTTTTTTATCACCAATGTGAACCCTTTAGGGCAATTTGAATAAATTTTTATTTGAACTCATGATGTAATCTCATATAGGTATTAATTGAGATTACTTATATTGTTACACAAATTTATAAAATTGTCAAATTATTATTTTTTTTTGGAGGCATTATGCAAGACTATTATTTAGGATTAGATATAGGAACTAATTCAGTAGGATGGGCTGTTACGGATGAAAACTACAATTTACTAAGAAAAAAAGGAAAAGATTTATGGGGAGTAAGACTTTTTAAGGAAGCTCAACCTGCTACTGAAAGGCGTGGTCATAGATCTAGTAGAAGAAGGACTATAAGAAAAAGTTTAAGAAAACAATTATTAAGGGAATTATTTGAAGAAGAAATAAATGCTATCGATAAGGACTTTTTTTTGAGGCTAGATGAAAGTAAATATTGGTTAGAAGATAAAAAAATAGAAGGAAAATATTCGTTATTTAATGATGAAAATTTTACAGATAAAGATTACTATGAAAAATTTCCTACAATTTTTCACTTAAGAAAAGCTTTAATAGAAAGTGATGACAAGGAAGATATTAGATTATATTTCTTAGCTATTAACCAAATGATGAAAAGAAGAGGACATTTTTTAATAGATGGAAAACTATCTAATGTTGAAGATATAACTCCTTTTAAGGAATGTATACAAAATCTAATTAATGAAGAACTAGATACAGAAATTGAAACAGAATTTTATGATAAAGCAATAAAAATTGTTTCAGATTATAGCTTAAAAAAGACTGAAAAGAAAAATTTAATTAAAGATTTAGTAAAAGAAACTGATTCTATAGAAGATAGTAAAAAGATAATAAATATATTTAATCTTCTCATTTCCGGCAAATCAAAAGTCAATGGTATTTTTGATGATGAAGAAATTTTAGAAAAAATTAAAGAAGATAATAAAGAAGATTTCTATTTAACAAGTGAAAAATATGAAGAAAATTTAGAATATTTTAGTCAATTATTGGATTATAGATTTGAGCTAATCTCTAGCTTAAAATCTATTTATGACTATATAATTTTACAGGAAGTTTTAAAGGGAAAAAAATACTTATCTTATGCTCAAGTTGAAAGATATAAGAATCATAAAGAGGATCTGAGAAAATTAAAACAACTTATAAAAAAATATGATAAAAATGGAAAAATATATTATCAAATATTTAGAGATGAGAATTTCAAAAAAGGATATGTAGCGTATTTAGGGTATTATAAAAAAAATAAAAAAAATGTACCGGTAAAAAAATGTGATTATGATACATTTTCTAAAAATATAAAATCAACTTTAGATAAAATTTGTGATAAAGAGGATCCTCTATATATTGAATTAATCGATAAAATTGAAAAAGGAGGATTTTTATTAAAACAAATTGTTTCCACTAATTCAGTTATTCCTCATCAAGTTCATGAATTAGAATTAGATAAAATATTAGAAAATCTTGAAAAAAATTATCCAAGTTTCAAAGAAATTTCTGATGGTGTAAGTAAGATAGATAAAATTAAAATGATTTTTAATTTTAGAATCCCTTATTATGTTGGACCATTAAATGATTATCATAAAGATAAAGTAAATTCTAATACTTGGATTGTAAAAAATGAAGGTTTTGAAAATGAAAATATTAGACCATGGAATTTTTCTAAAATAGTTGATGAACATGCTTGCGAAGAAGAATTTATTAAAAGAATGATAAATGAATGTTCATATATTCCTGGAGAAAAAGTTTTACCAAAATCATCTCTACTTTACTCAGAATATATGGTACTAAATGAGCTTAATAATTTAAGAGTTAATGGAGATAAATTAAATCCAAAAATAAAGAAAGAGATAGTTGAAAATATATATAAAAAAGAGAGAAAAGTTACATTAAAGAAGATTAGAAATTTCCTAATAATAAATAATTATGTTGATTCTAAAGTTGAATTTTCTGGATTATCTGATGGAATTAAGGCAAATATGTCATCTTATATAGATTTTGCCGAAATATTAGATGATAATTTTGATAATAATATGGTCGAAGATTTAATTGAGCAAATTACAATTCATGTGGGTAATGTTAAATTACTGACTGAAAAAATATCAAATAAATATCCTAATTTAGAAAAGAAACAGATAAATAAAATAGTAAATCTAAAATTTAAGGATTGGGCAAGATTTTCTAGAAAACTTTTAGTAGGTATTGAAGGTACTGAAAAAGAAACTGGAGAGATTAATACTATTATTGGATTCTTGAGAGAAACTAACGAAAACTTTATGGAACTAATGAGTAATAGATATACTTTTTCTGAAGAAATATCTGAAATAAAGAAGAAATACATTCCTAATAAATTGAGTAAGCAAATAGTTGATGATTTATATGTATCCCCTGCCGTTAAGAAAATGATCTGGCAAGTATTAAATATAAATGACGAATTAATAAAAGTTTTAGGAAAACAACCAAAGAAAATTTTTATTGAAATGGCAAGGGGTAAGGAAGAAAAACCTGAAGTAAAAGATTCTAGAAAGAATAAATTAATTGAACTCTATAAAAATCTTGGTAAAGAAGGTAAAGAGTGGCTAAATAGAATTGAAGATAAAACAGAAGCTGATTTTAGAAATAGAGCATTATACCTTTATTATACACAAATGGGAAGATGTATGTATACTGGTGAAATTATTGATATTGAAAGATTGTATGACAAAGAATTGTATGATTTGGATCATATAATTCCGAGAAAAATGAAAAAAGATGATTCAATTCATAAAAATTTAGTGCTTGTTACAAGAAATTCTAATCAATATGAAAAGAAGGATAATTATCCTGTACCAGAAGTAATAAAATCTAGAGAAAATGTAAGACATTTATGGTATGCATTAAAGAAAAAAGGATTAATTACGGAAGAAAAATATAATAGGTTAACGAGAATTAATCCACTGAGCGATAAAGAACTTTCTGAATTTATTGAAAGACAACTTGTTGAAACGAGACAAACAACAAAAGTTGTAAAAGATTTATTTGAAAACTATTATACAGATTCTAAAATTGTTACGGTAAAGGCTGGATTAGTAAGTGAATTAAGAAGAGATTTTGAGGTATTAAAATGTAGAGAAATAAACGATCTTAATCATGCTCATGATGCTTTTTTAAATATTATTGTAGGTGATGTTTGGAGTAAAAAATTTACATCTAATCCCTATAATTTTGTTAAGAAGAATAGAGAAAAATATACATTGAATAACATTTTTACTAAAAATCAAAAAGATTTAAGAGGGAACGAAATTTGGAATTGTGCTGAAGGAAAGAAAAGAATAATAAAAACACTTAATAAACCTTCAGTATTATTTAGTGTAGAGAATTTTGAACAAACGGGACAACTTTTTGATCAAAATATAATTGGTAAGCAAGACTATAAAGAAAAAACTTCATACGTTCCAATTAAAGGAGATGAAAGATTACAAGATATTTCTAAATATGGAGGTTATAGAGGTATATCTGGGGCTTATTTCTTCATAGTTGAACATACGGAGAAAAATAAGAGAGTGAAAACTATAGAAAGTTTACCAATATATATGAAATCTTATGTGGAAGAAAATGGACTATTGGATTTTTGTACTAACGAAATGAAATTAGTTGATCCGAAAATAATAGTTAAAAAATTAAATTATAAGAGTGAGATAATTGTTGATGGATTCAAGTATTTGATAAGTGGAAAGACAGAAAATAGATTAAGTCTTGAGACAAATGAATATTTGTATTGGAATCATACCCAAACTACGGATATTAAGAAAATTCTAAATATAAATGAAAAAATTGAGTTAGAAAAATATAACGGTGATATTGAATCTGAGAGAGAAAATATAATTAAATATATTCAAATTATATTGGAAAAATTTAAATTAAAACCATTTATAAAAAGAAGGAATTTACCGAATATAGAAATAAATTTTGCAGATTATGAAACTGAAAAATTATTACAATTATTAGTAAATTTAATTCCGTTAACTACAAAATATGTATCTCCAGTAGATTTAACAGTTATTTCAGGTAGTAAGTATGCGGGAAAAGTACTTATTCCGAAAAAAATAAGTAATTTAAATGAAGTAATATTTATTTCTAAATCAATAACAGGTATATATGAAAGTAGGAGAAGGATAATCTGATGGGATGGAGAACTGTTATAATTTCAGGTCGAGCAAAGCTCGATCTGAAATTAAATAATCTTGTTATTAGAAAAGATGAGATTTCAAAAGTACATATTTCTGAGATTTCGATATTAATAATTGATTCGGTAAATATTTCAATAACAACTGCTCTTATAGAAAAATTAATTGAAGAAAAAATAAAGATAATTTTTTGTGGTTCTGATCATAATCCAGTGGGTGAAGTTGTGAATTACTATAATAAACATAACTCTGCTAAAATGGTGAGAAAACAAATAAATTGGACAGAAATAAATAAACAAAAAGTTTGGTCGGAAATCATAAAAGAAAAAATTAGAAGACAATCTGAAATCCTATATTATCTTGGTGTTGATTCTTCAGAAATGTTAAATCAATACATGGAAGATATTAAACTTGGAGATTCTACTAATCGAGAAGGGCATGCTGCTAAGGTTTATTTTTATAGTTTATTTGGTAAAAGTTTCTCGAGAGGAGCTGATGACCCAATAAATGCTATGCTTAATTTTGGTTATTCAATTCTTCTTTCAATATTTACTAGAGAAATAACTTCGTCAGGATATATTACACAAATTGGGATATTTCATGATAATCAGTTTAACTATTTTAATCTAGCAAGTGATTTAATGGAACCTTTAAGACCAATGATTGATAATGTTGTAATAGAGATAAATCCAACAGAATTTGGTAGAGAGGAAAAAAATCATTTATTTAAATTATTTGAAAAAGAATATGAAGTTGATGGACGAAAGTATACTTTATTAAATGCGGTTAGCGTATATTGTAGAAGTATATTTGAGGCTTTAGAGAAAGGAAACATAAATTTAATTAAGTTGATAAATTATGAGTTATAGATATATGAGAGTATTAGTATTTTTTGATTTACCTACAGAAACATTACAAGATAAAAAAGAGTATAGAAGATTTAGGAAATTTCTATTGAAAGAAGGTTTTATGATGATGCAAGAGTCAGTATATTGCAAATTAACATTAAATCAAACAAATGCATCAACTATTAGAGATAAGATAGTCAAGAATAAGCCAGAATCGGGATTGGTACAATTAATTGTTATTACAGAAAAACAATATCAATCTATGGAATTTATTTGTGGTAGTAAAAAAACGGATCTTATAGATTCGGATAAGGAAGTGTTATTCTTATGAATTTAGTGTATGATTTATTAAATGAGCCGTACTTATTAGAATACGGAGAGGTTTACAATATTACAATCGAAAACATTAATGAATATAGACAAGTTGTTGATAGATTAGAAAATTATGATTATCTTACAATAATAAAAGATGATAAATTAATTACTAATTTTGAAATAATAAAAAATACTTTAAATCCTGAAATAAATAAGAGTAAACTACTTTCAAAAATTATTAAAGATCTTACAAGTATGTCTAAAGATGAATTTAATTATGCTAAGACAATGTCTATTAATCAAAATATTCAACAATATATGAATGATTTGATTTTTGAATCCGACTATCCTTTAAAAATTAGCGAAGAATTTGACTTTAATTATTTAGCTAAATGTTTGAAATTAGAAATTATTGAAGATTATGATAGTTTTATAGAACAATTGATTTCATATCTTGATCTTTATTTGATGATATTAAATTCAGATATTTTTATTACATTTAATATTACACAAATATTGG
>NZ_JH601088.1:1616110-1750353 GCF_000245755.1 Helcococcus kunzii ATCC 51366 | reverse complement strand
ATATAGTTTGAGAATGATGTAATTTCATATTGGTATCAATAAATGATTTTACATAACATGTTTTGTTAATTATATCATACTAAGTAAAATCGTAACTGCATTTCAATATGATTCTATTGTTTGAGAATGATGTAATCCCATATTGGTATTAGTAAATTTAATTATCTCTTAAAATATCTACAACTATAATTGAAATAGAATAAAATAATATCTCTAAATAATTCTATTTAAAATAAACATATAATAAAAATACAAACTCATGTCTAAGATTTTATTATTTCGTTTCTTATATTCTTATAATCTAATATTATATCAATCCTTTTTCTGGGTATAAATTAGCTAAATAAACTTTAATCTTTTAGGAGAATTTCTATGTTTCAGAGTATTTTAATAAAATTAATCATCGGATATTTAGCGTTATTAGTAGTTGTAAGGATAGTAGGGAAGAAGTCTTTATCTAAGATGACACCACTTGATTTGGCTTATACTATTGTTTTGGGCGGAATACTAGAAGAAGCTATTTATGAAGACAAAGTAGGAATTAAAGAGATTTTGTTTGCTTTATTTGTATGGGCCTTTGTTATTTATATTTTTGAAGTTATCATGAGCAATTCTCAGTTGTTAAGCCGTATTTTGCAGGGAAAACCGAGTGTGATCATTTTTGAGGGAAAGTTAGTTTATCCAACTATGAAGAGAAATAAAATTGAGATGCAACAACTTAGACAAATGCTTAGAAATCATGAATGTTTTTCTTTATATAACGCGAACACGCTGATTTTAGAGAATAGTGGAAATACTACTTTAATCAAAAAAGATGACGATGATAAAGAATTATCTTATTTATTAGTTGATGACAGTAAGATCAATCAAAATACACTAAAATCTATTCATTTAACGGAAGATGATTTGATGCATGAAATAAATAAATTAAATTTGAAATTGGAAGATTTAATTTATGTAGAATGGACAGCTGAGAATGGATATTATTTTATTAAAAGAGATGATATGATTCAACATAAAATAAATATTGAATAATTGTGATTTTTCATTTGCTTTTATTGGTGATGAAAATTTAAAAGAAATAGTATTAAATGAAGGGATAAAATACATTGGCGATTTAGCATTTGGACAAGTCGGAGCAAAAGAAATAAAATTGCCATCGACTTTGGAAAAAATAGGAGACTTAGGACCATTTGGTCAAAATATTTCAGGCTTCAAGGTAATTATTAGTAAAAAAACACCAGTACTAGAAGAAATAAAAAGTATAGCAGAAGCTCAAAAGTTTCAATTAGAGATAATAGATTAATATTAAAAAAAATAGTGTTAAGCAGCAGCACTCTCTCAAAGTGTCGTCTTTCTTAACACTATTTTTAATTTTTCTTAAACATTCTCATTCTTTATCGTTTCTACAATATTCAGCTTATCCACCTTGCTAACTGCAAAGCTCATAATCATATATAGAATTGAAAAGACTATAATGATTGAAAGTGCAATTGAAGTGATTGGTAAATAGTATTCGAATACTACATTGTTTTTAATAACGGTGTAGATTAGATAGGAGATTGCCAGTCCTATTGGTATTCCAAAGATTAATGATTTTAATCCTAAAAAGATGCTTTCTAGTTTAATCATGTTTTTGATGTCTTTATTGGTGATACCAATTGATCTAAGTGTTGCGAATTCTCTCTTTCTAAGTATCATATTGCTTGTAATCGTGTTGAATGTGCTTGTTAGAGCAATCAGTGAAATTACAATTATAAATCCATAACTGAAGATATTTAGTATAAATATTGCGTTATTTATACGTCTAATTAGTTCGGTGATGTTGTTGATATAGAATGTAGTGTCTTCACTTTCGACAAATTTTTCTATATTATCCTGTGTTTTTCTATCATCGTTTGATTGGATGAATAGTGAAAATCTGTCTATAAATACCTTTTTTGCATAATCTGATTCTCTTGCAAATATGTTAATTTCATAATTTGTATTATATTTTTGGAATCCCATTACCGGTTCATTAATTTCCGCTAATTTAATATTTACTTTTTCTTTTTTGAAGGTATCTAAACTTGAGTTTTCATCATTTTCACCGTAAAGTTCTTCTACTAAATTATCATTTAAGTGAATGTCAATATTTAAGTCTTTAAATGTCTTGAATTCAGTAGTTTTATTGTTTTCATCTTCCATTTTATGCTTATTTATTACTAGATGAGTATTTTCTTTTCCAAGATTATTTTCCTTAAGCAATTTATCAAAAGTAGCATCATCAAGCAGGTTTAGTCTTGCGTAAGTGCCTTCTTTTTCATAGCTACTTTGAATATTGTCGTCTAAATATTTGCTATCAATTAATACAGCCGTGCTTTTTGTCATTAGGGATTTTTCATCTTCTAACACTTCATTAACTATTTTTTTACTTATTTCAACATCTTTATCTAGTTGATTTTTGTTAGAAGAGAATGTTGTATGTTCAATATTGAAGTTTACACTGCCAAATTCGATATCTAAAGTTTTTCTTAAATAGGATGTGGCAGAGAAAAGTCCAATAAAGATGATTACGATCAGAGTAATGGAGATTGTAGTCGTCCTATATCTTTTCTTATCTCTCTTAAAGTTTTTGTGAGAAATTAGCCCTGAAACACCAAATAAGGATTCGATAAACTTAGGTGTTTTTATTTTTCTCTTTATTACTATATCTTTGGTTGAACGTATAGACTCTATTGCTGAGAATTTACGTACTCTTCTCGCTATTAGGAATAGTGAAATGAATATTGAAAGCATACTTGTGACTGCTGCAATAACTATTCCTAAAATGGAAATTGAAGATACGAATTTTATATCTTGAAGTATATCTTTAAGATATGTATTCATTACAACGATTAGTATTTTATTTACAATAATTCCTAATGCTATTCCTAGAATGATGCCGATAGAACCTAAAACAAATCCTTCGAAATAGATGTCTCGTTTTATTTGAGAATTTGAAGCGCCAAGGCTTTTTAATATGCCATATTGTTTTGTTTTTTCAACAATTGAAATGGAGAATGAATTTTTTATAACCACAATTGAAGTTAATAAAATGATTACAAGCAAAATTACTGAAAGTATATAAAGCATATTTACTATATCATCATCAGTCTCAAAGCCTTCAGTTTGCATCAACCTGTAGTTGATGACTAGGTTTGAAGTGTCATCACCGTAGTTTTCATGTAAATGTTCTTCAATATTTACATTACTCTTTATTCTGTAAAATATATTTTGTTTGGAATGTTGTACATTCTCACTATCCGGTAAAGTTATAGCGGAAACACCTGGATCTGTGTAATCTTCCATACCTCGATTAGCTCTTTTTATTATCCCAACTACGGTATATTCCTTTTTGAACTTTTCTTGTAGATGTTCCATCTCTGGAATGTATTCTGTGGCAGCTTCACCTTCTTTTGTAACCCTATCTGAAACGGCTAAATTCAATTTTTGACCTATAGCCAGATCAACTTTTGATACGGTTTTAATGTTTTCCCCAACTACAATTTCATTCGAATTTTCAGGAAATTTTCCTTTAATAATCTTAAGCTCATTTTTGGAAAAATTGTCCTTATCCATAGCGATAACTTTCAAATATGGTTTATAGTCCTCTTTGCTATTGATATTTGCATATCCTAGCTCATGATTTATAAAATAGGAATCAACATCTTTATTATTTTTTATTTTATCTACATAATCATTTCCGTTAATTATTTTAATATGATAATTCCCATTTTCTGAAATTATGGCATTACGCATGGTTGCTTTTAAGCTGGAAACCATTGTTGTGACGGTGACCATTAAGGCTACAGATAAAATTATCCCGATTGTGGTAATTATCGAGCGTCTTTTATTTATTTTTAGATTTTTTATTGTGAGTTCTCTAAGTAAATTCATTAATATCTCCTTGAATCACTGACTATCTTACCATCACTCATTTGTATTACCCTGTCAGCGGCATCGGCAACATTTGGATCGTGTGTTACTAAAATAATTGTTTGATTGTATTTTTCGTTATAGTCTTTTAGTAGTTTAATTATTTCTTGGCTATTTTTTGAGTCAAGATTACCGGTAGGCTCGTCAGCAAGCAATATGCTTGGTGTGTTTATCAATGCTCTACCAATTGAAGTCCTTTGTTGTTCACCACCCGACAATTGATTTGGCAAATTGTCACGTCGATGGCTTAATCCCAATATGTTTAACATGTTATTTAATTTTTCTTCATTTAATTTCTTGCCATCCAAACGATAAGGAATTTCAATATTCTCCTTAATGGTTAATGTTGGCAGTAAATTATAGAATTGATAAACAATTCCTACTTCTCTTCTTCTATAAATGGCTAAGTCATCCTCAGAAAAATTTGAAATATCTTTTCTATTTACAATAATTGTGCCGGCATCTTTATTGTCAACGCCACCAATAATATGTAACAACGTGGATTTTCCCGAACCTGATGCTCCCACTATAGCTACAAATTCACCTTTTTCTACTGAAAAACTTACATTATTAACAGCATATATTTTATTTTCGCCTTTTCCATAAGTTTTAACTAAATTTTTTACTTCTAATATTGGCATGTTTTACCTCTTTCTCTTAATAGATATTTTCCTCATCTTAAATATAACAAATAATAATTAAATAATAGTTAAAAAATTATTAAATAATAGCGAATTATCAAGATTTTCTAAAAATAATTACATTTTTTATGCATATTTTCATGATATAATTAAAATCAATTCGAGAAGAAAGGTAAAAATTATGCCAACAATAATTAACAAATTCGATTTTGCAATATTAAAATTTATACAAGAAAACTTCAAAAGTTCTTTTATGGATAAATTAATGGTGTTTTTTACTTCAATAGGTGATATGGCTGTTGTTTGGATTGCAATTTCAATCATCTTCCTATTGATTAAAAAAAGAAGAAATACAGGAATCAAGATAATACTAGGTCTTATAGTTGTGGCGATATTAGGCAATTTGATTTTCAAAAACATTTTTTCAAGACTACGACCATTCTGGGTGGATGAAACAATAAAAGTAATTATCACAAAACCTGTTGGCTACTCATTTCCATCAGGACACACATTCTCCTCATTTGCTGCAGCCACTATTATATTTTTAGACAATAAAAAGTTGGGGTACTTTTCATTTTTATTAGCCACATTGATTTCATTCTCAAGAGCATATTTATTTGTGCATTTTCCAACCGATATTTTTGTGGGAATGTTGCTCGGTGTGTTATTAGGAGTGATTATAAATAAACTATATGATCGATATGGTTTAAGATTAAACGAATAAAGGACCTTTCCTATTCATCTCCTAAAAATCATTTTATATTTTCCCTCTAAGGGTAAGTATATAAAAAGGAGGCGATATGAAAGGATTAACAAATACCTATAATACAATTATTCATCCATTAAAACCTCTGTTTGATAAGGATTCAAAAATTCTCATATTAGGATCATTTCCATCAATAAAAACTAGAGAATATGGATTTTTCTATGGTCATCCGCAAAATAGGTTTTGGCCGCTAATGGAAAATTTATTTAATGTAAAACTTTCGGAAGATATTGAGGAAAGAAGAGCATTCCTACTAAAACATAAAACTGCAATGTTTGATTCAATTTATCAATGTGATATTGTTGGTTCAAGTGACGCTAGCATTAAAAATGTCTTTCCATCACATTTAGAGGAAATTTTTGAAAAAGCAGATATAAAACAAGTCTTTTGTAATGGGACAACTTCCTTTAAATATTATAGAAAGTACCAAGAGAAGAAATTCGACATGAAAGCTATAAAATTACCTTCAACAAGTCCAGCAAATGCAAGGTATAGAATGGATGACTTGATAGAGGAATGGAAAGTAATTTTAACATATTTAACATAAAAAAATCCTGGGAAGATAGATATCTATTCCTAGGATTTTTATAGTCTTAAATTGTAATCTTAACTTTATCTCCGCCAACTTCATCGATTTCGACAAGTACAAATTTACCGTATCTTTTTTCTCTGGAATATTTTGCAACTTAACTGCCGGCTCCAATTCATCGTTTAACAAATAATCCGCACTCGTTTCCAATAATTTTGAAATCTTCGGAATTAAAGAAATATCCGGATAAGATGCCCCAATTTTCCATTTAGAAACCGCCTGAGAAGAGACCCCAAGCGCATCTGCCAAATCATTTTGTGTCATTGCCTTTTCTTTTCTTAGTTCTGCTATCTTTGCTCCTAAATTATACATACGCCATCCATAATATTTATTATAAAGTCATTGCGATTTCATTATTTATCTGTATTTTATAACATAAATTTTCAAAATGGAACATATTGAGGGTTGAAATAGATAAAATAATTCTACTGTGGGTTGGTTTTCGATACAACTGTAGGTTGAGGGGGAGGAATGGAACTGAATTTTAAAATTCAAGATTTAGTACCAAAAATTTATGGTCAAAATGGAACTAAATTTAAAAATTTAAAATATAGTACCAAAAATTTTAAGTGAAAATGGAACTAAATTTAATAAATGCTGTGTTAGTACCATATTTTCTCGTAAAGTAATGGTACTAAAATTAATTATTTAAAATTCAGTACCAAAATGGATTGAAAAATTTGGTACTAAAAATGATATTTTAAAAATAAGTTCCAATTGCAAACTACATTCAATATTTTCACTATAAAATTGTTAAATTGTCGTAACAATAATGACAGTGCAAAAAAAAAAATATGTCATAGTTATAGTAAAGGAGATTTTTATATGAATTTTAATGAATGCTTAAATTTAGAGATAAAAAAATGTTTAACTTTATTAAATGATGCTGAATCTATTAAACTAATAGATTCAAATGGGAAATTAATTATTACTAAAGAAAACAAAATGTATTATGTTATTAATAATGAAGAAGGTAAAGAGATTAGAAAATACATTCAAAAGAAAGATAAGAAGTTTTCTAAAGATTTAGCTACAAAATCTTATGTAAAAAAAGTAAGGAAAATATTAGAGCGAAAAATAAAAGTATTAAAGGATTTCAAAAAGAATTATGATGTGTTTGAGGTTGAAAAGTTTTATAATTCGTTGCCTGAAAATCGAAGAGAACTTTTGGATTCGGTTAAATTATCTTATCAACAATGTGTTAAAGAATGGAAAAATGCACCATATATTGGATTGAATTTGTACGATGAATCAAAAAAATACGTTACAAAAAATGGTGAACATGTGAGATCTAAGTCGGAGAAAATTATAGCGGATATACTTCATGATTATGGAAACGCATATAAATATGAATGTCCTGTTCATCTTAAAAATGGTATTTATTATCCAGATTTTACAATATTATGCCCATATACGTTAAAGGAAATCTATTGGGAACATAATGGATTAATGGATAATCCTCAATATTGTAACAATGCGATAAAGAAGATAAAAGAGTATGAAAATAATGGAATATTTAGAGGTGAGAACTTGATTGTTACGTTTGAATCCTCGGATAGTGTGTTGGATATAGAGTGGGTGGATAAGCTTATTCGAAAGTACATATTGTCTCCTTCGGTATAAAACAAAAAGCCGCCCGCAAAATTCCGCTTTGGAGAATTTTGCGGGCGGTCCCTCTTTCTAACTTTCTGAAGCCCCACTAGTGGCATCAGCATTTGTATTTTTATCTTCATCGGTAGCATTTTGTGAAGCTCCGCTAGTCGCATCAACTTCAGGAGCGACATCATTTCTACCTTGTGCTGAAGCTCCACTAGTGGCATCAGCTTTTGGTGAAGTGTTGGCATTTTTCTTAACTAGCTTTTGTCCTGTTTCCTTTAAGTACCAATCTAGCCAAGGCTTGAAATTAAACACAATCTCATTTATTCCAGCGTAGGAGCCATCTTCATAATACATTGCTTGATAGTTGTGTACATTTATAACATCTGGACCAGTGTTTGGTACGATTGTTCTAAAATAGTCTTCATTTCCAGCTCTTAGATTTGCAATAACATATGAAACGTTTTTGAAAGTTCTTTCTGGGTGAACTGTTCCTAATCTATTTCCTGATTGTGAAGGCACACGTGGAGCCATCATAGTATTGGCGTTTTGAGCATGGTTATAATATAAAAATTGATTGTTGTCGTCTGCAAAAGTCAATTCAAATGGAAGAGCACGCATAAATCTATCAATTTGATTTACGGTTAACACGCCATGGTCAAGTTTCACGTAATCGTCTCCGCTAGCTGCATTTGTAAGCTTTGCAACTTTTTCAACCCATTCCGGATCATCAGGATCTACTTCCTTGATTGTTGTAGAAATGGAACCCTCACAGAATAGGTCTTCTTCTGGTGTTGGAAGTGGTTTACGTAATGGCTTAACAACCTCAACAAATTTTACAAAATTTTCTAAACATGATTTTAGGAAACTAACAGTTTTTTCATTTTTAATATTTCCCATTTCATCGAAAGCCTCTTTTGCTTCGCCAAGTAAAAACTCATTTCCCGGAAGCACATAAGCATTCACACCAGGCGCATCCAGTATTTTACGTAAATCCAACTGAGCCCTTGAAGTACCTTGATCAAGATAGGATGCTCCAATTATCATTACTGGCTTATTTTCTAAAGGATGAAGTTTGAAAGATAGCCATTCTAAAGTGCTCTTTAGAGCAGCCGGAATGGTATGATTATGCTCTGGAGTTGAGATAATGACACCATCAGCGCGGATTAATTTATTATAAATATATTGCACGGGGAAACTATGAGATTGGTCGTCACTTTGATTAAACATTGGTACGTCCTTGATTTCAAGAATCTCCATTTCAAACATCTCGTTAAAGTTCTTTTGTACAAATTGTAATAATTTTCTATTGTATGATATTTCGGCATTTGAGCCAACGATTCCGATAATTTTCACAATAAGCTCTCCTTCTATTTAGACTTTTCCCAAGAAAAGTTTTTAGCTTCTTTTTCTGCTTTCTTCTTCGCTTCAACTAATTGTTCTGTAAAATCAATAAAAAGCAAGAAGTCATCAAAAATTTGCTCTAGACTTTTCACTTGTTTTTCATTTTTAATATTGCCATTCTCATCAAATGCTTCAAGTGAATGGCTCAAAAGAAATTCATTACCTGGCATGATTCGAGCTCTTACTTCTGGAGCGTTAAGAATGCGTGCCAACTGACTTTGAGCTCTTGATGTACCTAAAGTTCCATAAGAAGCGCCAGTTATTACCACCGGTTTATTTAGGAATGGATAGATTCCATAGGATAACCAAGCTATTGCATTCATCAAAACGGCAGGGGATGCATGATCGTATTCAGGTGTTGAAATAATAACCCCATCAGCTTCTTCTATTTTTCTGGCCATTTCTTTTGCTAAATTTGGAATCTTCATTTCTTTAGGTTTGTTAAACATAGGTAAATCTTTAATTTCCAATAATTCAATTTCTGCTTTGTCGTCAAAATGTTTCTGAATAAATTGAAGTAATTGTCTATTGGTTGATTTAATCGAATTTGTGCCAACTAAACCAATGATCTTTCTCATCGTCCATCCTCCTCTTGAATGTGATATTTTAATATTTCATAACTGTTAAATTAGTAAAATGCTAATTTACATTACATATATTATTATACCTGTTTATTGTGAAAATAATCTTTTTATAGAAAATACAAAAGAAAAATAATCATATACATTATTTATACGATGTTTATGAATAAATTTATTGAAATATTACAGAGGGTTTTGACACAAAAAACTAAGTTATTTTGTTATTTGTAGTTAAAATTTAATCAATGTTAATGTGTTCAAGAATATAATAATTATTAAAATATGAAAAATCATTGGAGTATGAAACAATTATGAAAATGTGCAAATATATGAAAATGCTTTCTGATAATTAGAACGATTTACCTTTAATTGTAAAATTAAATCTAAATCGACTATCCATTATACATTTGTCATATAACATGATAATATCTATTCGTAATAATCGATATATATATTTTAGGAGGAAAAATGAAGACGACAAAAAGGATAGTAAGCTTATTATTAGCATTTATTTTACTATTTAGTTCGATAAATTTAAGAGAAAATAAGGTTGAAGCTGCAAGTCCAACAGAAGTTGAAACTTCAACAACAAAAAGACCGTTGACTGAAAAATGGTTAGAAGAAAAAACACCAATAAATGGTGGTTATTACAGAGTGTGGAATGACAAAGCTTCTACAGATGTACCAAATTGGAAACATCCTGATACAAGAATGGGTGATATACCTAAAGAAGTAGATTTAGTTTTAGCATTCTATGATAATGAAATGGCAAGAATCCCTACAAATGTAATGAAGGAATATGTTGAAAAATTACATGGAAATGGACAAAAAGTGGTAGGATCAATCTTTGCACATATACTTTATGATGATATTTACTATAACTTAATTTTAAAAGATGATATAGAAAAAGAATTTAAGGAATATCTTTACTATAATTCTAGAAGTGAAAGAAACGTTTTAAGATTCCCAAATACAGATGAAGGTAATAAAAAAAGAGTTGAATTCATTTTGAAATACTATATGAACATGTATGGTTTTGATGGTATCGATATAGATATGGAAAAAACTTTTGATGAATTTCAACCTCATCAAGACCAATATGATAAAGTACTAGAATTACTTTCAAAAGAAATTGGTCCAAAAAGCGGAAATGAAAAAATCTTTATTTATGATACAACTTTTTCTGCTTTCCACCCTGCATTCGAAAAACACAAAGATAAGTTTGATTTAGTTTTAATCCAACTATATGGTAAAAATTCAGAATACCAAAATACAGAAGAATTTAAGAATAGTGCAGATTATAAAACATTATCAAAATATGAGGAAAATAAAGGTTTAACTTTATTTGAAACTTTTTCAAGTTTAATCCCAACTGAAAAGATAATGATTGGTTTTTCTTTCTATGAAGAAAACTCATATACTACTAGAATTTTAAATCCACCATTAATTGATAACAATAGATGGTATGATATACCTACTACAGAAGGTAAAGTTGAAAAAATTCAAAAATCAGATGGAAACTATGATAAAAAAGGGTTCTTTGAAGAAGGTGAATTTAAGGATTCTAGAGCTGCAAGATATGCTAGATGGCAACATCAATTTGGTTTGAAAGGTGGAGTATTTAGCTACGCTGTTGATAGAGATGGGGTTGCTCATCCATCAAGAGAAGAAGCGCAAAGAATGTACGATGAATATAGCAAATATACTACAAATGGAAAAGATATTGATATTGAAGCATGGGTAAGAGCAAATAGACCTGGTAAGAGTGATTCTGATGACTTAAAATCTACTGACTATGCATATTCCAAACAGTTAAAAAATATTTTAGAAGAAAAGAACGAATATGAAATAATAGATAATACAGATTTTAAAGATGAAGCTTTAAGGAATCAAATCATTCAAAAAGTTAGCAAATATAAAGGTAATATTGGAAGATTTAATGGTGATTTAGTTTTAGATGATCCTGAAATTAAAGATTTAACTGGATTAAATAAATTAAAAAATATTAAAAGTTTAACATTAAAAGGATTAGTGAATCTTGAAGTTTTAGATTTATCTAATATGAACTTAGAAAAATTAAACATTGAAAATCCAGAACAAATGACTAAATTAACAAAAGTTGATTTATCTAATAATAGATTGGATTTAAGCAAAGATACAGAAAATAGAAAAATTCTTGATGCATTACACAAAAATATCATGCAAACACAAAAGAAAGATGATAAGTCAGTATTTGCATTTGAAGAACAAGATATTTTAGGATATTATCCAGAAAAGCTTGCTCCAGATACAGTTAAACTTGAAATTCATCCAGAAGCAAACTATGATCTTAATGCATTATTGACACAAACTGTAACTGCACAAGGTACAGATATTTCTGATGAATCAAAGTTACATGCATTAAAGAATGAAGAAGTGTTTGGCAGAAAGTATATTAAATCAAATGTAAATTTTGAAGACATTAAGAAAAACTATGAAGGTTTTACATTTAAAATAAGAAATTCGATAAGTGAAGTAATTCCTGGAAATGAAGTAAGCAGAGTTAAAGAAGAAACTTACTTTATTGAAATTTTACAAAATGGTGTAAAAAAATATGATGCTAAAGTTATAATTGGTAAAGAAAAACAATTATTAGAGAATTTAGCGTTAAATGCTGCGGTTAAACTATCTAGTGAAAAACAACATGCAATATTTGATGGTGACCTAACTAAATCAGCATTATTAGCTTGGAGTGCTCCTATATCTTATGTATTTGATATTGGTGAGAATTCAGAAGTTTCAATGATAAGATTGTATAATTCATCATTTGTGAATAAGACTGGATCAGGTCCAGATAATGATTTAGAAACTGTGAAATTTGAAGTTATAGATCCTAAAATTGAGATAACAAAACAAAATGAATATAACGAATTAAAGAAAGAATCAAATTGGAAAACAGTTCACACTATGTCAATTGCTAAAGATGTTTATCAAGTGGAAATTGACCCAACTCAAGGAAGATATTGGAGAATAAAAGTTGAAACAGTTAGAGGCGGTGGGGTTAAATTCCCAACAGCAACTGAACTTCAACTTCTAGGATCACGTGTTGAACCAAGCCAAAAAGAAGAAATCAAAGATAAATACGAAGTTAAATCAGAACCTATCACAAAAGATTTTGGGCAAGCAACAACACAAGAAGACATCGAAAAAGCGATCAAAATTGAAAACTATAAGGAAGAAACTTCATATACAATTGAAGTTGAAGAAAATACACTTCCAACTGGCAAAGAATCAGGCGACTTCACGGTAAAAGCAACTGTGAAATATCCTGATAATTCAACAACTACAGTTGAAGTAAGTGTAAAAGTAAATGAAAAAGTTGAATTAAATTATGAAGCACTAAATAAAGCTATTTCAAAAGCTGAAGAAGCTAAAAAAGAAGAAATCTACATTAACAATAGAGTAAAAGCTAAAGAAAATTATGATAAAGTGCTAGATGAAGCTAGAGCATTAGTTGACAAAGCTAAAGATCAAGAAGAAATTTCAGCAATGACTGAAAAGCTTGAAAAAGCACTAAAAGATTTAGAACAAGCATTCTCACTAATCTATAAGACAAGATTTGTAGCATATTCAGAAGTTAAAAAGCCAGAATATACATTGAAAATTAATGAAAGAAAGACCATTCAAGAAGGTAAGGATGGTAGTGTTTCAGAAAGTGGCGAAGTAACTGCTAGCCAAGATGAAATTGTTGTTATTGGAAATGTATCTCAAGGTGAAGAAGTTTCAAATCCATTACCACAAGTTATCGAAGAAGATGCAAACATTCCTGCTGGTACAACTGAAATGGTTAAAGGTGAAGATAGAATTACTAGAAATGATATTGTCTACAAAGTGGACGAAAAGACAGGTAATTTATTGGAACCAAGTGTTAAGGAAGTTGTGGTTAAAGAAGGTAAAGCGCCAGTTGTGAAATTGGGTACTGCTGAAATTACAATGTTTGATTATGTTAGAGAAGTTGAACCTAATGAAATCATTGTAAAATTGGATAAAAATCTAGAACTTGGAAAACAAAATGTAGAACAAGGTCAAGTTGGTATCAAGGAAAATCGTTATATCATTACTATAAAAGATGGTGAGGAAGATACTAGAGAACTTGATAAAGACTACAAGACAGTGACAATTCAAGAAAGAAAAGATACTGTAATTACAATTGGTGTGTCTACAAAGGTTCAAGATGAAAAGATTGCACAACTTGAAAATCTTAATAAAGAATTAGAAGATAAATTAACTGAATTAGAAAAGAATGGCGCATCTAAAGAAGAAGTTAATGAATTGAAAGATAGAATCAATGGTTTAGAAGGTCAGCTTGAATTATTGCTTGAAGAATCAGATGAAACAGTGAAAATGCTTGAAGAAAGCATTGCTAAGTTAGAGTCTGAAGTAAAATTAGATAAAGAAGAAATCAATAAATTACATGAAAAAATTGTTTCTTTTGAAAATGAAGTGAAAGAAAATCAAGCTAAGATTGAGGCTCTGACAAAGACTATTGAAGAGTTAGAAAAGAAAGAAAAAGAAGTAAAACATGGTTGGGAAAAAGTTGGAGATAAATGGACATTCTTCGATAAAGGCGTACAAGCTAAGTCAGAATGGAAATGGATCAACAACACTTGGAAATTCTTCAACTATAAAGGTGAATCAATCAACCAATTCTTCAAGGAAAATGGCATGATTTGGCTATCTTTAGAAGGCTCAAATGCAAGATATCATAAAGGTTGGTGGACAAATCCGGAAAATGGATATAGATACTTCTTTAGAAAAACATCTGGAACAATGGTAAAAGGAAAACAATTTGTTGATGGAAACTGGAGATTCTTTAGAGTTGGCTCAGGTACACTTGCTTATGGATGGCAATTTATTGACGGTGCTTGGACTTATTTCAGAAAAGGAACTGGTACTAGAGTTTCAGGTAGACAATGGATTGATGGAAGATGGTACAAATTTACTAATGAAGGTAAATTAATTGGCAAAAAATAAAGTTTAGCTTAAATTCCAACTAAATAATGAAAAATGGCTCGCTAAAATGTCTATACATGGAGGTGAGTCATTTTTTTGCTTTTAAGGTTCGCTAAAATTTTAGGACCACTCCGACAAAAATTAAAGATAATGTTATATAAGTAAAACTTATCAATATTAACTAAAACTTTAATTGTTATAATAATTACCTAATAGTAAAATAGTATATATAAGTAATATTAATAGTTTTTATAAGAAATAGATATGGAGTTTAGAAATATGTATAAACAATTTGAGTATTTTATAAAAGTTGTAGAATTAAATAGTTTTACTAAAGCGGCCGAAGAGATGTATATTTCGCAATCTGCTATTTCTCAACAGATTAAGTTATTAGAAGAGCAACTTGGTGCTCAGCTTTTAGATAGGAAAAATCGATCTTTTACATTAACTCCGGCAGGACAATATTTATATAACGAAAGTAAGATTTTGTTATCAAATACTGTTGAAATGATAAATAAAGTAAAGGAAATTGCGAATGCAAAGCAACATTTAAGGATTGGATATTTAAGAACTATTGATGATTCCATTCTTTATGAAGCTTTGGAGGAGTTAACTTATAGAAATAAAAATATTTCATTTACTTTATCTAAAGGTTCACATGATGAGTTATATGAAGAATTAGTTGGAGATACAATAAATATTTCTTTGAATGACCAAAGAAGAGATTTTAATCAAGAATACGAGAATAATATCTTAAGAGAATTAAACCTTTCTGTACTTGTTTCACAGGATAATCCTATTGCTAAAAAAGATAGGGTGGATATGGAAGAATTATCTGAGTTGAAATGTATCTTGGTTACGCCAAAAGATAGAAGATGTGAAGAGAAAGATTATTTTATTAATTATTTGGGTGTGAAAAGTGATTTTATCCTTGCGGATGATAGAGATCAAGCGTTGAAATTACTTAAATTAGAAAATGCCTATTATTTAGATGCTGTATATAAGGAAATTGAAGGACTAAAAGCTATACCAGTCTATATTGGCGATAGAAGGCTCATTATGAGATTGTGTACATTTTACAGCAAGTATACGGACAACGAGATTAATGACGAACTTACCAAAATTTTATTTGAAAAATATTCTAAAGTAGAAAGTAAATAGTAAAATTTTTCTTTATTGTGTTAGTATATTAGTATAAAGTAATAAAGGAGTTTTTATGGATATCAAAGTAGTTGCTGTAGATATGGATGGGACATTCTTAAGAAGTGATCATGACTATAATAGAGAGAAATTTAAGAAGGTGTTTCAATTTTTTGAAGAAAATGGTATAAAATTTGTTGCGATAAGTGGAAACCAATATTATCAAATTAGAACATTTTTTGAAGGATATACTGATAAAATTGCCATTGTTGGTGATAATGGGGCATTTTTCGTAGACAATAATAAAGAGTTGAGAGTAGAGAGCATTCCAAATGATATTGTCGAAAAAATTCTTAAATACCTAATAGAAAATAATTATCATTTAGAACTAATATTAGATGCTGAAAAGTCAGCTTATCTATTAAAAGATGTAGAAGAAGAAAAGAAAATAGACTTTGCTCGTTACCATACAAAGGTTAAGGAAATTGATTCATATTTTCCATTACCAGATGATAGATTTACTAAGTTTTCATTTGATACACCAATAGATGAAACATATAATATTATCGATGATTTAACTAAGGAGTTTGGAGATGTCGTACAATCTGTAACATCAGGTCATGGCAATATCGATATTATTAGAAAGGGCAATAACAAAGGTACCGCAATGAAATATCTTTTAGATATTTGGAAAATAAGTCCTGATAATCTAATGGCTTTTGGTGATGGTGGAAATGATATTGAAATGCTAAAATTAGCTAAATATTCCTATGCTATGGAGAATGCCAGCCCAGATGCTAAAGAGGCTGCAAAATATATTGCAAAAAGCAATAATGATGATGGTGTTTTGGATGCAATCATCGAAAGATTAAATATTGAGATGTAGTTAAGATGTTAAAGGGGTATTTTCTGATTATTTTATGAAGATATGGCTAGAATGGAACTAAATATTGAAATTTCGTTTTTAGTACCAATTTTATTAGACGCTTTTGGTACTATATTTGAATTTTTCTAATTTAGTTCCATTTTCACTGAAAATTTTTGGTACTAAATTTAATATTTTAATTTTTAGTACCATTTCCACTTTAAAAATTTGGTACTAAATTTCCAATTTTTAATTTCAGTGCCATTTGTCCATTGCTTTTTTGGATTTTCCTAATTTGCAAGAGTTTTGAAGCCATTTCGCCCCTAGCGTTTTCGATTTTCATAATTTGCTAGGGCTGAAAATCCACCTTTTCCCCCAGTGTTTTCTTTTTTTCTCAATCCGCTAGGGTCGTGACCTATATTTTCTCATTTTTATATCCCAAATCCCAATATTAAAAACACAAAAAGACTGCTGCAAAATGCCATTTGGCGTAATGCAACAGTCTTTCGTACATTGGTTCATAAATATCTGAAGAGATGGATCACTTCAAATATATTGATTAGCCTTTATTATATTTATTTTTAAAATAGTCAATAAATAATTGTGAAATATCGGAATCTACTTTTTTCACTAGTTTAAGGCCTTTGTACATATCAAAACCGGAAACTCCTGTAGCGCGGTAATTGTTTAATACTATTGTAAGTATCTCATCATCTTTGATGACTCTACCATCTTTGTAGATGTTTCCTACTCTAGAGTCGAATGGTTTATCAAAGTCGATGTCATAAGTGATGCCATCATAAAAGTCAAAATTGTAATGTGATAATTTTGGAATTATATAGTCTTCATTTATCCTATAGCCATTTTCGTCCTTTACAATGTATTCGAAGTTTTTATTTAATCCTCTTCTAAGAGTTTTACCATCTATTTCGTAAACTTCAAGTGTATTTGGATATCTGAAAGTATTTAATATTTGTCTGATTGTTAAATCCTTTTTGAATCCTGAAACTTCATTTGCTAGAGCGTTCATTGATACATCAGCACCGGTTAATTCCAGTTGAATTTTGTTTATAAAGAAAGCGAGTTCACTTCCATTTAATGCCATTTCTAATCTATCCTTTGGTAGATAATCTTTATCTAGAGTAGCAATTTTTCTATCAATGTACTCATTAATCTTGTTGTTAAGAAGAACTTCTTCGGAGAATTTTTCTTCATCGAAATTTCCATCTATATGACGTAATTTAACTTTTAGATTTTTATTGTCTAGATTGATATCAATTTCGGCATATTTTCCACCAAAGAATGAAGGTTCTACCACCTTTGTACCATTGTAGTCAATACCTGTGATTTCAAGGTGTTGATGTCCACAAAGTACTAAGTCTATATTTATTGTATTGATGATGCGACTTGTGATATTTTCTCCAGAATCTTCCACGATTTCTTTTGTAACTGGGTCGAAGTCTATACCACCATGATAAAGGCAAATTTTATAGTCGCAGTCTTTGATATTTTCGTATGCGTTGACCAAAGAGGATAAAGTGTCTTTTATCTCAAAACCAACAAGATTTTTCTTTTGTTCCCACACATTTACCCAGTCAGTCACAGCTCCAATTATACCGATTTTTTTGCCTTCAATTTCGACAATAGCATGGTCTGTTAAGTTTGTAATTTCTCCTTTTTTATCTACTAAATTGGCACAAATACATGTAGCATTCACATTATTTAAATAGTTTTTTAGATAATCATAACCGTAGTTAAAATCGTGATTTCCTACGGTTATAAAATCTATACCAATTTTGTTGACAATATCTGCAATTGCTTTTGAATTATTGTTTTCGCTTAGATAGTAATCAAATACAGAACCTTGCAGAATGTCTCCACAATCGATAAATAGATTACTTTTTGATTTCACATAGTTATTACTAGCGGAAATTAAACCCATTGGCTTAGTTTCCATATCCATATAGTTTGTTGGCATAAAATAGCCATGGACATCAGATGTATAAAAGATTTTCATATTAATATCCTTTTACAAGTTTTGATCTAAATTTAGATGAGAAGTACTCAATTGTCAGTACTAACACCATTAAACCGATAAGTATCGCACCTACTTGTTTCCATTTATATCCATTGATTGCAAATATAAGTGGGGCACCGATACCACCGGCACCAACTAGCCCAAGTATTGTAGCATCTCTAATATTTATATCAAATCTGTAAATGATTGTTGATAAAAACATCGCTGAAAGTTGTGGTAATATACCAAAACGTATTTTTTCAAATGTAGTCATTCCTAAAGCTGAAAGAGACTCTAAGATATCTTTATTGATGTCTAGAATTGATTCAGTAAATAGCTTAGCAAGCATTCCGATTGAAGTCATTGCCATAGTCAGTATGCCGGCAAATGGTCCAGGACCAACAACTCTAATAAAGATTAGCCCATATACAAGTGTTGGAATGGTTCTTACAAAGATTAAAAATAGTCTTGTAATATAGGAAAACCACTTTGGAACAATATTTGAAGCTTGTAAAAAGCTGAAAGGTATTGCAAGTATTGCTCCCATAAGTGTACCTAATAAGCCTATTGCAAGTGTTTCGACTAGTAGGAATGGTATCCCTTGTCCTGTAAGATTAAATAATGACCAGTCCGGTGAAAATATTCCACTAAAGATTTTTCCAACAATTCCCCAGCCGTTTATATTACTTTCAGAAGGTTGAATGCCTAAAAATGACCAAACTAAAAGACCAACAATAATGATGATATTTACAGCTGTTTTGAATCCTGTTTTCGGCTCATTTTCTAATTTCTTTAATATTTCTTCATTCATTTTGTTATCCTTAATTCAATTTATTTCTAAAGTAAATGCTGACATTTTCTATAATGATAATAGTTATTAAGATACATAATAAAACTGCACCAAGATTATCGTATTGTCTTAGTCCAATATTATGTTTGATTAATATACCAATACCACCAGCACCAACGTAGCCAAGAATTGCAGCATATCTAACATTACCTTCAAAGTTATATAATAGAGTTGAGATGAAGGTTGGTAATACTTGTGGCAAGACTGATTTAATAAATGCAATAGGTCTTGTGTAACCCATAGACATTAACGCTTCGAAAGCACCTAAATTAACATTTTCGATTTGTTCGTAAGTTAGTTTACCTACATATGAAAATGAATAAAGGAAAATAGCTACAGTACCCGCAAGTGCGCCGATACCAAAAATAAATGTTGCGATAAGTGCATTTACAATCGTAGGAATGGTACGCATTATAGAAAATACCAATCTAACTATCCAGTTTACAAAATTATTTTGCATCATATTGGATGCAGCAAGATATGCGAATGGTAAGGAAATTATTCCACCTAAAAATGAACCCAATAAACTCATTTTAATTGTTTCTAAAAGAGGATCTATTACTCTTGGTAGATAATTAAAGTTTGGGCTAAATATTTGTGACAAAATAAAGCTAAATTGTTTAAAATTGTCTACTAGAACTAATAAATCAAACTTTGTAGCCTTAATTGATAAATAGATTAATACTAATAGAATAGGCACTATCACTAAGGCTTTACTTCTCTTTTCATAAACAATAGTGTCATCTTTCAATACATATTTTTTAGGAGGAAAAATTTTATCAAAAATATTCATTATAATCCCTCGTTTGTGTCTTCTTTATTTTCGTTTAAAGCAACTTCATCGATGACTTCTTCTACAGATTCATCATCTTTAATTTCAACATCATTTAATTCGATTTCATTAAGTTTTTCGCCATAAATATTTTTCAAAACGTCTTTATCTACTTTATCAGCAGGACCATCATAAACTATTACACCATCTTTTATACCAATAACTCTAGTCGCATAATCCAATGCTAAATCTACATGGTGAATGTTTATCAATATAGCGATATTTTGTTCTCTATTAATTTTTGTAAAGTAGTCCATTACTTGTGTTGCTGTTACAGGGTCTAGGCTCGCAACAGGTTCATCAGCAAGTATAATGTCTGGACTTTGTGCCAATGTCCTAGCTAGTGCAACTCTTTGTTGTTGACCACCAGACAATTGATCAGCACGATTATATGCTTTATCTAAAATATCTACTTGTCTCAAAGCTTCTAATGCTTTTAATTTACTTTCTCTAGGATAAATCCCAAATATTCTTTGGAACATATTTAAATCAGGTACAAAACCTGCAAGTACATTTTTTATAACAGTTGTTCTATCAACAAGATTAAATTGTTGAAATATCATACCGATATTTCTTCTAAATTTTCTTAAATCTTTTCCATTTAATTGACTAACATTTTTACCTTTTACAGTTAATGTCCCTTCGTTTATGTCAATCATTTTATTAATTGTTCTAATTAGTGTTGATTTACCTGCACCAGATCGTCCAATAATTGCGATAAATTCACCTTCATGAATGGTTAAGTTAATATCTTTAAGTGCGGTAAATCCACCAGGGTATACTTTACTTACATTTTTAAATTCTATCATTTTAATCACCATTTCTTAAATTAATAAGGCCCAGAGCAGCTAACTGTCCAGGCCATATAGAAATTGAGAAGCCTCGTATTCTATTATTGATTTAATTCTTTCATAATTTTTTGTGCTTGTCTTTCTTTATCGTAATCTTCTGATTTAGCCTTTTCGTAACCTTCGTGATTGTAAATCTTGATTACTTCTTTACCTTCATCTGTTTTAGCTAACTCGATAAATGCATTCGCAAGAGCTTCTTTTAATTCTGCTGTCATTTTAGAAGATTTCTTTGATACGGAAACTGTATCATTATAGATTGGATCAGTTACACCGATAATATTTGTATCTTCCCAAATTGTGTTTTTACCTTGGTATTCTGATTGCCATTTAGGTTCATTATCCATTCTTGCGTCTGCGAAAGCAACAATAACGTCTAATTGACCTGTAGCTAATTGAGCCATTGAAGTATTGTAGTTATCCATTTCAACTACTGATTTTAAATCAGGTATTGTCTTACCAAATTTATCTTTTAGATATAGATATGGGTAGATATAACCAGCTGATGAAGAGATACCTCTTACACCCCATTTTGCATCTTTAATATCATCCCATGTTAATTCTGCGCCAGAGTTAACTTTTTTAGCTAATTCTTGTCCTTTTTCAGATGGACCAGCGATAATAATTGATCTGTAATATGTTACTTGTTTATCAGTTAATTTTGTAGGTTTGTTTTCGTTCCAGTCTTTTGCATTTTCAGAATCATTGCTTAAGCCTTTTCTTGTAGCTGTAAGTAATACTTCAGCTCCATCATCATACAATACATATGTCCCACCAGGGATTAAACCTACATCAATTGAGCCAGATGATAATGCTTCACCTGTAGCTTCGTAGTTTGTACCAACACTTATATCGATTTTATTTACATCAAAACCTTGTTCTTTAAGATGTTTCTTTAAGATATCCCCTAAAGGTTTTGTAGCATTTATAATATCTTCCGGATCTCTTGAAGGTACAAATTGTACTGAGATTTCATCAACTTTAGTTAATTCTCCTTCTTTTTTTGAAGTATCTTTAGGTTCATTGTTAGATGTTCCACAAGCTACTAATGAGAAAACCATAGCTAATGCTAGTAATAAACTGACTATTTTTTTTGAAATATTCATTATTTCCTCCAAATTTTATTAGACAATTTAAATATAATAAATTTATTTGTCAAATAAAGTATAGCATTAATTCTATTATTTTTCATATTTTATTGTTAGGAGGAATGGAATTTTTTGATGTCTACGCTATCATTTTGTAATTTAAATAATGTTGCTTAAAACTAATATATTAAAGTTTTATACGATAAAACTAGCTCGATGCCTAAAATTTAGCCTTATAAACCATCTGTGATATTTGATTTATATACTAAATATAGGTATGATTATATAGAATACATTACAAATTGGAAACAAATATTTTCCGTGGAGGATTTAATGGATATTACAGTTCTTGACATTTTTGAAAAATCATGTCATGAATACCAAAACAAAACACTATTTAAGGATCAATTTTCAAGCGTGAGTTATGTTGAGGCACAGAGACTGTCTAAATCCATTGCAACAAGTTTATTGCAAAAGGTAAATGTTAAAAATAATCCGATAGTTGTTTTTATAGATAGAAATATAGAATCATTAATCACATTTCTTGGTATCACATATAGTGGAAATTTTTATGCTCCAATAGATATCAATCAACCTAAAGAAAGAGTGGAGAAGATCTTAAATAAACTACAGCCAAGTATTTTGATTAATGCGACAAAAAAAGAAAAGCTTGATTATGGAAATGATAAATGTCCTTTATTCAACTATAAAGAACTTTTAGATATTAAAATAGATGAAAAATTGCTAAATCAAGTTAGAGAAAGCATGATTGATACAGATCCTTTATATGCTATTTTTACTTCTGGATCTACTGGGACACCAAAGGGAGTACTGATTAAGCAGTATGCGGTATTGGATATGGTTAATCAGTTTAAAAAAGAGTTTCATTTCGATGAGAATAATATTTTTGGAAATCAGGCGCCATTTGATTTTGATGTTTCAGTTAAAGATATTTATTCAACATTGTTAAATGGGGCGACATTGATTGTCATTCCAAAAGTATGCTTTATGTTCCCGACTAAGCTAATTGAATATATTAATGAAAATAAAATAAATACGGCAATCTGGGCGACATCAGTTTTTAGGATAGTAGAAAATGTAAAAGGTCTTGAAAAAGATAAGATGCAGACTCTTAAGCTTGCCATGTTTTCAGGTGAGGTGATGCCGACAAAGGTGTTAAATTATTGGAGAAAAAACCAACCTGATATACAATATGTGAATCTATATGGACCTACAGAAATTACATGCAATTGCACTTTCTATAAAGTTGAAAAAGAATTTGACGATAAAGATACTTTACCTATTGGTAAGGCGTTTAGAAATACAGAAATCTTATTGCTTGATAATGAAGATAAATTGATTACAGAGGCGAACATTCAAGGTGAGATTTGTGTTAGAGGGTCTTCTTTAGCTTTAGGATATTACAATGATCCTGAGATAACAGCTAAAGCATTCGTACAAAACCCATTAAATAAGTCATACGAAGAAAAAATTTATCGTACCGGAGATTTGGCTGAATATAATGAGTTGGGTGAATTAATTTTTATTGGTAGAAAAGATCATCAAATAAAACATATGGGACATAGAATCGAGCTGGCAGAGATTGAAAAACTTGCGAATAGTGTCGATTTTATCAATGCTTCCGTATGTGTTTATAATGAAGAGCGCGAAAAAATCGTTATGTTTTACGAATCAAAAGAAGACGATAATAAAAAGGTATATTTGACGTTGAAAGAGCTATTGCCAAAATATATGATACCGAATGAAATGATTTGGTATGAAAAGTTACCAGTTACAAAAAATAGTAAGATTGATAGAGTTAAATTAAAAGGAATACATTGTGGAGCTTAGTGAAATAGTAAAGAAATATAAATCTGAAGGTTTTAAGAAATCAAATAATTTAATGGGTGTTTCATTTTTACGTGAATTGCAAAATGAAGATGCTTTAAAAACCATTGAATCTGAAAATGGTTTATATTTTTTAGACACTTCAAAGTCTATTTTTCACATGTATTATTATATAAATTTTGATAAAGAAGCTGAATTTAACAATTTATTAAATAACGATTGTATTATTGAAATAATTGATAAAGAAAATAAAAGAAGAAATGAAGAACATATTGTTTATTGGGAAAATAATGGATTCGAGCATTTTGGTGAAAATGTGGAGATGAGATTAGATGAGCCTAAGTTAAATTATAAAAGTAGATTTAAGTTAACTATTCCAAATGAGGATGATTATAAGGAGATAATCTTTTTATATGAAACGGGCTTAGATCCTGTGATAAACAGTTATCCAAGTATTGAAGAATTCAAAGTATTGATTGATAAAAAAGAAATTTTTGTATATAAGAAAGAAAATAAAATAGTATCTGCAATAACGAGGAAAGAGTATAAGAATCATTACCTTTTATCTCATATCATAGTTGACAAAATTTGTCGAGGACTTGGTATTGGTATTGATATGATAATGGGTATGTTGGAAAATATTAATAAAAAAGTCTTGCTTTGGGTTAGTAGGGATAATCTAAATGCGAGAAAAATATATGAAAAATTAGGATTTAAGTATACTGATAAGATTTCAGTACAATTGATTAGGAGGGCATCAAATGACAGAAAGTAGAATTATTCAAATTTTAGAGGAATTAAGACCGGATATTGATCCTAGAGAAGAAAAACACATGATTGATGAAGGTGTTTTGGATTCTTTTGATATTGTTTCTTTAGTACAAGATTTAAATGATGAATTTGACATTGATATTGATGTTGATGAACTTGTTCCAGATAATTTCAATACTTTAGAAGCAATGGTGGAATTAGTTGACGGGAAATTAGAGTAATATGGGACTGACCTCATTAAACTTTTTTATTTTTATTGCAGTTACTTTTTTATTATATTTTATAACTAAACCTAGCAAACAATGGATAGTGCTACTATTAAGTAGCTATTTCTTTTATTTCTTCACAGAAACATGGTTTTCTGTGTATTTATTTATTACAACATTATCAACTTATTTTATAGCGAAAAAAATTTATAGTATTAGAGAACATTATCAGCCCGATACAGGTAAATTAACAAGGCAAGATAAAAACATTATTAAGTCACATCAACGTAAGTGGCTAGTATTAGCTCTAGTATTAAACTTTGGTATACTTGGATATCTAAAGTATTCCGTTTTTATTTTTAGAAATATAAATAGATTTTTGAGTAGCATCAATCTAAATTTCGATATCCCAATATTTAGAATGTTTCTACCTCTTGGTATTTCATTTTACACATTTCAAGCTATGGGATATCTTATTGATGTGTACAGAAATAAGGCGAAACCTGTTGAAAATTTCTTTCAATTTTCTCTATTTTTAGCTTATTTTCCACAAATTATTCAAGGACCAATACACAGATTCAGTGATTTATTTGATCAATTAATAGCAGGTCATATATTTGATTATAAGAAATTTACATTTGGACTGCAATTGATGTTATTTGGATATTTCAAAAAAATTGTTATAGCCGACAGAGCTAAAATTATAGTAGATACGATTTTTGCTGATACCCAAAAATATCAGGGTTTGTATCTAATTATTGCCGTGCTATTTTATACCATTCAAATTTATGGTGATTTTTCAGGGGGAATGGATATCATCACTGGTATTTCCGAAGCTATTGGCATTAATCTTGTTAAAAACTTTGAACGACCATATTTTGCAAGATCCGTCTCAGAATTTTGGAAGAGATGGCACATTACACTTGGTTCATGGATGAGAGATTATGTATTTTATCCTTTATCATTATCAAAGCCATTTTCTAAGTTAAGTAAATTTTCAAGAAAAAAATTAGGACCTAAATTTGGTAAGCAAATAGCTCCAAGTCTGGCGTCCATGATAGTATTTATTTTAGTTGGTATCTGGCATGGGGCCAATTGGGTCTATGTAGCCTTTGGTATCTACCATGGGATAATTATCATGTCAAGTACAATTTTAGAACCACTTTATCTAAAATTTTATGAAAAATTCAATATAGATCCTGATAAATTTGGCTGGAAATTCTTGCAAGTAAACCGTACCATTGCAATTGTCGTATTTGGTCGATTCTTTTCAAGAACTGCTCATGTCGGTTTGAGGGAATGTCTAAGATTGATGAAAAATTCATTAACGGTGAGAAATCCATGGATATTATGTGATGGAAGCCTATATAAATTAGGATTAGATAGACCTAATTTTAACTTGCTTATCATTGCCATTTTAATTTTAACAGTTATCAGCTTATTACAAGAACATGGTGTTAAAATTAGAGAATCAATTGCTGAACAAAACATTATATTCAGATGGATTGTGTATTATGCAGCAATTATGTTTGTTTTAATCTTTGGTATTTACGGAGACGGCATACAAGTGGCAGATTTCATTTATAGAGGATTTTAGAAACGAACAATTCTTATTTAGACATTTCAGAAAGTTACAGGGGTTTGGATGAAGAGATTAGTTAAAACGTTAGTATTTAATCTAATATTAATACTGATCATCTTATATACGGGAAATATTTTAAGAGAGAAATGGGAATATAACGATGGTCAATACAAAACTAGATATCAAATGATGAGGGATGATTTTAATAATAATGATATTAAATCAATCTTTCTTGGTTCAAGTGGGGCATTTACTGCAATCAATCAAACAAAAATATTTGAAGAGACTGAAGTGCCAACGGTAAATCTTGCGCATCTTTTACAATCTCCTTTCACTTCATATCACCTTTTTGAAGATTTTATAAAAGAAAATGAGGGAGTAGAAGTACTATTTTTAGACATCCTAGGTCTAACAAGAGAGGTAACTCCAAATAACCATGAGCGTGAAACGAGATTTTATAACGCTTTAGTATCAATTAAAGATAAAGAAAAATATCTAAATGAGTTAAAAGCGGAATTTGATAAAGATTTTAGAATTAGCTACTATATGCCAATTTTAAAATATCATGACAGATGGAACAGATTAAAAAGTCAGGATTTCTTTGAAATTGATGAAGTAAATACAATCACATCATACCAATTAACCAAAGTAGCCGATATAAACTATGAAGATGGCTATATGAAAGAGGATAAAGACTTCAAAAAATCAGACATTGGTGAGAAGTATTTAATGAAAATTCTAGATTTAGCAAAATCAAACGATATAGATGTCGTGTTTTATATTCTTCCAAAAATGGATTACTCATTAAATGAAATTGAAGAATACCATAAATTTGCACAGCGACACAATGCGCCAATAATTGATTTCACATCAGATCAACTATTCAACCAAGTAGGCATCGATATAAAAACAGATTTTGCTGATACCATCCATTTAAATTATGAAGGTGGCAAGAAAATCAGTAAATATTTCTCAAACTACATTGTAGAAAATTATCCTCATTTGCAAACAGACATATCTCAATCAACAAGAGACATCTTTGAAAGAGAAATAAGAATAATAAAAGCAAAATATGAAAAACAACAGTAAGTAAAAAAGAATTTAGGTGTTTTAATGAAAAAATTAACAAAAGCATTAGTATTTAATTTAATATTAATCGTAATGATATTCTCTGCTGGGAATATTTTAAGAGAAAAGTGGGAATACAAAAGTGATCAATACAAATTCAGATATGAAAAAATGAAAGATTTCTCAAATTCAGATACAAAAACTCTTTTTCTTGGTTCAAGTGGCTCATTTACAGCTATAAACCAAGCTAAAATATTTGAAAATAGTGGAATACCTGTATTTAGCCTTGCTCATAACCTACAATCCCCATTTGCTTCATATCATCTCTTTGAAGACTATATAAAAGAAAATAAAGATGTTAAACTTCTTTTTCAAGACATCCTTGGATTAACTAGAGAAGTAAATCCAAATATAGAACATCATGAAACAAACTTCTTTTATGCACTAACTGCAATAGATAATAAAAAGGGGTACATACAAGGATTAAAAAATGAATTCGATAAAGATTACACTAAGGGCTATTATATTCCAATCTTAAAATATCATGATAGATGGAATAGACTAAAAAAAGAAGATTTCTTTGAAATTGAAGATAAAGAGGAAATCACATCATTTCAAGTGAAAAAGGTAAAACCAGTAAACTTCACACCTGAATACATGAAGTATGATAAAAACTTCAAAAAGTCAGAAGTTGGAGAAAAATATTTAACCAAAATCATCAATCTTGCTAAATCAAACGATATAGAAGTAATACTTTACATTTTACCTAAAATGGATTATACACTTAATGAAATTGAAGAGTACCATAAATTCGCCAAAAAACACAATCTAAAAATAATAGACTTTACATCAGAAAAACTATACACACAATTAGGAATCGACACAAAAACCGATTTCTACGACAATGCCCATCTAAACTATAATGGTGGCAAAAAAATCAGCAAATACTTTGCTAATTACATCTCAACAAATTACCCAGAATATAAAGAAAACATCTCAAACGAAACAAAACAATTATTTGAAAAAGAGATAGAGATAATAAATAGAAAATATGAGAAATAGGCGGTTTGAATAGAATTAATTAGAATTTAAGAAAGAAAGATACCCTGTCGGGTATCTTTTTTAGTTTATAGAGTGTGTAGGTTTGGGGTGGGATATATACGGACCATAGATTAGATAATAAAATCTATTATATTTGTAACAATATTCAAAATGTTGATGATTTAACTAAATAAGTAAAGATATTAGAATAAAATAGTTTCATGACCCTAGCAGATAACCAAAAGGTAAAAATGCAAGGGTGAAAAATGACCTCAAAACCCTAGCGGATTTGAAAAATTTAAAATTGCAAGGGTCAAAATTGAAATTTTAACCCTAGCGAATTAAGAAAAAATAAAAACGCAAGGGTGAAAAAGCGAATTTTAGCCCTAGTGAATTACAAAAAATCAGAAACGCTAGGGTCAAACCTTGATTTTCAGCCCTAGCAAATTTAGAAAAATCCAAAACGCTAGGGTCAATCTATACATTTCCACATGCGCCCGGCCCCAAACCTACATCCGTTCAATTTATCAGCCATTATTCTCCCAAATCTACATCCGTCCAATTTATCATCCCCTCATTCTCCCAAACCTCAACTCATTCACTTCAATCCAACAATTTTCCTCCCATCAGGAGAAAATCTACATTGAGAAAACGTAATCCGTTTGATATATCTATATTAAAGGGGGTGTAGAATGAAGAAGTTTATTAAAATATTTTCTACATTAATGGTTTTATCACTATTTTTTGTGGCTTGTGCTAAACAACAAGAAACGAATGAAGAAAGTAATATGGAAGTGTCGAATGAGGAGAGTAAACCTATGGAATATAAGGGGAAGTAAAAAGTAATTGTTGAAGGTTTTGATTGGGGTCCAGCGGTGGTGAAAACTGTTATAGAGTTGGATAAGAACATCACTGCAGATAAGATAAATAAAGAAGATTTTTCAATGATTGAAAGAAAGGAAGCTTTTGATTGGGAAAAATTTGAGAAAGAGGGGAAAGCTCCTGATCATATTATTTCTGAAAATCCTAGGACAATTGAAGATGTATATTTGAGTGATGAAAATGGAGAGAAGACTACTGATAAAGAAGGAAAATACATAACAATTCAGACAAAAGCTACACCAAATGAGGGTAATCCATTAATTTTTAGTATGAATACAAGTCTTAATACTTGGTGTGATCCATTCGAGCAAGAGATAAAGATAAAAGAGGAAAGTAAGATAGGTAAGTTGGATGTAGAAGCATCTATTGATTTAAGAGATGATGAAAAGATGAGTATTCCGAGTCCTGATGAATTCACTTATGGCGAATTTACAGCATCAGATGGTAAGAAGTTAACTTATGCTGATTATAAGCCAGAGGCAAAAGGTGAAAAGAAGCCTTTAGTTATTTGGTTACATGGTGCAGGTGAAGGCGGTAATGATCCAAGGCTTCCAATTATTGGTAATATGGCGGTGAATTATGCAAAGGAAGAATTTCAAAGTAAGTTTGAGGATGATGCATATGTGCTAGCTCCACAAACACCTACATTTTGGATGGATACAGGGAATGGAAAAGTGGATTTGGAGAGTGTTGGTGCTGAGAATAGTATTTATATTAAATCGCTAAAAGAATTAATTGATAAATATGTTGCGGACAACCCTGATATTGACACAAATAGAATATTAGTTGGAGGTTGTTCAAATGGTGGTTTTATGACTTATGATTTGATTTCAACATATCCAGATTTCTTTGCGGCGGCATTTCCAGTATGTCCTCCATATGAAGCGAAGAATTTCACTGATGAGGAAATTGTAAATATGAAAAATGTACCAATCTGGATGATTTATGCTAAAAATGATACAACTGTAGATCCAAAAATTCACGAATACACGGTAAATGAGGTATTTGAGAAAACTGGATTTAAGGATTATAGGCAGACTGTATTTGATGATGTTCATGATTTAAGTGGAAATTACAAAGATGAAGAGGGCAAGTCATATCAATATAATGGGCATTGGTCTTGGATTTATGTTCATAACAATGATGTGAAATCTGATGACGGTACAACTTTATTTGATTGGTTGGCAAAACAATCAAGATAGAGGAAGACCATTAGTAATACTTATCTTTTTAATTAAAAATTAATATAAGCAAATGTAGTGTTTATGGGTATTTCAATATATGACGAAATAATTTTATAGATAAGTATTGCTTTTAAAGAGGAGGAAAAATTGAAATCATTATATTTAGTTAGACATGGCCAAACTTTATTTAATAGACAGAAGAAAATACAGGGATGGTGTGATTCTCCATTAACTGAATTGGGTGTAAAGCAAGCAGAAATTGCTGGAAAGCATGTTGAAAAATTGGGATTAAAATTTGATGCAGCATTTAGTTCGACTGCTGAGAGAGCTTGCGATACATTAGAAATTATGGTGGATATGCCATATAAAAGGGTGAAAGGCTTGAGGGAATGGAATTTTGGTGATTTAGAAGGTGAAGGTGAGCATCTAAATCCTCCATTACCATATAGAGATTTCTTTGTGCAATTTGGTGGTGAAGATGAATTTGAGTTTCAAAAGAGAATGGTTGACACAATTACAGAAATTGCTGAAAATACAGAAGGAGAAAATATATTAATCGTTTCTCACGGAGCTGCTATTGCTCAGTTTTATAGATATTGGTTAGATAAAAGTGAAGTGAGACGAGGAGAAGGTGGTATACAAAATTGTTCATTATTTCATTATCACTATGTAGATGGGGAATTTATCTTACAAGAAATAGTTACACATGATTTCAGTGATATAGAAAATAAATAATTAAAAGGCTGTTTTATAACTTACATTATAAGTTTATAACAGCCTTTTTATATTAATATTTAATTACATATATTTTTCTAAATCATCTTTTGAAACTTCATATCCGTATCCGCATATTGGACAAACAATCATTCTCTTTATCCCAAAAGGAACTAATGGAATAAAGAATAATGAAAATTTCTTACCATATTCAATGGCTGTATATGTCACTTCATTATTACAATGTCTGCAAACTGCTCGATATCTTGTTGGCCCTAATTCATTTTTGAAACCTTTTGTACCCCAAATAATCATGGTTTCCTCCCTTTTTTTTATATTATAGCATAAGGGAGAAATAAAATACTTGCATAATGTAAAATCTATGTAAATTTTATGTAAAAAGAGCTATTACACTTAACTCTATAAGTGAAATAGCTCAAAAATTAGCAGGATATATTATTTAATTGATATATGTTTTTGTTTTGAAGATTCTTCAACTTTTGGAACTACGATATTTAAAACACCGTCTTTTAATTCTGCTGTGATGTTTTCTTCATCAGCATTTGGTAAATAAAATCTTCTTTGCATTGAAGAATAGCTTCTTTCTTTATGAATATAGTTTTTATCCTTGTCTTCTTTTTCTTCTTTATGTTCGCAACCAATTACTAAGTGGTCGTTTTCAATTGTTATCTTAATGTCTTCTTTACTGTATCCTGGGAACTCTGCATCTATGACATATTCCTTTTCGTTGTTTTGTAGGTCAACTTTGAATTTATTTTCAAATAGTTGGCTTGGTGTGTCACTCATAAATCTATCAAACACATCATACATGTCATCAAATGTAGGTTCTAAAAATCCATTTCTTACTCTTGGTAATAAACTTCTCATAAGTACCTCCTTAATTTCTACACCTATATCCTACAAATATATTATAACATAAATTTTCTAAAAGTCAAAGATGGTCAACATTTTTTATGTTAAATTTATATATCTCTTATGTTAAATTTAATAGAATATATTTAACTTAGTTTTAATATATTCTTTACATATACTAGGTACAATGGAATTAAGATAAATTGTATGTAAAAATTATCTTAATAATAGAATAGTAAGTAAGGGAGAAAAATTTTGAAAAAAAATTATATCTTAGATACAAATGTTCTGATACAAGACGAGGAAGCCATTTATAGATTTGAAGACAATAATGTCTATATACCGGCGGCTGTAACTGATGAATTAAATTACCTTAAAGAAGATTATAGAAATAAGGAGAGGGCAGCATCAGCAAGGGCGGCAAATAGGGTGATAAGAAATGTCTTGAATGAATGTATGGCAAACTATGATGGAGAAGATTCAGAAAATGGAATAGTCTACCATAAGGAGAATGGAGGAAGTATTCATTTTATTGAATCATACAGCAAAGAATATATGGACACTTTAGCAACGAGAGATCCATTCGATTCTGAAATCATATTAACTGCTGTATATGTCAGAGATTTAGATGAAGATATACCGACAATACTTGTAACAAATGATAATGGTATGGCAAATCGTGCCATTGCAAGATTTAAATTACAAGTTGAAGAATATAAAAATCAAATGGTTAAGGCATCATATAAAGGTAGAAGGGAATTAAAGGATGTCCCTGGAGATGCACTTTTACAATTATTAGAAGGTAATTCTGTTCCTTTAGATGAATTAGGTATCACAGATGCATCTGAGAATGAGTATTTTTCATTAATTGGTGATAATGGGAGATTTTGTTTAGCGAAAGCATCTAAAGGTTTAATGGAATCCATCAATATGTCTGAAATAAAGATTAGTGGTATAAGACCGGTAAATAACGCACAGAGGTTTGCATTTGATGCGCTATTATCTTGTTGTCCTTTAGCAATCATTCAAGGACCAGCAGGTACTGGTAAAACATTGCTTGCCCTTGCAGCGGGGATGGAATTTTTAAAAGAAGGTAAAGTCAGACAATTACTATTACTTAGACCAAATGTGATGTTAGACGATAATGACGCAGCACTTCCAGGAAATGAACAAGAAAAAATTGATCCATTAATGAGACCATACTGGGATAATCTTAAGAGAATACTTATGGCACAAGGTTACGAATACCATAAAGTTAATAACAAGCTGATTTCACTTATTTCTGAAGAAAAGATACGTGTAGAATCATTTTCATATATTAGAGGTAGAAATATTTCTGATACCTATATAATTTGTGATGAATCCCAAAACCTTTTGAGAAAGCACGCAGTGGGTATACTTACAAGACCTGGAGAAAATTCAAAATTGGTTATGATAGGAGATCCATCAGAAGATCAAATTGATAATCCATATGTAAATCAGTATACAAATGGATTGGTTTACGCAATGAATTTGATGAAAGATAGTGAATACTGTTGTCAGACCAGTTTCTTAGAGTGCGAAAGTAAGAGAAGCGCATTGGTTAAAGATGTGGTATTTAGAATTCAAAATGAACATCTTCATGGTTTAAATGGAAAAAGAAATTAATTTATTAACATTTCGAAACTTTTTCAAAATAAATTAAATAGTACGAAAAAATGGAATAGTAAATCTCCGTTTAGATTTTTAAAGTCAATCTAAACGGGGATTTTTAATGTATTTGCCACATTGTTAATCTTGTAATTATGCTTATAGATTTCATAATATTTATCCATATGATACATAAAAACTTTAATATATTAATAAAATAAATGATACACGATTGCATTACAAAAGAAATATGATATAATTGAGTTAGAAAAAATTTATATATAGGAAGGATACAAACATGAACAAAACAAAAAGAATATTTTCATTGATTTTGGCTTTATTACTAGTGTTTACACTTGTTGCATGCGGTAATACTAACAATGAAAACAAAGACACACAAGCAGAAAAAGATACCACTACTGAGGGTGAAAAAGATACCACTTCAGAGGGTGAAAAAGATACCACCTCAGAAGGCGAAAAGAAATTCGCTGGTAAAACATTAAAATTAGCTGGATTAGAAGGTGGATACGGAATCGAAGGATGGAATAAAGTTATCGCTGGTTTCGAAGCTTTAACTGGAGCAAAAGTTGATGCACAATTTGCTAAAAACATCGAAGAAGAAGTAAGACCACAAATCCAAGCTGGTACACCTGCAGACGTCTTCTATATAAGTGTTGGTAGACAAGATGGTTTAACAGAAACTATGTTAAAAGAAAAAGCAGTTTTAGATATCTCAGATGTATTTACAATGAAAGTACCTGGAGAAGATAAAGTTGTAAAAGATAAAATGATGACAGGTATTTTAGATACATTCACAACAAATCCTTATGGAGATGGTAAAACTTACTTAGCACCAATTTTCTATTCACCAACTGGATTATTCTATAATGCAGACTTATTTGGTGAAGGTAAATTAACTTTACCAACAACAATTGATGAAATGAATGAATTAAAAGGTAAGGTTGAAGGAGCACATGTATTTACTTATCCAATAGCTGGATATTTTGACCAAGTATTCTATGGTTTAGTTAATACAATTGGTGGTAAAGATCTATTTGACAAATTGATGTCATATGATGTTGAAGCATGGAAAAATGAAGCTAAACCAGTATTTGAAGCGATGGGTAATCTTGTAAAAGATACAAATCCAAATACAGTATCTCAAGCTAATAAAGAAGGTTTTACAAAGAACCAATTATCAGTTATGAAAAATGAATCACTATTCATGCCAAATGGTACATGGATTGTTGGAGAAATGAAAGATGCTCAAGGTGTTGCGGATGGATTCAAATGGGGATTCATGGCATTACCAAGTGTAGAAAAAGACAAAGACAGATATGCATATACATTTACAGAACAAGTTTGGGTATCAGCAAATACTAAAGAACCAGAATTAGCTAAAGAATTTATAGCTTATCTATATTCAGATGAAGCTACAAAATTATTTGTCGAAAATGGTGGGGCTGTTATGCCAATCCAAGATTCTGCAAAATTAATAACTGATGAAGACCAAAAATTATTCTATGCAGTTTATGAAAATGGTGCAAAAGCTGCTTCTGGTACTTTCCAATCAGCACCATCAGTACCTGGTGTAGATCTAAATAAAACATTATTTGGATCTTTAGACTCAGTTGTAAATGGTGATATGACAGTAGATCAATGGCATCAAGCAACTGTAGATGCAGTTACAAAAATAAGTGAAGCAATGAATGCTCAATAATAGTAATTAAGAAAAAGCGGCGACAATGTTCGCTGCTTTTTTTAACAGGAGGCTATGATGAAAAGCTCAAGAAGTAAAAAAAGATTTATATTTTTTGGACTGCTACCTGCTTTTGTTCTTTATTTAGTATTTGTTATCTATCCTACAATTAGTGTGTTTAAGGAGTCTTTATATGAGACAGGTGGACTATCTGGAAACAAAACATTTGTAGGAATTAAGAATTTTAGTTTACTATTTAAAGATAAAAACTTTATAAAAGCATTTCAAAATACTATATTTCTTATGGTTATAGTGACGATAGTTACTATGATTTTAGCGGTAATATTTGCGTCAATATTAACTAAAGAAAACCTAAAAGGAAAAAACTTCTTTAGAATAATATTTTACATTCCAAATATTTTATCTATTGCCGTAGTTGCTGCTATATTTTCAGCAATTTATGGTATGGACACAGGTATGATAAATGGATTAGGAAGATTATTTAATCCAAATACTTGGAAAAATGTTCCATTTTTAGGAGATAAAAACTTAGTTGTATACTCCATTGGATTTGCCATGATTTGGCAAGCTATTGGATATTATATGGTAATGTACATGTCAACAATGTCTCAAATACCAGAACATTTATATGAAGCAGCTAGGATAGATGGAGCAAGTCCAACTAAACAGTTTTTTGATATTACACTGCCATTAACTTGGGAAACAATAAGAACTACACTTACTTTTTATGTAATATCAAATATTAATATTGCATTTCAAATAGTAAAGGTACTTACAAATGGTGGACCAAATAATGCAAGTACAACATTATTAAATTACCAATATGAACAAGCCTATACAAACTCTGCGTTTGGATATGGTTTAGCTGTTGGTGTAGTTGTATTTATCTTCTCATTTGTATTATCAGCTGTAGTTAACCGAGTTACTAAACGTGACATTATACAATTCTAGGAGGGGAAATGAAAAAAGATATTAAATTATTTAAGATTTTCGTATATGTAGTTTTAGTCATATTTGCCCTTTCTATAATTGTTCCAGTAGCTTGGGTATTTATGTCAGCATTAAAGGAAAATAAAGAATTTTACGGTAATCCGTGGGCATTCCCATTAGGATTTTATTGGGAAAACTTTAAGGACGCATGGACTTCCGCAAATATGGGAGACTATTTACTAAACTCAGTAATAGTCACATTTTCCGGATTGGCTATACTTTTAATAGTCTCAGTGCCATGTGCCTATATACTTTCAAGATTAGAATTTAAAGGTAAAAAATTCTTAAAAACATTTATGAAAGCTGGTGTTTTCATTAACTTATCATATATTGTAATCCCAATATTTTTACTACTATTAGATTTAAATAAAGCATTTAAGATAACATTTTTTATCAATAATAGATTAATCTTAGCGATGATTTATGCCGCAACATCCATTCCTTTTACAGTTTATCTATTATCCAATTTCTTCAGTACGATTTCTAAATCATATGAAGAAGCAGCGAGAATAGATGGTGCTGGGTATTTTAGGACAATGGTGGATGTAATTTTACCTATGGCAAAACCTGCCGTTATAACAGTAATATTATTCAACTTCCTATCTTTCTGGAATGAATATATACTAGCTCTTACTCTGATGCCAGATCAATCTAAAAGAACTTTGCCAGTTGGTTTGATTAATTTGCAACAAGCAGCAAGAGGAGCAGCTAATTACGGTAGATTATATGCAGGTATGGTATTAGTAATGTTACCAACTTTAATATTATATATTTTAGTACAAAAGCAATTAACTGAAGGAATGATGGTAGGAGGAGATAAATAATGAGTGAAAAAAAATATAAAAAAGCCAAGACAACAGGTAGAATCACTTTGCCAAGTGAGGAAAACTTTTACGATGAAACTATCGAACTAATCGAAAGATTGGGTGTAGATGTTTTAAGAGATTCTGATGGTACAAAATTGCCAGATGAATTAAAGAAATTAGATGAAATAAGTGTTTATACAAAATATTTAACAGCGAGAGGTCACAATGATTTCGCTAAAGAGCATCCAACAGAAGTGACAAGATTCTATTTAATGAGTGAGTTTGTGACAGCAACATCTGAGGAAACTCAAATTAAATTTATGGAAGAATATTTTGATCAACAAATTAAACCTGACTACGATCATGATGTTAAGGAATGGTGGGAAGTAATCGATAGAACCACTGGTGAAGTTGTTGATATCAATGATTGGGAAATTGACAAAGAAAATAATATTGCAAATATAAAAACTATCCCATTCCATGAATATACAGTTTCATTTTTAGCATATTGCTATTGGGATCCAGTTCACATGTACAACTACATTACAAATGATTGGGATCCAAGCATTCCACATGCTATACCATTGGATCCAAGATACGATGCGACAGCGGAATTCTTAGAAAAATATTTAGATGAATTTTTAGAAAAAAATCCTTTAACAGATGTTATTAGATTTACAACATTCTTCTATCAATTCTCATTGATATTTAACAAGCATGGGCTTGAAAAACATGTTGAATGGTTTGGTTATACTAATACAGTTTCACCAAAGGCATTTAAAGAATTTGAAAAAGAATATGGATATAAATTAAGACCTGAAGATATCATTGATGAAGGATATTATAATTCAATATTTAGAGTGCCAAGTAAAGCGTTTAGAGACTATATTGAATTCCAAAATAAATTTGTTACTGAAAAGGCAAAACGTTTAGTTGATATAGTTCATAAACATGGTAAAAAAGCAATAATGTTCTTAGGTGATCACTATACAGGTGTTGAACCTTGGGGTAAAAACTTTGCAAATATTGGATTAGACGGTGTTGTAGGTTCTGTAGGTGATGGTGTTACATTGAGATTAATTTCTGATATAGATACACCAATGACAGAAGGAAGATTTTTACCATATTTCTTTCCTGATACATTCTATGAAGGAAATGATCCAACAATTGAAGGTAAAGATAACTGGGTGAAAGCAAGACGTGCTTTAATCAGAAAACCACTTGATAGAATCGGCTATGGTGGATATATGGCATTAGCATATAAATTTACTAAATTTATCGACTATATCCAAAAAGTTGCTGATGAATTTAGAGATTTACACGATATTGTGACTAAAGATAAACCAGTTGCAAAAGCGACAGTCGCTATATTAAACCATTGGGGTGCGCAAAGAAAATGGACTCCATGGATAGTTGCTCATGGTAAATGGTACAAATTATCATATTCATATATGGGTATTACTGAAGCTTTATCTGGAATGGATATGGATGTTAGATTCATCAATTTTGAAGATGTTAGAAATGGTATCGATCCAGATATAGATGTAATAATCAATGCTGGTGATGCATATACAGCCTTCTCCGGTGGAGCGATTTTTGAAGATGAAGAGATAGTTACTAAATTAAGAGAATTTGTCTACAATGGTGGTGGATTTATCGGAGTTGGTGAACCATCAGCGCATCACTATGGAAATGGTAGATATTTCCAATTAGCTGATGTAATGGGTGTAGATAAAGAAATAGGATTTTCACAATCAACAAATAAATACTTTGTAGATGAAGTTGAATCACATTTCATTACTGAAGATTTAACTAAAGATGTTGATTTTGGTGAAAGTCAAAAAAATGTATATTCAATTTCTGAAAATACAGAAATATTAGAATATTCAAATCATGAAGTTCATATGGCGGCAAATGATTATGGTAAAGGAAGATCATTCTATATTGCGGGATTGCCATATTCTCAGGAAAATACAAGATTATTAAAGAGAGCTATTCATTATGTAGCTCATAAAGAAGATGAATTAAAGAAATATTATGCTGAAGATGTAAGAGTCGAAGTAGCAGCATTTAAGAATCTAAAGAAATATTGTGTAATAAATAACTCATTAGATGATGTGACAACTACAGTATATGACGGTAAAGGAAATCCAAAAGAAGTTACGATTGAAAGTGCTGATTTAATTTGGTTCGAGGAGTAAATTATGGATTATTATAAAAAGATAAAAGCTAGAAATATAATCCTAACAATTATTTTTTTAGTAGGAATAGTAATGCAGTTTATAGGACATAGAATTGAATCAACTACGGGATTGTTTATTCAACTTGCTTCTTTAGCTGTATTAATTTTAGTTTTATTCTTATATAACAGAAGATATAAATGATAAAGATTGAGGGGAAATAATATGGCAGGATTAAGTTTTAAAAGCTTATATAAAATTTATGATGGTGGAGTGACTGCGGTAAAAGACTTCAACTTAGAAATAAAAGATAGAGATTTTGTTGTCTTTGTTGGGCCATCTGGTTGCGGTAAATCTACAACATTAAGAATGGTTGCTGGTCTTGAAGAAATATCAAAAGGTGAACTATATATAGATGATCAATTGGTAAATGAGGTAGAACCAAAAGATAGAGATATAGCGATGGTATTCCAAAACTACGCACTTTATCCACAAATGACTGTAAGAGAAAATATGAGTTATGCTCTTAGATTAGCGAAAAGACCAATGGATGAGATAGACGAGAAAGTAAATGAAGCTGCAAGAATTTTAGGGCTTCAAGATTTGCTTGATAGAAAGCCTGCGGCATTGTCTGGTGGTCAAAGACAGAGAGTTGCTTTAGGTAGAGCTATCGTAAGAAATCCGAAAGTATTCTTAATGGATGAACCATTATCAAACTTGGATGCTAAATTAAGAGTTCAAATGCGTGCGGAAATCACAAGATTACATGATAGATTAGATACGACATTTATTTATGTAACACACGATCAAACCGAAGCTATGACTATGGGAAATAAGATAGTAATTATGAATGCGGGTGAAATACAACAAGTTGATACACCCCACAATGTTTACTTCTATCCATCAAATTTATTTGTTGCGGGCTTTATTGGTTCACCACAGATGAATTTTATAGAAGTAAAAATCTCTAAAGAAGATTCCCAATACTATATCAATGGAGAAGGGTTAAAACTGCCCCTTGGTGTAGATAAAGGAAGAGAATTAGAGGAAAAAGGATATTTGGATAAACCTATAATTATGGGAATAAGACCAGAACATATCTATGATGGCATTAGACCTACAAATATTAAATTTAAGGGAAGAGTCAATTTTGTAGAAATGCTTGGGTCTGAAAAATTCATTTATCTTAACGTTAAAGACAAAGAAATAATTACTAAACTTAACACAGACGAAGAAATTGAAAGAGGTCAAGAAATCGAACTTTATATGGACGACAAAAAGCTTCACTTCTTTGACAAAGAAACAGAAAAAAATATCTTTTAATTAAACTAGGTTCAATAATAACTTTTGTGTGGTTTAGTCCGCAGTTATTGTTGAGCCTTTTATTTTATACGGTAATCAAAATATTTTAATTAGGGGGAAGTATGAAAAGTAGAAAATTTGAAAAAAAATTTTCAAGGATAATGTCATTAATTTTGGTATTTTTAATGATGTTTAATTCAGTTAATTTCGCGAGTTCTTTAGATACTCAGAAAAATACTGAAGTTGTTGAAGATAGCTCTATTTCAGAAGAAAAAGATGAGGAAAAATCTCCCGCAAAAGATGAGGAAGATGCTTCAACTAAAGAGCAAGCTGAACAACAAGAGGAAGAAGTAGTTGACAAAAAAACCGAAGATACAACTGAAATAAAGGATGACACTTTAGAAAAATCTAAAGAAGAAGTCAATCTAAAGGCAGCTAGTACTACGGATGACCTATTAGAATGGGTTCCAGTAGAATTAGCAGGAGTTCCTAAAGGTACAGTAGAAGTTGTAGAAGAAAAAGGAGTTAGATACAATCTATTATCATCAGTTGATGGACAAGATAATGGTTCAAAACTAGCTCTATTCACAAAACCAGAAGGATGGAAGACATCAGATGATGGTAGTGCAACAGTTAAATTGACATTTGTAGAAAAATCTGCAGATGATCAAGGAAGATTTGGAGTTTTCCTACACTACGGAGATCCTAATAATAATATCTTTGTCGGATATGATAAAGAGGGATGGTTCTGGCAAGTAAAATCTTCAAAAGTTTCTGCAGGTACTGGTTGGTATCAAGGTAAAAGAGTATCAGCACCAGAATTGGATTCAAAAAATGAATTAACAATAAGCTTGAAATCTGATGGACAATTAAATGCATATCTAGATGGTAACAGCTTATTTGACACCAAAGTAATAGATGGTGCTTTATTTGATGCATTAAAAGATAACAAAACAATAGTATTAAAGGCAACTTCATGGGGAACACATAGAACAAAATCTATGATTGAAACATTAAACCAAGAAGATGTTAAAGTTGATGATCAATTGCCAGAAGAAGGCGATCCATTAGTGGAAGATCAAAACATCGATACTATTGCTTCAAAAGATATGACTGTTGAAATCGATAAAGATTTCCCAAGAGTGTTAAGATATGTAGTTGATAAAGACTATATAACTGGTCAAGTAAATCCAGTAAAAACACTTAAGATAAACGATATTGAAGTTACACCAGAAGTAACATATAAGAAAGTTTCTGATGATAAAGCTCAATATAAACTTGTAGTCAAAGACGAAAAGAATTTAATTGATGCTGTATTAACATTAGAAATGAAGGTAGAAGGTACAAAACTTCACTATGATATTGTAGATATCGTAAATAATAATAAACCAGTTGCTGGTGAAAATATTGATAATGTAGATAAATTAGTAAGAGCAATAGAATTTCCAAATAATAATCTGATTTCAGTATCATCCGCACAAGAAAATCCTAGATTTGATGCGGCATATCTATCAACAGATACTGAAGTTAAAGGTGATGTTTATTTAGAAGTTAAGAAACAAATGAATGATTTGGCTAGAACCAACTATATGTATGGTTTTGTATCCAATGATAAATTATCAGCAGGTATATGGTCAAATTCACAATTTAGTAATTCATTAAGAGACTATTCAAGATTAACAGCTTCAAAACAAGTAATTGAAGGAGAAACATATCTTGGACTAACATCTTCACCATATATTTATCAAAGAGCATATTCCGGTAAAGGAATGAATAAAGTATATGATGAAAGAACTTGGATATTACCTAAAACAAGTGTAATTATCACAAGAGATAGAAACAATGACGATATCGTTGACTGGAACGACAGTGCGATAGCATATAGAGAAATTATGAACAATCCTAAAGGACATGAATATGTTAAGGATTTAGTAGCTTATCGTATAGCTATGAACTTTGGTTCACAAGCTCAAAACCCATATCTAATGACATTAGATGGTATTAAGAAAATATCACTAAACACAGATGGATTAGGTCAATCAATACTTCTTAAAGGTTATGGTAGTGAAGGGCACGACTCAGGACATCTAAATTACGCAGATATTGGTAAGAGAATCGGTGGAGCTAAAGACTTTAAGACATTAATTGCAAAATCTAAACCATTTGGTGCAAGACTTGGTATTCACGTAAATGCATCAGAAACATATCCAGAATCAATTTACTTCGAAGAAGATAGATTAAGACAAGTAAATGGAAAATATGCATTCGGTTGGAACTGGTTAGACCAAGGTATAAACATTGATGCTTCTTATGATTTAGCTCATGGAAGATTCGATAGATTTAAGGATTTAAAAAATACAATAGGTGAAGGATTAGACTTCATTTATATTGACGTTTGGGGAAATGGACAATCAGGCGACAATGGTGCTTGGATGACAAATATCATTGCGAATGAAGTGAAAGACCTAGGTTGGAGACCTACTTTTGAATGGGGTTATGCTGGGGAATACGACTCAACATTTCAACACTGGGCAGCAGACTTAACTTATGGTGGTAAAGCACTTAAAGGTATCAACTCAGATATTACAAGATTTATCAGAAACCATCAAAAAGATTCATGGATTGGACAATATCCATCATATGGTGGTGAAGCAATCGCTCCAATACTATTTGGTTACGATATGAAAGATTTTGAAGGTTGGCAAGGTAGAAGTGATTACAAAGGTTATGTAACAAATCTATTCAAAACAAACTTACCTACAAAATTTGTTCAACATTATAAAGTAAACAAAATGGTTTTAGGCGATGCGATAAATTCAAGATTTAGACCAACAGATGAAGCAAGATTAGTTAATGACGAAGGCAACGAACTTGTAATTACAAGGAAAGATAATACATTCAATTCAGCAGGATATTCACATAGAATAATGCATCTTGATGGAAGAAAAGTTTACGATGGAGATAAATACTTAATTCCATGGAATAACGATGCGAATGGAAATAAATTATCAGCTGATAAAGAAAAAATGTATCACTACAATCAACAAGGTGGAAGCTCAACTTGGGACTTACCATCAGATTGGAAGGGTACAGTATATGTATATGAATTAACAGATTTAGGTAAAGCTAATGAACAAGTTTTAGACGCTTCAAGCGGTAAATTAACTATAGAAGCAAAAGCTCAAACTCCATATGTTGTATATAAAGCAAAACAATCAACAGAAGATAATATCAACATGAATTGGAGTGAGGGAATGCATATCTTTGACCAAGGATTCAATAGTGGATCATTGGAAAAATGGGATGTTGTAAATGCTGAAGTTGCAAAAGGCATTAAATTACCTAATTCAGAATTAAGTAAAGGTGTTAACCTAGTTTATTCACAAGGTTATAACCCAATGCTTGCAATTGCTGATAATGACAAGGAAGTAAAACTTTCACAAAAACTTACAGATCTAAAACCAAATACAAACTATGCGGTTTACGTAGGTGTTGAAAATAGAAGTGATGCTAAGGCTAAATTGACAATTAATAACAATGGTAAAGATATTTCAAACTATACAGAAAAATCTATAGCCTACAATTATGTTCAAGCTTATGCACATAATACAGACTATAGAGCGGGTAGAAACAATGCGACAGCTGATAACTACTCAATGTTCCAAAATATGTATGTATTCTTTACTACAGGCGATAAAGTAGATAATATCACACTTACTCTTTCTAAAGAAGCAGGTAAGGGTGTAGCTTACTTTGATGATATTAGAGTGTTTGAAAATGAATCAACAATGTTTGATGGAAAACACGAAACACAAGACGCCAAACTATTTAGACAAGACTTTGAAGAAACACCTCAAGGTATATTCCCATTTGTTATAGGTGGAGTTGAAGGCGTGATAGATAACCGTACTCACTTATCTGAAAGAAACCAAGCTGATGACAAATACACAAGCAGAGGCTGGAATGGCAAGATGACTGATGATGTATTGCAAGGCAATTGGTCAGTAAAAACAAATGGTTTAACAGGTAGAAGTAAAATGGTTTATCAAACTATTCCACAAAACTTCAGATTTGAACCAGGTAAATCATATGAAGTTACATTCAAATATGAAGCTGGATCAAACGGCACATATGCTGCAGTTGTTGGCCATGATGCATTCAATGGTTCAGTAAAAGACTTAGAAATGATTCCATTTAACAATACTTGGGAAAAAAACGGAAAACACGGTCAAGCAAAACTATTAATTGAAGGTTCAGAAACAGGACAAACTTGGTTTGGTATTTACTCTACTGGAGTTGCTGCAGATACAAAAGGTACAAGCGATTCAGCAGCTGATTTTGGTGGATATAAAGACTTTATGCTAGATGAACTTGAAATTAAAGAAGTAAAACTTACTGCGAAAATGGTTCTTGATAATTACATTTCAACATTAAGAGAAATAAAAAATCAAGATAAATATGAAAGAGAAACATTAAACGCATATAAAGATAAAGTTATAAAATTATTAAACGCTGATCCAACAAATATGACAGTAAAAGAAGCTAAAGACTTAGTTGCGGAAGTTGTTGAAGCACAATCACAATTGAAACTTGTGAAAGAAAGCATAACAAATGACGAAATTAAGACTTTAGAAGCTGCTCAAGAAGTAGTAAACGAATATACTCCAATTGAAAATGCCTTCGATGGCAACAATGGAACATTCTGGCATACTCCTTGGAATGGTACAGGTGCAAAAGATCCAATTAAAGTTGAATTGAAGAAACCAATCTTAATTGACAAATTCACATACGTTCCAAGACAAGGTGGCGGTGTAAATGGTATATTCAAGGCTGGTAAAATTGAAATAACAGACGATCAAGATAAAGTCCATGAATTTACTTTTGATGGTTGGGCTGTAGATACAAAAGAAAAAGTTGTTGAATTTAATAAACAAATCAATGCAAAATCAATAGTAATCACACCAATTTCTGCACATAATAACTTTGCATCTGCTGGAGAATTTAAGTTTAACTTAGCAGAAAAACAAGAGCCAGAAAAAGCTGTAGATTATAAATTGGTAAAAGAAGCACTTGATAAGATCGTAAATAGCGGTGTTAAAGACAATGATTTAGTAAATTCAATTAAAGATATCTTTGATGAAGTTGAAAAACTAAATCTATTAAATCAAGCTAAGGCGGAAGAAATAATTAAACTTGCTGATTCTATAAAAGAACCAGAAGAACCACCAGTAAGACATGGTTGGAAACAAGTTGGTAATAAATGGACATATTATGACCACGGTAAACAAGCTAGGTCAGAATGGAAATGGATCAACAACGCTTGGAAATTCTTCAACTATAAAGGTGAATCAATGACTCAAACATACCATGAAAATGGCAGGATTTGGTTATCACTAGAAGGACCAAATAGAAGATATCAAAGAGGTTGGTGGACAAATCCAGAAAATGGATTCACATATTACTTCAGATTGTCATCAGGTACAATGGTTAAAGGAATGCAATGGATTGACGGAAACTGGAGATACTTCAGAAAATCCGGTACATTAGCAACTGGCTGGCAAAAACTTCCATTAGGTTGGATGTACTTCAGACCAGGAACAGGCACCAAAGCATTCGGATGGCAATGGATTGACGGCGTATGGAGATATCTAAGACCATCAACAGGTACAAGAGTTTCCGGAAGACAATGGATTGACGGAAGATGGTACAACTTCACTTGGGATGGTAAGTTGATAGGAAGAAGATAAATAGAAAAAGAGGCTTCGGCCTCTTTTTTTTGAATAAAAAACTGTGTTGTCTTTTCAAATCTTTATATATAGATTTTAAAATCTACAATAGAAGGATAAAAATAAAATTATAAAAGAGGAGCTATGCAACTACTAAAAAGTAATTTTGCAACAGCTCCTTTTTATTATATATCATAACTCACAATAGAATATTCTCTATCATTAGCTTTACTTAATCCTCCACACAAAAGTAGCGGAATCACTTATTTCAATATCGTCTGGATTGATATCAATAGACTTTTCCATTAAAGATTCTTGCATTATTTTCGGTCTATATTCTGTAGAAGAATATAGATTGATATCTTGCCAGCTATAGTCAATAGTAATTAATTCACCAAGAGTGACATTTGAATTTTGGCACAAAACTTCTGCAATCTGTTTGGCATTTTTTACGACATCTTCTAATAGTTTTTCCTTAATTTCTGAATGATCTTTTACAGTAAATTGAATAGAAATATTTGGATTATTAGCTGATTTTGTAATTTCAGACAGTACTCTATTTAAATCGTTAAGATTGAAATCAAAACCCAATTTCAAGCTATGATAAACTTCATAGCCATCGAAAATCTGTTGATATTCGTCATTTTCATCTCTTATACTTTTGTATCTACTCTCAATATTAAAATTGGTAGTCTTTAATTTATCTGCGCTGAATCCTGCATTTGAAATGGCACTATTCAACTTATCAATCTTTTCCAATGAGTTGTTATAAGCCTCTTCATAGTTCATATGTTTTGTTGCAAGATTGATTGAAATTTCAATATAGTTTGGTTTTACGCTCAAAGAGCCAGTTCCTCTAACAGTGATAGTTTTTTCCATGATTCCTCCAAATTTTATATTATTTTCGAAATTCTAATATATTAATACCCTTATTTTCCCAATATATGGGATTAAATCACTTCTACGATAAACGCATTGCTAAGTATCTAAACATGCCATTAATAATGTGTTTGTACTTTGTGTAAGCCCTACAATTTCCCTACCATTGGAAATAAATTACATTGTAAAAATGAAAATCTGTAATATGATATATTTGTAAAATATTAAAATTAGGAGGAAATTGTGGATGCCTTAAACACCTTGATGCCAGTATTTTTTATGCTAATCTTAGGTTATATTTCAAAAAGAAAGGGATGGATAAGTGAAGAACAAAAGAATGGTGCAAATGCATTAGTCTTCAACATATTATTCCCGATTATGATTTTCAATCTAATGGCAGGTGCAAAATTCGACGCATCAAAAATTGGAATCATTCTATACGTACTTATCGTCTTTATTGTCGAATTTGCCATAGGTAAAATTGTGACACCTAAACTAACGCCAAAATATTCTCACTTCGCATCATACCTAATAACTGTAGTTGAAGGTGGGAATGTTTCACTGCCGCTTTATCTATCCATCGTTGGAATCTCCAGCAATACCGTCATTTACGATATTGCCGGCGTAACAATGTGCTTCATCATATTTCCATTCATCGTATCAAAAGAAGCCTCAACCACAAGCGACAAAGGAGAAATGTTAAAGAAAATCTTCTCAAATACCTTTGTCATTGCCGTGCTATTAGGCTTATTACTTAACATCACAGGAATATATGAAAAACTGCTATTAAGTAGCTTTGGAAAAATGATCAGTTCAACATTATCACAAGCTATGCAACCAATCATTCCAACAATATTATTTATCCTAGGATATAACCTAACCATAGATAAAACATCACTTCAACCAATACTTAAATTAATTGGCCTAAAAACAATACTAAGCACATTAGTAATTTTGGGATTCTTTATATTTTTCCCAACACAAATGTCAGACCCAACCTATATGATAGCACCAATCATATACTTTATGAGTCCGACAGGCTTTGGACTAATCCCAATCATAGAACCGCTGTATAAAAGTAAGGAAGATGAATCATTTACAAGTGGCTTTGTATCAATGTTTATGATTGTAACCCTAATTGTCTATACAGCTGTTGTGTTGTTTGTTTAGTGAGAATGGATAACTGTGGGAGTAAGGATTATTGATGACATATAGTTTGTATGGAGCTGTGAGAATTCATAGTTGGTTATAGATGTGATAAATAGTCGGTGATAGAAGTGATAAATAGTTGTGATAAATTAAAAATATATTGTTGATTATGGGAATATGTTGTTGCCAGATACCCCAGGGGGGTATAAATAAGACCATAAAACTTTAAAAATATGGTCCCAAAATACCCCAGTGGGGTATACTACAGACCATAAGTTTAAAAAATATGGTCCTGATATACCCGGGGTGGGTATAAAAGGGACCATATATTTTTTGTATACAAAGATTATACACTAAGATATATCACTTAAAATGGCCCTAAAAATACGGTAGGGGGGTATTAACAGACCATACAAGCGGAAATATTCTTTGTGGACATGGTCCAAAAATACCCCTAGGGGGTATTTTACAGACCATAAAAAATAGGACATGGTCTTAAATATACCCGGGTGGGGTATATAGGGACCATAGAATAGTTGATAAAATGTAATATTTATAGTAATATATGTAAAAAATTCCAAAACACATTCATCTCCAGCACCATCATTGTCCCAAATCCCATTCATCTCCAATACCCTCACTTACACACTCAAATCTTCAATTTTCCCAGTTGTTACTTATCTAATATCACCCATTCTCACGACACCCTCATTGTCCTGAATTCGCTTATCTCCCAACACCCTCATTGTTCCAACACCATCATTATTCCCAACTTCACCCATTCCTTCAACTCTTAATTCCCTCAATCTCAAAAAAAATTCATATTATGTTGAATTATAAATAAAAATATTGTACAATTCATATTAGGTTAACCAAAATATATAATTAGGTAAACCTAATTAAAAAAAAAGAGAGGTATAATATGAGGAAGAAATTTATAATTAAGGTTTGTGCGGCTGCTGTTGCATTTTCAATGATGTATCAGTCTTCATATGCTAGTGCGATTGATGGGGCTGGGGCGAAGAAGCAAGATGTGATAATGTCGCAAAAGGAAGAAATAAAAGTTGGAAAAGTAATAGTTGTGGACAACTTGAAATATAAGATTTTGAGTGTTGAAAAAGGGAAAGGAAAAGTTCAGCTGGGTGATGGAAATAACTACATCTCCTATGAAGGTGCAGAGCTTAAGATTCCTGAAAAAGTGAAATTTGGTGGAATGGAATTTGAGGTTGTTGAAATAGGAAGTGAAGCGTTCAGTAATGTGAATGATGAATTTTCTGGAAAAATTTTTGGTCCGAAAATAAAAACAGTTATCGTTCCTAATACTGTTGAGAAAATACAAGATAGGGCATTTCAGTATTCTGAATATGTTACTGAAGTAAAATTTGAAAAAAATTCTAAATTAAAATTTATCGGTCATAACGCTTTTTATTTTTCAAAATTGAAGAAAATTACTTTGCCAAATTCTGTCGAATTTATTGGAAACAGGGCGTTTAGTTTTGCCGAAGAGTTAAGTGAATTTAATATTGAGAAAGGTTCTAAACTTGAAACTATCGGACACGAAGCTTTTTCTGTAGATAAAAAGTTGAAGAAGATATTCATTCCTAAGAATGTTGATTTGATTGGGGATAGGGCGTTTTCAGTTACACCAAGTTTGACAGAAATTAAAGTTGATAAAGATAATAAGAAATATGAGGATATTGAAGGTGTTTTATATGATAAGGCAAAAAGTAATTTAATAAAATATCCATCAAATGCTGACGCAACTATGATAAGAATACCGGACAGTGTTAAGAAGCTTTCGCAATATAGTTTTGATAATGCGGTAAATCTAAAGAAAGTAGAATTTGGTAAAGCTGTACAAGAAATTGGTGATTTTGCCTTTAGAGATGCTCAATATATTGAGCAAATCAAGTTAAATGAGGGACTTAAAAAGATTGGAAGATTAGCTTTCTATAATACAATAGCAATTAAGGAAATTGATATTCCGGATTCTGTCGCTACTTATGGTAAGAATGCATTCCATGGTTTAGAAAGTCTTGAACGCATCACTTTTGGTAAGGGATCTAAAGAATTTGGACAATTTGTGATTTCTGGTGAAACTTCATCACTTAAAAGTATTACTTTTAAATCTGATGAAATCAAATTATCAGTTAAGACTTTTGATATCGATGAGAATGTAAAAAGAAAGATAAAATATCATGTATATAGTGATGACGCTAAGAATGAATTGATTGAAGCGGGGGCAACACCTAAGAATATCGTTGTGTTAAAAGCGGAAAAACCAAATAAAGATGAAGGTCTGAATAAACCAGAAATAAAAAATGGTTGGGAAAAAATAGGAAACAAATGGACATATTTTGATAAGGGTAAACAGGCTAAGTCTGAATGGAAATGGATAAATAAAACTTGGAAGTTTTTTAATTCTAAAGGCGAGTCTATGACTCAAACATTCCATGAGAATGGCATGACTTGGTTGTCTCTAGAAGGTCCAAATGCAAGATATAAAAAAGGATGGTGGACAAATCCAGAAAATGGATATAAGTATTTCTTTAGATTATCTTCAGGAACAATGGTCAAGGGTAGACAGTTTATTGATGGCTCATGGAGATTTTTCAGAAATTCTGGAACAATGGCGACAGGCTGGCAAAAACTTCCTTTGGGTTGGATGTATTTTAGAAAAGGTAGCGGTACTCAAGCATTCGGTTGGCAGTTTATCGATGGATCTTGGAGATATTTAAGAAAAACTGGTACAAGAGTAGTGGGCAGACAATTTATTGATAGAAAATGGTACAACTTCACCTCAGAAGGGAAGTTACTCGGACGCAGATAATAATTTTATTAAAATGTATTATAACTTAGAGGTGTAAACTAAATAGTAAAAAAATACGAGGACATTTGCGATTATCACAAATGTCCTCGTATAAATTTAGGAGTATGTACGATGATAATCTAGATTTTATCATTTATCCTCGTCCATCAGTCGATTTTCCTACGATGATAAATCCGTATTTCACAAATATCCTCGTCCATCAGCGAATATTCCTACGATGATAATTCAATATTTCACAAATATCCTCGTCCATCAGCCGCTTTTTCTACGATGATAAATCCGTATTTCATAAATATCCTCGTACACCACCCAATTCCTTAAGACGATATCTCCATATCTTAAACTTTTCCTTATCTCATATCCATTCCTACAAAATCTTATCAAATACGACAGTAAGCAGTATTCCTAAAACGGCGCCGATGGAGATTAGTTTTATCATTCCAACTTTCTTTATGTATAGGAAGAATCCTACAAAGAAGGTTATAAGTGCGACGTATGAGATGTTTTCAAGTGCGAATGTTAATCCGTTGAAGACGGAACCATTTATCATGTCGATGGTTGCGATAAAGATTAGTCCGGCAACGGCTGGTCTCAACGCTTTGATGATTTTTTGCATAAATGAGATTTCTTTATCTGAGAAATATAATTTTGCTAAGATTAGCATTATTACAAGTTGTGGTAATATGATTGCGGTGGTTGCTACAATTGAGCCGATTAGGCCTGCAACTTTGGTACCTACAAAGGTCGCTCCATTTAGTGCGATTGGTCCCGGAGTCATTTGTGAAATTGTAACAACATCAGTCATTTCTCTAACAGACAGCCAACCATGATGATTGACCACTAGCTCTTGAATAAATGGCAGGATTGCATATCCACCCCCAAATGCAAGAGCACCAATTTGAAGGAAGGTTAGAAATAAAGCGATTAATATTGACATTATAATTTCTCCTCTTTAGATTTTTCTTCTTCATCTTTAATTATTGAATAAGTGAATAGCCCAAAAATTGCTACTACTAAAATTATTAAGCCTGTATTGATATTAAATACAAAACTTGCCACAAATGCACTAACCATGATAAATAGGCTAATTAGCGTATTGCTCTTTAATGCTTGTTTTGCCATATCGTATGAAGTGATTAAAAGTACTCCGGCAATCACACCACCCATTCCGGAAAGAGCTGCTTTTACATAATAGTTTTCTGAAAATTCCTTATAGAAATATGAGATAACGGTGATAATAACTAAAGAAGGAATGGCAGAAGAAATGGCAGCCATGACTGCTCCTAAGACCCCGTGCAATCTATATCCAGTAAGAATGGCGCAGTTTATAGCCATTGGTCCTGGTCCAGATGTAGAAATGGAAACTATGTCAATCATTTCTTTTTCATCAATTAATCCTCTTTTTACTGAAAATTCATCTTTCATAACTGGTACGATAGTATATCCACCCCCAAATGTAAATGATGCGATTTTCAAAAATATCATAAACATTTCAGCTATACTAATATTTTTTTTATTTTGATTCATTTTAACTCCTTGTAAAATAATTCGTTTAAAATCTAGTCTAATAATATTATAGACCATTTAGCAATAAAATTAGATAGAAAAATATTATTTCGAAATATAATATATATTATTTTGATAATTATATACTTATTTTAACTTTAAGTATATAATATTATTGAGGAGAGTGATATGCTTAAACCGATTAGACTTTTATTTATTAATGTTTCAAAAAAGAATTCAATAGCGATATTAAATAAACTTATAGAGAAAAATTTCTATATAAATATTGTAAATACCGCCAATAATTTAGAAGAAGCGGAAAGTTTTCAATATGAATATGGCTACAATCTAGTGTTTATAGACGTTAGTCATATTGAAGAAGATGTTTTTAAATATATCAATAATTTTAACGATACGGAAATTATCTGGTATCTATTAGTCGATCAGCCATCCTATAGCTTTATGAGGGAGGCTCTACAAACAGGTGTTGATGATGTAATTCTAAATAATATGATAAAAAATGAAAGCTTTGATTATTTAGAAAAAATATTTCCAGATAATAAACTGGATGAAGCCTTAGATGTGAATGCTAAATTAAGTATGATGTTATCTAATATTAGAGATCATCAAGAAGTAGACAATTACAATATTAAAAATATTTTAAGGGAGAATGGTCTTTATAAAGATGGCAGAAAGTACTATATTTCAATAGTCAGGATTGATAATATTGTCTATTAGTATAGACTTTTGAATGTTTCACTATAATAAAAATTTAATAGATAAATTAAAACGTTGAAAAAAGGTGATGAGGAGAATAGGTTTAACTATTCTGCAACATCACCTTTAATATCTTATATATCTATTTAAGAATATATTCCAATATATCATGTATATCTTCAACTATATAATCAGCCTGTGACTGATTTATATTATATCCACTTGGTTTGATTGCGATGACATTTAATCCTGCTTTTTTAGCTGATTCAATTCCGTGAACAGAATCTTCAATAACAACTATTTCGTTTTTGTCTAATTGAATTCTCTTTGCAGACAATTCATAGATTTCAGGATCAGGTTTGTTTTTACTGCAATCTTCTCCGCTAATATAAAAGTCGATATATTTTTTGATTTTTGTCTCATTTAACATGTTTTCTATGTTATGGGCTGCGGATGCAGAAGCTATACCGATTTTAATATTATTTACGTAGAGTTTTTTAAATAAAATGTTAAGGTTATGTCTTGAATATTTTACATAATCAATTTCATTTTTTGGAACATAGTCTTTTTCATAAATTTCTTTTATTTGTTCTCTTTTTGATTTATTATTAGGAACTAGTAATTTCCAAATATTGTCGCTTGATTGACCTATAAAGTCGTTGATATCTTGGGTTCCAGGCTTGACTCTAATTTCTTTAAAGAAGTCTAATCTTCTTATTAAATAGAATTGTTCCGAGTCTATTAGAACCCCATCCATATCAAAAATTACCCCTTTATACATAGGCGACTCTTTAATATTCTAATTTCCACATATATCTTCTTTTTGAAAGTGGGTGTTCTCTAATAAATGAAAGTTCTTCAGCGTATATTCTCATAACTACAGTAAGTACAAGAGGGTTGAAGTAATCTACAACTTCACTTCCAAATTCTGTAGATAATCCAAAATCTTTACCATCAATTACAGCTACTTGAGCATCAAATCTTAGTAAGAATGTAAGTAGTCTTTCGTCTAATTTTCTTGTTTTACCTTCATTCATAAATAGTATGAATGGTACATCTTTGTCTGTTATTTCAAGTGCACCGTGGAAGAATTCTCCAGAATGAATGCTTGCTGAGTTTATCCATTGCATTTCAAGTAATAGGCAAAGTGATGTAGCATATGCAACTTCCGCTGTTGGACCACTTCCTAGTACATAAATTGGGTCAGATTTTTCAAATGTTTTTGCAAATTGTTTTGCATCAGATCTAACAGATTTTGCGATTTTTTCTACAAATTCTGGTAGTTTTTCAAATCCTTCAATATATTTATCGTAATTTTCAACCCCATCAGTTTGTTGTGCTATTTCAATTGCGATAAGTAATGCGTAAGACATCTTTTCTAATTTCGCAGCATAGCTTTCTTTAAATCCGTGTACAATTACATATTTAGGATTTTCTGCAATAGGAGATTCATCATCATTAGTTAATGAAATTACATTCGCGCCTAACTCTAATGCCTTATTTGTAGCTTCTACAGTTTCAGGAGTTGTACCACCTAATGAAGCTGTCACTACGATTGAATGTTCATTTACATCTTTTGGTGTATCAAAATTAAATTCATTAGCAGTTAAATGTGCACTTTTAAGTGTGGAATTATGTTTTAAGAAATAATAACCTGGATATAGGTCTGCTTTTGAAGCACCACATCCTACAAAAAATACACTTTTTATATCATTTTTCAATATTTCACTTACAATTTTTTTTACATCTATTTTCATAACTTACTCCTATAATTTTTTATGCTAATATTCCAAAATAACTTAGTAGTATTCCACTAATTATAATTATGGCTAATATTAGTAATGTATTTACTTTCTTTTTTGTTAACCAAAACATTAATAATGTAGATAAAAGTGGTAAAATACCTGGCATTATTGTGTCTAAAGTATCTTGTAAAACAAAATTCTCACCAAATGTTAATGGGGTAGTTAAACCAATTAAGTTTACAATCATACCACCAATTACGAATAATCCGGCAACGCTTGTTACATAGAATACTTGATCCATTAGTCCACCTTTTAGTAATTTATCAATGGACTTTGCACCTTCTTTATAACCTATTTTTCCACCATAATAAGTTACTAAAAATGATGGAATAAATGATATTATCATTGCTAGAATAGGCCCTAATATATTTCCTTGTTTTGCGAAGGAAATACCTAGACCGAAAGCGATAATTCTAACTGTTCCTTGGAAGAATGAATCACCAATCCCAGATAAAGGCCCCATTAAACTTGTTTTAATATTCGCGATAGATTCTGGTTGAACTTCATCTGGATTTTCTGCATAAGCTTCTTCCATAGCTGCAGTTATCCCCATAACAAGTGAGGTTGTTTGAGGTGTACAGTTAAATAACTGCATATGTCTATGATATGCTTCCTTCTTCATTTCGATGGTTTCAGGAGCATTATCTTTATATATTTCATCTAATATAGGCGCCATTCCATATAAATAACCCATATTCATTTGTCTTTCATAGTTCCAAGTATTTTGAATTGCCCAGGAACTCCAAAAGAAGTGTCTATATTTCCAACTATTATTATCTTTTCCCATGTGTTCCTCCTTTAATATCCATCAGGTTCGTCCAAAATATCGTAATCATCTGAATCTAATTCATCCTGGTTATCTTTGTTACTTACGCTTGATAGTTTATCGAATTTAACATCTCTTAAAATTAATGCGCCGACAATTCCGATAAGTGAAATAGCGGTCAAATCTAATTTAAGATAAGCTGCTAATAAAAATCCTGCTAACATATACATAACATTCTTTTTAGTCATCATCATTGAAAGTAGTAATGCGAATCCATATGCTGGCATTATTTTTGAAGCTAAATTCAAACCGTTTGTTAACCATTCAGGGACGGTGGAAATGAAATTCTTAACTACATCGGTACCTAAATATATTGCTAAAAATATTGGTACGAAATATGAAAGGGAATATAAAACTGTTCCCCAGATAATATGAGTATTTGCAGCCTTTTTAAATTCGCCTTCATCTATTAAATTATCAACTCTATGGTTTAGCCCTACTATTATTGTTCTTAATAGTATTCCCATGAATTGTCCTAATACTGCAATAGGTATTGCTATTGTTAGAGCTTCTTCAGGAGTAGCTTTTGTCAATATTGCAAATGCAGATGCAACTATTGATCCTAAAACCATATCTGGTGGTGATGCTGCACCAACATTGACAAGACCTAATGAAACTAATTCTAGCTGTGCGCCTACTACTAAACCTGTATGTAAATCTCCTAAGACCAAACCAACTAATGTGGAACCTATTAATGGTCTTTCGAAGTTTAATCTTCCAAGTAATCTTGAGTCAAGCATACAAAATATGCCGACTAGACCAACTAATATAGCATTGAGTAGCATTTTATCCTCCTTATATTATTTTGTTTAAGTCAATACTACTATTTGATGGAGTTTGTTGAGAATATAATTTATATCCTAGATTTATTAATTCTTTGGAATTTTCTATATCTTTTTCTGTCAAAAATAATGCTTTATCAAATTCTTTCGAATCATTTACTTTAGGAATAGCCCCATAATTAACTTCGTGGATATTACTATTAAATTCTCTTAAGAATTCCAAACAAGATTGTGTGTTCCCAAAGATTATTGCCGTATTATCTTTTAATTGACTAATTTTTATTTTTCTAGCTAATGCATCTTTAACTGTAAAAATATTAAGCTTTGTTCCAGATGGTTTTGCTAGTTTTAAAATAGATTTTTCGGTTTTGCTTGAACCAGCTTTATCATCGATGATTATTATCCTATCAATACTATACCTATTTAACCAACTCACAACTATCTGACCATGTAATAGCCTATAATCAATTCTTATGAATTTAATCATTTTTCCTCCTTTCTCCTATAATAGGTATTATTGGTATTAATACCTTATATCATATTCATATAGTATAACACTAGAAATCGATTGTCAAGACTAAAATATAAATTATTGTATTATATGGTAAGTATGTTATAATACCAATATATTATAAAAAATTCAAAGAAAGAAGGTATAAGATGAACACAGGAATAATTGTTTGCACTCATGGTAAAACTGGTATTGAATTGGTAAACTCAGCTAAGATGATTATCGGTGAACAAAATAATATTGCTGCTGTGGAATTTATTGAAAGTGATTCACCAGAAGATATTATGGATAAATACATAAATAAAATTAAAAATTTTTATAATTGTGATAATGTTTTATTTTTAGTTGATTTAAAAGGTGGTACACCATTTAATGTTGCTGTAAGATACAGTATTAGTAACGAAAATGCTCTAGTAGTAACTGGAGTTAATATTCCGATGCTTATCCAAGTTTTGATGACGAAAGAAGACTTAAGTTTAAAAGAATTATCATATGAAGCTAAGAAATATGGTATTATTGGTATTGAAGAGATAGAAATTTAGATAATTGAGGTGGAAAATGGAAAGGATAGATAATAATTCATCTACCCCTTTATATAAACAGATAGCAGATATATTAATTGAAGAATTGTGTAAAGCTAAAAATAACGAAGAAAGCAAAATTGTTGACAAAAATGATAGATTGCCTACAGAAAGAAAATTATCCGAAATTTTTAATGTAAGTAGAGTTACTATTAGACAATCAATGGAATTACTTCAAAAAGAGAATTATATAAATAGACAACAGGGGAAAGGTACTTTTCTAAATAGAGATAAAATTGTTAGACCAATTGCAGAGACAAAGAGTTTTAGTAATATGGTTTTAGAAAGTGGAAGAATGCCAGGGGCCAAATTAATTAGTGCAAGTATAGAGTTAGCAGATAAATTAGATCAAGTAAGTTTTAATATAACAGATCAAGATTATGTATTGATAATGAAAAGATTAAGATATGCAGATGGAGAGCCATGTGCATACGAAGTATCACATTTTAATAGTAATTTATTTGATTTAAAAAACTTCGATTTTAACAATAAATCAATTTATAAGTACTTAGAAGAAGAACGAGGAATAATAACAGAAACTTTAGAAAAAACTATTGAAATAATATATTCAGATGAAGAAATTTCTAAAGTATTTAATATAAGGCTTAACACACCTGTTATATTAGTTAAAGCCATTGTATGTAATCAGGACGGGGAAATTATTCATCTAGTATATGAATACCTACTATCTGATAAATTTATTTTTAAAATATAAAAAGTTCATCAGTATTCGTCAGGTTCTTTCCTAACCCATACTTATGAACCCAAAATAATTCAACACATTTTGACCACAACGCCAAAATGTGTTGAATATCCTCAATAAAATTATTCCTTAAATCTTTCCCTTCAAAAATTCTTCTATCGCTCCGAAATATTTATCCGGATCTACATATTGTGCTTCTGCGTGTCCTGCACCTTCAACAATAAACTTGTCCTTTTCTTTGATCTTTAAGGCATCATATAGTTTATTCACCATTGGATATGGTACGAAGTCATCGGCGGTTCCATGGATGAATAGTGTTGGAGTGGTTGATTTTTCAACATGTTCTGCGACGTTTCCTTCATCTGACATTAGGTTTATGCCAGCTTTTGGTATTGCGACTAAGCCTGCCATGTGAAGTATTGGGAATGGTGGCAAGTTGAATCTTTGTTTTAGTTCGGATGAAAAGATGTCCCAAACGCTAGAATATCCACAGTCCGCAATTATTGCTTTAACTTCTTTTGGTAAGTTTTCCTTTCCTGAAGCAAGCAAAACTGTAGCGGAACCCATTGAAGTGCCGTGAAGTACAAATTCGGCATTTGGGTATTCTTTCTTGATTGCTTCAATCCAAAGGATTAGGTCGTCGGATTCTTTGATTCCCATTGTGATATAGTTACCTTCGCTCGGTTTAGTTGCTCTCTGATTATATGTTAAAATGTTGAATCCTTGGGAATAGAATCGATAGGCTAATTTGTTAGATTCATTCTCACTTGATTGATAACCGTGCACGATTACCATCCATTTATCCGTTGGATTTTCTTGTAAATATTTATGTCCTACAAGTCTAAAACCATCCTGACTTGAGATTGAAATTTCCTTTGTGTTTTTTCTTTCCTTATGAATGAATTCTTCAGCAGATTTAGCTGAAATGTTTTTGTTTTTCTTAATAATTTTTTCAATCTTGCTATCTTTTTTAGATACTCCATCAGGAATTTCTTCAGTAACTTTCTTTCTATTTTTACCACCTTGATTTGGCACTAATGCAAAATTAACAAAGTAATTTCCAATGAAATAAGTGGCCAATAAGATGATGATTATGATAATTGTAATGATTTTAATAAGTTTATTTTTACGTTTCATATATTCTCCTTAAAATATATAGTTATTATATAATAACTATACAAATTATTCTAGATTTTTTTTACGACTGATTCACGTAAATGTACCTCTATTGGAATGGATATTGATTGACCTAAAACTATGTCTTTATCTAACATTTTAAGCAAGCTATCAACAGAAGCTTGAGAAATTAAGTCAAGATCTTGATAGATCGATGAAAGTTTAGGTGTAATAAATTTATTAAAATAATTGTCATCAAAACCAATAATTTTTATATCTTCTGGAATGTTAAAATGCGAATATTTAAGTTTATCGATAAATTTAAAGGCGATAAAATCATTAATGGTAAATAGTCCATCGATGTTATTTTTTTGTAAATGATTAATAATGTTATCATTTACTTCCTCTTTTTTATCTAAATAGACTATTGAAATATTTGGATTAAAATCTAATTCATAATCTTTTAGTGCTTTTAAAAATCCAGCGAATCTTAGGTTGGATGATGTAGATTCTCTATCTTTTACCATGGCGATAGCTGGATTTTTACATCCATGTTTTATAAGCTCACTCGTCGCCTTGTAGCCTCCATCAAAATGGTCAGAGGAAATAAATATCGTATTTTTTTTATTTAATGGTTCTCTGTCAATACAAATATAAGGTAGTTTGACATCTTCGAATTTAAATTGTTGATTACCAGAGACTATAATGATGCCGTCAACTCCTTTATTTTCTAATGTTTTTATATAGGATTTTTCCTTTTCAATACTTCTATCAGTGTTACAAATTATTGTAGAATATCCATTATTAAACAAAAGAATTTCAATTTTTTGAACCAGCTGATTAAAGAAATAGTTGCTTATATCTGGCACAATTATCCCTATTGAAAAAGACTTATTCATTCTTAAATTTTTCGCACTATAATTCATTTGATAACCAGTTTTTTCAATTGCATCCAAAACTTTTCCTCTAGTTTCTTCTGAAAATCTCCCATTATTATTAATAACTCTTGAAATTGTTGCGACAGAAAAACCTGTAATTTTAGCTAAATCTTTTATTGTAACGTTTTTCATTCGTCCTCCTATGCCGTACAATTATGGTCTAATTTTCTCATATTTACTCAAAAAAATCAATTACAGTTGACAATATATCGATATCGTAATATAATGCAAGTAGAAAGTTGAGTAATCGATTACTCTATTTTACCCTTGATTACTCATGAAAAATTTATGAAGAATGGAGAGATGAATGCAAAAGAAAATATTGTGTCCTTCTATGATGTGCGCAAATTTTGGACATCTAGAAGATGAGGTCAAAAACTTAGAAAATGCTGGCGTTGATATTTATCATATGGATTTTATGGATGGAAGCTTTGTACCAAATTTCGGAATGGGACTTCAAGATTTTGAATTAGTGAGAAAATCAACCGATAAGCTGGTTGACATTCACTTAATGATACAAAATCCAGGTGATTATGTAGAAAAATTCGCTGATATGGGAGCTGATATTATCTATGTCCATCCCGAATCAGAGCAACAAATAGCAAGGACAATTCAAAAAATTAATGATAAAGGGAAAAAATCAGGGATAGCAATTAATCCGGGGACATCAGTTGAAAGTATAATAGAATTACTTTCAATTGTTGACTATGTAATGGTTATGACTGTTAATCCTGGATTTTCGGGGCAAAAATACCTTGATTATACAAATGAAAAGATAAAAAAATTGGTAAATTTAAAAGAAAAATTTCAATTTGAAATTTTTGTTGATGGAGCTATTTCGCCTAAAAAGATTGAAAATCTTTCTAAACTTGGAGTGAATGGTTTTATTTTAGGAACTTCATCACTATTTAATAAAAAAGAATCATATAAAGAAATAATTGAAAATCTAAGAAAACTTTAAAAATGAACTCAAAATATAAAAAAGGAGGAAAAATGAAAATTGCAATAGGAGGCGATCACGTTGGGCAAGAACTAAAACCCACAATCGTAGAATATCTTAAAAAACTAGGACATGAAGTAAAAGACTTCGGAACAGATTCTACAGAAAGAACCGATTATCCAAAATACGGTGAAACTGTAGCAAAAGAAGTGGCTTCAGGAAATTTTGATTTAGGAATATTAATTTGTGGTACAGGAGTAGGCATCTCAATATCAGCGAACAAAGTTAGAGGAATCAGAGCCGTAGTTTGCAGTGAGCCATATTCAGCAAAACTTTCAAAAGAACACAACAATACAAATATTTTAGCATTTGGCTCAAGAGTCGTTGGACCAGAATTAGCAAAAATGATTGTGAAGGAATGGTTAGATGCTGAATTTGAAGGTGGACGACATGCAAGACGAGTAGGTATGATTAGCGATATTGAAGATAAAAATGACAGGTAAAAATGCAATATGAACTTATAAATTAAAGAGGATATTATGGATAATAAAAATCTTGCAAAATTAATATTTGATAATGTAGGTGGAGAAAAAAATATAAATTCAGTATCTCATTGTGCGACAAGGTTGAGATTTGATTTAAAAGATGATTCAATTGCTAATACAGATGAAATTATGTCAAGCGGTGATGTAATATCTGTATTAAATCGAGGTGGTCAATATCAAGTTGTTATTGGTACAAAGGTTGCTAGCGTATATGATGAACTTACTCAATTTACTGATAAAACAGAAGGTTATGTTGACGCAGATGATGATATAGAAGATAATAAAAAAACTAAATTCAATGTATTTACATTTATTTCTGGTATATTTGGACCGTTATTACCAGCATTTGCTGGAGCAGGTATTTTAAGAGGTTTTACTTTATTAGCAACACAAATAGGAATATTAAGCACTGAAAGTAGTACGTATAACATTCTAACAATTGCTGCAATGTCAGTATTCTATTTCTTACCAATACTTTTAGCATACACTACAGCTAAATCCTTAAAAGCTAATGTAATATTTGCTATGGTAATAGGAGCGTCCTTAATTAACCCTGATTTGATAGCTATGATGGGTGAAACTGGAAATGGTACGACTGTTGATTTTATGGGGATACCAGTTGTTTTAATGAATTATGCCTCAACAGTGCTTCCTATAGTAATTTCAATTTTAGTATATTCTAAACTTGAAAAATTATTGAAGAGAATTATTCCAGAAGGTGGCCATTTAGTTTTTGTTCCATTATTTTCTTTCTTAATAATGATACCTTTCACATTAATGACAATTGGACCAGTTACAGTATGGATTAGTACAAAAATAGCTGATTTTATTAATTATTTAATTGAATCAAATAGAATGTTAACAGGTCTATTGATAGGTGGCGGTTGGAATGGTCTAGTTTCCGTTGGTTTACATTGGGCGGTAAACCCAATTATGATTCAAAATATTGCTACCTTAGGATATGACTATATAGTACCATTCACATTTGCAACTAACTTTGCAATGATGGGTGCTGCCATAGGAGTATGGCTAAAAGCTAAAGATAAGACATACAAAAAGTATGCATTAACAACTGCTATTACTATAGCTTTCTCAGGAATAACAGAACCAGCTATATATGGTGTGGCAATTCCACTTAAAAAACCATTCTTAGCTGCGCTAATTGGTGGAGCTGCAGGTGGAGCATATATAGGAGCCATGGGTGTAACAGCTCAATCATTCGTTTTCGGAGGATTAACAACATTACCAACATTTGTTGGAGGACAAGGAAATAACATGTTACACGCTATAATTGGTTTATCGATTTGTGTGGTTGTATCAGCTGTTCTAACATATATTTTAGGATTTGAAGAACAAAAAAATCTTCAAAAAACTAATATATAAAATTTAATATAATTAAATAAGATAAAGACTCATTTATAATATTAATTAATTCTTAAATAAATTTTTGATTTTAGGATTATTAATATGAAAATGAGTTTTTATTATTTAAACACACTAGTAATTATACACATCGTGTGATAAAATTATCACACGGAGGGCTTATGTTAATTATTAACCAAATTATAATTACTATATTATTAGTTATTGCAATGATTTTGCTTTATGGTAGAAACAAAGAGGCCATTTTTAAGGGACTTGCAATTTCTGTTATTGCAAATTCTTTTTCAAGTCTTTTTTTAATATTTTTTAGAAATAAGATTTATCTATATGGTGGCGAGCATGGAAATACTTTTTGGATTAAGTATTCACTGTTTGCAATAGGAGTTTCATTCATACTTGTAGTGATTGCAATGTTGTTAGAAGGAAAAATCCATTTAGAAAAGAAGAATGGAAAGTGGAAGATTTTAGACTATGTGTTGGTATTAGTTGGGATTTTATTTGGATTTTTAAATGGAACACTTATCTTTGTGCCAACATGGTTTAATAAAACTTTCGGAGAAATACCAGCGGATCATTTCATATTTTTAATCACTCAAGGGAATGGTGAATCCACAAAGGCACAGGACTTGGAGATATTCAACTCTATGATGGTGCCAGTTATTATGACAGCAATTATTGGTGGTTTAGTTGGATTTGTACGTTCTAATTTAGTTATTGAAAACTTTAGAAATGATTCCAAAGAGGGAGAAAATAAATATATTTTCAAGCATACAAAATTAGTAGCATTTATTTTATTGCTATCTATGTTTGCGGGGTCTGTAGTTTACGCGTTTAAGACTATTCCGCTGAGGGATATCATAAAATTGCAATTTGAAAAATCGACATATGTTGGCGATAACTATGTGATGCCAACGTCTGAAAATGTGAAGATGCCTAAGAAGAAGAGGAACTTGATTCATATTTGGATGGAGTCTGTCGAAAATTCCTATTATTCCAAGGAATTGGGCGGATATGATGATAAAAATCTGATGCCGGATTTGGTAAAATTGTCGGACAGCGGGGTATCATTCTCGCATACGGATAAACATGGTGGTCCTCAACAGACGTATGCTTCAGGTCATTCCATCGCGGGAATGGTGAACATGAATTCTGGGGTACCAATGCTTGCAGCGGGCATGAGGAATGGTTCTAATTTATCTTATCCAGATTTTCCTACAATTGGTGACATTTTGAAGAAAAATGGTTATGAAACTGAGTTTATACTTGGATCTGACAGTAAATGGGGTGGTCTTGGAGATTACTATAAAAAACATGGTGATTTCAAAATTTTCGATTTAGTCTACGCTCGTGAACAAAAGTTAATTCCAGAAAACTATAAGGTTTGGTGGGGATTTGAGGACGATAAACTTTACGAATATGCCAAAGATGAGATGAACAAGTTGGCAAAATCCGATAAACCATTCTACCTGATTATTGAGAATGCGGATACACATTTCCCGAATGGATATGTGTCTAAAAACATGAAAGACAAGCCATTTGAAATGCAATACGCTAATGTAATTCACTATTCTCAAAAGGAAACAGTGAAACTTGTACAATGGATTCAACAGCAGGAATGGTACAAGGATACGACTATTGTTGTGACAGGCGATCACAAATCTATGGATAAAAAATTCTTTGAAGGATGGGATCCTCAATACAATAGGACGATTGTAAATATGTTCTTAAATTCAATCCATGGAAATGATTTACCAAAAGAAATTACAAATAATAGGATGTTTGCGCCATTTGACATGTTCCCAACTATTTTATCTTCTATTGGAGTAGAAATTAAGGATAATAGGCTTGGAATGGGTACGGATTTATTCTCTGGTGACAAAACATTGCTTGAGAAGGATGGTTTAGAAAAAGTGGAAACGGAACTTCCTAAACGTTCTGAATTCTACGATTCCCACAGAGAGTCATGGGCAACAAAGCAAGATAAAGATGATGTTTATAAATAAAATTTTAGTTAAATAATAAACATTTCTGTATTTTATTCCCCTTTTTGTGTAAAATAGTTATACATAAAAGGGGGACATATGTCAAAAAATTATAGAGTTTTACTATATTATAAATATCAAAATATAGAAGATCCGGAAGCGTTCAGAGATGAACATTTAGAATTTTGTAAAAATACAGGATTAAAGGGTCGAATTATCGTTGGATATGAAGGTATCAATGGTACAGTTTCAGGTACTGTCGAACAAACTGAAAAATATAAACAATTCCTTCATTCATTAAAAGGATTTGAAGATGTATGGTTTAAGGAAGATGAAGCGGATGATTTTACACATCCAAGGATGTCAGTAAAATTTAGAAAAGAAATTGTTTCATTAAACCTAGAAGACGATTTTTCACCAAATGAAACAACAGGAAAATATCTAAATCCAAAGGAATTTAAGGAAGCGATTTTAGATGAAGACACAATCGTACTTGATACAAGAAATGACTACGAATACGACTTAGGTCATTTCAAAGGAGCGATTAGACCAGATATTAGAAACTTCCGTGAACTTCCAGAATGGATAAAAGAAAACGAAGAATTATTTAAGGACAAAAAAGTCGCAATGTATTGCACTGGTGGTGTTCGTTGTGAAAAATTCTCAGGCTGGATGCTAAGAGAAGGCATTTCTGACCAAGTTGGACAACTTCATGGTGGTATAGATACTTATGGAAAAGATCCAGAAGTTAAAGGAGAACTATGGGAAGGAAGCATGTATGTATTCGATGAAAGAATCTCCGTCCCAATCAACCATGTTGATCCATCAATCACTGGTCGCGATTACTTCGATGGTACGCCATGTGAAAGATACAGAAATTGCGCCAACCCAGAATGCAATAGACAAACACTAATGTCAGAAGAAAATGAACATAAATATTTACGTTCCTGCTCACCAGAATGCAGAAAGCACGAAAGAAATAGATACGTTACTGAACATAACCTAAGTAGGGAAGAATGGGAAGAACGACTAAATGCAATCGGGGAGAGTTTGAGCGAATAATTTTATTAAAAAAGGATGAAATTATGAAAAAACATAGAAATTTTATTTATCCAATAATTTTAATCGCATTTATCATTTTAATAATAATGTGGTTTAATAAAAATAGAATAAAATCTGGAAATGAAATATTTTCAAATGATTTTGAGTTTCAAAATATTAATGTGATAACATCAGATGATTTAAATAAAGAAAATCTTAAACCAGATACATTTGATATAACAGCTGAACAAAACAAGGAATTACTTAAAATTGTTCAAAATATGAAATTTAAAATTCACAGAAATAAACACTTTGAAAAATGGAATAAAATGTACACAATGTCTGCAAAATTTAAGAATAAACAGTATCTTGTTAGTGTTTCAGACAACAATATTTTAGAATTGCATGAATCAATGCCAGGTGATAATTCTACATTTTATGAAATTAAAGAAGGAAACAAAGAGTTTTATGATATGTTAGATAAGATTTCTATTAAATAGATTTATAAGTTTAGATAAATAAATCCCTATTTTCCTATTCCCACGACTAAATACATTTATTCAAATATTAACGACATTTTTCTTGTTTTAAGATATAATAAAAAAAAACGACTTCTAAATTTTCAATACAAGGAGAGAACTATGATTACAATGAAGCCGACAGAAAAGTTGACAGGAATTACAATAAAAGGAGATTATCACGATTTCTATGATTTAGTAGATAGCATTTACAGAATCACAACAGAAGAAGAGGATATTATCGATCCGTATTATGGGGTTAAGTTAATGTTATTGGATTGTGCTATGATATTCGCTATGCATCTATGGGGGATAGAGAAGTTGAGCTTATAAAAACTGCGCCTGAAAAAAGGAAAACTAAATTAAAAAATATTGCTAAACGAATAGTGAAAAGGCCTAGAGCCTACTATAGCTTAGAAGAAGACTTATTTGAATCTTCAAGATTATATAACGCTTCAGTATATGATCTAAGAAATCCTGAACATGATTTACCTGAAAATTGGAAGTGGTAAATCTTAATAAGATAAAATAGATAGGAAGTATATTTCCAATAACACGAAAAATCGTAAAAGTTGGAAGTATACTTCCTATTTTACAGAATACTAACAAGTCACCTACCAAATCCCACAAAACACCCACGAAACGGACAACTTATTATTAATAAAAGATAATTTTAAGAAGACACTAATCACTGGTAGATATGAAGGCGTGAATGAAATTTCTGGTATAAAAGTTGCTTATATAGTGGACTGGTTGCTTGAGGAGTAGGGGGGTATATTAAGCTTTGAATTTAATGCGTTTAATATTATAAATAATAGAAATTTTGTTAGATTTTTTAGTATCTTTTGGAATTATTCGTAGTTAACATAAATTCTAAGTGAAAAATAGCCCCTTTTACTATGGGGCTATAGAATTATTTTATAAATAGTTAACTCTTAGATTCAGTAAGTAGATGTAATAGTTTGTAAAACAATTATTTTAAAAAACTATGATGTATTTTATTTTTTTCTAATACCTCAATCCATTCATCTGAAAGATTTAAATTCGAAACAACATAATCCAATGTATTTAGTGGAGAGATAATATATTCTGCAGAGTCATGAAATTTTGTATTATCTCCTATGAAGAAACATTTTTTAGAATGTTTCAAAAAATATTTTTTTATTTCAGCTTCATTCTGATTATTATCTAATAAACCATGTTTTATACTTATAGCGGAAGGAGATATGAAACATTTATCAGATAGATAAGTAGATATGTTTTCTAATGCTCTATAACCTATAAATGAACTAGATCTTTTTCTATATAAACCACCTATTGATATGAGTGTTATTCCTGTTTTGTTATTATCAAATAGTTCCATTATTTTTAGTGAGTTTGTAATAATAGTTAAATTAAGGTCATGTTTAATAATAGCTTTAGCTAGGGTTAAACATGTGGTGCTACTGTCTAGCATTATGGTATCATTGTCATTTAAAAAATTATTAATAACATATGTTGCGATATCATTTTTTTCTTTGGAAAAATATTTTTCCCTTAATTGTATTGGCGCGCCTTTATCTTCTTTATCTGGTAGAAATGCTCCACCATGTATTCTTTTTAATAGTCCTTTGTTCTCTAATTCTTTAAAATCTCTTCTTATTGTTTCTTCGCTGCAATTTAATATATTGCTCATTTCGGAAATCATAACACTTCCATTAGCATTAATTTCATTTAATATGAATTTATGTCTATCAATTTTTAACATATTGACTCCTATTTCTTATTACAAATATTATATATATATTAAGAAAAAAAAGCAAAACAACAAAAGCACACAATTTTATTAATTAAAAATAAAAAAGAACTCGTTTTCATGTTGACTTATGTTGGAAAATGTTGTAATATGTTGTTGTAATGAGTTAGTAAAAAATAATTAAATCTGGAGGATAATATGGAAGTAAATACTAACAAAATAAATAAAGGAAGTTTTATTGGATTTATCCCTTTATTAACATTTTTAGTAATATATTTTGTTATGGGGATTGGAACTGGAAGTTTTGATAATTTACCATTATTAGTGGGAATGTTTATTGCAACAATAGTGTCTTTTATTATTAGTAGCCCTGTTGCAGAAAAGAAATCTTTTGAAGAAAAAGTGAAAATATTTTGCGAAGGTGGTGGAGATGACACTTTAATATTAATGGTAATTATTTACATGTTAGCTGGGGCGTTTTATAGTGTAGCCGGTTCTATGCATGCTACAGATACTGTCACAAATTTAGGTATTTCAATATTACCTGCTAGGCTTATACTACCTGGATTATTTATTATAGCTTGTATATTAAGTTTTTCTATGGGAACTTCCATGGGAACGGTGGCTGCTTTGATACCTATTGCAATTGACATAGCAGCAAAAACAGCGGTGAGTTTGCCTTTGGTTTGTGGAATTGTAGTTGGTGGAGCGATGTTTGGAGATAATTTATCTTTTATTTCTGATACTACAATAGCAGCAACTGCTACACAGAATGTAGCAATGAGAGATAAATTTAAAGCTAATATAATAATGGTTTTACCGGCGGTAATAATTACAATTTTGGCTTTAGCTTTTTGGCCGATAGACGCTACAAGTATAGTAGCACCTGGAGAGATTAATATTATTAATTTATTACCTTATGTGTTAATAATAGGATTATCTTTAGCAGGGTTACATGTAATACCAGCTATGGGGATTTCAATACTAGTTGGTCTAGGTATTGGAATTGTACATAATGATTTTACTTTGATTGAAAGTTTTAAGGTTATTCATGAAGGAATGAAATGGATGCAAGATATGGCGATAATTGCAGTTTTTGTTGGCGGTGTTATTGGTATGATGAAATACCTTGGAGGTATTGATTGGTTACTTAACAATTTAGCTAAGAATACAAAATCTAGAAAGGGTGCAGAAATAAGTATAGCAGTTTTGGTATCTTTGGTAGATGTATTTACAACTAATAATACTATGGCAATAATTGCGGTAGGTCCAATTGCGAAAGATGTATCTCAACAATATGATATAGCTCCTGCAAGAACTGCTAGTATATTAGACTTATTTTCATCAGCTTTTAATGGATTAACTCCATACGCAGGACAATTGCTAGTGGCAGGCACTATGGCTGGCATTTCGCCTGTATCCATAATGCCATTTGTATGGTATTCAATATTAATGGTCATTTTTGGCTTATTATTTATAATATTCGGTATAGGATATAAAAGAGCTAAAAAGTTAGCTGATAAATAAAGGGGGATAAATGAAAAATATATATGATTCTCATTTTTTATTGAATGAAAATACTGTAATCGATTTTGTAAAAGATAAATTGGATATTTTTAAAAATAGTATTAATTTAAAATCTAAAGAGCTAAGTGATGGGAATATTAATTATGTATTTAAAGTTTGGGATGAAGATACAGATAATTCTGTAGTAGTAAAACAAGCTGATGATAAATTGAGATCTTCAGGAAGAAACTTAGATTTAAATAGAAATAAAATAGAATATGAAATATTAAAAAAACAAAATGAATTAGTTCCTAAATATGTTCCAAAAGTATATTATTATGATAATAATATGTATTGTATGATAATGGAAGATATTTCTGAATATAAAAATATGAGATATGAAATTAACAAAGGAAAAATTTTTAATAATTTTTCAAAAGATATAACAACTTACTTAGTTGAAACTCTATTAGAAACAACTGATTTGATTATTGATAGACATGAAAAGAAAGAGAAAGTGAAATTATTTACTAATATTGATTTATGTGATATTTCAGAGGATTTAGTATTTACTGAACCTTATTATAACTATAAAAATAGAAATATTATTGTTGAAGGTTTAGAACAATTTGTTGAAGAAAATCTATATAATAATCAAAAGTTACATACGGAAGTAGGATATTTAAGAAATAGGTTTATGAATTATTCACAGTCGTTGATACATGGAGATTTACATTCGGGTTCAATTTTTATTAATCAAAATGGAATCAAGGTTATTGATCCAGAATTTGCATTTTATGGGCCTGCTGGTTATGATATTGGGAATGTAATTGGAAATCTATTTTTTTCTTTAGCAAACAAAGAAATAACAGATCCTGAAAATACAGAATATATAGAATGGGTAAAAAATCAAATTTCAGAAATATATGATTTATTTAGTAAAAAATTTAAAAATAAATTTAAGGAAAGAGTTAAATTACCTATATATAATAATGAATTCATGAATCAGTATTTAGACGAAATATTATCTGATTCTTTAGGATATGCCGGTACAGAAATTATCCGAAGAACTGTTGGGGACTCAAAAGTGTTAGAAGTCACAGATATAGAAACCGTAGATAAATATAAATTACACAAACAGCTCATTGAATTAGGAATTACACTAATAATTAATCGAAAAAATATTAGATGTGGAGATGAAATTATTAAACAATATAGTACAGTAAAAATTAATCGATAGGAGTAAATTATGTTGATGAAAAAAGAAAGAGAAGAAATATGTGCTTACTCAAAAAAACTAGTAGAAGATAATTTAACGAAAGGAACAGCAGGAAACATTAGTATAATAAATAGAGAATTTAATTATATTGCTATTACTCCTTCTGGTATGAATTATTTAGAACTTAAACCAGAAGATATAGTAGTTATAGATATGAGTAAAAATATAATTGAAGGAAATAGAAAGCCGTCTAGTGAATGTGATTTACACATTTATATGTATAAATTAAGAGACAGTATAAATTCTGTTGTTCATACTCATTCTATTTATTGTACAGTTCTTGCGTCTATGAAACAAACGATAAAGCCGGTTCATTACGTATTAGCAGATGTAGGCGCGGCTGAAGTCCCTATTTCACCGTATCATACATACGGTACAAAAGAATTAGCAAAGTCTGTTTATAATACAATAGGTGAATGCAATGCTTGTTTAATGGAAAATCATGGGATAATAACTGTGGGAAAAAGTCTTAATGCTGCATATGGTCTTGCAGCTACATGTGAATGGGTGTCTGAAATTCAATGGAAATGTTTATGTGCAGGTACACCCAATTATCTATCAAAAAATGAGATTGATGTTGTAATAGATAAATTTAAAAGTTATGGTCAAAAAGAAGAATTAAATAAATCAAAAAACTATTTTAGTTAAGTATAAAATATAAAGCCTTAACTTTTATTTAGTAAATATTTTTTAAGGAGATACTATGTTAGATTTTAAATACTATAATCCATCCAAAATATTTTTTGGTCAGACTATCTTTGATGATATAAAAAAAGTATTAGAATTAAGAAAAGTACGAAAAATGCTATTAATTTATGGTGGTGAATATGTAAAAAAATTAGGAATTTATGATAATATTGTTAATATTTGTAAGGATTTAAGTATTGATATGATAGAAAGTGATAAAGTAGTACCTAACCCAAAAGTCGAACTGACTAGAGATTTAATCAATATTTCTCGAGAGGAAAGGGTCGATTTTATTATCGCGGTAGGTGGGGGGAGTGCAATAGACACTGCTAAAGCTGTATCTATTGGGATAAAATATGAGGGAGATGTTTGGGATTTTTTTGAAGGAAAAGCTAAAATAGTAGAAGTTATTCCTGTGGGGGTAATATCAACAATTCCAGCAAGTGGCTCAGAAACATCCAATGCTACAATAATAAATAACGGACTTTATAAAAAAGGGTTTGAAGATGATCGTATAATTCCTGTTTTTGCTGCAATGAACCCTGTGTATACTCTCAGCTTGCCTCTCTACCAAACTTCAGTGGGTATTGCTGACATTTTATCTCATTTGCTTGAGAGATATTTTACAAATGTCAAAAATGTAGATGTTACAGACTATTTAATTGAAGGAGCAATAAAAGCTTTATTATTAAATGCTTATAAAATAATAAAAGATCCAAATAATATTAATGTTAGATCAGAAATTCAATGGTTAGCAACAATTGCGCATAACAATCTATTAGATACTGGAAGGGAATCAGATTGGGCTTCACATAGAATTGAACATGAAATAAGTGCACAATATAATGTGACACATGGAGAAGGTATGGCTATTGTTATATTAGGATATATAAGATATATGTCTAGAAAAAATCCTAAGAAGATTGCTCAACTTTCAAATAGGGTATTTGATATTGACTATAATTCTTTTACAGAATCCGAAATGTGTATAGTATTAGCGGATAAATTTGAGGATATTTTCAAATCATTAGGTTTAAAAACGAAATTAAGTGAATTAGATATTGATTCTATTCATTTTGAAGATATGGCTAATCGAGCGACTCAAAATAATACAATTAAAATTGGTCATTATTATCCTTTGGATAATAAAAAAATAATAGATGTGTTGAAATTATGCTTATAGGAAAGAGGGAAACAATGAATCGTGAAGATCAAGGTATGCCATTTTTATTAAAGTATGAAAATGTTGCTTGGTATGAAAATGGAATAGTAAAGATTCTAGATAGAAGGGTTTATCCTAAGGAAATAAAATATGTAGAGTGTTATAGTTATAAAGATGTGGTTTTGGCTATACAAAACCTTGTTACTCAGAGTGCGGGACCATATACTGCGGTTGGTATGGGGATGGCACTAGCGGCTTATGAATCTCGAAACATGAAAGGTGAAGACAGAATAAAATATTTAGAAAAAGCTTGTGAAGAATTAAAAAATTCTAGAGTAACTACGGCAAGTAGATATGGAAAGATTACAGATAGATGTCTAAAAATAGCTAAAACTTCTATTATAAATAATGTAGATCCAATATCTGCAATTGTTGAAGATACAATAAACTCCTTAAACAGAAGATACTCTACTATGCAGAAAGTAGGAGATAATTTAGTTAAACTAATTCCTGAAAATGGAACATTGCTTACTCAATGTTATGGAGAAACTATCATTGGTGCCTTAATAAGAGCTTTAAAATCGAGAAATAAAAAAATAAAAGTAATATGTGCAGAAACAAGACCGTTTTTACAAGGAGCAAGATTGACAGCGTCATGTTTTGCTGAAGAAGGATTTGATACTACGGTGATTACAGACAATATGGTAGCTGATATATTAAGTAAAGGTCTGATTGACGTTTTCACTTCTGCGGCGGACACTATCTTGGAAGATGGATCGGTAGTTAATAAAGTTGGGACTTTGCAAATAGCTTTATTGTGTGATAATTATAATGTTCCGTACTATGTTACAGGTATTCCAGATAAAGGAAAAAAATCTAGGGAAGATATTAAAATTGAAATGAGAAATCCAGAAGATGTTTTAGTGTTTAATGGTGTTAAACATGTAAATGAAAAAGTGAAAGGGTATTATCCATCTTTTGATTATACAGATTCAAAATTTGTTAAGTGTATTGTAACTGATAAGGGTTTTTTTGTTCCTAATGAATTAAAAAAATATTTTGAACAAAGTACGGAAGAATTTTATTAATTTAATATATATTTGAGGGAGGCTATTTGATAAATGATAAATCTCCCTTAAAATTTAAAATTAATATAAAAATATAGATTTTAATATTGATATCTATATTTATTTTCATTTATAAAATTCTGATAAATTTATTAATAGGAAAAAATCATTCTTGAGTTTCAACAAAAATATAAAAGTTTATATGGTAGAATTTATTTAATAATAAAATATTTTTAATTAAGGTGATTTATATGAATAAAAAGTATATAAGAAATATTGACGATGAAAAATTTTGGATTAATTTTTATAAAACTAATACAGTAAAATTAAAGAACTTGGAAGTATCTAGTCAAAAAGGAAGTAAATTTACTGATAGACTGTTTAATTGTAAAAATAATCAAGAAATAATTTTATTAAAATATGATATTTTGGATAGAGAAAATAAAACTATCTCTCATAATGTTTTTAGGTTGCTAAAAAGAAATCTAAATGAAAATATACCAAATACAAATTCCTTAATTAAATTATTAAAATTTGAAGATAACTTTTTAAATCCAGTAAATTTAGTTGAAAGAACTTTGTTATGTGTATATGCTTCAGATAGTGAATGTAGCAGCTTAAATGTAAATTTCGGTGATCAGATATTGTTGATAAAAACAAAATATTATCAGAATTCTGAAATAATTCTATATAAAGAAGAATTTACAAATTTAGAAACTTTTATTTTTGAGGATAATTATAATGAAGGAATATCTTTATAAACAAGTTCAAGATTACATTCTTGATAAAATTCACAATTTAGAATATAAGCCTGGATCAAAAATACCGTCAGAAAGAAAAATTTCTGAAGATTTAGATATAAATAGAATGAGCGTTAGAAATGCCATTTCAAAGCTTGTGGAAGATAGAATTTTATATAGATTACATGGTAGTGGTACCTTTGTAGCTAATATTAAAAATTCTAGAGGAAAGATGGTAGTTTCAAGTTTTACACCAGATTCATTTAATTTAAATATGTCTGCTCTAGGTAGATATACAAATAGCAGAGTATTATCCTTTAAAGTTATCTATGATAATAAAGACTTTAAGAAATTTTTTAATTCAGTTGATGCAATATATGAGCTTTGTAGAATTAGATATGTTGATTCAAAGCCAGCTAGTTTAGAGTATACATATTTTCCATTTAAGCAATTTATTGATGCTATAAGATATGATTTTAGCGAATCTTCACTTTATGAATATATGGAATACAAAGGTAAAAGACCTGTTAAATTTGATAAAATAACTGAGGTGATAGTAGATGAAAAAGTTAACATTATTTTAGATAATAAAAAAGATACTTCTGTATTTAAGACTACATATATAGGAAAAACAGAAGACAACATAAATGTTGAATATACTAATTCGTATGTTAATTTAGAGGATATTGAATTTAAATATATCAGGAAAAAATAAGTGGTTTAATAAGTGGTTTATAAATTAGGGTAATCGTATGATGTACGATTGCCCTAAAATTTTTTTGATGTTAATCTTAGATTAAATAAAGATCGAGGTCAATTATGAAATTTAATATTAGTGCAATGAATTGTCATTATAGATATTATTCATTAGAAACTTTTTTTGAAAGTATAAGTAACATAGGTTTTAGATATGCTGAAATCTGGACATCACCTCAACATTTTTTTGTTGATTATTCACAAAATGATGATGTTGAAACATTGAAATTTCTTTCTGAGAAATATGATATTAAAATACAATGTATTTGTCCAGAACAGACTAACCCAAAGCCACACAATATTGCAAGTACAAATTCGAATATAATGAATAGAACTCTCAGCTATTATAAAAGAATTATTGATATTGCGTATGAAGTAGGAGCAGATAAAATAGTTACAACATCTGGATGGGGTTTTTTGGATAAAAAAAGAGAGACTTCATGGGAAAGAAGTGTCAATATGCAAAGAAATATTTGCAAATATGCATTGAGAAAAAATATCAAGGTATGTATAGAAGCTCTTCAACCAATTGAAACAAATTTAGTTAATAATATTTCTGATTTAGAAAAATATTTATCAGATGTGAATGAAGATAATCTATATATTTGTATTGACTTAGGAGCAATGGCTAAAGCGGGTGAAAATATTGAAGAATATTTTGAGAAATTTGGTGATAAGATAGCACATGTACACTTTGTAGATGGTAATCCTACAGGACACTTAGCTATTGGCGATGGTAGTAGAGACTATCTTAATGACTTAAGAATTTTAGAGGAGAATGGATATAGTAATTTTTTGAGTTTAGAGATAGCTTCTGAAAAATACTACAAAAATCCATTTAATGCAGATAAGCAATCTTTTAATAATATTAGGAGGTATAGTTGAAAAAAATAGTTTTAGCAGGGCATGGAAATTTTGCAAGTGGTTTATATTCTTCAGCAAAAATCATTTTAGGTGAGCAGAATTTTGTTTCATGCTTAGATTGTTATGTAAATCAAGAACAAGATGTTGAAAAAGAAATAAGTGATATTCTAGATTCCTTTGATGAAAATGATGAAATAATATGTCTTACTGATTTATTTGGCGGAAGTGTAAATAATGCTTTTATGAAAATTATAGGGACTAAGGATATTAAATTAATTACAGGAACTAATTTATATCTATTAATATATTTAATATTAAATATAGAAATGGAAATTGATGAATTGATAAAAATGAGTATTAAAGAAGCAAAAAATGGGTTAATAAATTGTAATTTAAGCGAAAGTATTAACATAGAGGACGATAAATTTTAGGGGGAAATCATGATTTTATTAACAAGAGTTGATCATAGATTGTTACATGGTCAGGTGACATTTTCATGGACTAACTCATTAAGTGCAGATGCAATATTAATTGCAAGTGATAATGTTGTTAAAAATGAAATGTGGAAAACAGCTTTGAAATTAGCTAAACCATCAGGTGTAAAACTTGTAATAAAGAGTATTAACGATGCTATAGATAATTTAACAAGTGGAGTTACTGATAAATATAGATTGATTATCATTACAGAAACAATAAAAGATGCAAAAAAATTAATTGATAATGTTGATAGTATCAAAGAATTAAATTTAGGAGGTGCAAAAAAAACACAAAATTCTAAGCAGATTGGGAAATCATTTTATATTGATAAAGAAGATGAAGTTACACTAGAAGAGTTAATTAACAAAGGTATAGAAATAGATATAAGACAATTAGCAAGTGAATCAAAAAAATTGGTAAAAAATTTATTATAAAAAGGAGGAAAATATGAGTTTGACTGTTCAGGCTCTTATTCTTGGTCTAATTGCCGCTTTTGGTACTTTTGATTACCAAATGGGTACACTTTACATTTTTAGACCAATTACATTAGGACCTTTAGTAGGGCTATTATTTAATGATTTACATACGGGATTAGTTGTTGGTGCAAATTTAGAATTATTCTTTATGGGGGCAGTTTCAATAGGTGGATATCTACCACCGGATGTTATAGTTGGTGGTGTTTTAGGCTCAGCTTTTGCTATATCAACAAAACAAGGTGCTGAAGTGGCACTTGCATTAGCTATGCCTATAGCTCTTTTATCATTAGCGATTGGAAACTTAATTGATATTATTGGAATATTCTCATTAAGATATGCTGATAGAGGTGCAGATAAATCTAATATTAATCAAATCAAATGGACACATAGATTTATGGGATTCTTAACAGTATTTAGAAGATTCATTTTAGTATTTTTAGCATACAGATTAGGTGTTGATGCTATGCAAGGAGTGTTAGACTCTGTTCCTCAGTTTATTATAACAGGATTGGGAGCAGCAGCTGGATTACTTCCTGCATTAGGTTTTGCAATGCTTATGAAGATGGTTATAAAGAAAGAATTGATTCCATTTTTCTTTGTTGGATTTGTTTTAAGCTCATTCTTAAATATGCCAACTTTAGGTATAGCAATATTAGGTATATGTTACGTATTAGTGGCTTATGAATTTTTATCAGATAAATCTTCAGTAGCAACAACTTCATCTGGTAATCAAAATTATGAAGAGGAGGATGATGATGAATTCTAAAAAAATGTTAACAGATAAAGATATGTTAAAGATGGCTTTAAATGAAGGCGCTTTAGGAATGGAATATTCATGGAACTATGAAAGACAGATGAATGTAGCTTTTTGTATCATGATGGAACCTTCCCTAAGAAAGATCTATCATGATGATCCAGAGGGATATCAAAAAGCTCTAAAAAGACATTTAGAATTTTTCAATATTACACCACAATTTGCTCCATTTGTTGGAGGTGTAGTAGCTTCAATGGAAGAGGCTGTAAAAGAGGGAGAAATTGAACCTACAGCAATATCATCAATAAAAGCTTCATTAATGGGTCCACTTTCAGGTATCGGTGATTCAATATTTTTAGGAGCGATTAGAATAATCGCATTGAGTATAGGATTATCTTTCTCATTAAAAGGAAATCTATTAGGACCATTACTATACTTTTTAATTTATAATATTCCTGCTTTTCTTTTGAGAATAAAAGGAGCACAAAAAGGATATAATTTAGGATTTTCATATTTATCAGAACTTCAAAGAAAAGGTACAATGGATAAACTAATGATGGGAGCCGGAGTATTAGCAATGATGCTTATAGGTGGAATGGCCTCAGGAATGGTTTACACTGAGTTTGCTACAACTATTGGTGAAGGTGAAAGTGCACAAACAATTCAAGAAATATTAAATTCAATTATGCCAGGAATTGTTGGGTTATCAGTTACATGGATATATTATTGGCTTCTTAAGAAGAAAGTAAATGTAATAGCGATAATCTTAGTAACAATATTAATAGGTATAGTAGGAGCGTATTTTGGCGTATTTGTATAAAAAGGAGAACAAAATGATTAAATTTGATGAGAAAGAATTATTAGAATCAACTTCAGGAGCGTTAAAATTAAGAGATAGAATTAATGAAATAATTGATAATATATGGGACAAAGGAATTAAGAATATTTGTTGGTTTGGGGTAGGTGGTACTTATGCTTCTTCAATGCAAGCAGAAGTTCATATGAGAGAAAAATCTTCACTGGACTTTTTTGTAGAAAATTCTAATGAGTATTTTGTAACCGGAAATAAAAGAATAACAGATGATACACTTGTTGTTTTATCCTCAGTTTCTGGAACAACAGATGACATGATAAAAGCATTAGAAATTTTAAGAAAACAAACTAAAGCCACTGTATTAGCATTTATTGATAAAGAAAATACACCAATGGAAAAATATGCCGACTATGTTATTTCATATCCACAAAATGAACAATTAAAATTCTTTATGGTTGCTGATAGACTAATGTTTAGAGAAGGAGTTTTTCCTGAATATGAAGAATATTATAAAGAGATGGATGAAAATTTACCACAGGCATTAGTTAAAACAGCTTATGAAGCAGAAGAATTTGCTAAAAAATTTGCTGAAGATCATCATGAAGATCCAATACATTATTTTGTTGGAGCGGGCAATATGTATGGAGCAACATATTCATACGCTATGTGCTATTGGGAAGAACAACATTGGCTAAGAACAAAATCTATTCATAGTGGAGAATTTTTCCATGGTATGTTTGAAATTGTTGATCGAGACACAAATGTTACGTTATATGTTGGAGAAGATAGTCAAAGACCATTAAGTGAGAGAGTGGCAAACTTCTTACCAAGAGTTACTTCAAGATATACAATCATTGATACAAAGGACTATACTTTACCAGGTATTAGTGAAAAATATAGGGGAAGTATATCTCATTTAGTGATGAAAATGATTAATTCAAGAATAGATGCGCATATTGAAAGAATTAATTGTCATCCAACAGAAATAAGAAGATATTATAGACAGTTGGATTATTAGTGTATAGTAAAAACAATTTTATAGTATAAAGAAAAACATTTAAAACTTTAGTTTTAAGTGTTTTTTTATTGGCTTAAATTTATACTTTTATCTACTCAAATATTATGTTTGATTAATGGAATTTATTATGTACTAGAATTAAGGTATAGGTTGTATAATTTAAATGAAAATAAGGAGATAGAATAATGAGAATCAGTAAAACTTCTTTTGATATATTAAATTATTTAGTTGTACACAACAATGTTACATATGCTGATATTTGTAAAGAATTAAATATCTCAGAAAAAACCTTAAAAGAATATCTAGATGAAATTTTATATGAACTTAAATGTGTTAAAGATATAAAAATAATAATAAAACCTGGAGAAGGCATTAAAGTTGAAGGTAATTTAGCTAAAATAATTGATGATATAGAAATAAATAGAGACTATATTTCAGATAAAGATTCTAGGGAAGTATATGTATTGTCGAGATTATTACAGACTAATAACTATATAAAGATAATTGATTTAGCAGAAGAAATGTATATAAGTAGATCAACTTTAGAGAATACTTTAAGGGAAATAAGAGAAAGAAAGATTCCAAAAGGATTAACCTATGTTAGTAACAGAAATGGAATTAAAATAGAAGGAAGTGAAATTGTAAAGAGAAAAATGTTAACTTCAGTTATGAAGTTTTATTGGGGTGGATTAGTAGCTGATGATAAGGAATTAAGAATAAAAATAGATATTAATTATAACAACAGTAATTTCATTGATAGTGAAGTTATGGAAAAATTAACAGATATAATAAATGACTTTATAAAAGAAAATAATATTTTCATAACAGAATATGAATATCAATCTCTTATTATTCATATAGCAATTGCAATTGAAAGAATAAAAAACGGTAATTATTTACATTCGAGTGACAAATTAGAAATAAATGAGTCTAAAACAGCAGCATCTCTTATTAATCAAATAGAAGAAGAGTTTAAAATTATTTTTCCTGTTTTAGAGAAAGACTATATTGCAATTCATATGAATGCTATAGAAAAGAAAGTGATTTATAAAAAAAGTAAAAAGACAAATTTAGTAGATTTAGAATATAAAAATGAATTAATTGAAATAATAGAAAACACAATAATTAATAAAAACAATAATATTAAAGCGTTAAATAATATGATATTACATTTGAATGCTGCAATAAGACGCTTGAAGTTAAATATTACTATAAAAAATCCATATAAAATAGATATAAAAAAAGGATATCCACTAGCATTTTCTCAAAGTGTTACATTGGGTAGACGATTAGAACAAAGATTTAGTATTAAGTTAAATGAAGATGAATTAAGTTTTATAGCTCTACATATACAAATGATTTCTTCTATTAAAGAAGATGATGAATACACGGTTGTTTTAGTTTGTAGTAGTGGTTATGGTACTAGCAAATTTTTGGAACAGAGAATCTTAAATAAATTCAAAGATAAGATAAAAATTAATAGGGTTTTATCAATTGGAGAATATTTAAATACAGATATTATAGAAGATTTGGTAATAAGTACTATACCTATAGAAAATAGCGAAACGCCTGTTATTGTTGTAAGTCCGATGCTGAATGAAGTAGATGTGAAAAAAATTGAGAGTAAAGTTTCTTATGAAGAATTCGAAAACAAATATATCGAAAATAATGAATTTATTAATTTAATTTCTTTAAGTATGATCAAAATTTCAAATAAATATAATGAAAATTATAAAGGAGTGTTGAAGTATATAACAGATAAATTATTAGAAAGTGGCTTAGCGGAGAAGGGAATTTTGGATAATGTTCTACAAAGAGAAGAGTTATCATCAACAGCTTTAGATGACTTTTCTATGCCTCATTCTAATATTGAATATATTAAACAACCTATTATTTATGTTTATATTAATGAGAATGGAATTGATTGGGATGGAGATATTGTATACGTAGTATTTTTCTTTGGATTAAATCAAATTATTAAAGATAAAATTTTTAAAATTTATGAATTTTTTAATCATTTTATTTCTGATAAAAATAATATCAACACTTTACGTTATACAAAAGATGAAAAAGACGTTATAAAAATTCTTTCTAGGGGAGTAAGATTATGAAATATATAGAAAAAGATAATATTATTTTTAATTTAAAAATCGAAGATAAAGAGAATGCGATAAAGTATCTAGCTAATGTTTTCAACAAAAATGGATATTTAAATGATTTATCAAAATATATCGAGGAGGTAAATAAAAGAGAGGAGACTATGTCGACAAGTATTGGTAAAGGGATTGCTATACCACATGGTAAAACCAATGCAGTTAATAAACCGGGAATCGTAGTTGCTAAGCTTTCAAAACCATTTATTTGGGATGAAGTTGAAAATGAAGAAATAAGTATTATCATTATGTTTGCGGCGGATGAAGGCGAAGGAAATACACATCTAAAGATGCTTGCGGATGTATCAATGAAATTAATGGATGATGATTTTGTAGAAAAATTAAAGACAAGTAAAAATAAAGAAGAATTATATAAATTATTAAGGGGGGAACAATGAAAATCGTAGGAGTAACAGCATGTATTGCGGGAGTAGCACACACATACATGGCTAAAGCAAACTTAGAAAAATTTGCAAAAAAACACGATGTAGATATTTTGGTAGAAACTCAAGGAGCTATGGGGGTAGAAGATAGGTTAGAACAGGAGGATATAGATAGTGCAGATATTGTAATTTTTGCAGTAGATACAAATGTATCTGATGTAGATAGATTTGATGGAAAAACTATAATTAATAAAGATACTCATGATGTAGTAAAATATGGAGAATCAGTTATATTAGAAGCTATTAAACTATATGAAGAAAATGGAGGAAAATAATGAAAAATAAAAAAGGAGTAATGAAACACTTCCAAAGTGGTGTTTCATATATGATTCCATTAGTTGTTGCAGCTGGTTTATTAACATCGATAGCTGTAATCTTTGGTGGACAAGCAGTTTGGGATACAACTGATACCTTTTGGGGTGTTGTAAGAATGATTGGTCAAACGGGACTTCAATTTATTGTTCCAATGATTTCAGGTTATGTAGCGTATTCTATTGCAGATAGACCTGGATTAGCACCAGCATTTATTACAGGTATGATAGCTAATGAAATGGGAACTGGATTTATAGGCGGGATGATTACTGGTTTATCATGCGGTTATCTAGCAAATGAGTTAAAAAAATTAAAGATACCAATGAAAGTTATTACATTAAAATCATTGATATTAATACCAACTGTTACAACGGCAGTAGTTGGATTAGTGTTTTGGTATATTATTGGGGCTCCAATAGCTTCAATGACTACAACTATAACTAATTGGCTGCAAGGCATGTCTGGCACTAATGTAGTGTTGTTATCAGCGTTACTAGGTGGAATGATGGCGTTTGATATGGGTGGTCCAATCAATAAAATTGCTTATGCATTCGGAGTTGCATCATTTTCATCAGGTGCATATGCGGCAAGTACTGCTATGTTATTTGCTATTGCGATCCCACCATTTGGAATGTTCTTAGCTACTTTAATGAACAAAAATTTATATACAAAAGAAGAAATTGAAAATGGAAAAACAGCTATTATTATGGGTGCTGTAGGAATTACGGAAGGAACAATACCTTTCGCCGTAAATGATCCATTTAGAGTAATACCTAGTATTGTAGTTGGTTCTGCAATAGGTGCAGGATTAAATGGTTTGTTTGGCGCGACACATCAGACTATGTTATCAACTTTTATGGCAATACCATTTACAGATAAACCTATTGGTTATGTAATTTCCATTTTAGTTGGTGGGCTTATAACTGCATTGATGGTTAATTTATTAAAATCATTAAAACATAAAAAAGTAGAGGAGAGAAATGACTAAAGCATATTTTGTACAACACACACATTGGGACAGAGAATGGTATTTTACTAAAGAAGATGCAATTGTACTAAGTGATCAAGTATTTACAGAAGCTTTAGAAGAGCTAGAAAGAAATAAAGATGCAAATTTTTGTTTAGATGGACAGTCTTCAATTTTGGATGAATATTTAGAAATTCATCCAGAAAAGTTATCATTGATAAAAGAGTTAATAAATGAAAATAGATTATTTGTAGGGCCATGGTATAGCCAAACTGATGGATTGTTAGTAGATGCTGAATCAATTTTAAGAAATCTTACTATAGGTGTTCATGATATAAAGATAAAATATGGAGAACCTATGATGTTAGGATATCTTCCAGATACTTTTGGTTTTAATTCTCAATTGCCTACAATATTGAATCATGCGGGCATAGACACATTTATGGCTTGGAGAGGAATAAATTTTGATAAAATTTCGCCATCCCCATATTTTAAATGGAAAGGGTTAGGTGATAAAAGTGTCAATGCTATTTATTTTCCTTTTGGTTATATGACAGGATTAATGACATTAGATTCTATAAATAATAAAAAAGATTTTGTTGAAAACAAATTAGATCCCTCTATAAACTTTTTAAGCGAAAAAGGAAATAATGAAGAAGTGCTTATTCCTTCAGGAATAGATCAGAAGAGTATGTTACATAATATTAATTCTATAGTTGATGAACTAAATCGTTTCAGTGAAAATGAAATAAAAATATCGAACTATGAAGAATTTGCTGACATTATAAGAAAAAGGACTGATTTACCTGCTTATAGAGGAGAATTAAGAGAACCTGTTTATGCAAGGGTGCATAGAAGCATAAGCTCTTCCAGAACAGGATTAAAAATCGAAAATTTCAATTTAGAGCAAACTATAATTAGAGAAATTGAACCTATGATGGTTATGTCTGAAAAATTGGGAATTAAGATAGGTAAAGGACTATTACATAGATTATGGAAATTAGTTTTACAAAATCAAGCTCATGACAGCATTGGTGGATGTGTAAGTGACGATGTTGCAATTGATATTTATCAGAGAATAAAAGAAGCTAAAGAAATTGCTGAAGGAATTAAAAATCTTATATTAAAAAGATTAGCAGATAATATAGAATTGAATGATAATGAAGTTATAGTACTCAATACCGACTTGTATGATTTTGACGGTCTTAAGAAAATTCATATTGTTACTAATTCAAAAAATATAGAATTTGAATCAGGAGTAAAGGCTGAAATTTTATCTGAAAAATATTATCCTCCAAGAGAAAATGTGCAAAGATTAATTTCAACAGGTTTTGATTTTATTACTGAGCCACCATATTTCGAACTAGATGTTTTAATTGATGTAAAAATACCAGCTCTTGGTTATAAAGTAATAAAATTTAAAGAAAGCAAAAATGAGTTAAATGCAGCAAAAGAAAATAATAAAAAGTATATAGAAAAAAAAATTTAAAAATTATTTTTGAAGATTCAAGGATAAACTTATATTTCGAAGATAACCTTATAATAGAAAATCTTTTTACATTAACAGATCAGGGTAATGATGGAGATACCTATGATTTTTCTCCATTACCACAAGAAAAAGAAAAAATATTAACGTTTGATTCTGCATTTAATAAAAAGGGAAGTATTACAGATCAACTTGTGGTAGAAGGTAAAGATTATTTGCCTTATGATTTAGATGATAGAATCAATAATACTGAAAATAAAGTTGAAGTAAGATATAAACTATATATTTCTATTTTACATGATGGGACTATAGAAACTAAATTAGAGTTTGATAATAATACTTTATCTCATAGATTGAGATTAAGGATAAATGTATTATCAGAAGATGGAAAATCCATCGCTCAAATACAGAATGGATTTAACTATAATTCAACTAAAGTTATACCAGAAGAATGGCAAAAAAAATATGTAGAGAAACCGGAAAACATAGAAATATTTGATAAATCTGTTTCCGTATTGCATGATGGGTACATTTTTACAACATACTTCGATGCTATAAAAGAGTATGAAAGAAAAAATAATTATTTATACTTCACTTTATTTGCCACAACTGGACAATTAGGGAAACCTGATTTAGAATGGAGACCTGGTAGAGCTTCAGGAGATACCACAAATGAAGGTCATATAATGATGCCAACACCACTAGCTCAAGAAACGGGGAAAGTATATAGAAGGTTTGCGTTTAAGCTAGATGAAGGAACATTTGATGAGAATAAAATATATAAAAAATCTTTAGAAAGATTATCGCCATCAATTTCTTATCAAAGTCAAAAACTAAATAAATTTATCTATAGATTAGATAATAAAATTTGGCCATTACAAAGTGATAAGAAAAAACTACCAAAAGAATATAAAGGCATAAATCTCTCAAAAGATTATATTATTTCAGCTATATATCCATCATATTTTAATAGTGCTGGATATGTGATTAGATTAGCCAATCCTACTAAAAAAACTATTAATTTAGACAAGCAGTTAATAGATGATTCCAAATTTATTAATGCTTTAGAGGAACGAGTAGATAGTGCTAAGATTATTGAACCATATGATTATATTAGTTTATATATAAAATAAAATATAGCTAATTAGTAGATAGATAAAGACCTAATGATTTTGAAAACATTACATATATTTGTTTTCTTAATTATTGGGTCTTTTTATTTTTTATTATTTGGATAAGGAAAGTTGTTTTACATGTGTATTTCCCAATTCTTCATTCTCGCATGTATAGAAAAGTGCAATTTTACATGTCTAATCCGCAATTTCTCATTCCCACATGTAGACAAAAGTGTAATTTTACATGTGTGATTTGCACTCTCCATATTACGCATGTAAACGCAAGTATGGAATTACATGTGTAAACTTAACTTTTTCATTCCCGCATGTAATTTTAGAAATCCTACATGTGTAAAACTAATTTTCTCATTTTCACATGTAATCCCATTCTCGCTAACAAAATATAAAGATTCAATTTCACCAAATTACAAATTTAATTATAACTAGAATATTTCGAATTATTTAAGATATAATGAAAAAAGAAGTTTTTCCAAATATATCTACAAAACCTAGATATAATAATAGTTTAAGATCTATTATGGAAAAACGGAGAGGAGATAAAATGTATAAGCCTTTAGAGTCAGATTGGAGACTATTTAAGAAGAAAATTATAGGATGGCAAGAAAGATATATGGAAAGACTTTTAGATGAATATGCTAATTGTTTGGATAGGGATTTGCCTGTATCTACAAAGTTTTGGGCTTTAGAAAAAAGGATTAATAGTGATAAGAAGAAGCCTGGTGTAAGGCTTATGTTAAGCAGGTCTAATATGGTATTTGATATTGCGAGGCTAATTAATGATGGTGCTATTTCAATAGAAGAGATTAGTGATTTTAGTGAGGAGTTAAAGGAAACTATAAATTTTTTTCATGAAATAGAATGAGAGTAAAAGGGTATATTTAATATGATTTTACAAAACATCCTAATGATATAATTAAAGTAGAAATGGAGGAATGTATGATATATTCATTTACAGCAAATTTAGCAATTGACTTATTTGTAGAGACTGAAAGATTAGAACCAAACACTGTAAATAGAACAAATTATACAGAATTAACTGCAAATGGTAAGGGTGTAAATTTTTCTTTGGTTTTGAAAGAATTGGGGATAGAGAGCACTGTTACCGGATTTAAGGCAGGATTTACAGGTGACTTTATTGAAGAAGAGATTGAAAAACAGGGGCTTAAGACTTATTTTCCAGAGGTTGATGGGATAACGAGGATTAATATATTCACAAAGGTTTTATCTGAGGATTCTGAATATACTCAAGTTAATCCGGGCCCAAAAATTTCGGAAGAGGCTAAAAAGGAATTTGTCGAATATTTGAGACAAAATTTGAAGAAGGATGATGTTTTATCGATAAATGGAAGTTTTCCAGAGGGAATAGATGAAGAATATCTGAAGGAGATTTGTAAGATTACAGAAGAAAAATCTGTAAAGTTGATAATAGACAATTCTTCAATGTTTGTAAAAAACTTATGCAAATATAGACCATTCCTACTAAAACCAAATGAAGATGAACTTTGCGCATGGTTTAATGAAGAAGTAAAGGATGGAGAACAGTTTATTCGATTGAGTCAAGAGTTGTTAAGAATGGGTGCTCAAAATATATTGCTTTCATTGGGAAGCGAAGGTGCGATGTTTATCAATAATGACATGATTATTTATTGTAACGCTCCAAAGGGGCAAGTGGTAAATACAGCAATGGCGGGGGATACATTGCTTGCAACGTATGTAGGGGAGATTATGAAAAATAATTCTCCAGAAGAGGCATTAAAAAAATCAGTTGCTGCGGGTAGTTCTACTGCTTTTAGAGAAAACCTAACTAATTTTGAAGATGTTGATGAATTGATGAAACAAATAAAAGTGGAAAATTTAAGAAGGGGGAACGAATGAAGTACAGAATAATTGCTGCCACTGGGTGTACAACAGGTATTGCACACACATATATGGCGCAGGAAAAATTGGAAGAAGCTGCTGAAAAATTGGGTGTTACCATTAAGGTAGAAACTCATGGACAAGTGGGCATCGAAAATGAATTGACAAATGAAGAGATTCGAGAAGCGGAAGCTGTCATTATTGCCTCTGATAAAGATGTTCACGATGAAAGATTTAAGGGAAAGAGAATCATAGATGTTCCAGTTTTACAGGGAATCAAGCAACCTGAAAAATTGATTCAAGATGCATTGGCTGGAAAAGGGAAAGTAAAGTATCCTATTGACAATGAAGATTCAAATATTTTAACGAATGATGCGGATGGATCAGATTCAAATAGCATTGGTAGACAAATCTATAAACACTTGATGAATGGTGTATCTCACATGCTACCATTTGTAGTAAGTGGTGGGGTTTTAATCGCTATTTCATTTTTATGGGGAATATATTCTTCCGATCCAAACAATGAACAATTCAATGAAATTGCTGCGAGATTTAATCAAGTCGGTGGAGTTGCAATGGGATTAATGACTCCTATTCTTTCAGCTTATATTGCTCAAAGTATTGGTAAGAGACCAGCGTTAGTGTCAGGTTTTGTAGCTGGTATGATAGCAAGTAGTGGCGGAGCTGGTTTCCTTGGTGGTATTTTAGGTGGTTTCTTAGCAGGTTATACAATCAAATTGCTAGAAAGAGCATTGAGAGGTTTATCTAAGAAATTAGATGGATTAAAAGCGATATTCCTTTATCCAGTCCTAAGTGTTGTGATTGTCGGTTTGATTATGACAATAGTTGTCGCACCTATGAATTCAATCAACGAGAGCATGATGGACTTCTTGGCTGGTTTTGAAGGTTCAAACCCAATACTTCTAGGAATAATAGTAGGAGTAATGTGCGCATTTGACTTTGGTGGACCAATCAATAAAGCAGCATATGTTACAGGTACAGCATTGCTTGCACAAGGAAATTACTCATTTATGGCAGGGGTATCTGCTGCATGTATTGCACCACCATTAATAACAACATTCTCAGCATTACTATTTAAGGACAGATTCACAAAAGAAGAAAAGAACTCAGCGTATGTGAATGCAATTCTTGGCTCAACTCACATCACAGAAGGGGCAATTCCATTTGCCGCAAAAGATCCATTAAAGGCAATACCAAGCTTTATGTTAGGATCATCTGTTGCAGCCGTTTTGACCTATTTGTTTAAGGTGCAAGTGCCAGCACCACATGGTGGATTCTTAGTGTTACCAGTGGTTACACATCCATTCCAATGGGTAATAGCAATATTGATAGGTTCTTTAGTTGGAGCCGTAGCATTAGGAATGACAAGAAAAAAATCGAAATAAAGGAGCAATAAAATGGCATTAATTACAGAAAAAGACATTTTTCTATCAGAAAATTTATCAACAAGAAATGAAGTCTTAAAAAGATTAGCGGAAATTTCTGTAGAGGCAGGTATTAGCGATTCCATTGATGATGTATACAACGCCTATTTAGAAAGAGAAGAAGTAGGCTCAACAGGAATGATAAACGGATTTTCCATTCCACACGCAAAATCCGATTCAATCAAGAAACCAAAAATACTATTTCTTAGGAATGCACAACAAATCAGCGATTGGGAAACATTAGACGAAAACCCTGTTGAAGTCATCATTTCCTTCCTAATTCCAAAAGGAAAGGGTGAAGAAGAACATTTGAGAAATTTAGCAACCGTCTCTAAAAAATTGATGAAAGCAGAGAATGTAAACATCCTTAAAACGACTGATGATAAGGCGGAGATAATGGGGGTGTTGTCGGCGTAGAGATGTAAAAGAAGAGCTGTTACAGAATAACCAAAAGTCATTCTGCAATAGCTCCTCTTCTTTTAAATAAGTTTATTTAGGATAGTAAGTTGTTTCATAATTAAATCTGTCTTCAGGCGCATAAGATCTTGTAAATTCAATCACATTGTTGCCCTTGTCGTAAGAGAAACGTGTAATTTTTAGACATGACGAGTGATCTTTGGCTTTTAGATGTGAGGATTGCTCTCTGTTTAGAACTGTCGCTGAGAATGTTTCAGTGACTTTAACAATCTTTCTATTATATTTTTGTTCAAATATTTCATATAGTGGCAATTCCTCAAGAAGTTTCTTTGTAATATCTGGGAATTCATCATATTTAAGATATGTTGTTTCTAAAAGCATCGGCTCGTTGTCTGCCAATCTAAGTCTTGTGAAGTCGATAAATAGCTCATCTTCTTCTGCGTCTAAGATTTCAAGATTTTCTTTATCCAGAGTTCTAATATGGTATTCTAAAATAACGGTTTTAGGTGTTTTACCGATTTCTCGTGTTGTTTCGGTGAATGAGTAGTAATTTGACAGGTTTTGTCTATTATCTTTAGGTTTGGCAACAAAAGTACCTTTACCTTGAATTCTCTCCAACAATCCGGAATGTTCTAAATCGGTAATCGCATTTCTAACCGTTGTACGTGAAATGTCGTAAATATTACATAGTTGTCTTTCAGACGGTATCTTATCACCTACATCCATATTAGATATTTCTTCTTTTAGTGACATTATTAACTTTTTATAAAGAGTATTTGTTTCTTCCAAAATTTTCCTCTCTTAATCTCAATATTTAATAAAAATATGAATTTTTTGCTTTTTCTATAATTCATATTTACTTATATTTATAATTTTAGCATATATACATTATGTTTGCTATTCAAAATTTTAAAATGGTTATTTTCAATATCTTTAGTGGTAAGCTTTTTAGTAACCACAGGGGTTAAGTGGTCGTTACCATTTAACTATACTACATTATATTCATTAAGACAAGATATATATATTTCATTTGCAAAAAACAAATCAAACATTCACACGATTAATACTTATAAATGGCTTGTTTTCTTATATTTAAACATTATATTATAATAAAAATTATATTTTTTATAAAACGTTTCTGAAATGCTGTAAAATGCCCAAAATCATAGATTCGATATCATTGTCAAAAAAATCTTTTTTTATATAAAAGCTGAGTAATTGAGCCAATCAGTAGTATTCAGCTAATTAGAAATTATTTATTTAATAAATTATGAAGAAATTGTTTGCAAATAGTCGAAAGTATGCTATAATAAAATGGTAGTAACCACTTATATTTATATAACATAATAAGGAGGTAATATGCCAACATGGCGAGAGATATTATCTGCAGGTATTGCATTATTTATTATTATTGCAATTATGTTGCTTATTTTGCAGATAGTAAATTTAGTGAAGATAACTAAACAAAAGAAAAAATTCTCAGAAATACATTTATCATTAAAGCCTGGTGCTGAAGTAATGATTTCCAATGGTTTATATGGAAAAATCACAAGTGTTAAAGATGATATTGTTTTTGTTGAATTAGCAAAAGGTATAGAAGTAAAGGCAAGTAGATATAGCATTTCAAGGATTATATCTAATTAAAATAAAAGGGGGGAATATATGCCAAACATTTTACTTACAAGAATTGACAATAGGCTAATACACGGTCAAGTAGCTACACAATGGACAAATCATATTGGTGCAAATTTATTATTAGTAGCTAATGATAAAGTTGCGAAAGATAAGATGAGACAAGGATTGATGGACATGGCTGCACCAAATGGAGTTGCAACAAGATATTTTTCCATTCAAAAAACAATTGATGTAATTGGGAAAGCAGCCGATCGTCAAAAAATATTTTTAATTTGTGAAACTCCACAAGATGTACTTAGACTTGTTGAAGGCGGAGTTCCAATTGATAAAGTAAATATCGGAAACATGCACATGGCAGAAGGTAAAAGAGTTGTTGTTGGAGTTGTGGCAGTTGATGATGACGATGTAGAAACATTCAAGAAGCTTAGAGATAAAGGTATTGAATTAGAAATCAGAAAAGTTCCTTCAGAAAATAAAGAAAATATCGACAAACTATTTAATAATTAATTCGGTTATAAAAATCTATAAAAGGAGGAAAAAATGGATTATAACATTTTACAAATAGTACTTGTGTTTATAGTTACATTTATAGCTGCAATTGATCAGTTCAGTTTCCTAGAATCAATATATCAACCTATTGTAATGGGACCTGTAATTGGTGCAATTTTAGGCGATGTAGACACAGGACTAGTGGTAGGTGCGACCTATCAACTTATGACAATTGGTAACATGCCTGTTGGGGGAGCTCAACCACCAAATGCTGTTATCGGTGGAATTATGGCAACTGTATTTGCTATTACTTCCGGATTTGAACCAACAGCGGCTGTAGCAGCTGCAATACCATTCGCATTACTTGGACAATATGGTGTAACATTCATATTCACACTTATGTCACCATTAATGGCTAAAGCTGATGCGTATGCTCACGAAGCTGACACAAAAGGTATTGAAAAACTTAACTATTTTGCAATGGCAGCTTTAGGAACAATATTTGGAATCATTGTTTTAATATTCTTCTTAGCTGGTGCATCATATGGTAAGCAAATAGCTGAAGCAATACCTGAATGGTTGATGAATGGTTTATCAGCAGCAGGTGGAATGATGAGATACGTTGGGTTTGCAATATTACTTAAAGTAATGTTATCAAAGGATTTATGGGGATTCTATTTTGCAGGATTTGCTCTTGCAGTTATAGTTGCGGCTACAGGTAAATTAGGTGGTTCTGCATTACTATTACTTGCATTAATAGGATTTGCAATAGCATTCTGGGATTACCAAATCCAAACAAAACTTAAAAACATAGAAGCGACTGGAGGAGAAGAAGATGGAATATAATATACCTAGTTCATATAAAAACACAACTCCAGCTGAAAAAATAGACAAAAAGACACTTAATAAAATGGTGTGGAGATCACTATTTTTACAAGCTTCATTTAACTATGAAAGAATGCAAGCTTCTGGCTGGCTATACAGTATGTTGCCTGGATTGAAGAAAATTCACACTGATAAAGACGACTTATCAGCATCCATGTCACATAACTTAGAATTTTTCAACACACACCCATTCTTAGTAACATTTGTAATGGGAATAATTTTATCACTTGAACAAAACAAAGCTGATATTCAAACAATTCGTGCGGTTAGAGTTTCTGCAATGGGACCACTTGGTGGTATCGGTGACGCACTATTCTGGTTCACACTTGTACCAATCGTTGCAGGTATGACATCTAACATGGCATTACAAGGAAACATTGCCGCACCATTCATATTCTTATTAGTATTTAACGTGTTCCAATTCGGTATTCGTTATTGGCTAATGCATTGGTCATATAAGATGGGTACAAATGCCATCGGAATATTGACCGCAAATGCAAAAGAATTTACAAGAGCAGCATCAATACTTGGTGTATTCGTTGTAGGAGCATTAACTTGCCTATACGGTGGTACAACTACTAAATTAGAAATTCCAAATGGGGAAACTAACGTAGCTGTTCCAGTTGTAGCAGTAGTTGATGACAAAGAATTACCTGATTATGCAAAATATCTTTACGAAGAAAAAGATGGAAAAATCACAGATAAACTAAAAGATGATTCATCAGTTGTATCTTTAGGAAATGGCAAATCAGAAATCAAATTCAATAGAAATGAAAAACAACCAGTTAAAATCAATGTTCAAGAAATCTTGGACGGAATCGTTCCAAACGCTATTCCTTTAGCATTAACAATGATGCTTTACTTCTTATTCACTAAGAAAAAATGGACTCCAATCTACGGTATTGGTTTACTATTAGTAATCGGTATCGCTGGTGGATTCCTAGGAGTATTCTAATATGGCTAATGGAGTAATAATACTTGCCCACGGCAAATATGCAGAAGGACTAAAATCAGGCTTAGACCTAGTAGTTGGAGAAATGGAAAACCTTAAAGTAGTCAACTTTGAAGAGGGAGTCAACTTTGACATACTTGACGGCAGGATAAAAGAAGCATACGAATCACTTCAAAACTATCAAAACATAGTATTTATCACTGACCTAAAAGGTGGCACACCATTCAACAGATCAGTCCTACTATATGGGCAACAAGAAAATGTAAGAGTATTATCAGGACTTAACTTTGCACTTACATATCAAGCGTTAATAAGTGACGAACAAGATATTGAAAAATATCTAGAAGAAATAATCACAACTGGAAAAGAATCCATTGACTATTTCGAATTAGTAGAGTCCGACGAAGAAATATCAGACGATGGAATCTAACAATAAAAATTTATATATGTTGTAAAGTTCACCATAACTGCTGGGGAGGGGGTACCCCAACAGTTATGGTTGAGCTTTTAAATAGGGATGAAATAATGAAGAAAAAATACATATTTTCCATAATATTTTTAATAATACTTTCTATAGAATTCTATTTTTACAAATTTATTGATCAAACAATTTTACCTTATATTAAAATTGCGATAAACATTTTATTTATCATCTTCATAATATTCTTTCAAAGAAAACTATTTAATGAAGAAGACGAAAAACTTTCAATATTGGATTATGTTTTTATTTTAAGCTGTACATTTTTAGTAATTAGTGATATATTAAATATAAGGTAATAATAAGTATTAAGAAATATTATTTTTTTAATTTTTTCATACAGAGCCTTGGTAATCGTATCAAGGCTCTTCCTTTTTTTAAAGGAGGAATTGTGTGATTTTATGTGAGAATGAGGAGGCTGTAGAATGCGGAAAGGACTAGCGAAAATGTAGTTGATATAAGCATGGACCGTTTTTCGGTTATTTCATTTATCCTATGAAACAAAGCGTTCGAGCCCATTTGGAACTAAATTTTAAAAAAAGGGATTTACTTCCATTCATGATAGGATCATGAGGAATGGGGCATTAATATCACTTATATTTTAAGAACCTTTAGACTTTTCGATTGCAACTAGCACCAAATATGAAAATACAACAAATGGTGCTAAAATTTTTTGGCGAAATTAGCACCAAAAAGGCGAAAATTTAATATGGTGCTAATATATTAAAAACTGATATTTATGGTGTTTGTTTTCCTGGGCCAACACCACTAACATCACTTCCACCTCCAACTGGAATCCCCCAACCCCAAATCACTCCATTCCACCCACAAACCTCACAACCACAATCGCGTACCCCTCTTCTACAAAAGTTCCACACCTACGATCCCGGAACCTTCACCCCTCATCTTAAAGTCCAACAACAAACCACAACCCTCACACCTCTAAAGTTCCACACTCGACCACAATGCCACACCCTGCAACCCCAACAGATATTGATGCACCAAAAAATTCTCCCCCTCCACAATGGTAACTACCATTTATATTCTCTAAAATATTTGAAAATAAATTAATCCAACATTCTTTTCATTGAATAATTTCCCATCAATACTGTATTTATTAACATCTCCAAAGGATATGCTTAATTTCTCCTCAAAAAATATTTTGCCAATTCACTTTCTAAAAGTTAAATATTATTAACATTTTTGTAATCACTGGTAATATCCACTTGCGCGTTATGTAACCGCTTGCGCAGTAAAAATGGTGATAACAATTTCATCCCAAATCGTTGATATTTAAATCGGTGTTTTGATATAATCCAAGTAACATTAAAAGGAGGGAATATGCGAAAATATCAATATTTTAGAAGAATTTTTAGTCTACTTTTAAGTGCGATTATGTTATTAAATATGATCGGATTTAAGAATACATATGCTCAGGAAATGGATACAGCATATAAAGGTTACAACCAGTTGGGAACTGTTGAATCTTTTGAACAAGATGAGTATTCAACGGTTCTAAATATTAGTACTGGGGAAAAGGTAAGAGTTCAATTTTACAAAGATAACCTTGTCAGAGTGTATATGGATCCTACAGGGGAGTTTGTAGAAGACCCTGTTCCTAATAACGAAGAGCATAAGACCACACCGATTTTACATGATTTCGATCATTATAAATCAGAAGGATTGGCGGTAAAGGCTACTGTTAAGGAAGAAAATGGAAAGTTAAAAATCGCTTCTAAGGATTTAGTTTTAGAAGTTGATAAAGCTACTTCAAAAATGAAATTACTTAATGGGGATAAAGTAGTTTTTGAAGAAAGTAAACCACTTAATCATAAAGATGGAAGTACTATTCAAACTTTAGCAAATGATAAGAATGAATACTTCTATGGAGGTGGTGTTCAAAATGGTAGATTTTCTCATAGAGGAAAAGTTATAAAAATTGTTAATGAAAACAGGTGGACTGATGGGGGAGTTTCATCTCCAGCACCATTTTATTGGTCAACAAATGGTTATGGGGTTGTGAGAAATACATTCAAACCTGGACAATATGATTTTGGTTCATCTGATGCGAATGTCGTTAAAACAATTCATAATGAAGACAGAATAGATGCATTCTATTTTGTTGGTAAAGGTCCAAAGGGTGTGTTAGACGAATACACTAATCTTTCAGGTAAACCTGCATTTCTACCAGAATTTGCTTTTTATCCTGCTCATTTAAATGCATATAACAGAGACCAATGGGTTGAAGTTGCAGAAGGCAGTCGTGGTGCAAAATTATTTGAAGATGGAAAATGGTATAGAGATTATCAACCAGGACAATATTCTGGAGATGATGGACATAAAGAAACATTAAACAATGATGACCAATTCTCCGCAAGAGCTGTTATTGATAGATATATTAAGAATGATGTACCATTAGGATGGTTTTTACCTAACGACGGTTATGGTGCGGGATATGGTCAAACTGATAGTTTAGATGGAGATATTGAAAATCTAAAACAATTTACTGAGTATGCAAATAGTAAAGGTATTGAAACTGGACTTTGGACTCAAGAGGCATTGCATCCAAAAGATCCTGAAAATCCTAAGAAGGGCGAAAGAGATATTGAAAAAGAAATCTCTGTTGCTGGCGTTAGAGCGTTAAAAACTGACGTGGCTTGGGTTGGATATGGATATGATTTTGGATTAGATGGTATTGCTGATGTATATGAATACCAAAAGAAAGCAACAAATACAAGACCTAGCATTGTTACATTAGATGGTTGGGTTGGTACACAAAGATATGGTTCAATTTGGACTGGTGACCAATCTGGTGGTAACTGGGAATATATTAGATTCCACTTACCAACATATATCGGTACAGGATTGTCAGGTATTCCAAATGTAGGTTCAGATATGGACGGTATTTGGAGAGGTAGTCCATTAATAATGACACGTGATACACAATGGAAGACATTCACTCCTATTCAATTATATATGGATGGTTGGGGAACATATCAAAAAAATCCTTGGGAACATGGAGAACCATATGTTTCAATTAATAGAATGTATCTAAAAATGAAATCACAATTCATGCCATACACATATACTCTAGCAAAAGAAGCTACTGATACAGGTATGCCAATGATAAGAGCTATGTTCTTAGAATTCCCTAATGAATTTACTCATGGAACTGGCACACAATATCAATATATGTTTGGTAAAAACTTGTTAGTTGCACCTGTGTATCAAGATACACAAATGAATGAAGAAACTTACGATGACGTTAGAGACGGTATTTATCTACCAGAAAATGAAACTTGGATTGATTATTTCACAGGTAAACAATATGAAGGTGGACAAATATTAAACGGATTTGATGCACCATTCTGGAAGCTTCCAGTATTCGTTAAGAATGGTTCAATCTTACCAATGTACAAACCAAATAATAACCCAAATCAAATAGATAGAAGTCATAGAATATTTGATATCTACGCTGATGGTCATAGTGAGTTTGAAGTATTTGAAGATGACGGTAAGACATTCAATTATGAAAATGGAGAAAGTGCGACTACTTTAATCACAGCAGATCAAAAAGACAAAAACCTTGAAGTAAATATTAATAAGACAAAAGGTAATTATAAAGGAATGGTTTCAGACAGATCAACAGAATTATTAATTAATGTGTCTGAAAAACCTGAAACAGTAAAAGCATTAGCGAATGACACAACTATTAATCTTAAAGAAGTGAAGACGTTAGAAGAATATGAAAATAGTGCGAATGTTTATTTCTATGATGAAAATGTTGATTTGAATCAATTCTCAACAGAAGGTTCATCATTTGAAGATGTTGAAATCAAGAAAAATCCAGTACTTAAGGTTAAATTAGCTAAGGTAAATGTTAATGAAACTGAATTGAAGATAAATCTTACAGGATTTGTAAATGGAGATAAAGTAGAAGTTACAGATGAAGTATTACCAAGCGTTCCTACAAATTTAAGAGCAAGTGAAGTAACTCATGATTCAATTAAATTGGCATGGGATGAAGCAGAAAATGCACAAACATACGAAATCGAATTTGAAGGAAATGTTTATACAAATATTAAAGGGATTGAAAAAGCATTTGAAAGTCTAAAAAATGGTACAGAATATACATTTAATATTAGATCAAGAAATACAAAAGGTGTTTCTGATTGGTCTGAAGAACTAAAAGTTACTACTGAATTAGATCCTTATAGAAATGCTATAAAAGCGACAAATGTAACGATCGATAAGGAAGATCAACCTGGTACACCAGTTAAAAATATGTTCGATTTAGATCCAACAACTGCATGGCATACAAAATGGGGTATTTCTCAAGTTCCAATCACAGTTACAGCTGATTTAGGTGGCATATATAGCTTAGATCATTTGGAATACATTCCACGTGAAGATGCAGGAAATGGAACAATCACTAAGTACAAGATATCTACAAGTTTAGATGGTAGACATTGGGATGAAGGTAAGGATTTAACATGGGAAAGAACAGGTAATCCAAAAAATCACGATTTCGGCGATCTAAAAGCAAGATATGTAAGAATATTAATTAAAGAAGCAGTGGGCGGATTTGGTTCAGGTTCTGAATTCTATATCTTGAAGGATAATGGATCAAAGATGGAAATCTTAGGAGATACAAATAACGATAGAACTGTTGATGCCTCAGATTTAACATTCTTTGAAAACTATTCAGGTCTTAAACCAGTAGATTCAGACTGGAATGGATATGTTGAAAAATTCGACTACAATAAGAATGGTTTAATCGATGCCTATGATATTAATTTAGTTCAAACATTAGCAGAAGATAGACAATACACAAATGAGAAGAAAGTTGCAGGAGATATTGTCCTATCCGCAGATAAAACTGAAGTTAAAAGTGGAGAAAAACTTACATTAACTCTTAAAGGAAAGGGACTAAAAGATGTAAATGCATTAAGTGCTGAAATTCCACTAAATAAAGATAATTTCAAACTATTGAGCATCTCAAAAGCTGAATTAACAAAAGATATGGATTCATATTCTAAAGAAAGAACCCATACTGATGGTAAGACAGATATTTATATGATGTTAGGAAATGGCAATATCAGCCCAATTAATACTGATGGTGAATTAGCAACAATTGAATTACAAGCGTTGAAAGATACTGTAGTTGACTTTAACATGACAAATGCTCAATTAGTTGATAAAAATCTATTCTACAAAGAAGCTATTGGAGAAGAAGAAAAAGAACCAACTCCAGAAGTTGAAGTTACTAGAGTACCAATTGATGAAATTGTAGTTTCAGGTGATGAAAGTGCGTACGAAAGTAAGAATGGTGCTCCTCTATCAAATGTAAACGACGGGGATAGAACTTCATTAGCAGAATTGAAATGGAATTGGGAAGCTAACTGGGATGAAAATGGAAAATTACCAGAAAATGTTAAACTGCCACAAACTATTACATTGACACCACAAGGTGAAAGAGAATTACTAAATAAAGTAATAGTTGCAAAAAGACCTAATGGTAATGGTTCGTTGAAGAATATTACAGTAAATGTCTATAACGGCAAAGAACTAGTATTTACTAAAGATCACCAATTCAAAGTGGACGATGCTATAGCAGAAATATTAACTAATGATATTGCATATACAAAGGTAGAAGTAATCGTTAAAGATACCTACGATAAAGTTACAACCAATTATATGATGTCAATTGGAGAAATTGAACTTTATGAAATACCTATGAATGATGAAAAATTAAAAGAAGAAGTTGAAAAACTAAAACAAGACTTAGCTGAAAAAGAAAAAGAATTAGCTGAAAAACAAAAAGAATTAGATTCTAAGGAAACTGAATTAACAGAATCTAAAGATAAGATATCAGAACTTGAAAAAAGCCTAGAAGCGGCAAATCAAGAAATAGCAAAACTTAAAGAAGAAATCAATTCTCTTAAAGAAAAAGTTAAAGCACTTGAAGATGAAAAAGCTGCTCTAGAAAAAGAAATTGCTGATACAAAAGCTGAATTAGATAAAGCTAAGAAAGAACTTGAAAATATTTTAGAAGATCCTGAATCAGAAGTTGCTAAAGCTAGAGCGGTAGTAGCGGAATTAACAAAACAATTTGAAGAATTAACTGCACAAAAAGCACAAGTTGAACAAGAACTTAAAGAAAAGACTGAAAAAGTTAAATCTCTAGAAGCTAAAGTTTCTGAACTTGAGCAAGAAGTGAAAGATAAGGAACAAATTGAAAAGGATAAGAAGGAAGCTGAAGATAAAGTTGTAGAGAAAGAAAAAGAAATTTCAGACCTACAAAAAGAAGAAGCTAGACTTAAGGAAGAGCTTGAATCTATGAAGAAAGCGAAAGAAGAAGCTGAAAAGAGAGCTGAAGAGCTAGAAAAAGAATTAGCTGATAAAGAAAAACCTGAAGAAAGACATGGTTGGGAACAAGTTGGAAGTAAATGGACATATTACGACCACGGTAAACAAGCCAAGTCAGAATGGAAATGGATAAACAAGACATGGAAATTCTTCAATTCCAAGGGTGAATCAATGGCTCAAACATACCACGAAAATAATAAAATCTGGCTATCACTTGAAGGACCTGAAACAAGATATCAAAAAGGCTGGTGGACAAACCCTGAAAATGGTGCAAAATACTACTTCAGATTAAGTTCCGGCTCAATGGTACAAGGTAAACAATTTATCGACGGCTCATGGAGATACTTCAGAAATTCAGGAACACTTGCCACAGGCTGGCAAAAACTTCCACTAGGTTGGATGTACTTCAGAGAAGGCACAGGCACTCAAGCGTACGGCTGGCAATACATTGACGGTGTATGGAGATATCTAAGACCTTCTACAGGTACAAGAGTTTCTGGAAAACAATGGATTGACGGAAGATGGTACAACTTTACTTGGGATGGAAGACTGATTGGAAAAAGATAGATGAAAAAATGGAAAAAGAGGCTTCGGCCTCTTTTTTCTGTTGTGGAGAAAAGGAAGAGGAGGATACCCCGGAGGAGGGTATATACCGGTTTAAATAGAGAGGTGTAAGGAGTGAGTGTTGTGGAGCAAGATTTTAAGTGCAGTTATTTCAGAATTTTCGAGAAGTAATGGTACCCAAATACCCTGGGGAGGTATAAAAAAGAGTATAAATTAAAAATTTGTGGTCTGAATTTACCACTCGGGAGTATAATAGATACCATAAAATTTTATGTATTCAGAAAAGTTGAATATGAAATGAAAAATAAAAGGGAAAATTAAGAAAATAGAGAAAAATCAAATAAAAAGTGAAATTATTAACATAAAATATGGTACTAAATATACCATAGAGGGGTTATTTTAGACCATAAAAAAATTTTGTATGGTCTTAGAAATACCCTAGAGGGGTATAAACGGACCATAAAATTAAGTGTATTTAATAAATTAATTAAATAAATATACACAACACTGCATTTCAACCCATAATTCCGCTAATCTCACCAAAAAAAACCATCTCCACGACCAACACTCCCATCTTCCAGAAAATCCATTATACCTCAAAATCCCATCTCCACGCACCAACACTCTCATCCTACAGAAACTCTTATATACCTCAAAATCCCATTCCCACGCACCATCATTCCCATCCTCCAGAAAATCCCATTATTGTCCACATTTTTATTCCCACACCTATCACTCTCTTCCTCCAGAAAGTCCATTGCACAAACTCCCATTCCAACACCCAAAAACACCCTAAAAATTCCATTTTAAAAGCACAGAACCTGCTACAAGATGACTGTGAAGTCATTTGTATCAGGCTCTGTACTTTTTATGATTATGGTACTCAAATAATTTTACAATTAAAGTATATACCATTTTATTAAAAAAAGCAAGCGTAAATCATGTGGTTGCAAATTGTGAAGAGGATTAGTTTGTACCAAGTTTTTCTTTCCATGATTTACATGTTTCATTTATTACTTTATTTAATGATTCGATGTTGTCCTTACCTGTAGTTTTAATCCATTCTATTCCGTCTTCTTTGTTTTCTAGGAATACATCTACGCCGCCAGCCCAAGTTGCTCTACCGCAAAGTACACCGTGGAATTCTGTTCCGGCTTCATTTGCAAATCTTAGAGTGTCTTGGAATAGTTCTGCACTAACACCAGCACTTAGATATAGGATTGGAAGATTTGTGTTGTCGGATTGGTCTTTGAAATGTTTTAGAGCTTCTTCTCTAGTGTAAACATAGTCATCAGAGAATCCTTCAACATAGTTCATATTTACAGGAACTTCTAATTTTAGTACGTCAACATTGTATTGTTCTTTTGAGAATTCTTTAATTGCACTTAAAACTTTGTGTGGTTTAACTTTGGCAAATTCTTTTGATTTTTGGTCTTTGATTTTGTTGTCGTATGTTAAGATTTCTAGGAAGAATGGCATATCTTCAGCAAGACATTCTGATCCAACTCTCTCAATAGAAGCTCTTTTTTTGTCATTGTTTTCTTCAGTATCGTCTGCATCGTAGTAAAGTAAGATTTTTACTGCATCTGCACCCATTTCTTTGATTCTTTTAACTGAAAGATTTTCTGTTAAATCTAATAGTCTGTAGTCATCACGATAACCTGTAATTTCGTACGCCATTAGTAAACCAGCATCTTTATCTCTCTTGTTGATTGCATCTAAACCATAAACTGGATCAAGTAGGATTGAAGAAGCGTATGGCGTTAAGTGTTCTGAAATAAGGTTTTTGTATTCCTTAATTTTTGAAGTTCTTTCTTCGCCTTCAATACCAGGCATCATTTTTTCGAATGCACCTCTTTGGTCAATTGCTAGTGCTGCGATTACGCCATCTTTATTTGATAAATTTTCAAGTCTTTTAAATTTTTGTTCTGATATAATTTTCATATTTACTCCTAAACTTATTTATATTCGTGAATTGTAACGCCTTTTACAACTCTGTTAACTGTACCTGTTTTAGATGGTGTATCAGTTTCGTTTCCTACATAAACTGAAGCCATTACAGAGAATAGTTGAGCGATGATTACATACACTAGTGCGATATAAACATCTTCAATATTTTCTGGAGTGTCAATTACAAATTGTTCAAATTCTACATCAAGTTTTTTAGGGGATAGAGCTAAAATTTTTCTTGCAATATTATCTCCGTGAATTTCATTCAAGATATCTAAATCATATTGTCTTGTGTAATCATTGTTTGAAACTAATCCCACGATGAATGTTTTATCATCGACATATGATTTAGGACCATGTCTGAAACCTAAGCTTGATTCATACATTGAAGAAATATTTCCTGCAGTCAATTCTAAAATCTTCAATCTACATTCATTTGTAAGTCCATATAATGGGCCAGAGCCAAGGTAAATTATTCTGTCAAATTCAAAATCACCCAATTCGTTTATTCTATCTTCTTGAGATAAAACATAATCTGCTTGTTTAGTAATATATTCAACTCTAGTTTTCTTTTCTTCATCACTTAAAGTGTCAAATATTAATAAGGAACTTAGCATCATTGATGAGAATGATGAAGTCATTGCAAATCCCTTATCATTTGTACCTTCAGGCATTAGTAAAACATAAGAATCATCTCTTGTACCCAATTGTTGAGCTAACTTACCTTCTGGTGAACATGTGATCGCTAAATGATGAATGTTATCGATTAATTTATCTGCAAGTTTTACAGCAGCTAAACTTTCAGGAGAGTTACCACTTCTTGCAAATGAAACTAACAATGTTGGTTCATTCTTTAAGTGAATGTATGGAGATGAAACAATATCTGTTGTTGCAATTGATTCAAATCTAAATCTATCATTCTTTCCTAAATAATCAGCAATAATGTTTCCCACATATTCTGAAGTACCAGCCCCTGTAAAAACAACTCTAACTTTTTCTTCTGATGAATCTTCAATTGATTTTAGAAAATCATCAATCTCTTGAGAATACTTATTGTAATTTTCAAAAGCTATCTTCCATTTTTCAGGTTGATGACTAATTTCTTTTAATGTATTTTGATAGTGTTTTGCATCGACGTTTTGATTTCTTAATTTAAACATTTCTCCTCCCTAATTTAAATTTCTATTTTAGTTAACTGGTTACTACCACTTTAATTATACTATACTCCCATTCATAAAACAAAAACAAATCTCAAACTAAATTTCATTTACCACAATTTTTTCTAAAGTTGACTCTAAATTGTCAATATTGATGTGACCAATTTCTTCTTCTAAAGCATTCAATACACCGCATGCCATAGAATATTTCAATGTAGCTACTTCACTCAAATCATTACTAATAGAATATGCCAGCCCAGCAATTGAAGAATCTCCACTTCCCACTGGATTGATCGCCTCAATCTTAGGAACTTTGCATTCATAATATTTATTATGAATCTTAGCAACACAGCCATCTTTTCCAAGACTTATAATCACGATTGGAATGTTCTTAAATGCTTCTTGCTCTAAAAGTTCCCTCTTAGACATTGAATCAATTTTTTCTCCAAACAAATCTCTAATTTCATCAATATTTGGCTTAATAGCATAAGGCTTTTTCTTCGCATCAAAAACAATATGTCTAAGATTAGCCCCAGAAGTATCAATAATTACTTTATTGTTTTCTAATATATCCAACATCCTATCATAAAATCCGCTATCCAAACCATTTGGTAGAGATCCGCTACAAGCAAAAATATTTCCTTCATCATCCATTGAAGACAAATATTCAAAAAATTCTTCATTTTCACTTTTAGAAATATTTGGACCAGCCTCTCTAATTTCAGTCGTAGTCCCATTCAAATTATCGTTTATAGAATAAGTCGTTCTTGTCTCTCCGTCCGTATCAATAAATTTATTTTTGATACCAATTCTCTCCAACTCATTTCTAATATAGTTTCCACTATTTCCACCTAAAAATCCCGTAGCCAAAATATCACTACCCAAGATTTTCAGCACCTTCGAAACATTTAACCCTTTACCACCGGCAGTCTTAAATATCTTAGAAACTTTATGTATATTATCTATTTTGAAATCCTCAATAAAATACGCTATATCTATTGCAGGATTAGGCGTGATTGTAATTATCAATTTTTGCTCCTTTAAATAGTTTTTTACAATAGTTTTACTATGTAAGAATGTATACGACTTCTTCTTTTTCATGCTGAAACCCATTTATATCGAAATTACAGAACCCGGTAATTCTATAGCTCTCGAAATCTTCAACAATTAATGCTTAGTCGAATTTTCTAAAATTACATATATTACTTTGTACCAACTGGTTATTACCATATTTCTATTATATATAAAAATAAGAAAATAATAAAGGGAAGAATGTAATATAATTTGTTGCACCACGATAATATTACCTAAAAAAATATTAATATTTAATTTCCTTTAATTTTAAGCAAAATCAAAATTATATTATTTGTGAAAATGTTTACAATTATGTAAAATAGTGATATTCTTATTTTAGAACTACAAGTTAAAATTGGTTATGACCAATTTAGCGAATATTTTGTAATAAATGAGAAGGAAGGAGGGGAAATGCCAAATATATTACTAACAAGAATAGATAATCGTTTAATTCATGGGCAAGTTGGGGTAACTTGGGTTAGAAGTTTGGGAGCAAATTTGATTGTTGTTGCAAATGATGATGTTTCAAAAGATCCATTACAGCAAAAATTAATGTCAATTACTGCCGATAACTCTGGAGCTGGAACAAGATTTTTCAGTTTGGAAAAAACAATCGAAATTATTCATAAAGCTTCAGCGTCACAAAAGATATTTCTTGTTGTGAGAGATATTCAAGATACCAGAAAACTTATAGAAGGCGGGGTTCCAATTATGGAACTAAATTTAGGAAATCTTCATTTTTCTGAAGGGAAAAAGGAATTTTCAAAAAAAGTTTATTTGGATGAACAAGATATAATTGATTTAGATTTTATTAAGTCTAAAGGAGTAAAAATCTATGCTCAAGATGTACCAAATGACAAGATAAAAAATTATTAAAAAGAGAGGAGCGAATGTATGAATATAACATTAACGCAAGGTATTTTGCTCTCAATTATGGCATTCATCGTTGGTGTTGATTTTTGGCTAGAGGCATTTTTTATTTTTAGACCAATTATCGTATCAACTCTCACAGGAGCCATTTTGGGAGACTTAAAACTTGGTATTATTGCGGGCGGTTTAACAGAATTAATCTTTGCAGGATTAACTCCTGCGGGAGGTACACAACCACCAAACCCAGTTTTAGCAGGTGTAATGACTGTAGTATTAGCACATACAACAGGCTCATCACCAGAAAAGGCAATAGGTCTAGCATTACCTTTTAGCTTTTTGATGCAATATATAATTTTATTCTATTATTCAAGCTTTACAGTATTTGCCTCTAGTACAGACAAGTACGCAGAAGAACTTAATGATAAAGGAATTATTAATAATGCAGTAGTTGCCACATTAATTGTTGGTATAAGTTATTCAATAATAGTCTTTCTATCAGCTTATGCTGCTCAAGATGCTATGAAATCTTTAGTAACATCAATGCCTGAATGGTTAAGTCATGCATTCCAAGTAGCAGGAGGCATTCTTCCTGCGATAGGTTTTGGGCTATTGCTGAAAACTATGCTAAAAGCAAAATATGTTCCATATCTAATTTTAGGTTTTATACTATCCAACTTTATTCAATACAGTAATTTACTTCCAATTGCTGGAATAGGTGTAGTTATAGGACTAATTTCATATTTCAACGATGTTGAATTAGAAAATAAACTGAAAACTGTACCAAGTAGTAGTGAACAAGGAGATGAAGATGGAATCTAACAAAGAAACAAAAAAAGTTTTAAGCAAATCCGATATAACAAAAGTTGGTTTAAGATGTACATTACTTCAAAGTATGTTTAATTATGAACGTATGCAATCAGGTGGTTGGCTAATTTCAATGTTGCCAGAATTAAAGAAAATCTACAAAGACGACAAAGATGGACTTAGAGAAGCTATGAAAGACAACTTAAACTTTATCAACACCTCACCACCTTTAGCAGGAATGTTAATGGGAATGCTTCTATCACTTGAAGAAGCAAAAGCAGAAAGAGAAACCATATCAGGTCTTAGGGTAGCCTTGTTTGGGCCAATCGCGGGAATAGGCGACTCGCTATTTTGGTTCACCCTTCTACCAATTGTTGCAGGAATATCCGCATCATTTGCTCAAGAAGGAAACATTCTAGGACCATTAATTTTCTTCCTAGTTTACTTAGGAATGTTTCTTGTAAAAATCCCATTCACTCATTTAGGCTATAACGCAGGCTACAAAGCAGTTGACACAATCGCAGAAAATGCCAAAAAAATTGCTCACGCTGCAACAATCCTAGGTGTAACAGTAGTAGGAGCCCTAATAGCAAACTACGTAAACATAACTTTACTACCAGAAATAACCATGGGTGAAGGAAACGTGGTAAACATTCAAAAAGACCTAATTGACACAATATTTCCAAAACTATTACCATTCTTATACACAATATTGATGTACTACTTAATGAAGTTCAAAAAAGTAAAATCAACAACCTTGATTATCATAACCTTCTTAGGTGTAATGGTATTATCCTATTTAGGAATATTATAAAAAAAACAAAAGAGCTGTTACAGAATAACTTTTCGGTTATTCTGTGACAGCTTGTTTTTTATATTTAGATAAAGGATATTCAGGTTTAGCAAAAAATTATCATAAAGAGTAAAAATTTGGAAAAAGTTCAGTAGAAAATCAAAAATTAAGAAAAAAAGCTGTTGAATTTAAAAAATTGTCAGTATAGAATGAGAATCTGAAAAAAAAAGCTGAATATTTACGATTGAATTTCAGTATAGAAACGAAAAAAATCAAATTAAGCTGAAATTTTAGAAACAATTTCAGTATAAAATAAAAATTTGAAAAAAAAGTTGAGTTTTGTGACAAAAAGTTCAGTATAGAATTGAATATTAGCGAATTAAGCTGAAACTTAAAAAAAAGCTTCAGTAAAAAAAGATAATCTTAAGAAAATAGCTGAATTTTCAGATAGAGGTTCAGTAGAAAAACGTATATTACCAAACATAGCTGAAAATACAAAACTTTATAAGCTAAGCTATCGAAAAAAAGTGATAAGCAGAATACTATTAACTAAACTTCTACATTAAATTCTTTATTTTAGAATGTTGGTTGAAATGGATTTTTGTAGGTTAGACGTAAAAAAATATGAGATTACATGCGAAAAGGAAGATATTGGAGTTTCACATGTAAAAAATTTGTCCATTTACATGTCTAATCATCAAATCTTATAATACACATGTAAAAAAATTTGTCCATTTACATGTGTAATCAACAATTCCTATAATACACATGTAAAAAAATTCCAAGGATTACATGTACATAATAGAAATCACAAAATATACATGTAAAACCACCACATCAATTACATGTATAGAATGAAAATCCTATAATATACATGTAAAATCTGTCCGCCCATTACATGTGTATAAGAAAAATCCTAAGCTATACATGTAAAGCTAGCATAGAATGTACATGTATATATCATAAATTGTCCATTACACATGTAATTGTTTCATTCAATATACATGTATAAAACAATCTCGTTAAATATTTATATAATTCTGACTTTTCAAAGATTATCTATTAAATTCGTCCTAAAGAATATATTATTTCCTACACAAAAATTGTTTTAGAATATCGTATTCAAAATATGACATAGAGTAAAACTGCACATTTAAGATACTTGAATATGGATAAAATAGATAATTTACGAATTAACACTTTTAATATATGAAAACATTTACTTGACAAAATTAAAAACATAATATATATTTACATTAACCGGTACGTACCAAATGGTTAGTACCTCATTTAGGAGGGAAAGTGGACAATAAAAATACTCAAATGACTTTATATGATCAAGTCATAGATAAAATAATTGATTATATTGACAATAATAACTTAAAGGCTGATTCAGTAATACCGTCAGAAAGGGAATTAAGTATTAAATACAACGTAAGTAGAGCAACAATAAGAAGAGCATTGAGTGAACTTATTCAAGAAGGTATTTTATATAAAATTCCTGGAAAGGGAACTTTTGTATCACAAAAAAAATTCAAAAAAGACTTGTTGAAATTTTATAGTTTTAGTGAAGAAATGAAAAAATTAAACAAGACTCCATCATCAAAAATATTGTCATATAATATAATTATTTCAAATAAAAAATTGGCAAAAATAATGAATTGTAAGGAGGGGGAGAAACTATATAAGATAGAGAGAATAAGATATGCAGATGGAGAGCCTATTATGTATGAAATAAACCATTTACTTTATAATAGGTTTTTAGATTTGAGTGAAGTAAGGATTAGAAGCTATTCAATGTATGACATTCTAATTAAAGAATATAATGTTGAATTTAGTAGTGCTTTAGAAACTTTACAACCTGTAATAACTAGAGAGGCAGAAGCGAAAATGTTAAATTATGGGGCTGGTCTTCCTAGTATGTTAATAGAAAGGATAACAAAAGAAAAAGATTTAATAATAGAATATACAAAATCGGTAATAGCAGGAGATAAATTTAAATATCAAATAAATTTGAAGAGATAAATAATATATAAGAGAAAAGGAGAAGAAATGAAAAATTTTAAAAAATTACTAAGTTTAGTATTGATATTAATTACTATGTTTAATCTTGTGGCTTGCCAAAATGGAGAAAAAAAAGATAAAGATTCAAATTCTGGTAAAAAAGAATTAACTTTTGCATATACAGTACAAACCCTTAATAATCCATATTTTACTACTCTAACTGAAGGTTTTGAAAAATATGGAAAAGAAAAAGGAATAAAAACAATTATAGGTAATGGTGATCAAGACCCTTCAAAACAAATTAGCCAAATTGAAAACTACATAAGTCAAAAAGTTGATGCAATTGCGATTGCTCCTACAGACGATAAAGCGTTAAAAGATGTTGTTAAACAAGCTCAAGATGCTGGAATACCAGTAATTGCAACTAATCAAAACGTTGAAGGAGTCGATGCTTTTATTACTGTTCCAGAGTATGAATACGGAAAAGTAATTGGAGAAGTAGCTGCTAAATGGATAAATGAATATTTTAAAGATGGAGTTGAAGTTTTAGTATTAGATTATCCAGAAATTGAGTCTATTATTGCAAGGGGTGATGGAATTCGTGATGGTATTACTAAAAATGCTCCACAAGCAAAAATAGTACAAAGTATTTCAGCGAATACTCCTGAAAAAGGAATGCAAGCAATGGAGGCTACTTTACAAAAATATCCAAATGTAAAAGTTGTTGTAGGAGTAAATGATGCTGGAGTTCTTGGAGCATATGAAACAGTTAATGCGTCAAATATTGATAAGAAAAACTTCTTTATGGGCGGATTAGATGCAACAGATCAAGCTTTGAAACTTATTTCTGAAGATAGTATATATAGAGCAACTGTTGACATTAATCCTAAAGGAACAGGAGAACTAATTGTTGAAACTATGAAAAAAGTAATTGAAAACGGACCTATTAAAGAAATGATTCCTATAGATATGGTTCCTGTAACTAAGAAAAATATAAAAAATTATATTAAATAGATTGGAGGCTTGGACTTATGGAAGAGATATTAAAAATAGAAGATATAACAAAAGATTATATTGGAGTCCGAGCCCTTGATAATGTAAGCTTTAATGTTAAAAAAGGTGAAATACATGCTTTATGTGGTGAGAATGGTGCTGGGAAAAGTACATTGATTAAAGCTATTTCCGGAGCTATTAAATTAACCTCGGGAAAAATAACATTTGAGGGCAAGGATTTAGACGATAAAAGCCCAAAAGATAGAATAGGTATTGGAATATCCGTTATTTATCAAGAACTAAATTTATTTCCAAATTTAACTATTTATGAGAATGTTTATTTTGGAATCGAACCAAAGAAAAATGGGATTTTAGACAGACCCAAAATGATTCGTGATACGGAAGAAGTATTAAAGAATTTAGGTGTAAAAGTAGATGTTAGAAAAAAAGTTAGAGAAGTACCTATAGCTTATCAACAAATGGTTGAAATAGCTAAATCTTTGGTAAAAAATGTTAAACTTTTAATTATGGATGAGCCTAGCTCTTCTCTAACTGAGCATGAAGTAAGAATAATGCTTAATATTACAAAAGAATTAAATAGAAATGGGTTAACTATTATTTATATTTCTCATAAACTTGATGAAGTCCTTGAAATTGCTGATAGAGTAACAATTTTAAGGGATGGAAAATATATAAAAACTATTGAAAATGAAGAAATTACAAAAGATGAAATTATAACTTCTATGGTAGGTAGAAAGTTATCAAATATATATCCTGATAAAAGAAATCAAAAAGGAGAAAAATTATTTTCTTTTGAAAATATATCTGGAGGAATTGTAAAAAATGTTTCTTTTGATGTATATAAAGGTGAGGTTTTAGGATTTGGAGGACTTGTAGGAGCAGGAAGAACTGAATTGATGAAAATGATTTTTGGTGCGGATAAAATGGAAAAAGGACAAATCCGATTAAAAAATGATTATATTAAAATAAAATCTATAAGTCAGGCAGTTTCTAAAGGTATAGGTTTAGTTCCTGAAAACAGAGCATCAGAGGGAATAATTTTAAATAAGAGTATTTATTTCAATAATTTATTACCAAATTTAAAGGATTATGAGAGTAATAAATTAGGATTTATAGAAAGGAAATCTTCAAAAGCAGATATCGAAAGAGTAAATAAATCACTAAATACTAAAATGGTAGATATGCACCAGAATGTTAGTACTTTAAGTGGTGGAAATCAACAAAAAGTTGTATTAGCCAAATGGCTATTAAACAATTGTGAAATGTTAATTTTAGATGAACCCACAAGAGGAATTGATGTTGGTGCTAAGAAAGAAATATATGCTGTAATAGATGAATTGGCTAGAAGTGGTAAAGCAATAATAGTCGTTTCTTCGGAAATGCCAGAATTAATTGGTATTAGTGATAGGATTATTGTAATGAGTGAAGGTGAAATTTCTGGAGAAATAAAAGACCTAAATGAGATGAATGAAGAGAACATTATGAAATTAGCATCATTAGGTGAGGGGGCTATTAATGAAAATTAAAGATTTTTTCAGAAAATTTGGAATATACATTATAGTTATATTAGAGGTAATAATATTTACATCAACCTCTTCAAATTTTATGACTTTGACAAACTTGATGAATATTATTAGGCAAGCTTCTATTATTGGAATAGTTTCTGTTGGAATGACATTTGTCATATTAACTGGTGGAATAGATTTATCAGTTGGTGGTGTAATAGCGGTATCAGGAGTAATTGCGTCAAAGCTAATGACTTCTGGATATCCTATAATTTTAGCTTGTATCATTGCTATTCTATCTAGTGTATTAGTTGGAATTGTAAATGCATACTTCACTCATGAATATAACTTAAACTCAATGATAGTAACTTTAGCCACTTTACAGGTATTGAAAGGAATATCGTATTTGATTACTGGTGGAATTCCAATTTATGGTTTTGACCCTAAATATAAGATAATAGGGCAAGGGTATTTAGGACCTGTTCCTATACCAGTTATTATAATGTTAAGTATATTTTTAATAGGCTTCATATTTCTTTCAAAGACTTCTTTTGGTATGAAAGTTTATAGTATTGGTGGAAATATGGAAGCATCAAGACTTTCAGGAGTTGATATAAGGAAGAACAGATATTTAGTGTTTATTATTTGTTCAATTTTAGCATCAATAGCTGGTTTAGTCTTACTTTCTAGAGTTAATACTGCTCAACCTGATGCAGGATTTGGCTATGAAATGGATGTAATAACAGCAGTTGTTCTAGGCGGAGTAGCTATGTCTGGAGGAGAAGGAGATCTTGCAGGGGTGCTTGGTGGTGTATTAGCTATAGGAATATTATCAAATGGTATGATTCATTTAGGAATAAGTGAATATGTACAATGGATTGCAAAAGGATTAGTTTTATTATTTGCTGTTTCATACGACAAAGTAATTAAAAGAAAAGGAGAATTGAGGAAATTATGATAAAAAGAGGATTGATAGTGTCTTGTCAAGCAAAACCAGATGAGCCACTTTATGGAAATATTATTATGGCAAAATTGGCAAAAGCGGCAGAAATAGGGGGTGCTTCTGCTGTAAGAGTTAATACAACTGCTGATGTTATAGCGTGTTTGAAAGAAATTTCCATTCCATTAATAGGATTGATAAAAAAAGAATATGAAGGATTTTATCCTTATATAACACCTACAATGGCCGAAGTAGATGATTTGTATAAAATTGGTTGTAGAATTATAGCTATTGATGCAACTTCTTATGATAGACCTGATGGATTGACATTAGAAGAATTTGTAAAAAATATAAGAGAAAAATATGATGTAGAAATATTAGCTGATATTTCAACTGTTGAAGAGGGAGTTTATGCTGCAAGTTTAGGAGTAGACTATGTCGCAACTACATTATATGGATATACACCAGACACAGTTGATAAAAATAGTGAATTAATAACTGAATTAAGAGAACCTAATTTCGAAATAATAAAGGAACTTAAAGCTAAAATAGATACACCAATTGTTGCAGAAGGAAGATTTTGGGATGCGAAAAATGCTGTAAAAGCTTTAGATTGTGGAGCTTACGCTGTAACTATCGGTGCTGGAATTACTCGTCCACAAATCATTACAAAAAAAATTGTTGATGAAATGAATGAATTTATTGATAAGGAGAATTAGTTATGCAAAAGTCTTTAGTGGTAGATATTGGAGGCACTAAATTACATGCAGCAATAATTAATTCTAATGGAGAAATTGAGATTGATAAGAAAATTTCTACAAAAAAAAATAAAGGGAAAGATGGACTTATTAACTCATTGTTTGAGATAATTGATGAATTACTAATGTTTGAAAACGTGCCAATTCTTGGAGTAGCTTCCGCGGGTAGGATAGATTTCGCTAAAGGTGAAGTTTATTACGCAACCGATAATTTACCTAATTGGACAGGGGTAAAGTTAAAAGAGATTCTTTATCATAAATATAATAAAACTGTAATTATTGAAAATGATGTAAATGCAGCTGGTTTAGGAGAATACTGGTTAGGAAATTCAAAATCAACTAAAAGCAGTATATGTATAACATTAGGTACAGGAGTTGCAGGAGCGATTATTATTGAGGATAAGCTTATTAGAGGTCATCATTGGAGCGCGGGAGAAATAGGACATATGATAATTCATCCTGGTGGTGAAAATTGCAATTGTGGATTAAATGGATGTATGGAACAATATTGTTCAGGAACTTCTTTAGTAAAATCTTATAATGAAAAAGCTAAAAATAAAATTTCCAATGGATATGAGTTTTTTGAATTAATTGATAAAAAAGATAAGGTTGCTTACAATGTATTAAATAAATTTGTAGATGACCTATGTTTGTCAATTGAGATGCTTTCTAATACAATTGATCCGGAAGTGTTTATTTTAGGTGGAGGTTTGATTGATACAAAAGATTATTGGTGGGAGAATCTTATTTCCAAGTTAGACAAATCACCTTTAACAAATATTTTTAAGCCAAAAGTTTTACCAGCTAAATTAGGAAATTTAGCTGGGCTATACGGTATGGCATATCTTACTTTAATAAATAACAAAATGTAAGTAAATTGAGGAAATGGTGTCAAAGTCATATTTGACACCATTTTTTCATTACAAATCAATAAGTTGGTTTTTAGCTTAATAATTTTAACATTTAAGATTTACATGTGTAAAAAGTGATTATCTTTATACACATGTAAAAAAATTTGTCCATTTACATGTGTAATCAACAATCCCTATAATACACATGTAAAAAAATTCCAAGGATTACATGTACATAACAGAAATCACAAAATATACATGTAAAACCACCACATCAATTACATGTATAGAATGAAAATCCTATAATATACATGTAAAATCCGTCAAGCCATTACATGTGTAAAAGAAAAATCCTAAACTATACATGTAAAGCTAGCTCAGAATATACATGTATATATCATAAATCATCCATTACACATGTAATTGTTTCATTAAATGTACATGTATAGAATGGAAATCCTATAATATACATGTAATTCTTCCAGTTTCACTTAGAAATAACTCGACTACTTTTTTTCTTTTTTTTTAGCTTAAACTCTCTATTCCGCGAATTTTCATGTCCCAAAATTGCATTAACACCATTCTTCCAATTCCAAAACGTTCAACGCCAAAATCTCCACCTCCAAAACCAACCCCAAAACCTCCAAAGCCAAAATCCACATCCCCCAAAACCTTCATTTTCCCAACCCCATCCTATAAACCTACATCAATCCCGACCCCCTCACCCCCCAAAGCCATCCCATAAATCATCATCCCCCCCAAAAACTTCATCAATTTTTTAACATTATATATGGTCATTTTTGAATATATATGGTAAAATATAGATAACGATTTCACTAGGAGGGGAAATGGAAAGAAAATTTTATAGAGTTGCAAGTTTTGCAATGTCGTTAATTTTTTTGCCTTTTTAGGCTTTATGGTGATGTATGACGTTTATGCAGAATCAAGTGTTGTGTTGAAGGTAGGGGATTTTGGTGCGGACTCATTTGGACAGAAGGATAGTGGTCCGGCTATACAGAAGGCGTTGGAAAAAGCGAAAGAGCTTAGTAAGGAAGGTAAGCAAGTAGTTCTTTCTTTTGATAAAGAGGGATTGTATAAGATTACTAAGGAGAGTGCTTTGGAGAGGGAAGTACATACTTCTAATACGGATAGTGTAGATTTTCCTGTGAAGAAAATTGGTGTTTTGGTTGAAGGGATAAAGAATTTAACGATTGAAGGTAATAATTCTCATATTGTGTTTGAAGGCGATATGATGTATTTGGGAATTTTTCAGTCAGAAAATATTAAGGTAAATAATTTATCTTGGGATGTGAAAGTGGCATCTACAACTGAAATGTCAATATTCAATGTGAATGAGGCTGGAAATGAAGTAGACTTTTTTGTTCCGAAGACATTCACACATAAGGTGGAAAATAGGGGGATAACTTGGTTATCTGAGAAAGATTCAAAAGGGAATTATTATTGGCAAAAGAGGAATGCGCATCCTAATTATGCCATTTCTACAAAATATGCACAGGATTTAATGGCTAGGATACATTATTCTAATCAAGATCCATTTACTAATTTGAATTCAATTGAAGAGTTGGAGAATGGACTTTTGAGATTTAAATATTTTGGTAAACCTGCATTGAAACCTGAGCTTGCAATGACTTATCAATTTACTGAAAATAATAAGAGACCAACTGCGGGATCAATGGTTTGGGAAAGTAAAAATGTTAAGTTTGAAAATGTGAAGATTTCATATCTACACGGGTTTGGATTTTTAGTTCAAATGTCAGAGGATGTGTTCTTTGATAAATTGAGATTGGAACCAGATATGGAGACTGGAAAATCTGCAACTTCTTATGCGGATGGTATTCATGTGTCTGGTGCTAAGGGCAAGATTAAAATATCTAATTCATATTTTACAAATACACATGATGATCCGATTAACATTCACGGGACATTTACAAGAGTTGAAAAGAGAATAAATGATAATACTTTGAAGCTGTTATATGTGCATAAGCAACAAGGCGGATTTAGACAATTTTATCCTGGGGATAAGGTGATATTTTATTCTAGAGATACTCTTTCTTCTCAAATGATTCAAATGAATGGTATGAGTCTGGTCCGATAAGAGATTTGACTATTAGAAACAATACATTCAACGTAAGGACAAAGGGTAGAACTTGGTGGAAATATGCACCTGCGATTTATTTCTATCCAGTGACAAAAGGTGCTAATTTGCCTGATACGAACAATCCGGTTCACAAAAATATTTTAATTGAAAATAATACATTCTTCATGGATGTGGACAGTGTATTAAGGGCTGAAAGTGTTGATAATTTGAAATTTATCAATAATAAGATTTATAGATTTAATCCAAATATTTCACTAAAAGCTAACATAAGTGAAACTGAGATGGGTGTTAATCAAACATTAAAACTTAATGTTGAAAAATCAGGCGATGTTATAAAAGTATTGGAAAGTCTACCAGGAGGGCCTGAAAATAATGAAGGGTCTCAATCAAATGTTCTTGAATTTAAGAAATCAAATAATGTTGTAATCGAAGGAAATCAATATGATGATGGATTAAAGAAAAACATTTTAATTGAAGGTATGACTGAAAATAACTATAGCCTAAAAGATGATCTGAAAGTGTTGAATTCAAGACAAAAATTATCTCCAGATGAAGCGGTAGGAAAGATAAATTATGTATCTACAAATCCAGACGTGGCTCAAATCGATGCTGATGGTATGGTGACTGCTATTTCAAAAGGAAAGACAGATATTTACGCTTACTATATTTGTAATGGTAGAATAATTAAATCTAATATAAAAACCATAAATGTAGCGGATAAAAAGTCAAATAAACTTGGATTAGATAAATATGTATACTATGTTGGAGAAGAAAAACCTTATCTAGTGGTATTTAAAGATGATGAATGGTTGAAACAAAGTCAATTTACTCTATCAGTTGAAGAAAATGAGTATTTTGATATTAAAGATAATAAATTTACCGTGAAAAAAGCTGGCATGCAAAAAGTAAAAATTACAATTGATGGCGTTACAGAAGACATTTATGTGATTAGCTATAAACCAGTGGAAGAAATTAAAAATGCTGACTTTATAAATGTTGAAAATCCAACGAATACATTAAAAATTACAGAAGATCAGATCGCATTCCAAAGAAGAGGAAATGGTGAAGATTTGTGGGGTGGCACAAATAAACTATCAAATCTTGTTAAATTATCATTGGATGGCGTCAATAAAGATAATTTTACAGCTTCTATAAGATTCTCAGATTTACCGCTTAGAATGCAAGGTAACTGGGATTCTGTGTACTTTTCATTGATGAAATTAAAGGATGATGGTACTGCCGATAAGGATAATTATTTATCTGTTGGTAAGAGAGCTCATGGAAATGGCTTTGGTGTCGTCGTTGAAAGAAATGGGAATGGAAACGAATTAGCTACAGAAAAATCTGAAGAAAATAGCATTCGTGATGCTAAATTTATTATTGAAAAACAAGGCAAAATTGTAAAACTATATTCTGATGTAAATGGTGAAATTAACTTGATTCATGAACAAGACGTAAGTTATCTTGGAGATAAAATCACTTTAGCAATCGTAGGTTGGAATGCAGACCAAGCAGATACTATTGTAAAGGCGTCAGAATTTATGCTTGTTGAAGGCAATAAAGATAATCTGAAAAATGGTGAAATACATAAATTTACAGAAAAATATATATCAAAACCTAATGTAGATACGTTTGAACCGGTTCACGTAGAAAACAATAAATTTAAAATAGTAGGTTTTGAAGACTATGATCTAAAGTTGATTATAGAAAAAGACGGAGAATTAACATTTTTCGATGGTCAATATTTCACAATAAATAAACCAGATTATTATGATATTCATATATTACCTTATTCTAAAGATATACTTTATGGACCGTATGGAGTAGTTGGCCTTCTAAATTTTGAACATAAAGAGGATACTAGTTTATATGTTAATAATACAATTGTGAAAGATGGCATGACAATTGACATTCCTGCTGATTTGGAAAAACTTCAAATTAAGCAAGGGGGAAAGAAAGATGCTTTAAGTATTGCTGGCAAAGATTCCGTTCAAATAGAAGGTAAGACAATTAAGCTAAATAGAATCAAATCTAGTGAAGCAAAATTAGAGAAAATCAGTACTTCATTGAAGAATTTCAGTGAATTAAAGGATAATCTATTCATTCAAACTGAAACTGATGATAAAGAAATAAAAATCAATGTTGGAGCGAGCGAAAATACTCAAAAAATTAAATTAGAAATTGAAGATTTTGGAAAAGTTTATGAGTCAGAAAATGGAGAATTTACTCTTCCAATCTACAATGGGGTAAATTCATTCAAAATTTCAGCAATTGCAGAGGATGGCAAGCCTTCAGATATGTTGAGATTGCATGTTTTACGTCATAGAAATATTAAAGACGGGTTAAAATCAATCAAATTAGGCGATGAGTCCATTCAAATTGATGCTAAAAATATTGATTTCAAAGACAAATATAGTTTGTCTGATTTAACAATCATTCCTAATGATGTCAATGCTAAAGTTGACCATATCACAAGACAAGAAAATGGAAATGAAGTTTTGGTTATAAGAGTATGGCATGAAAACAACTATCTACAGAATATTATCAATATAACATTACTAATGTTTACAATAAGAAGATGGCTGATATCTACGATCCAAAAGGAAAGGATATTGAAGTATTTGTCAATGAAAAAATAAATCCTTCAAGTGGAATTTTAAATATTTCTGAATTACCAAAAAACATTAAACTGGAATTCAAAGAAAATATTGAAACTAAGGCTGCTGGTACATTTGATGCAACTATCATAGTTAAGTATGAAGATGCTTCAACAGATGAAGTGAAAATAAAAATAGTTGTTGAAGATAGACCAGTGATTAAACATGGTTGGGAAAAAGTTGGAAATAAATGGACATACTATGATCATGGTAAACAAGCAAGGTCAGAATGGAAATGGATAAATAAAACATGGAATTTCTTCAATTATAAAGGTGAGTCCATGACACAAACATACCACGAAAATGGCATGAATTGGCTTTCCCTAGAAGGTCCAAACACAAGATATCAAAAAGGTTGGTGGACAAATCCAGAAAATGGATTCACATACTTCTTTAGATTATCTTCTGGCACAATGATTAAAGGAAGACAATTCATTGATGGCTACTGGAGATACTTCAGAAGATCTGGTACACTTGCAACAGGTTGGCAAAAACTTTCATTAGGTTGGATGTATTTCAGACCGGGCACAGGTACTCAAGCATATGGATGGCAATGGATTGATGGTGTTTGGAGATATCTAAGACCTAATACAGGTACAAGAGTTTCCGGAAGACAATGGATTGACGGAAAATGGCACAACTTTACCTGGGATGGCAAGTTAATAGGAAGAAGATAATATAATAAAGCAAAAGAGGAAAAAGAGGCTGCGGCCTCTTTTTTCTATGTGTATGATGGGGAGAGGTAGATACCCCTGCGGGGTATCTACAATAATTTTATGAAATCTTTGGGGCTGTGGGATTTTGGAGGTTTTAGGGGTCTTGTAAGCTTTATGGTGGGAAAAGGTTACTGTGGGCTATGTAGATTTTATAGCTACTATATTGGGGTTGGCACTATTTTGGCACCAAATTTTGAAATTTTAATTTTAGTACCAATTTCGCCAGTCGATTTTGGCACCATATTAGGCACTAAACTTGATCTAGAAATTACATCATTTACACCCTTCACCTCTGCAATCTTTTCTTTAATCTCGTCCACTTCAAACTCAGTCTTATCCTCCAAAATCAACATCGAAGTAGCCGCACTATTAAACTTCTTATCTAAAATATCTTGTCCTTTAGTAGATCCAATATCCTGAGGCAAATAACTCAAAATATCATAATTAATATCACTTGCCATAAATCCCAATACCGCCGGCACCAGCAATATAGTGGAAATGATAAGGATCATCTTACTATATTTAGACACAAACTTTCCTATTTTCATCCTCTAACTCCTTCCTTATTTTAAAATACTGACTATTAGTCATTTATTTTATACATTAATATTATATGCATTTATGACTAAAAGTCAATAGTTTAAATCATTGGAAAAATAGGGTGAGATAATAAGTTTGTTTATAATGAGAAGTTTGGAATGGTTAGATGTCGAGATATTTTTGAAATATACTACAACAGCACTTGTATAAATTTCTCAAAGTGTTATATTAAATACAAAGCAATAACATTCAAAATGTGAGGATAACGTGGAAAATAAAGAAAATAGTAGACGAGAAAAAAATAAATACCTTAAAATTAAAAAACTTTTATCATCAGCATTTCAGCTATTCATTGAGAATGGATTTGACAACACATCAATAGACGAAATTACAAAAAACTCAAAAGTTGCAAAAGGAACATTCTACCTATATTTCAAGGACAAAATCGACATTAGAAATAAACTAATCATAGAAAAATCCAGCGAAGTCTTTGAAATGGCATACAAACACATTCAAGCCAAAAGCTACGAAAATCGAGAAGACAAAATCATCGCCTTCTGCGACTACATCATCAACTACCTATTAAATGATAAAGCATTACTAAGCTTAATTCATAAAAACATTTCAACCTCATTATATAAAGAAGTGTTAAAAAAAAATGACTCCGACAACATCATTGTCAAAGTCCTAAATGAATTACAAAAAGAATTCGAAGATACATTCACAAGCGAAGAATTCCTAATCAATCTATTCATCATACTAGAAATGCTCGGCGCTGTGCTATATTCAAGCATCATCCATGAAGAACCCGTCAAAATCGAAGTAATCAAGCCATACCTGTATAGAAATATCAGGAAAATAATTAGAAAAGAATAGTGGTGGATATTTTTTAAGATAGAAGAGGAAGATACCCCGGAGGGGTATCTACTGTAGAGGTTGTGGATGCTGTGTGATTTATGGGGCTTTGAGATTTTGGGCTTCTTCGCACTTTGTAGGTTTTGCAGATTTGTGCGGATTATAGGCTCTGTAATGGTTTTGTGTCCGCTTGGCATCGTTCTGGTGCCGTTTTGGTAACAAATACAGATTTTCAATTTTAGTACCAATTTCTTACAGTAATGTCCGTATAATGATGTAAAATAATAAAAATAAAATGAGCCAGGGAATTTTTGAAGTGAACCCCAAAATCCGGACAACGGATGGAGGGGTTTTTTCATGCCAAAATATAGTTTAGATTTTAAGATAAAAGTAGTCAAAGAATATTTAGACGGAAAATCAGGAGGTAGAGAACTTGTTTCTAAAAAATTCAATATCCCCAATAGCACATTAGAAAATTGGATAAATTGGTTTAATATTGAAGGTATTGAAGGTTTGATGAAAAAACATTCAAATGATAAATATAGTGGAGAATTTAAGCTCTCTGTAATAAAATATAGACAAATAAATAATTTGTCATACAGAGAAACTGCTGAGCATTTCAATATCCGCAATGCTTCAATGGTCGCATCTTGGACAAAAAAATATGAAGAAGAAAGTATGGTTAACAGATGTAACTGAATTTAGATTGGATGGAAAGGAAGACAAACTGTATCTATCACCAATTTTAGACGTTTTTAATGGAGAAATAATATCATATTCAATAAGCAAAAAAACCAACATACAATTCACAAATAAGGCATTAGATGAAGCTTTAAATAAGTTTGAAATATTAGAAGATTTAGTTATTCATTCAGATCAAGGATTTCATTATCAACATAATTCGTGGATTGAAAAACGTAAAAATAGAGGTATCAAGCAGAGCATGTCTAGAAAGGTTAATTGTCTAGACAATTCGCCAATGGAAAATTTCTTTGGTTTGTTAAAACAAGAAATGTTTTATGGTGAAAAATTTAAGAGTTATCAACATTTAAAAATTGAGATTGAAGAATATATACGTTGGTATAATATCGATAGAATAAAAGAAAAATTAAACGGATTGTCCCCTGTAAAATACAGGTTACAATCCGCATAAATAAATATTAAATTTAGTCCGTGTTTACGGGTTCACTTCATTAATACAGTTGCTTTTTTTCATTATTTATTATCTTTCAGAGGAATTTTTTTTATTCTTATTTGAAATGATTAATAAAATGAAAATGGCTAATGTTGATATTCCTAGATAATATATAATATTAAAGGTATCACCAGTTTTAGGGTTTTTGATTTTTCCATTTTTATTTTTTGGATTTTTGCTTCCAGATTCCTTTTCAGATTCTTTTTCAGATTCTTTTTCAGATTCTTTTTCAGATTCTTTTTCGGTTTCTTTTTCAGATTCTTTTTCAGATTCTTTTTCAGTTTCCTTTTCAGATTCCTCTATATCATATGCATCAATCATTACTAAGATATTAGCTGAACCAACAGTCTTTAAGTTTTCCTTGTTAGCTATGATTTGTCCATCAGTAGTGATTTCAAAGTCAATAGCTGTAGCAATCTTGTAGCCTTTAGGAGCAGCAGTTTCAACAAATTCATATTTACCTGGTTTTAATCCAAATGTTTGAGGAGTTTCACCACTAATCCATTCTTTAACTACTTTACCAGTTTCTTTATCTTTGATTTGTAGTTTAGCACCTTTTAGTTCTTTACCTAAGATATCTTGTTTGCTGAAGAATACATTAGTTTCTTTAGTTTCTTTTTCTTTATTTGTAACTGTGAATGTTAATGTGTTGCCTTCAATTTTTGACTCAACTACAGTTTCATATCCAGCCTTTTCCCATTTTGTATATAGGTTATCTTTTAAGGTAACTTCTGTCAGTGAGTATTTAACTTTGTTACCATATTGATTAATAGTAGGTAAAGATAATCCTTCTATTACGATATCTTTATTTTCATACTTAATAGGATTTTGGTTTCCATTTAATGAATTACTTGGTACAGTAGGATCTTCTATACTACTATCTCCGCCTTCAACTCCTTTATGAAGTCTGAAGTAAATAGGTAAGTCATCTACAGGTTTTCCTTTCCATACTTTTTTGATTACCAATTTATCTATAGTTTCATAGTCATCAACCATTGTTATGATATTTTCAGAACCTTCAGTTTTTAGACTATCTTTATTAGCTACAACCTTGCCATCAGTAGTGATTTCAAAGTCAATAGCTGTAGCGATCTTGTAACCCTTAGGAGCAGCAGTTTCAACAAATTCATACTTACCTGGTTTGAAATTAAAAGTTTCAGGTTTGTCACCACTAGTCCATTCTTTTATTACTTCATTGTTTGACTTATCTTTAATTTGTAAAGTAGCACCTTTTAATTCTTCTCCAAGGATATCAGTTTTGCTAAATGAAACCTTAGTTTCTTTAACTTTATCTTCTTCGTCTTCCATTGAAATTACATAATGTAGGTCGCTTGAATCATAGGCTGTACCTATTAAGTTTTGATAATGTCCATTGTTTGCTACATAGAAGTCATAAGATAGGTCGCTAGGTGCTTGGTCGGAATTTGAATAGTTTATTAAAGCTTTAGCATAATCTTTAATTTTAGACTCTGTTTCTCCATTACCTTTTAATAGTTGGAAGCCGTCACCTAGTTTTTCAAGACCTTCGTCTGTTAAATCAGCACTGTCTGTATAGTAGTATATTGCAAGCTGGGTTGCTGCACGAAGTTGGGTATTTGTTAGACCTATATTTTGAATACCAGCCTTATTGTTTGGATATCCAGCGTGGATAATTCTTGTTACTTTAGTAGCTAATTCAGCGGATGCAATTCTAGGATTTTGAGCATATTTATAAAGTTCTTCTGAGTTTATAATCTTGTTGTATTTTACTTCACCATATTGAGGTTCATAAGTGATAGAATCTCCATCATCATAAGATTCAGCTGGAGCATGTTTTGTTGCGTTAAAGCAATATACAACTTGGTTTTGTCCTTCTTTTTTCACATAATAAAATTTCCCATAAGGATTATTAGCAATCATTTCGCCGTCATTATTGAAGTCTGAGTATGCTTCATAGGAGAATGGATTTGAAATTCCTTTTGGAGCTTCTTTACCATCTATAAGAACTTTTCCGTTTTTGACTTCAAAGTTTATATCATCAGCTAGTTTATAGCCTTTTGGAGCTTTCTTTTCTTTTAATATATAAAAACCGTCAGTTAGCTCAAATTCTTTACCTTTGTTATCTGATATAAAGCTTGAGCCTCCTACAAGTGTGCCTTCTTTCTCATCATCACTTATTTTATATAATTCCAGTTCTGCACCTTCAAGAAGCTTTTTATAGTCTCCTTTTGCATATTTTCTAATTATTACCTTTGTGTTTGTAGGAGTTGGTTCTTCAGGATGACCAGGTTCTTCTGGTTGCTCTGGTTTTTCTTTATCAGTAATATAAAAATTATTACTCATAGTAGATAGTTCAAAAGAATCAGGTTTTGAGTTATCTTCATATTTTCCGTAATCATCTATTGTGATGCGTCCATTATTTTCTACAGTGAATTTTACCTCTGTTAATTTTTGATAACCTTTTGGTGAAACAGTTTCATTTAGTATATAGGAACCTGCTTCAAGTTCAAATTCAACAGGACCATTAGATGAACTTTTTACAGTAGTTATAACTTTATTAGGTTCATCAACTTTTGATATCTCGAATTCTGCCCCTTCTAATTGTTGATAATTAGAATTATACTTTGTAAGAGTAAGTTTTTTTCTTTCTACAGGTTTCTCATCTTTAGGTATCTCGATTATTTCTTTTGTATCTGAATTGATTAAAAATGCACCTAGAAGATTTTGGTATCCCTTTCCATCTTCTTGTTTAACTCCATTTTGTATATATAAGTCAAGAGTTGAGTTTTCAGGCATTTCTACAGACTCAGGTCTTACATAATCAGGATGAGTTTTTTTATGTTCATTTTCAAAATGATTTAAAACATCGGCTCCTAAAGTACTTTCACCATTGGCAATAGGCTTTGCCATTTCAATCAGGGTAGCAAGAGCTAGAGCTTCGAGCTCAGATACACTTTGAAAGTGTCCTAATCTTGTGTACACGTTATCTGTAAAATGCCAGACAGCCATTTGTGTAACTTTTTGCATTTGGTCATTTGTAAGATTTAGAGCGTTTTGAATCTTATTGGCATTTGGATAACCATTTAACAATACAATTTTTAACTTATCAATTAACTCTTGACCTTTATACTTAGAATTTGTATGGACTTCATCTTTAAAATGATCTACACTGCCAGTAGTCTTTTCATAAGCTAAATCTCCTAAAGTTCCCTTTGTGTCTGGCCAGTGTAACGCTTTATTAAAGCAATAAACAATTCGTCTAACACTTGGGTCACCTTTTTTTTCAACATAAAGTTTATTAGTAAGTTCAGTAGAACCTTCTTGATATCCTATGTAAGGATGATTATCAGTATTTTCTGTTCCGTTAGAATTACTTAAGCTTGCTGCCACCGACAGGGGGGCATGACTTGTTATAATTAGCACTAAAGCTAAAAATAGAAGAGTTATTTTTTTTCTCATCTAGATCCTCCTTAAATTTATATAGATAAATAAATTAAAAATAATTAACGGCGATATTGAATATTTATCGGCATATGAATAAATTATTTTTATGTTTTATTTATCATTATTTTGAAAATATATTATGACATATTTACACAAGATTTACAACAAAATGAACAAAGTTATATATATAATATTGAGGTTATAATTAAAATATAGTTACATAAATAGCAAAATGCTTGTTTTAATATAATATAAAAGTATTACAAAAAATTAATAAAATGCAATTTAATATATTAAAAAATAAATTAATAAATATGCTAATTTATTGTATTTTTATGTTAGTAAAAATAGGTATATACATTATAAGATTGTAATTTACTTATTTTACTTATAAAATAGATAATTATATTAATTTTTATAGGTGAAAATCATTCGATATTGTATAAACTCAATACATTGTTAAAAAATATAAAATATAAAATATAAAATGTAAATATATTTAATTTCAATGTTTATAAAACAGAGTTAATCATTGTTTTATTAGATTAATTTTTTATAAGATAATATAATACTATACAGGTAAAAAGATTTTATTATACAAGGGGAATATAAAACCTTTGACAAAGAAAAAAATAAATATAAGGAGAAACAATGAAAAAAGATAGTATTAATAAAAGAAAAATGTTAAGCTTTTTTTTAGCTTTTTCTTTGATTGTAAGTTTTTTACCAATAAACTATATTGAAGCTCAAACTAGCGAGCCTAATTATGCAGAAGATGAGAAAAATGTTGGCGAATACCGTGACACCCAATTGACAAGAGGTGATGGTCCAACATTTAGTACTAGTGATCGTAGCATGGATTTCAAAGACGGCTTCCGCTATAAAACCCTGGAACCCTCTGCAACTAGTCCAGACAAAACCAAGTGGGGGATAGAATTTGAATTTGATAAAGACCAGGGTCAAAGAACCTATACTGATTTTGTATTTACTAACACTGGTAACATGGCAACTTATCTTAATACTGGAAATATACCTTCAAATGACGTAGGAGTAAAAATTGCAGAAAAGGGAGACTTTAAAGAGGCTAATTATAAAGCTGAATCAGAAATAATAATAGACGGCATTAGGACTCAAAGAAATTTAAACCTTTATGCTACTGTAAAAGACCTTGAACATATTAACAGTATCGAAAACGAGAATACTACCATAGGATGGAAGGGTAACTATTCAAAAGATGCAAGTAATCAGACAATTAAAGCTACCCAAGGAGAAAGCAGTTCCTTTAGCTTTACAGTGAACCCATGGCCAAATGAAAATGACCAGCTTTCACTGATAACTTTAACCGGCAGCCATAATGAAAAAGTATTTGTCAAGGGTCAAACCTTATCAACGAATGTAACAGTATCAAACCTTGATGCTAGTGCTCGAGAGCGACTAGTCGGCCAAGTCTATCACCCAGAGACGGGCCAAGTGGTCCCAGGTGCCAGTGCCCATATCAACGACCAAGACAAGGTTGTCATCGAAATGCCAAAAGGTGCTGTAAATGACGATGGGTCTGTCAACAAAGACTCTATCTTCTACAAAGACAAATCCTATACAGGGCTTCAAAATTTAAGGGTAAAATTCTTTGCCCGTCCAAGAACAGCTGATGAATTTCAAGCGGCAACAGGAGAATATGGAGTCTACATATCAACAGGTGCGGGTGCAGAAACCATCAGCCATAAGGGCAAAGAGGTAGTTATCGATAAACAAGGTATTGCACGCTACGACCACTACAACTTAATCGGTGAATTCAGTCTAAATCTTGACGATACCAAATACCATGACCAAGACTATATTGATGAAGATGGAGTAAAGGCATCGACATCAGAAGTGTCATATGTTAGGGCAGGGATTCCTTATATAATAAAGAATAACACTCAAGAATCAACAGATGACATTACAGACGCAGTAGGTAGGAAGCATGCTAGTGCCAGCCTTGATACTAGTTTTCTAGATAGATATAACCAAGGCAAGGAACCTGAGGACCAATGGAAGATAGAGAGTAATAATTCTATAACAGAGATTAAAATCACACCTCCTAAGAGTGCAAAAGCTTTAGATTATATGCCGTTCTCGATTAGATATACCTATACAAACGGTTCTGTTGATGTTCATAAGGTTTCACTAATTGTAAAAGAATCTGGCAACAATATACCACAGTACTATTCACAAGTTTTATATCCTACAGAAACAGAAACTTCTATACCTCATCTTTCTATAAAAGCAGAAGACCAAGAGAAAAGGCGACCAGTTGAATACACCATAGAAAAAGACACATATACTGATGACCACGGTAATGAATGGACTGCTTCAATCGATACTGAATCAGGGATTGTTACTGTAAAACCAAAGGATGCAAAAGATTTTATCGGTGGTGAAAAGCTAGTAGTCCCTGTCACAGCCCACTATGTAGAAGAGAAAAATCCTGAGATAAAATTTACTGAAGAAGTAAGGGCAGCGTTCGTTATAAAGCAAAAAGAAAACCTACCACCAAGATATGATGCCAAAAATGGTAAGGCAGGAGAAACTCTAACTTCTACACCTATAGTAAAAAAAGCTGGTGAAGTGGATACAAGAACTCCAGCAAGATACTCAATAGAGGATACAGAGTACACAGATAATAAAGGAAACAAATGGACTGTATCAATTGATGAGAAAACGGGTATAGTAACAGCGAATATTCCTAATATAAAAGATGGAGATAAGTTAGATGGAACTATAATATCTGTGCCTGTAACTGCTCATTATTTAGAAGATGGACAAGATGTTGGTACACGAGAAGCAACTGCACAGTTTTTAGCTTCTGGTACAAATAATAGAATAGAGCATACAGAAAAAGTACCATTTGACGTAAAAGTAGAAGTTAATAATGAACTACCTAAAGGTGAATGGAGATATAAAACAGTTGATGGAGTAGAGCAAAAAGGTCAAGCAGGTGAAGTAAAAACTACTTGGACAATAGAGAACTCTAAAATTGTAGATACTCAAGAAGAGAGAAAAGATCCAGTATATGCTATTATAGAAGTTGGTAACAAAGACTTTGAAGGCACCCTTGAATATGTAGACATAGACCCGATACCTTTCGAAACTGAAGTAACAGTTGATCCAAGTCTTGCACCAAATGTTATAGAAGTAGATCAAGCTGGTAAACTTGGTGAACAAGAAACTAAAGTAACAAGAAAAATTAAAAATGGTGAAGCTGGTGAAGAAGTTCGTGGTGAGACTACGCGTACTAAAGAGCCGGTAACAAGAAAAATAAGAGTTGGATCTAATACAAAAGGACGATATAAGGAAACAGAGATAATTCCATTTAAAACAGAAGTTAAAAAAGATCCATCACTTAAAAAAGGTGAATGGAAATATGCTGAAGTTGACGGTGTTCAACAAACTGGTGAAAATGGTCTAAAAGAAAGAACTGTTACTATTGAAAATTCACTAGTTACTGAAGAGTCAGAATATAAGACAATTAAAGAACCGAAAAACGCTGTAATCCTAGTAGGTGATGAAGACTTCACTGGTAAGGTTGAATACATCGACAAGGACCCAGTACCATTTGAAACCGAAGTAACAATTGATACAAATCTAGAACCAAATAAGATCGTAGAAGATCAGGCTGGAGTTCTTGGTGAACAAGAAACCAAAGTAACTAGAGAAATCAAAAATGGTGAAGCTGGTGAAGAAGTACGTGGAGAAACTATTCAAACTAAAGATCCAGTAAATAGAAAAATCAGAATAGGTGCAAAATCTAATGGAACTCATGAAATTCAAGAAGTAGTTGAAGTACCATTTGAAGTTGAAATTCAGTTTGATGACAGCCTAGCACCAGGTGAACAAGTAGTAAGTCAAGAAGGTGTACCAGGTGAAAAAACAAGAAATACAACTCTAACAATTGAAAATGGCAAGGTTATAAATACTGAAGAAGGTGAATTTACTCAAACAAAAGCTCCTACAAAGAAAATTATCAAAGTAGGTAGAAATACTGAAGGGGAAGTAAAACACGTTGAAGAATTACCATTTAAATATACGGTAAACGAAGTAAACACACTTAAGAAGGGTGAATACGAGATTGTAAAACCAGGTAAGGTTGGAACTAAAACAACAACATGGACAATTAAAAATTCTGAAGTTGTTGGAGAACCAAAAGAAGTTATTGTTGAATCTGAAGATGCTATCATCAATGTTGGTATGGGAACAAATACTGGTACTCATGAAGTGGTAGAAAAAGTTCCGGTTCCATTTGAAACAATTATTGAATTTGATGATAATATTGCACCAGGCGAACAAAAAGTTTCACAAGAAGGTAAACTTGGTGAAAAAACTAGAACTAATACTCTAACTATTGAAGATGGTGTGGTTACTGAAACTAAAGAGGGTGAATATGAACAAAATATAACTCCTGTTAATAGAGTTATAAAAGTTGGTAGAAATACCGAAGGTAAAGTAGAACACAAGGAAGAACTACCATTTAAATACACAATTCAATATGATCCTGAATTAGAAGCAGGTAAATATGTAGAAGAAACTCCAGGTAGAGTTGGTGAAAGAATTACTACTTGGACTATTAAAAACTCTGAAGTTGTTGGGGAACCAAAGACTGTAGAGACTAAACCAGTTGATGCAGTTATCAAAGTTGGTAACAAAGACTTCACAGGTGAATTCAAAACAACTAAGACTGAAGCTATTGAATTTGAAACAGAATACAAAGTTAACAATGAATTAAAACCAGGTGAAGTAAAAGTAGTACAAGAAGGTAAACTTGGTGAAAAAGAAACACTAGTTACTCATACAATTGTAAATGGTCAAGTTACTGAGTCAGTAGAAGGGGAAACTAAACAAACCAAGGATCCGGTTAAGAGAATTGTAGAAGTTGGCCCAGGAACAACTAATGGTACACACACTTACACAAGCAAAAAACCATTTGAAGTAGAAGTAAGAGTAAACCCAGAGCTTCCAAAAGGCGAATATAAGGTAGTTCAAAAAGGTGTGGAAGGTGAAGAAGAATACACAATTACTATTGAAAACTCAAAAGTAACCAATACTTCTGAACCAAAACAAACAAAAGCACCAGTTAAAGAAATTATCGAAGTAGGTAATGCTGATTTTACTGGCACAGTGGAATATGTGGACAAAGATCCAATTCCATTTGAAACAGAAGTAACAGTTGATTCAAGCCTAAAACCAGGTGAAGTTGTAGAAGACCAAAAGGGTGAACTTGGTGAACAAGAAACTAAGGTCACAAGAGCAATCACAAATGGTGAAGCTGGGGAACCAAGCTATGGTAAGACTACAGTAACAAAAGAACCAGTTAATAGAAAAATCAGAGTAGGTTCTCAAACAGATGGTCAATACAAAGAAACAGAAACAATTCCATTTGAAATTGAAGTAAGAAAAGATCCATCACTTAAGAAAGGTGAATGGAAATATGCTGAAGTAGATGGAGTTCAACAAAAAGGTGAAAGTGGTCTAAAAGAGAGAACAATCACTATAGTAAACTCTCAAGTAACCGAAGTGTCTGAATATAAAACTACTAGAGAAGCTAAGAATGCAGTTATTCTAGTGGGTGATGAAGATTTCACAGGTGAAGTAAAACATACTAAAGACTTCGATATACCATTTGAAGTAGAAGTTAGATATAATGATGATCTACCTGCAGGTACAAGTAAAGAAATACAAAAAGGTGAAAAAGGATCATATACTATTGAATTTAAACAAAACATCAAAAATGGTCAACCTGATGGAGAAATGACTGAAACTGAACTTAAAGATAAAAGAGTAGAACCTAAAAAACATATAATTGAAATTGGCAGAAAAGTTGAGACTCCTGAAAACAACTATTCAAAAGATGTAGAAGTAGAAATTGAATATGTTTACGATGATACTAAGGATAAGGGTGTAGTTGAAACTGGAGAATTAATACCTGGTAAGGTAGAAACTAAGGTTGTTGACAAATATAATCCTGAAACTGGTAAAGTAGAACAAACTGTAGAAGAAGTTGTAACAAAAGCTAAACAAATAATTGTTGTAGGTACAAAAGATCTTACAGGAAAATATGAATATGAAGTAACTACTGAAATACCATTTGAAGTAGAAGTTATCGAAGATGACACTTTAGAAAAAGGTAGATCAGTTGTAGAACAAGAAGGTAAACCAGGAAACAAGACTACAAAATATGAACAAAATATAGTTAATGGTAAACCTGAAGGTGAAGCAAAAGTACTAGAAGAAAAAACAAATGAAGAACCTATTAAACATATTATTCGTGTAGGTACTAAATCTACAGAAGGAAAAGTAATAATTGAAAGTGAAATTCCTTATGAGGTAGAGGTTGTTGAAGATTCTAATCTAGAAGCAGGTAAAACTGAAACAAGACAAGAAGGGAGTGTAGGCAAGAAAGTAACTACTGTTTCTGTAGAAGATAATAAAGAACAATCAAGAGAAGAAGTAATAGAAAAAGATCCTGTTAAAAAGATAATAGCGATTGGTACTAAGAAAGTGTGTGAAATTCCATTAATACCATTGGTTCCGGCTGAAACTAAATCTGAAGAAGAACCAAAAGATCCAGAAACACCAGGTGAAGAAACTCCAAGGGAAGAAGAACCAAAAGCCCCAGAAA
>NZ_JH601088.1:1613500-1616005 GCF_000245755.1 Helcococcus kunzii ATCC 51366 | reverse complement strand
AAACTCCAAGGGAAGAAGAACCAAAAGCCCCAGAAACACCAGGTGAAGAAACTCCAAGGGAAGAAGAACCAAAAGATCCAGAAACACCAGGTGAAAAAACTCCTGAAACACCAAGAGAACAAGAACCAGGTAAACCAGGAAAAGAAAATCCAAATAAACCAGACAATAAGAAACCTGAATCAAATAATGCATCAAATCCTAGAACTGGAGATGATGGAGTTATGTATATAGGTGTAGTTGCACTTATTGCAGTAGTTGTTTTATTATATGTTTCAAAAAAGAAAAATAAAAATGAACAATAATTTTGGATGAAAAAGACCACAACTTAAGTTGTGGTCTTTTTGCTATTTGAAAATATTAAATAATTTAGTAAAATTTTGAGTTAATCAATATTTAATAATGTTTTCAATTTACTTATTGTTTGTTCGGTAACTTCTTCATTAGATTTAGAATCGTCTATTATAATTAAATTATCTTTATTTCTTTTTAAAATTTCTTGGTATCCATTATATACCTTATTGTGATAAGAGTTTGATTCATTTTCTAATCTATCAGTTACAAAATTATTTCTTTTTAATACCGTAATATGATCTATATTGAAAAGAATGTGTAATCTGGGGATAGATTATCTGTAGCAAAATCATTGATTTCTTTTACTTTATCATAACTTAAATCTCTACCAAAACTTTGATAAGCTAGAGAGCTTATAACATATCTATCACTTATAACTAGTTTACCTTTTTGTAAATTTGGAAGGATAAGCTTATCTACATGTTGAGCTCTTGAAGCTGAATAAAGTAATGCTTCGGTTCTAGCAGACATTTCAGAATTGTCATTTGACAATAAAATTTCTCTTATTTTTTCAGAAATTTTTGTTCTACCAGGTTCTCTAGTAATTATAAAATCAATATTATTTTCTATTAATAATTTTTCAACATTATATAATATAGTTATTTTTCCGGTCCCATCAGCCCCTTCAATGCAATATATTTTCCAATCAAAATAAATTTGCTTAAAGCTTACCTTCGATACTAATTTGTATATATAAAGTATGGATTTATACTATAAAAAAAAACTAGTTTTTTCAATCTTTATTTATTAATTAAGATGAATTAAAGAAAAATAGAGAAAATCTTTCAAAATATAAAGTAACAAAATTAAGAAAATATATGATATTATCATCTTATAAGTTATATAATTATAAAAATAATGATTGATAAAATCATATTAAGTGTAGATTTTATGAATATAAGAAGAGAATAATTAGTCACTATATTAATTGGGGTATTTTCAGTTACAACTTTTTGGTTTTCTATAAATCTTCTACATATATTTTTAATATGGAATATGATGCTAGCAATTATTCCTATATATATTTGAAGAAAAAACAAATAGAAAATGGTTAAAAATATTAGATATATTAGCTTGGGTATTATTTTTACCAAATTCTTTCTATACGGTTACAGATTTAATTCATATACAAAATCTTAAGTTTTATTTCTTTGATAATCCGTATGCAGAGGCTACATATATTGAGAATATTTCAGCTTGGAAACTGAAAGAGGATATAATAGGGATTTAAATAATAGACTGCAAAGAAAAATGCCTAAATACAAGTCCAGGTCAGAATAACTGGACATTGTAATTGTTATAGATAGGTTGTTGACAGGATTTGATGCTCCAATTCTTTCAACCCTATTCATTAACAGAAGTCCAATGGCTCCACATAATTTGATTCAAGCATTTTCTGCGATTAAGGTATATAGTGAATATTATGAAATGCAGGCGATTGAAATCATGGGAGTGATTACAGATGAGGAGTTTGAAAACTATCTAGAAAATTATCATAATATTATCGATGAGCTGAAACGTACGAATGCTGATGATGGTGATGATGATATAGCTCCAATCGATGTTGAATATTAGATATAAACCATTCAGACTGAGCAAATTGACTATAACTATATTGTGATGTTTCTTCAATCTCTAGTGCTTACAGCAGAAGAAATTAAGGCGAATAAATTTGAAGAGGTTGAAGAACATATTAACAAATATAGAAAAAAAAAGGAAGGTGTTGCAGAGATTATGAGCCAAATCCTTGAATAATTGAAAGATGAAAATATTTTATTATATTTGTAGAACTGCAAATAAAACATAGGGAGAGCATATGAAAATTTATCACCTGAATTTCTTTTCCTTGTCAGAGAAATGTATAATGTAGGTTTATTACCTGAAGAAATCAGTGATAAATTAGATAGAATAGATTTTGAATTGTAATTTTAGAATAGCGTTGTAAAAGATATAAGGAAAATTTAATAGGATTAGTAGATATGGTTCATCGATATCTGTTATGAATATAGATCCAACAGATTTAGATGAACCATTTTTGTTTCATGTTGTGAATGCTTGGATTATTTAAGTTTCATCACTATTAGAATGAATATTTAAATTTTAAAAACAAGATAAGAAAACGTTGACATAATTAAAAAATTAATTTATAATATA
>NZ_JH601088.1:1610376-1612464 GCF_000245755.1 Helcococcus kunzii ATCC 51366 | reverse complement strand
AGATTGATAACAATGTAAATGCATTTATTGTAGATAATGTATTTGATGAAATAGGTGGATTTGATATACAAATTTGGACAAATGAATCTGATGAGCTTGAAAATATTTCAAATGATATGCCTATGATGATGAAAAGTAGTAAACTTAAAAAAGAAAAATTAACTCCTATTGTATTAGAGGAAAAAGCTAAAGAACTTATAAATAAAATAAACGAGATTTATAAAGAAGAAAACAAGATGGTGGATAAAGAAGGTTTAGAGTTTAAGAAAGCTAATCTTGCAATTCCACTAAGAGCAACTAGAATTAACAAGACTGCTGTAAAAAATTATGCAAGAAATAATTATAATAAAGTTAAACCTGCTAGTGGAGGGGCTGGAGTTCCTTATTTTGATTTTGCTACAATAAAGGATTCATTTGACTGTACAAACTTTGTATCACATGCTCTATTAGCAGGTGGTGCAAGACCAAAATATTCAAGTAATGGATGGTATTATAGAAAGTTATCAGACAGAACTTCTTCATGGTCAGGTGTAATAGCCTTACATGATTATCTAGTAAATAGTTCATCAGGTTTAAGAGGGAAATCTTACGCATAATCTTACGCATATAATACATACAGAGTTGATGCAACATCATATTTTGTAGATGGAGATATTCTTCAATTTAAATACCAAAAAAAATGGACACATTCTACAATAATAACAGGTAGATATACTTTTCTTTATAATGGTTATCCAACATATGGTGCGTTAGTGACTGGAAGAACATCTAGTGGTTCATACAATAATAACGCAAAAGCCACGGATGTATATGGATCAAATCCAAAAAGAATAATTCGTATAACAGGAATATAAAATCATGAAAAAAAATTTTTATATAATATCGATAATTACATTGTTAGTCATTAGTGGATGCAAAGGCTCAGGTATAGCTCTGAAGTCTCCAAGTTATTCTGCTTTTGAATTATGGGGTGAACATCCACCTTGCGTATACGAAAAAAAGGATTACGCGGTTATTACCACTCCAGATTCGTTTTTTATATATGATAAATCACAAAAGAAAATTACAAAAGCGTATGGAATTGATATAGATAAAAGTTTTTTACCAGATTTACATTCTTATATAGTTTTAGATTATAAAAAAGATATATTATTAATAAATGCCTCAAAATATCATGCGCCATTTACTGAATATCATTATATATATGATATAAAAAATGATCAGTTTAAAAAAATAAAGGGAGAGATAGAGGTAGAAAATGAAGTTTCTACACAAAACGATACCGAAAAATATGTAGAATTTGATGTGGGAATTATGTCATCAGATTTAAATACGATTTATTTTATTAGTGACGATAATGAAAAAATTTATCCTTTCAAAGAAAATTTTAGTAAGGAAAGTTTTGAGATAAAATAATATTTAATAATTTCTGTTCTTGAATAGGAAATTTGAATCAATATAAAAAGGGCTGTTGCAAAATAATTTTTGATTATTTTGCAACAGCTTTTCTTTATAACTCAATATTTTATTAGATTATATATATTCGTTTAGAAAAGACAACACGTTTTGCCAAAATCTTTGAAAGATGGGAAGAAGTATTCAAAGATTCAATGCCAACAGGTGCAATAGTAGATAGATTAGCCTATAGGGCCCATATAATGGAGATGTCTAGAGAAAAATCATATAGGATGGAAGAAACAATAAAGTGGTCAAAAAACATTTAAGATATGTTTTAAAACGCCTTTTCCTTGTCAGACAAACACAAAATGAAGGTTTATTACCTGAAGAAATCAGTGATAAATTAGACAGAATAGATTTTGAATGGTAATTTTAAAATAGCGTTGTAAAAAAGTAAAATTTAATAGGACTAGTAGAAATGGTTCATCGATATCTGTTAGGAATATAGCTCCAACAGATCTAGATGAACCATTTTTGTTTAATGTTGTGAATGCTTGGATTATTTTAGTTACATTAATATTTGAATGAGTATTTTAATTTTAAAAACAAGATAAGAAAACGTTGACATAATTAAAAAATTAATTTATAATATATTTATAATAATACAGTTTAGGAGGTGTAAAATGAAGA
>NZ_JH601088.1:1548533-1610276 GCF_000245755.1 Helcococcus kunzii ATCC 51366 | reverse complement strand
AGATTGATAACAATGTAAATGCATTTATTGTAGATAATGTATTTGATGAAATAGGTGGATTTGATATACAAATTTGGACAAATGAATCTGATGAGATTGAAAACATTTCAAAAGATATGCCTATGATGATGAAAAGTAGTAATCTTAATGAAGAAGAGGTAACTCCTATTGTATTAGAGGAAAAAGCTAAAGCTCTAATAAAAAAAATAAATGAAGTTTATAAAGAAGAGAACGAGATGGTGGATAAAGAAAGATTAGAGTTGAAAACATTAATCTTGAAAAAATTTAACAGGAATATAATATCATGAAAAAATTATTTTATATAATTTCGATAATTACATTATTAGCCATTAGTGGATGCAAGAAATTAGATATAGCGTTGAAGTCTCCAAGTTATTCTGCTTTTGAATTATGGGGTGAACATCCACCTTATGTATCTGAAAAAAAGGATTACGCGGTTATTACCACTCCAGATTCGTTTTTTATATATGATAAATCACAAAAGAAAATTACAAAAGCGTATGGAATTGATGTTGACAAGAGCTTTTTACCAGGTTTTTTTTCTAGTATAGTTCTAGATTATGAAAAAGATATATTATTAATAAGTGCTGAAAAGAATTTCACAAACTTTACTGAATATCACTATATTTATGATATAAAAAAAGATGAGTTTAAAAAAATAAAGGGAGAAGGTAAAATTTCAAAAATAACTGATTCCGAAAAACATGTAGAATTTGATGTGGGAATTATGTCATCAGATTTAAATACGATATATTTTATTAGTGACGATAATGAAAAAATTTATCCTTTCAAAGAAAATTTTAGTAAGGAAAGTTTTGAGATAAAATAATATTTAATAATTTCTGCACTTGAATAGAAAATTTGAATCAATATAAAAAGGGCTGTTGCAAAATAATTTTTGATTATTTTGCAACAGCTTTTCTTTATAGATTATATATAATCGTCTAGAAAAGACAACACATTTTGCCAAAATCTTTCAAGTGTGTTGTTGTAAAAAGTCAAAATCCAAAATGCAAAACTGGGAGAACTTTAGAACAGTCATTTATTGTGATGTATCTAATGGATATGCAGGTAAAATGGTAAATTTCTAATAATAGGGGAAAACCTCAGTATAGAATAGCTAATTGTCAGATAAAGCTGTCACTTTGAAAAAAACATCAGTATAAATTGAGAATCTTAGAAAAAAGCTGAGGTTTTTCGCTAAAAGCTCAGCACAGATCAACACTTAGCCAATTTAAGCTGACAATACAAAATTTCATTCAGTATAAAATTTAATTTAGAAATAAAAGCTGAAAAAATAAATTTTGTTGTAAAGATAAATAATAAAGATTAAGCTTGTTATTGTTGTAGATACATATCGTTGTAATTGTACCTATAAAAATAGAGTTAGCTTAATCTTTTTGTATTAAATATGGAATGAAAATATATTGTCTATTTAGATTTGATCTAAAATATTATTTATCCAATCAATATTATTATTTTCTAAATTAGTTGTTAATTTAATAAAATTTGTAGAACCAATTATATTAAATGTTTGGTTACTATTATATATATTGTTCTTCATGATGTTATAATTATCTTTGTTGATTTTAGAAAATAAAGAGTTTCTTTTATTTTCTTTAGCATCATAATTTTTTATGCCTGTTAAATTTTTTATAATATCAGCGTTATCACTTTTTTTATTAGAATTTAATATAATTTTCTTAAAATGATTAAGTATTATTTGCATTGAACATGGGTTGGCGAAAAAAATAATATCATTACGGTTAACGCAATTAGAATGTAATTCATCAACTTTACTTAATATATCTATAAAACTTGTATGAGGGTTCATATCTGTATCACAAATTATAAGAACTATATCATATCTATCTGATTGAAAATGCCATTGATATAAGGAAAAAACTTTATCAATTCCTTTAGCGTTTACTAATTTTACAGAATAATTTTTATTCCATAAATTCAATTGTTTTAATCTATTTAGATAGTCGTACTCTTCATATCCTTCGCAAATTATACATATCTTTTTTGAATTTGAAACTAAGTTTTTTGGAATTCTATTCTTCATGTGTTGTCCTATTATCTTTAATATCTAACAATACATCGATCAGTTGTGGATCTGGAATAGCGCCAAAGTCTCCTTTTCTATATTTTGAGATAATATCGCTAGTGCTCCTAACCCCATTTTCAGCAGTAAAGTCGTCTAATGAGTATAGATATTGATTTTCTTCATCTTTATCTAAGAACCATATTTGATCTTTTCTAAATAATTTTTTACAATCTAATATACTAATATCGTGGGTGGTGAATATTAGTTGAGCTTTTGTGTTTTCGATATTATTAAATAAAGATATGATTTCTCTAGTTAAAAGAAAATGTAGACTGGTGTCTATTTCATCAATAACCAAAGTTTTATCTAAACTTAGTGCTTCGATAATGTAACTTGCTAGAGCTTCAATCTTTCTAGTGCCCACGGAATCATAAATACTAGGAATCTGTTTTCCTTTGTAAGTAGATATTAGTTTTAAGTTGTCAATTATATTTTCTGAGATTTTTTTTTCTTCTATTAAATTTAAAATAGATGAAGGTATGAATTTTTCTATTTTATCTTTTGTATTAATATATTCAAAATTATCTAGGAAAAGATCAGCTTTTTTAATAAATTTAACTATTTGATTTTTCTTTTCATTATTAGATTTTAATATTTCAATTGTTTTGTTTAATGATATGTCATCTAACGAAACAATTTCAATATTATTAGCTTCACTATATAGTATTGATTTAATTTCTTTTAATTGAGAAAATTTTTCTACATCAAGTTGGTGAAAAAGAGGTTTTTTATTAGAAATAGATTCTATTATATTTGTGAGTTGTTCATTATCCGATGCGAAAGTATATACTCCGTTTATGTCATCTTTAATAAACCAAACTTCATCTTTTTTATTTCCGTATGAATCTATTATTTCTCTGCCAAATTTTTCAAATATAAATTCTCTATCAACAACATTATAAATAAATTCATAATAATATATGTTTTCCTTATAAAGGAACTTAAAACCTAATTTTGTGTTAATATCTTCATTAAAAAATTTAGATCTAATAATAAAGTCTTCATCTAAAATGACATTCTTAATAGCGTTCAAAGCATAAATAATCTGTGTTTTTCCAGTATTATTTGGTCCATATAGAGCCAATGATTTTACTATACCTATATTATTTGTTTTATAATAATTGGTATATATTAGACATCAATAAATTTTATATAAATATTTTTAATATATTTTCGTGGTAATAATGATTTATCTATACAATATTTTCATCTAAAGTAAGAATAATATGTTGACATAAAAATACATATGTTATAAAATTTAATTAAGAAATCGATTTCTTTTTTTAACCATCTATATTGTAATATGTTTATTATATTTTTTAGTAGTACAGGAGGATTATATGAAAAAAAACTTTTTATAGCATATTTGCTATATTTATATTATGCTTTATGATTTTTTCAAATCATGAACAAATTGAAGCTGAAAAATTAGATATTTATGATTTTGACTCGATTTCTAACATAATGAAAAAAAATAAAACAAAAATGTCTGGTTTATCTTTCAATAAAAATGTAAAAAAAGAGAAAACTTTTGAATATGATGAGTATATAGATGACTATGCAGGAAGTTTTGTAAAGGATGGTCAACTTATAGTTCTTACAACAAAAGGTAATAATCAAACAGTTAGTAGTAGACTTAATAAATCTAATCAAACCCATACTGTTAAATTCTCAATGAATCAGCTTAATGATGCGATGAATGATATTAATTTATATAAAAAATATCATGGAGAAACTTTTATTGCTAAACAATTTAATTTATATTGGTTAGATGTCGAAAATAACCAAATTGTAGTTGAGTTCGATAATTTAAACGAAGAAAATATTAAATTATTTAAAAATGAAGTTTTAGATGAGGAATTTATTGTATTTAAGCAAATTGAAGCTAAACCTCAAAAAGAAGCAAGTATTTATCCTGGATCTAAGATTAAAGTTAAATCATCATATTCATCAGTAGCATATAGAGCAACTAGAAATAATGTTTCTATAACATTAGACGGAGTTACACACTTTAATCTTGTAGGTGCCAATTACAAATCTGATCATGGAGATAGTGGTGGTTTAGTATTCTTTAAGGTCCCAGGTGAAAATTTAATAAATACTGTAGGTGTTCATATGGCGGGTGTAGGAAGTACTAAATATTATTGTAGAGCTTCAGAAGTAAACAAAGCATTAAATTTAAAAAGATATTAAAAGGGTTCACTATGAAAAAAACTATATTACTGTTTTCAATCCTAATATTTGTACTATTAGGTTGTGCAAAAAAAGAAAGATTAACCTATGAAGTAGAAGAAATAAAAAATGAGTTTGTTGATTTTAAATTCATAAAAGATAATAACGGAGATATGATTGTTGAATTTATAAATAAGCAACAAGAAGAAGTAACTACTTCAAGTGATAATAATTTTAAGATTTATAAAATAGAAAATGAATCTGAATTGAAAGAAATTGATAATCCTCTAGATTACAAAGATATTGCTTTAATAATTCGTCCTCAAGAAGGGATAAAACAGAAAATAAGACTTTCTAAGCTAATTTCAAATTTATCTAAAGGAAAATATGAAATTAGAAAAAGTTTTGATTATGAAGAGAAAACTTTTGAATCCAGTTTAAGATTTACAATAAAATAAAAAACAAAAAATATCTGTTGGTGTATATTATTCAGCAGATATTTTTGTTTTTTTAATAATACTATTGCTAATTTAATAATTTAGTATTATAAAATACCCCTTTAGTCATTTTTATAACTATCATTGAAAAATTCCGCTTATACTAGTAAAATAGTTAAGATTGGCGAAAGGCCAAAATACTAGAGTTAATTAGAAAAGAGAAGAGTTTATGAAAGAGAATTTTTGGAATGATTTACCGCGTCCGTTTTTCATTTTGGCGCCGATGGAGGATGTGACAGATACTGTGTTTAGACATGTGGTGGCAAAGGCTGCTGCGCCGGATGTATTTTTTACGGAGTTTACAGATACCAATGCATATAATTTGCCGAATGTAAGGGATACTCTTGATGGAAGGCTTTTGTTTACAGAAGATGAACAGCCGATAGTGGCTCATATTTGGGGAGACGTGCCTGAAAACTTTGAAAATATGGCTAAGGGTTTGGCTGAAATGGGCTATAAAGGTATTGATATAAATATGGGATGTCCTGCGGCGAATGTTGTTAAGAAGGGTAAAGGATCTGGATTGATAAAAAGACCTGAGGTTGCGGCGAGTATTATTCAGGCTGCGAAGGTAGGTGGTATCCCGGTGAGTGTGAAGACTAGACTTGGATATCTAAAAGTGGATGAATACAAGGAATGGATTAGTCATTTGCTTAGACAGGATATTGCAAATTTGACGATTCATTTACGTACGAAGAAGGAAATGTCATTTGTTGATGCGCATTGGGAGTTGATTCCTGAGATTGTAAAGTTGAGAGATGAGATTGCTCCAAATACGTTGATTACGATAAATGGCGACATTCCAGATAGAAAAGTCGGAATGGAACTTGTTGAAAAATACGGTGTCGATGGTATCATGATTGGGAGAGGCATTTTTAGGAATGTATTCGCATTTGAAAAGGAACAGAGAGCCCATTCCCACAAGGAATTTATGGATTTGTTCTATTATCATTTGGATTATTATGAAGATATGGTTGAGAAAGAGCCTAGATTGAGCAAAGTGTTGAACAGGTTGTTTAAGACTTATGTGAAGGATTTTAAGGGCTCACGACAATTGAGAGACACTTTGGTAAGGACAAAAAGTGTTGATGAGGTTAGAGAAGTTTTAGCCAATTTTGAACACATTGATGCTATAATGAATGAAGAAGCATTATAGTTTTATTAAAGAAGGTAAGTTAGAATGATGGATTTTATTCAAAAAGAAATTTTGGGCATGAATTGGTTGAATCGACTGGTTGGAAATATTCTGTCTAGAATGGGTGTGGATATTACCAGTCCAGTTGGTGGAAGTCTGCAGTTTTTCTTTTATGATGTGGTAAAAATTACCATTTTATTGTGTACATTGATTTTTGTTATTTCATACATTCAATCATATTTTCCACCTGAAAGAAGTAAAAAGATTTTAAGGAAATTTAAGGGCGTATGGGCAAATACAATAAGTGCATTGCTTGGGACGGTAACACCGTTTTGCTCTTGTTCAAGTATTCCGCTGTTTATAGGGTTTACTAGTGCGGGATTGCCGATTAGTTCGACATTCTCATTTTTGATTTCTTCTCCAATGGTTGATCTTGGCTCTCTGGTTTTATTGATGAGCATTTTTGGTGGCAAAATAGCAATATTGTATGTGATATTTGGCTTAGTCATAGCGGTTGTTGGTGGTACATTTATTGGTAGTTTACAAATGGAAGACCAAATTGCTGATTTCGTGAGAAATGCAAAGAATATTGAGTTAGACATTCCTAAGTTAACTGTAAAAGATAGGTTGAATTTTGCTAAAGAACAAGTCGAAGAAACATTTAAGAAAGTATTTCCATATATCTTGATTGGTGTAGGTATTGGTGCGGTAATTCATAATGTTATTCCGGAGGAATGGATACAAAAATTATTAGGTACAAATAATATTTTTGGCGTTGTGATTGCAACATTATTGGGTATACCAATATATGCGGATATATTTGGTACCATTCCTATTGCTGAAGCTCTACTTGCGAAAGGGGCGCAATTAGGTACGGTGCTTGCGTTTATGATGGCGGTGACCACACTTAGTTTGCCATCACTGATAATGTTAAAAAATGCGATAAAGACAAAGCTATTGGCAGTATTTGTGGCAATATGTGCGATAGGAATAATTTTAGTTGGCTATTTATTTAATTTTTTACAACCATATATTATGTAAGGAGAAGGTGTGAATAGAGTATATAAAGTTTTGGGCAGCGGATGCGCGAAATGCCAAAAATTAGAAGAAAATCTTAAAGAAGCATTATCACAAAATGGTGAAAATGCTGAAGTGGAACATGTTACTGATTTTGCAGAAATTGCAAGATATGGGGTAATGTCTACTCCTGCGCTTGTTGTGGACGAAAATGTTGTATCAATGGGTAAGGTTTTAACTGTTGACGAAATAAAAAATATTATTTAAGGTGAAGTTATGAAAAAAATAGCTTTTTTATGTGTGCATAATTCCTGTAGAAGTCAGATTGCTGAAGCTCTTGCTAAAAAATATGGTGAGGGAGTGATTGAGGCGTATTCTGCAGGTACAGCGACAAAAGATAAAATCAATCAAGATGCGGTTAGATTGATGAAAGAAATCTATCATATCGACATGGAAGAAAGTCAAAACCCAAAATTAATTGACGACATCCCACAAGTTGATTATGTAGTGACTATGGGTTGCAATGTGGTTTGCCCAGTTTTACCATATAGTTATGGTACAGAAGATTGGGGACTTGATGATCCAACAGGAAGACCAGATGAAGAATTTAAGAAAATAATTGAAAGTATCGATGAGAAAGTTAGAGATTTGGTTGAAAGAGTTAAATCAGATAAATTAAATTAATGTAGAATGGTGTATTGAAAATATTTTCGATACACTATTTTTTTAACATATAATCAGGATTTGCTTATTTTTGCCGATTATTAAGAATGTGCATTCCTACAAAATTTTATTTAATGGGATTATAATAGAATTATTAAACTTTAGGAGTGTAATATGGAAAAATTTACGATTGAAGATTTTAAGGGTGTTATCCCAGCTATGCTTACACCTTTTACAAAAGATGAAGAGATAGATGAAGCTGGCATCAGAGATTTAACAGAGTATTTATTGAGTTTTAATATTGGTGGATTATATTTGACTGGGTCAACTGGTGAAACATTCTTGATGAATGAAGAAGAAAGAAAAAAAGTGTTGGAAATTGTAATGGATCAAGTTGCGGGCAGAGTGCCAGTTGTGGCTCACATCGGTACACTTTCAACTAAAGCTGCAATTGAACTTGCAAAACATGCGGAAAGTCTTGGGGTGGCTGGGATTTCATCCGTACCACCATTTTATTGGAGACATTCCGAAGAGGCGATAATAAATTATTATAAAGATATTGTTGAATCCGTTGATTTACCAATGATTGTATACAACATTCCTCTTGCGGGACTAATGTCAGTTGATACAATTAAGAAGTTGGCGGAATTAAAGAATGTTTGCGGTGTTAAGTTTACAAGTACAACATTATTTGAAATCACACAAATCAAGGATGCAACACCTGAAGGATTTATGATTTTTGGTGGTGCTGATGAATTGGCATCAAGCAACTTAGCTATCGGTGTTGATGGAATCATTGGTTCATTCTATAATTTGATTCCTGATTTATTTATCCAAATTAGAGAAAATGTGAAGAATGGAAATCAAGCGAAAGCAGAAGAACTTCAAAGATATGCGGTGCGTATTATAATGGATGTGCTAAAACATGGTTCAATGGTTGGAGCGATGAAATCAATCCTAAGAAAAGCGGGAATAGAAGCTGGATATTCAAGAAGACCATTCTTAAACTTTGAAGATGAAAGACAAAAAGAAGTTGTAAATTCATTATTAAGTATTGAAAATATTAAAGACCTAGATTTAGAATTAATAAAGAGATTAAAATAAGTGTTATCACGGAAATGTTTATGGAAATGAGAGCTGCTAGGGAAATAACTTTTTGGTTATTACCCTAACAGCTCCTTTTTTTATACATATTTTACTAAATCAGTTAATTTATGTATATGGGATTGAAAAGACAACACATTCTAATGATTTTCTAGAGTTGTGCTGTCATGAGGGAATGGGATTCAACACATTCTGCCAATATTTACAAAATGTGTTGTTCTAAAATTCCTCCAAAATGCCAAATCCCCTCCAATTCTACAAATCTCCTAAATCCCCAAAACGTCCAATCCCCCAATCCAACCCCCCCCTCAAATCCTCCTATCTCCCTTATAAAAACTCAACATTATAATTTATTATATTTTTAATTCCATTTCAAATAAGGTCAAAATTCTCTAAATAAGCAAATTGTTAATAAATCTACTTAATTATATATACTCGAATTGCTTATATTGTGGTAAAAACAAGATATTACAAAAAGGTTAAGAAAAATAGATAAATGTAATAAATTTTTAAGAATTTTTTTATTGAAATTGTTCTACTGTCGTTGTATTATAAATAAAGTAAAGTAATATAAATTTACTTAAATTATAACTAAATGAGGTATTTTAGTGAAGATAAAGAGCGTACTTACTTATCTAGAGAGAAGTGCTAGAGAGTATAAAAATAAATTGGCGGTATTTGATGGTTCGCTAGCGTTAACTTATGAAAAGTTGGAAGAGTTATCTAGAAATTTAGCATATAAATTTTATGAAATTAGACAGGACAAGAAAGAGATAGATTATAGTAGTACATTACTATATCTTGATAAGTCTCCAATCGTGTTTTTTATGGAAAAGTCGTCTTTGACTTTAGCAGGATTTTTCGCTAGTGCGTATGCGGGTGCTCCATATACTTTGTTAAATCCAGAATTTCCAGACCATAGATTGTTGTATATGGTGGATTTACTTGAATCAAAGATTATTGTGACAAATGAGCAGTATAAGGACAGAGCAGAAGAAATTTTTAATAAGGCGAATGTTGAATGCAAAATTTTAACGATTGAATCTTTGTTAGATTCATTAAATGGGATAGATACTGAATTACGAGATAGAACGTTAGATTTGATAAGAAGAAAAGCTATCGATACAGATCCTTTATATATTAATTTTACATCTGGTTCTACTGGAAATCCAAAGGGAATTGTAGTTTCCCATAGATCAACTATTGATTTTATAGAAGAATTTGTTGAAGTTTGTGGCATTGATTCGAGTGATATTATTGGAAATCAAGCTCCATTTGATTTCGATGTTTCAGTTAAAGATATCTATTCTTCAATATGTGTTGGTGCTAATTTGATTATCATTCCTAGAGAATATTTTTCTAGACCAAAAGATTTAATTGACTATTTGGTTGAAAATAAAGTTACTAATTTAACTTGGGCAGTTTCTGCGCTTTGTCTAGTGTCAACATTTCATGGGCTAGATTATAAGACTCCTGAAGATGTGAGAAGAATAGTATTTAGTGGTGAAGTTATGCCATTAAAACATCTTTATGAATGGCGTAAGCATTTACCAGAAGCTACATTTATCAATGTGTATGGGCCTACTGAAATTACTTGTAATTGTACGTATCATATTTTAGATAAAACTAATGAGTATAGTGAATACATTCCAATTGGTAAAGCATTTTTAAATGAAGATGTATTTCTACTGGACAGTGATTCTAAACTAATTACAAGTGTTGAGACTGTGGGAGAAATTTGTGTGAGAGGGAGTGCTCTTGCATTAGGGTATTATAAAAATCCTGTTCAAAACGAGAAAGCATTCGTACAAAATCCCTTAAATAATTTGTATCCAGAATTAATTTACAGGACGGGAGATTTAGCTTGGTATAATGAAAATCTTGATTTGGTATTTTCGGGACGTAAAGATTTTCAAATAAAGTATCAAGGACATAGAATTGAACTTGAAGAAATTGAAAGAGTGGTATCTAAGATTGATGGTATTGAGAGATGTATTTGTATATTTGAGGAAAAGAAATCTAAACTTAAATGTTTCTATTTAGGTGATATTGAAAAGAATGAATTAGTCGATGAAATGCAAAAACTCCTTCCTTTTTACATGATACCAAGAGTGATTAAAAGAGTTGAAAATATGCCTCTTAATAAGAATGGTAAAGTGGATAGAAAGAAGTTGGCTGAAATAGCGGACTAATAGGAGGTATTTCATATGAGATTTGAAAATTTGTCAGATATAATGAAAGGTTCTTCAAAGTCTTTTTATGTTTTTGATATAGAAAAATTACATCAGAGAATTGATTACATAAAAGAAAAGCTACCAAATCATTTGGAATTTTGTTATGCAGTGAAGGCCAATACTTTTATTACTGAGTTTATTATAGATAAAGTTGAACGATTTGAGATTTGTTCTCCTGGTGAAGCAAAGATATGTAAACTTCAAGGAGTGCCATATAGCAAGATGGTAATTTCCGGTGTTTATAAGGATCCATATTTTATTCGTGAATTAGTTAATGATAAGGATTTTGATGGGATATTTACGATTGAGTCTATGGGCCAGTTTGAGCTAATAAAGAAATATGTCGATGAATACAAAAGGAAAGTCAATTTACTTTTAAGACTTACAAATGACAGTCAATTTGGAATGGATATTAGTGATATTGAAGAAATTGTCGAACAAAGAAATGATGAATTTATTAATTTACTTGGCATTCAGTACTTTACAGGAACTCAAAAACATTCCTTAAAAAAATTTGCTAGGGAGCTTAGAACTTTAGAGGACTTACTTGCAGATTTGAAGGAAAAGTTTGATTACATTCCTCATGAAATCGAGTATGGGACTGGATTTCCGGTAGCGTATTTTGAAAATGAAGAAATTGATGAAGAAAATTTGTTTAGTGAATGGTCAAGATTAATTGAAAATTTTTCTTATAAAGGAAAGATTACGATAGAGCTTGGAAGAAGTGTCGTTGCTTCTTGTGGTAGCTATTTTACACATATTGTAGATATTAAAACGAATAAAAGTCAAAACTATTTAATGGTTGATGGAGGAATGCACCAAATTATGTATTTCGGTCAGTATATGGCGATGAAACTACCATTTATAAGACATATAAAGATGGAAAAAGGTGATGTTGTAAAAGGAAAACATCTATATAATATTGCTGGATCTCTTTGTACGATGAATGATATTTTGGTAAAACAGGCTGAATTTGAAGATGTTTCTGTTGGAGATGTTTTGGAATTTCAAAATGCGGGAGCTTACAGTATGACCGAAGGAATGTCTTTATTTTTATCAAGAGATATTCCCGCAATATATGTAAAAATTATAGAAAATTCAAATGTCGTTTTTGAGAGACTTAGAGATAATTTCGAAACCTACAAGTTGAATATGAGAAATAAATAAAAAAAGAGGTGAGTAAAATGGAAAGAATAGTAGAAATTTTAGAAGAAATAAAACCAGGAGTTGATTACGAAAATTGTGAGGAATTAATTGATGGTCATCATCTTGATTCATTATCAATTTTATCATTGGTAGTGGAGTTAGAAGATGAATTTGACATATCCATTCCTGCAGTTGAGATCGTGCCTGCAAATTTTAATTCAGTAAAATCTATCTACCAAATGGTAGAAAGATTAGATTGAGATTTTTATGTCTCAAATATTTGAATTCTTTTTGGATAAAGACAAGCAATCATTGATATCATTTTTCTCGGTGGAGTATATGATTATACTGCTTCCGATGGTGTTTATATTGGTGGGAATAACTCCAAAAAGATATAAGAGATATACATTACTTGCTTTAAGCTATTTGTATTATTGGTGGATAAGCAGGAAGTTGATTGTTGTGCTTATTGGTACGACGTTAATTATGTATTTTGCTGGTTTATTCATTGAAAAATTATATGGAAATAGAGATAAACAGCTTCAGAATGCTGAAAAATCACAAAAGAAAGAAATAAGATCTAAGTTTAATAAAAAATCTGGGATGATTTTAGTATTATCAATTTCGATGCTTGTACTGTCAATAGTTGTATTTAAATATTTAGGATTTTTCACACGAAATTTAAACTATTTATTAAAAGGCATAGATTCTGGATTTAGACTTAAAATTCCAAGATTAATGGTTCCAATTGGTATATCTTTCTTTACTTTGCAGTCAATTTCTTATTTAGTTGATGTAAAGAGGGAAGTTATAAAGGCGGATCACAATATTTTTAGGCTGGCTTTATTTATCAGCTATTTCCCACAAATAGTAGAAGGACCGATTTGTCGATATGCAGACACTGCTTCTCAATTGTGGAATGTCACAAGCTACGATAAAAAGAATCTAAAATATGGGGCGATGAGATATTTGTATGGTATTTTCAAAAAAATAGTCATTGCGGATAGGCTAAATATCATAGTTTCTAAAGTGTTTAATAAATATGATAAATATTCCGGATGGATTTTACTTGTTGGGATCATTGCGTATACCATTCAACTTTATATGGATTTTTCAGGAAGTATGGATGCGGTATTGGGTACTTCTGAAATGCTTGGGATTCGCCTAACAGAAAACTTTAGAAGACCACTATTTTCAAGAACTATATCAGAGTTTTGGACAAGATGGCATATTAGCTTAGGTACATGGTTTAAGGATTATATATTTTATCCAATAACCATGTCTTCATCCATGAAGAAATTAACATCAAATGCTCGAAAGAAAATAGGAAATCACTTCGGACCGCTATTAGCTGGTGGAGTGGCGCTATTTTGTGTGTGGCTATTAAATGGTTTATGGCATGGAGCTGGATGGACATTTATCGCTTTTGGAATGTATCACTTTATCCTAATTTATACGGCTTCGCTTCTATTGCCATTCACAAATAACATATTAACTAAATTAAAGATAAATACTTCCAACAAATATTTTAAGATAATGCAGATAATTAGGACGTTCTTCTTAGTAGTTATTGGCGAATTGTTCTTTAGAGCTCCTAATATAAGAGTTGCATTGTCCATGATAAAGAGAATATTTACGAAGTTTTATATGCCGACTTCTAAACCATTTTATTCTATTATGGAAACGCCAGATATTGTAATTTCTATAATTAGCATATTGATTGTATTTTGTATAAGTTTAGCATTAGAAAGAGGCGTAAATATCAGGGATAGAATATTTGAAAAGAATATAGTTTATAGATGGATAATAATATATGCCATTATTCTATTTATCATCATATTTGGAGCTTATGGATATGGATATACTCCGATAGATCCAATGTATGCAAATTACTAGGAGGCCATATGAAAAACAAATTAAAAAGTGTAATGTATGGAATTGCTTTTACAACAATTTTAGTAATATTATTATTTTTGACTTCAAAGCTATTTGCCCCTAAAGTAAATGGTGAAGTTGACAAAATTTCAAATTCCAGAATGAATGGATTAATTGCTGAAAAAAAAGATAGTATAGATGTTTTAATAATGGGTGATAGTCTATCATTTACTTCATTTATTCCTCTAAATATTTGGAATGAAACTGGCATCACTACATATATTGGTGGGACAAATTCACAAAAGTTATCTTTTACTTATGATCAAATCGATAAAATGCTCGAACTTCAAAAAGTGAAGATGATTATTTTGGAAGGGAATAATTTCTTTAGGAAAGTAAATGTAAATGATGGTATAAGTTTAAGTATTTCTAAAATAATTCCTATATTTGAGTATCATTCAAGATGGAAAAACATAAACTTTTCAAACTTGTTTAATAAGGAAAAATCTGACTATTTAGATGAACAAAGAGGTTTTAGAATTAATATGTCTACACAACCTGCCATCATAGGATTGTATAAGAAGCATACAGACAATAAATTTCTAAAACGTAATAGAAGACTTGATGAAATATCTCCAATAAATAGGGAATATCTAGATAAAATTAAGGAAATTTGTGATGAAAAAGGCATTAAATTAGTGTTTTTAAGCACACCTAGTCCATTATGCTGGTCAGATAAAAAACACAATGCGATTAGTAAATTAGCTAAAGAATATGATATTGATTATCTAGATATGAATCTTCACTGGCAAGAAATGGGGATTGATTGGAATAACGACACTTATGATAAAGGTGACCACTTAAATATTTATGGAGCAAAAAAAGCTACAAAATTTTTAATGAAATACCTTAAGGATAGTGGATTATTTGAAGATAAAAGAAGCAATCCAAAATTCGCTTCATGGGATAAAGCCTATCAAAAGAATAAAAAAATATTGGTAGATTGATATTTATAGTGTCTGAAAATTACATGTAAATATTAGAATAAAAAGCAGGAGCTGTTGCAAAATAACTTTTAGTATTTGCGTAGCTCCTGTTCTTTACTTCTATTTATTTTTCTCAAAGAATTTTTTATAGATGATTTGTGAAATCTGCATTATGTCATTGTAGCTTTGGTCTCCATGGAAGTATTTCCATTCTGGACCGTTTTTTAAGTTTAAGCTAAAGTCGGTTATTACAAAATCGTATTTTGGGTCATCTACTTTTTTTACGTCAAAGATTTGTTCATCATATATGTCTATTTCAATAAAATCAGAAAGTATTGTTTCTAGGTACTCTTTCATACTTATTGAATGGTGGAAGTTTGTTAAGCTTGCTACTAATATTTTAACTTTCTTTTTATTTAGAATTATTCTAGGCGTTAGTCCAATCCATGTTGATATTAATCGATATATCAGATAATGGATTTCTTGCTCGTCTGCATGACCCTTCATATGTACTAAATAGTTTTTTAATTCTTTGTATGAAGCATTTACTAAGTTTTCATAATTAAGCTTCATCTTCTTTATATAAAATTCATTAGCGTTATAAAGAATGAAGTTTGCTCTTGGTCTTGAATCAAATAGTAAAGATTCATTATGAAGTATAACTGCTAATTCATCTGTATTGATCACTGGTGTGTCAAATTCTTTTATTAAATTATAAATTACTCTAAAAAGTGAATGTATAGATTTCCTTATTTCAAAATATTCGTCCGATTCAATTGGTAAATTTAAGAAATAGTCAAAACTATAAATAAAATCCTTATGCATGTAATTATGAAAAATATTGTAAATGCTTTGGAAACTTGTATCAAGTCCGAGATTTTCAAGTTCTTTTTTTATAATTTGTGGTGGCTGTCTATCAACAAAATATTTTTGATAAATGTTCTTAGACATGCTATTTACATCTTTTACATTGATTGAAAAACCATCTAAATAACTTGAAATATTTACCGCACAAGTTAAGCACATAGTTTCCAAATCTGAGTAATTTAATTTTACATTGTAAAATTTACTAAGTTCAATTATTAAATTTTGGACTGAAGATTTGTCAATGTCTTTAAATGGCCATTTTTGCAGGGAATATTTCTCAGCAAAAAACTGGATAAAAAAATCCCTTATATCTCTTTCATCACCAGTAAAGTGAATGTTTCTCGTGTCAAGTCCAATATTGTAGCATTTTCCAGCTGATTCGTTAAACTTATCGATTAAACGATAAACGGTTGAAGGACTTTTATAAAGATGAGATGATAAGTCTTCAATAGATGAATATTTGTCAAAAAAAATATTCTCAACTAATTTAAATATAATAAGATTATCTAAAATAATTTCAGAAAATGTTGAAATACTTTGATTGTCGAAATATTCAAGATTGATATGACTTGCAGATAATGTCAATTTAAGAATTTTTTCATATTTCTCATTGATATAATCTATATCCGATCTTAAGGTATTCTCTTTATAATCCATAATTTTCAAAACTTCATCTTTTTTCGCAGAATTACAATAAAAAGATAAAATTTCGATAAGTGTTAATCTTCTTTCTTCAGAATTATTCAATAAACTTCTCATGAAAAAAACCTCCCTTTTGAAGAAATGCGTTTTATACACTGTATTCTATTATACATTAATAAATATTATACATAAATATAATGCTACTTTTATCTTATTTTGATATGTTAACATTAAATTTGCACAATTTTGTAAGAATTATGTAATAATGATAATTTTATTTTTCTGTACATGGTATACTTTTCATGGATTAATATACCCAGATATAGTGAAATAACCGCGATTTTTCTCAATTTCACACGAAAAATGACGAATTAGGTTATTATTATAAGGGTACAGAAAATATTTTCATATTTTGATTAACAAATATTACAAAAATGTAATGTTTTTCATTAAACGCATTATTTTTTTGTCGAAATTGTTAATTCTCTTTTTGTGCAAAAATATAATGTTTGATAATCAATTAATTAAAAGAAATATATTTAATGTAATTTTCTAAAGATACATTTCTAGGAGGGATAAATGAAGAAGCGTAAAAGGATAAAGTCTTTTATTCTTGCTTTAGTTATTTTGCTTACAAGTGTGCCAATACACACATTGTTTGCTAAAGAAACGCAGTCAGGTCAGATAACGGAGACCGCGGTTGAGACAAGTACTGAAGGTTCAGAAAACTCAAGTACCACGGGTGAAAATACTAATGAAATAGTGAACGATGCTATTTCACAAGAAAATAAAAAAGAACCGGTTTCAGACGCTGACAAACAAGTAACTGATAAAAATGAGACTAGTACATCAGAAACTGATAAGAAAGATACTGTTGATACGCAACAATCAACTGATACTCAAAAATCAGATGATAAAGCGACAGATAATTCTAGTTCTAATAAATCAGACACAACAAATGAAAAGTCAAATGAAGATATAGGTCTAAACATTCAACCAAAATCAAGTGATGGTGGAGAAAAAGCTCCAGCTGATGATTCTAATTTAACGTCTACGCCGATTCCTAGAAGTTTTAGAATGGCTTCACCAATGGCGTTGCCATCAAATGCTTTGAATTCAGTTGAATTAATTAAAACAAATCAAGATGGTTCAGAGAAATTAAAAGGTGCTGTTTTTGGAATTTATTATAAAGGGAGTTCTTTATCAAATTTAGTATCTTCAGATAATTATAAAACTGTAGCTTCAAACACTTCAGGAAGTATTGTATTTTCAGATTTAGTAAGAAATACTTACTATGAAGTCAGAGAATTATATGCGCCAAGTGGATATTTGCCTACAGAACAAAAATGGGATGTTTTTGTTGATGCAAATGGTAGGGGATATATCGCTAAAAAAGGGGAATTGAACACTGGTGATGGAGCGCAAGAAAAGATTACTACATCTTTACCAGCGTGGAGTATTATTACTGATAATAATGGTACAAATATTGGGTCCGCAATTGCATCAGTTAATACTAACGATAATACATTTACACAAATAATTTATGTAAACAGATATATTGGATCTACTCCACCATATTTAGGAAGTCTTAAACTTAATTACAACATTTATTCTGATTCAGCTATCACAAATGTAACAAGTGTAGAAGCTTATAAAATAAAAGATGCATATTTTTCTTATATTTCAACTTTAATGCCAACAAGTTTTAATCCGGATTTGAGTGATACGAGATATTATGAAAAAGATTATGTAAATGTTAGTGGAGCTGGGATTTCAAAAAGTATAACTTTTGGACCTAATACAGGATATATTAATAATCCATATATTATTAAAATTATGGGAACATATAATGAAAAAAGTACTTATCCAATAAGATCAACATCAAATATTGAAAATACAAGATATGGATATTCTTACCTTGGAAATGCAAGTATAACAACCACAGTGAATATGACACCTTCAGCAGCTCCGTCTGCTTCATCTATCGAGGTGCCAAATACTGCTACAAGCGTAAGCATTACAAGACAAAATTCTTCTGGTCAAGTATTAAACACTGGTAAGATAAATATTTATGTTGATACAAATAGAAATGATAGTTTTGACAGTCAAGACACTCTTGTACATTCAGTGGATACAAGTAGTTTACCAAATGAAATCATAGGAAAATTTGATGTTGGAAAAACGTATTTTGTAAAAGAAGAGATACCACCTATTGGTTATGCTCTTAATACAAATGTTTATGAGTTCAAGATAAATTCAAATTATGGAAATGTAATTTGGGGGTTAGATAAAGATACGACCTTATCAAAAAACGGGACTATTACTTTAACTTCAGTCGTTCAACCTGCTCAACTTATTGTAAATAAAGTTGATGAAAATAATAAACCATTAACAGGCGCGACATTTAGAGTGACAAGTGATACAGGGTATTCAAAAGAAATATCTGGGGCTAATTTAAGTCAATTCAAATTCGATAATTTGATTCCAGGTAATTATAGAATTGAAGAAATAGAAGTACCAGATACATTTGTTCAACCACTTTCATACTGGGTGTTTAAGGTTGAGAAAGATGAATCGGGAGTATTTAAGATTACTTCACCAGACTTCCCAATGAATGTTGAAACAGATTCAAATGTTGAGAAGACAGGTGATTTTGCTGAAAATTATCTAAGTCTGTATGCAGATTTAGTGAGAAATGAAAATCCACATGTTGTTGATATTATGAGAGGTTCAACTAAGGTTGGTACTATCAGTAAACAAATAGTAGGACACGAATCCGATAATGCTTATAAGATGGAAGTGATTCTAAAAGCAGAGCCAGGACAAACTATTACTGCTGGTACATTAACTGATGTGATGGGGGATCATTTCAATGTAAGTCTTGGCCATGATGGCATATTTACTAGAGATGATTATAGTATGGTGGCATCAGATGGTTCTTTCTACTATATTGAATTTGATGGTTCAAAATTCATCAAAGGTGTTTATGGTGGTGAACCATTCGGAACAAACAGAGTTTTGGACGGTGCCGAATTAACATATGATAAGTCAAGTGATCAACTAGTAGCGACAGGTTTGAAAGTATCAAATGGTCAATCAATCAAATTAACATATGGTTTAGAATTTGATGAAAAAATGACTAACGGAAAGAATACATTCTACTGGACAGGAAATGAAAGTAGATTTTCAGGTACTTCAAATGGTATGACTACAGGTTTAGTTTATTTAGCTAGACCAACAGCAAGACCTATAGTAAATAATTTATTAGAAAAGGCTGAAATTTCAGTTATTAATAATAAAGAAAGAGCGACATATAAATTTAAGAAAGTCGGAAAAGAAAAACAATATAATGCGGATGGTAAAGCAGAAGATAAACTAATCGCATTACAAGGGGCTCAATTTGAACTGTTTAAGAGTAGTGTGAATGATGTAAGCAAAGCTACAACAACTAAGCAAAAAGCAGTTTCAGATTATGATGGTATTGTAGAATTTGATAATTTACAAAGAGATTATCGATATTATGATACAAAATTCAGTGATACCTACTATTGGGTAAAAGAAATCTCTGCTCCAACAGGATATCAAAATAGTGGAGAAATGATAGGACCATTTAAAATAAAATATGATGGAACTATAGAATATCTTGGCGATATAGATGCTGATGATAGTCTTACTTACGATGGTACATTGTACAATATTGAAAATAAAAGAAAACTTGCGAAGGGCGATTTGCAAATCAATAAGATGATTAATGATGAAAGTCGTACACCTTTGGCGGGTACGGAATTTACTCTTTTCTATATCGGAGAAAAGAAACCTGATATATCAAATACTTCTTCTTAATTTTGGACAAAATCAGATCAAACAACAAAAGCAGTTTCTGATGATAAAGGTATAGTGAAGTTTACAGATATTACAGAAGGTTATTATAGACTTGAAGAAACAAAACCAACAGATGGTTATATTAAATCAGATAAGATTTTCCAAGTTCAAGTCGATGAAAATGGTATAACAACAATTGCTGAGGTTACAAAAACTCAAGCAAATGCATTAAACACAACAACGACTACATTCAACTCTTTAAATAGATCGATGTTTAGAAGTTTGTTTACTTCATTTGCTGCAACTGCAGATATAGGAGCGAGTGCAAATGCTGCAACTGTAAGCATTCCACCGATACCAAGTACGGAAATACCAGGACTTTATCCTGCTGGAATCAATCCACGAAAGAGTAATTCAACAGTAACGGCACCATATGCATATACCACAAGGAAAAACTATACTGGTTTTGTGGAAAGCTATAGCAATCCAGATTATCTACGTGGACTATATCAATTTGATGGGGCATATAAAGGTCAAACATTAAAAAATGTTGCGGGCGTAAACAAATATATACTACCTACTGGAGTGCCTGGCGAGTATGAAGTTCACTTGAAGGTAAGTGGTAATAGGGTAACAAGTAAAACTGGAGTTGTGGTTGTATTAGATAACTCAAACTCAATGAGACAAACTGATGCAAATGGTAAGTCTAGATTACAAGCGGCAAATGAAGCTACAAAAAGCTTCTTAACAGATTTATTATCTTTAACAGATCAAAATGTTAAGGCTGCACTTGTAACTTATGGTACAGATTTATTTGATACTTACAGTTATCCATATTTTACAAATGATTCAAGTAAGTTAATTGAAAAATTACCAACAACAATCCCAACAGATAGAGGACAATCTCAACAAGGTGGTACCTATACACAAATAGCAATTGAAAAAGCTCAAGAATTATTAAATAATAGTGGGTTTGATAATAAGATTATCGTAACAATTACTGATGGGGTACCAACATTCTCTAAAGTTATTTCTGGTATAGATGCAAATGGGAAATATACCTTTACAACAACAAAAATAGGTACAGGTAATAGATTTGTAACTCCATATTATTATTCTTATAGAAAGCAAGTTGTAAGTGATGGATATTACTTGTACTATGAATACAATAGTGCTGGGTATAGAACTGGATACCTATCAACTTATAATTCAGGATATCCGTACGGTTATGTAAATGGAAAATTATTATATAATGATGGTTATGGTTATTTAACAACTAGAAATACTGGAAGTCCATATATGGCAACATATAATGCGTATGATAATTATTGGGTGCAAGATAAAACGAAGAAATATGATAATTCAGCTGATTATGCTCAAAACACTCAAAAACTTTATTATAATGGTACATCTATAGTAAGTGCTACCATTCTTCCAAATAATGGATATGGCTATAAACTAATCAATAACCACGGTTATGCAACTATAGGACAAGGTACTTTAATTAAAGATACGGGCACTCAGATGTATACAATAGGTATTCAGATTGGAGATTCAACAATTTCTGGTACCACTACACCAGATGCAAAAAGATCCGAAGCATTAGAAGTAATGTTTGGTATCTCTTCATCAAAAAACAACTATTTTGATGCGCAAAACTTAGATAATATTAGTACCTATTTGACACAAATATTAGCTCAAGTTGAAGAGTTAAATCCACCAACAGTTAATGGCGGTGGACTAATTGACCCAATGGGTGAAATGGTAACATTGCAAATGGGTTCAATACAGCTAAAAGACTCTGGAGATAAGCCAATTGATTCAGAGGTGATGGCTGCGATAGAGAGATACTATTCCGACAATAGAATTGAACTTAACAATATTAACTTAAGTAAGGATCAAGAAATTGAGCTTATATATAAAGTTAATCTGAAGACGGAAGATCCTAATTTCGTTCCTGGCAAGATGTACGATACAAATGGTAGGACAACACTTCAACCAAATAGTAAATCCACGACTATATGGGATTTACCATTGCCTAAGATAAGTGCTCCATCCATTAGTATAGATATTAGTAAGATTTGGCAAAATGCGGATGGTACGGTAAATCCAGATTCATCAGAATCCATTCAAGTGAAACTTCAAAAGAAAATTGTTGGAGAAGAAGATAGCCAATATATTGATGATCCATTAAATGGACCAAAGACACTTACAAAGGATGGAAATTGGAAACAATCATATACAAACTTGATACCATTCGACAATAGTGGACGAGTTTATGAATATAGAATAATTGAAACATCAAGCAATGGGAATTATTCTGTACTTTATGAAGGTAATGGTGGAAATAGAAATGTAATAAATAGAGAAGTCTTAGAATATGATTTTGTAAATACACAAAACGAGATAGACTTTATTAAAAAAGATATTATGACACAAGAACCATTACAAGATGTAGTTTTCCAATTAAGAAAAGATGGTGAAATTTACAAAGATCCATATAATCCAGACAGGGATTATGGTGATGTGACATCAGATAGCAATGGAAAAATCTTCTTTGAAAGATTAGTTCCTGGTCAATATGAATTAATTGAAATTAAGAAACCTACAGGTTTTGAAACACCAAAGAATCCTGTGAAAACATTCACTGTAGGTATAGATGGTAAGATTACACAAAGTGGTAGAGAGATTACTAAGAATGACCCATTCAAGACAATCTACAATGTACCAGTGATTGTGCCGGTAAAAATTGTGAAAATCGATGGTGATAATCATGACATTAAACTTCAAGGTGCACAATTTAAGCTATATGGCGCTGATGGTGTTACTGAAGTTGTAAGTGATAAGATATATACTTCTGATGTGAATGGTATTGTAGATTTTGGCGAACTTCGTGCGGGTAATTATTTCATTAAAGAAATTTCAGCTCCGAAAGGTGGATATAATCCTGTTCCTGGATTACTTAGCTTAATCGTTCAGGAAAATGGAAAGATTAATTTCAATGGAACGGATGAAATATCTGGAGAAGGTAAGCTTTATCACGAATTGACAAACTATAAAGAAAAGACTACAGAGATAGGAGTTCAAAAACTTAAGAAAAATGCGGATGGGAGCTTGAGTTCAATTTCCGGTGCAAAATTCGAAATTAAAAATATCGATGGTAGCGAAATAACTCCGCAACCAGGTAGATATACAAATTATACAGATGCCTCAAAGGTTGAAGTTAGATATGGTATATTTACAGGTTTAACATCAGGTAAATATAGAATAGATGAAGAACTATCTCCTGTCGGCTATATTAGATTTGCAGGACATTACACATTTGAAATAGTTGAATCAAAGGATTCAGCAACGGGAAAAATTTCAAATAGCATTTCATGGATTAGAAAACATTCAAATGAAGCGGATACTACAGGTATTCTAATTTATGAGAATGGAAAGATATTAAGTCCTAATGATTTAGTAATGGTAGAAGGTAGTGATGGGTCTGGTAAGGCGAATACAATAGCAATTAAGATTGTAAATGAACCAAATAAACTAGTGTTTGAAAAGATAGATGGCGATACTAAACAAATACTTCCAAATGTAAAATTTGCTCTATACTATGAGGTTCCTCAATATGAAGAAGATACATTCTATAGAGAAGATGGTACAGAAGTGAAGTTAAGAGCAGTTAAAGAAAATAGATTGCCAAATGCAACTGATCCTTCAAATGATTCGCCAGTGGTTAGAACGACAAATAGCGAAGGTAAAATAATATTTGAAGCTTTACCACATAGAAATCCAGATTATGAGCTTGAAGAAATTAAGTTTTATCTAAAAGAGGTTGAGGGAGCTGATGGATATCAAGTAGCTGAAACTGTTTATGGACCATTCACAGCTACAGAAGATGGTATCAAGGGTCCAGATGGTAAGGTGATTAATTCAAACGAAATCCTAGAACCACAACCAGTTCAAATCAAAAACTACATTAAGCCTGATTTACAAATCACAAAGGTTGATTCAAAAGATAATAGTATAAAACTTGATGGAGTAGAGTTTGAACTTTACAGAGCTACAGAAAGTGCATTTGCGGCATATAATCCTAAGGAAGAGGCGGAAGCTACAGGCATAAAGCAAACTACACAAAATGGTGGTGTAGCAATGTTCAAAGATATTGAGGCTGGTGTTTACTGGCTAAAAGAAACAATATCACCTAAGGGTTATGTGAAAAATAAAGATTTAATCGGACCTTATCTAGTTGAAAATGGACGAATATATAAAGTCGAAATTGATCAACAAGGTAAGATAAAAGCAGATAGTAAGCAAGAGTTAACACATGGAGATACAGCGGGATTATTTATTGAGACAATCAAAAATATCAAAGCGGTATATCCAAAAACGGGAGGATTTGGAACTAGATATTTCTATCTATTTGGTCTATTACTAATGACTATTGGATACTATATCAACAGAAAGCAAAGGTATAAAGATTCCACAACTAACTAGCCAAGCTAGTTAGTTGCTGGAGTTAAATAAGTGCAATTTTGTACAATTTGTAAGGATGTCACAACAAAATAAAATACATAGGAGAGAAAAATGAAAAAAACTAGTAAATTGTTATCACTTTTATTAGCTTTTGTAATGGTTTTTGCATTTGTAGCACCAGTAACAAAAGCTGCATCACCAACGGAACCAAAGACAAATAAGGTAGTACTTCATAAGCTATTAATGTCAGAATCTGAATTATCCGATTGGGATCCAGAATCAATCACAGAAGAAAAGTATGATGGTACACAAACAATACAAGAATTAGCAAATAACACAGGAAAAGATCTAAAAGAAATCGCAGGCGTTTACTTTGCATTCCAAACAGAAGCAGGTAAATGGATAGATGCTGAAGGTAAAGAAGTAGACTCAGTAGATAAAGCTTTAGGTGGTTTAACTACAGCTACAGGATTAACATTAGATACTTCAAAATTACCAGAAGGTAAATATCAAATAGTAGAAGTTACAGAAAAATCAACATATGTTGGTGAAAACGGTGAAACATTAACAGGTCAAAAAGCAGTACCAGTTATGATTACTTTACCTATGTATAATAGCGATGGTTTAGTAGAAGTAGCTCAAGTATATCCAAAAAATACTGAACAAAAACCACAAGTTGACAAAGACTTTAAAGGTTTAGCAAATGCAGAAAACCCTGATGCTACAGTATCAGAAACAAGAAATTATACAATTGGTGAATCAGTTCCTTACGAAATCCAAACAATTATTCCTAAAGATGCAAAATATGCAACAGCAAGATGGTCAGACCAAATGACAGAAGGTCTAACATTTAATAATGATGTGAAAGTTACATTAAACGGAAAAGATTTAACTGTAAAAACAGACTATACTGTTACAAAATCTGGAAATGGATTTAAATTAGAATTAACAGCTGAAGGACTTAAGAAAGTTAATGGTCAAGAAACAGCTCAAACAATTCAAATTAACTACACTGCAACATTAAATTCAGCAACAATGGTAGAAGTCCCAGAATCAAACGACGTTATATTTAACTATGGTAACAACCCAGATCACGGAAATGCACCTATTCCTACAAAACCATCAAATGGTGAAATCACTGCTACAAAAACTTGGGCAGAAGGTGAAGCGCCAGAAGGTGTAAAAGTAGAATTTGTATTATATAATGCACAAACTGGTAAAGAAGTTGCAAGATATACTTTACAAGATGGTGAAACATCACATAAATTTACTGGATTAGACAATGATACAGAATATAAAGTAGTAGAAACATTTAATGGATATTCAGCAGAATATTCTACAGAAGGTAATGGACAAATTGGGGTTAAAAACTGGAAAGATAATAACCCTAAACCAGTAAATCCAGAAGAACCAAAAGTTGAAACATTTGGTAAGAAATTTGTAAAAGCAAATGATTCAAATGAAAGATTACAAGGTGCACAATTCGTTGTACAAAATAAAGAAGACAATAAATTCTTAGCACCAAAGACATCAGAACAAACAACTCAAGAACAACAAGCATTAGCAACTGCAAAAACTAATTTAGACGAAGCTGTAAAAGGTACAGATTTAGCAGTAATTGCAAACGCACAAGAAGAATACAATAAAGCATTCATCGCAGCAAAAACTTCATACGTTTGGGTTGATACTAAAGAAGAAGCTCTAATCATTACATCAAATGCACAAGGACAATTTGAAGTAACAGGACTAAAAGAAGGTGAATACCAACTAGTAGAAATCAAAGCTCCAGAAGGATATGCTAAATTACAAGGACCAGTAGCATTCTCAATTGCAAAAGGTTCATACGCACAAGGCGATATGGCATATGTAGACGGTTCAGGTAAAACTGATGCTCAAAAAGTAATCAATAAGAAAGTTACAATTCCACAAACTGGTGGCGTTGGTACATTAGTATTTACAATAATTGGTCTTGTAGTAATGACAGGAGCAGGCGTTGTATTAGTAAAGAACAATAAAAAAGAAACACTTTAGAATATAAAGTATTGAAATTTAAGGGGTTAGAGTAAAATCTAACTCCTATTTTATTGTGGAAATGGGGAATTACATGTGTGAATGGGGAAATGGGAATTAGACATGTAGAAAATTATTGAAAATTACATGTGTAAATAGTGAAAACAGAAATATGCATGTAAAGATTTTTTGTGATTACATGTCTAAATGGGAAAATGGAGAGTAGACATGTAGAAAAATTGTGACAATTACATGTGTAAATGAAGGAATTGAAAATACACATGTAAAGACGAAGTTGTGATTACATGTTTAATTGAGATAATGGCAATTACACATGTAAAATGGTCCAAAATCTTACATGTGTAAAATGAAAAATCAAAAATAAACATGTAGAGGTCTGAAAAATATACATGTGTGAATGGGAAAAGGACGATTAGACATGTAAAATGGTCCAAATACTTACATGTGTAAATAAAATATTTTAAAATACACATGTAAAAATGGAGTAAGTGAAAATTTTCCTGATTAAATCACAAAACCTGAAATAGACAGGAAAAAATATTGAGCAATTTTCCTGATTAAAATGGGTATTTGGAAATAAACAGGTACAACTTACAGGTGCTTTTCCTGATTAAATCGCAATTTCCAAAATAGACAGGAAAAAATATTGAATGATTTTCCTGACTAAATCGCAAATCGCAAAATAATCAGGAAAATCCAACAAAAATCTTTCCTGACTAAATCGTAAATCTGGAAATAATCAGGAAAATCCACCTAAAATCTTTCCTGATTAAATCGTAAATCTGGAAATAATCAGGAAAACCCATCAAAAACCTTTCCTGACTAAATCGCAAATCCCTAAATAATCAGGAAAACCAAACAAAAAGTAATATATAATTATAAAAAATTTCATACCTTATCTACCCATTCTATGAAATCTTCAATTATGTATACAAGTTGCTTAGAAATCCACACTTTAACACTTTTCTACCCATTCCTACAAACATGCTTTTTCACAATTATTGAAAAAATAATAAAATTTGATAATCGTAATTTATGAGCGATATTTTTTCCCTTTTTTAGTAGAAAAACACCTATTTTAATCATAATTATAAATTAAATATGGATTTATGAATATAAAGTAGGCGGTCATTCATTTTAAAAAATTATCTCAAAAATTTGATTGGATAAAAACTGCAATATGGTCAGTGTTTTGAACTATGAAATTGTAAATGCAAACATATAGCAAAAAATAGGAGGATATATGAAAAGTAAATTTACGAAAAGAATAGTTGGCTTGTTATTAGCTCTTGTTTTTATGATTGGTTTTTTACCAAATAATGGAATTAATAACGATGTAATGGCAGCTGTAGAATATCAAGGCTATAATGCTAATGGTGAAAATCAATCAATGGCGTTATATGCAAAAGAACTAAATGCACTACTAAATCCAGATTCAGATGAATTAGTGTACTGTTTTAATGCGACTAGAGGGGTACCAACTACTCCAACTATAGGAAAGGAATTAGATACAATTTATCCTAATTATGACAAAATACCAGGCACAGCATCAAATTTTGCAGGTATATTGGTTAAATCACCTATTCCACATAATTTAAATGCTGAACAATTAAAAGATGCGGTTTTAAAAGCAATATAATGGATATAATCAACAAAAGACAAATTCAGAATTACAAAATGCACTTGGCCTAAGTGATCAACAAATGCGTGATGCTACTCAAGCAGCAGTTTGGTATTTCACAGATGGATATTCAAGAGGTGATGCAAATGCAACTGGTCATGTATTTTTAAGTGGAAATGCTGTTAAGGCTTATTATTTATTAACAGGTCAAGATAATTCCACATTAACTGATGCGGAAAAAGCATTAGTTAAAGAAGTGCCTGCGAATGCAACACTAGATTTATTCAAATATTTTGTGCCAGAAGGTACTATTGATTATGCGTATCAAAACCTTGTAGGTGCAAGATTTGTTGATGAAACAACTGGTAAACCAATTGATGATAAAACAATTGATATTAAGGTTACAAAAGTATGGAAAGACGCAGAAGGGAATGTTTTAAAAGAGTCTCCAACAAGTGCATATATTAGATTGTTTGCCAATGGAGAAGAAGTAGATAATGCTACATTATCTGATGGTGGATCTGCAACTGACTCACATGTTTTCGAAAATATGCAAAGTGGATTGAATTATACTATTAAGGAAGATGAAGTCGAAGGATTTGATGCTATAATAACAGGTGATGCTGAGAATGGATTTACAATAACAAATCAAGAAAAAGTAGGACCATATAAGATAATATTTTCAAAGAGAAATATTTTTGATGAAGAACTTGCTGGTGCGGTGCTAGAACTAAAAGATGCGCATGGTGAAATAGTTGAAACATGGACATCATCGACTACACCACATGAAATTGAATTAAAAACTGGTAAATATACATTGACAGAAAAATCTGCACCAGAAGGATATGAAGTTGCAAAGGATATACCTTTTGAGGTTGAAAATATTGGTACTGTTTTTTCACCTGATAATGTAGGTGTAGAAGGTGATACAGTATTAATATATAACAAGCTGATACCTCAAGAAACACCAGGTGAAACAGATACAGAAACACCAGATGAAACAGAAAAAGATACTCCAAAGGAAACTGAAACAGAAGTTGAAACACCTGTTGAAACTGATGTAGAAACTCCAAAAGAGACAGAGACTGAAACAGAAACTATAAAAGAAACTGAAACAGAAAAAGAAACTGATAAAGAAGTTGTACCAGGAGATTCAAATAATAAACCTGGAACTCCATCAAACGGACGTAATCCAAATACTGGAGACAATTTCAGTACAATTATCTATATTGGACTTGCAGCTGTTGCAGTAGCTGGATTAGTTATTCTTAAGAAAAAAGAAACTAATAAATAGAAATTAGTATAATTTTATACCAGAGACATTTAGAAATATTTGTCTCTGGTTTTTTAATACCTAATATTTGCTTGGAACATGAATTTCGCAAGTATTGATGATTTATTTTTTAATTGGATACATTGTAAAAGTAGATTTGACGATTAATCTGTCGTCTTGATTTGTGATTTGCGTATCTACAACTTTAGTATTTCTACCATTGTGTAGGATTTTAGCTGTAATGGTTAACTCATCGCCAAGTTTTGCGCCTTTAATATAGTTTATGCTTGATGAAAGTGTGACAACATCTGTTCCATTTCCTATAAATACATAACCACTCACTGAATCACAAAGCGCAAAAAGATAGCCACCGTGAGCATTCTCATATAAATTTAAGTTTGATTTTTCAACAATAGTTTTTACTATTGCTGTATCTTTTTCTAATTTAATAATTTCGTAATTGTCAAATACTGTTAATAGTTTTAAATTTTTATTTTCCATTCTTCCCTCGATTTCTTTCTTAACCTATTAAATTATAGTCTTAGATTTTGAAATTTTCAAATTTCAGTGATGATGTATACATATTTTACACTTATGTTTTAGTAAAATAAAGTTAGATAATATTTTGATAATATGGGTATTGAAATATTAGTACAGAAGAACAAAAAGGGGAGACAATAAAAATGAAAAAAGGAAAAGAAATAAAAGAAATTGCACTTATGATAGGCACTCAAGGTGATGGTTTTACTGATAACATTGTAAAATTTGATGGAGAAAAAGTTTTTAGAACATCCGATAATTTTATGCAACATATGTATGATGAAGGAGAATTAAAGTTAGATAAAAAGAAATTTTTAAAAGAATTTAACAAAATCAATGTGGAAGAATGGGATGATTCATACGTTGTTTTTAATAGAATTTATGGATATTCTTGGGAATTAAATGTATTTTATGAAAATGGTGATAAATTAATAAAGAAAGGTTCTAACGATTATCCTGAAAATATGAGTGATTTACTACACTTATTAGAAGTTGAATTTGTAGTTGATCGTTTAGATCAAAATCAAGAAGACTAATAGTAACTAAAAAGTGAATAAATAATTACAAAAAACGGGAAATTGTAATAAATTCTTTATAATTTAAATCTTTATAAAATGGTATAATTATATTAATAACAAAAATGAATTGGTAAGAGAGAGGGAGTAGAATATGAAGATTAAAAGAAGATCTTTAATAAATTTAATATTTATGTTTATTATCATATTTACAGGTATGTCTATATCAAGGGCTGAAAATATGAAGAAACTCCCAATGGAAAATAATTATCATAAATTAGATATAGTTGATGCCAATAAAGACAGTTTTGCGATAAAGATAAAAAATATAAATAATAAAAGTTTAGAAGATATAAGTTTAGATACTATAAAAATAGAGAATGGGAAGCTTGATACACATTCACAAGTAATAAATGACTTACAAGTTAACGATGAAATAGAGGTAAATGGTAAGTATTTATCTTCTAATGATAAAGTCAACGACAAAGATATTGAAAAACTTTTTGAAAGCAGGAAAAAAGAGATTGTTAAAGTAAATTCTACACAAAATACAAATTGGATTTTGGTAGTTTTATTAGCAGGCGTTTCCGTTTCTGCTCTTGTCTTTGCTTTTTTATATAAGAAATTGAAAAAAACAGCTAAAATTGCAATATCAGTAGCTTCACTTGCATTAATTGCATTATCCATATTTTTAGCATTACCAAGTAAAAAATATTATACAAAATTTGACACAATCAAGTTCAACTATACCGATAAAGATGGGAATGCGAAAAAATTTTATGGTTTGTTAAATTATAAAATTGAAAGAGATTCTGATAAAAACAAGAGTAATAACACGGAATCTTTTGAAAATAATGTAGCGATGAAAGAAGAAGTAAAAAACAGGACTGAAGATGTAGATTTCAGAACTGTTGAAGAAACTTCCGATCAACTTGATGTTGTCGTTAAAGGTGATGATGGTAAATACAGATTAAATACTGAAGTTACTGAAGGGAAAAAAGGTAAGAAAACTTTTGAAGAACTGTATACCGTAACCATAAAAGATAATAAAGTGGTTTCAAGAGATAAAAGGTCAGAAACTCTTATTAAGGAAACTAGACCAGAGGATAAAGTTATCGTTACAGGCACACGACCTGTTAAATTAAAAGAAAAAATTGATTTTGAAAAAGTATATAAATCAGATATTTCAGCTGAGGTTGGCTCAAGTAAAGTTGATGAGAGCGTAAAAGCTATAGAGGGCCAAAAGACAACTGTTTATACATACAATACCGAAACAAATAAAATGGAAAAAAATGAAACAGTAGACAAACCTACTAATGAAATAGTTTTGGTTGGTGTAATAAAGTATGTAAAAGAAGATGTAGATTTCAAAGAAGAAATAATTAAGAATCCTGAGTTACCTGATACACATAAGAAGATTATGCAAGAGGGTAAAAAAGGACAAATTACAAAAAAATACCAATTAGCATTTGATGCAAAAACTGGTAAAGTTATTGAAGATTTAAAGAAAGCTAAATTATTAAAAGAAGATGTAACACAACCTACAAGTCAAATAGTTGAAGTTGGTACAAAACACGTTGAAGTAAATGAATTTGGTTTAACTAAAGAACAAGAAGATTATTTAAATGCTTACGAATCAAGATTTTCAGTAGCTAACAGAAATAAGTTAAATAATCTAAGAAGTAGAAATATGCTAAACTCTTTATATCAAAATAGTGTTTTAGATAAGGTGGCAAAGAAGAGAAATCTAGATAATATCAATAACAATAAATTTGCACACGAATACACCAAAAATGGAGTATATTACAGTGCTAAACAAGATGCAAGCAATTTAGGTTATGCCTACCCACGTACAGTTGGAGAAAATATTTCTATCACAGAATTTCATGTGAAAAACTTAAAACAAATAGAAGAAATTTTAGGTAGCCCTGAATCCTATGCTGAAGAAATAATTCACAATTATTATGAAGACCCAGGTTCTGAAAACCTATCAAAAGGTCACAGAAAAGCCATGTTAACACCTTTCTGGAGAGAGGTTGGTGTTGACCTTGAGATAAGAGCAGTAAAACAAGACAATGGTTCATATAAAGTCAAAGTACACGGTGCCCAAATTTTCGGCGTTGGAAGAGTAATGGAATCAAACGAAGATGTTGATATGTTTAATTATTATAGAGCATTTTACCAAACAGATACTAAGCACTTTGTACCAACCAGAGGTTTAGCATCTTATGAAGCATATCTTCAAAGAGATAGTCTATTGCAATATTTCACAAGCCCTTCAGAAGCAAGAGCGTTTAGAAAAAAATCTATTTCTGAAAATGAAGCATTCAAAAAAGCTATCTCAAGCGGTGAAGCTGATTTATCAAAACTTAAAAATTATGAAGAACACAAGAAATTCTACGAAAACATGAAAGCAAACAATATAGTTTATAGATAATTCAAACAATATTATTAAAAACACGAGTTAAATTACTAAATAATTTAATTCGTGTTTTTTAGGTTCATAAATATTTGTTGGGATGTAACCTACACTCATATAGATTCACATTTACATGTGTAAATGGGGAAATGGGGAATAGACATGTATAAAATTTGCGACAATTACATGTGTAAATGGGGAAATGGCGAATAGACATGTATAAAATTTTTGTCATTACATGTGTAAATAGGAAAATGAGGAATAGACATGAATGAGGAATAGACATGTATAAAATTTGTGACGATTACATGTGTAAATGGGAAAATGAGGAATAGACATGTAAAGTTAACATTGCGATTACATGTGTGAATGAGTAAATGGCAGATAGACATGTAAAATGGTTAAAAATCTTACATGTGTAAAATGGAAAATTAGAAATAGACATGTAGACCTTTGAAAAATCTACATGTGTAAATGGGGAAAAGGCAAATAGACATGTAAAATGGTTAAAATCCTTACATGTGTAAAGTGAAAACTTAAAATACACATGTAAAGATGGGTTGAGGGGTGAATTTCCTGATAAAATCGCTAAATTGAAAATAGACAGGAAAGAATTTTAAGTAAATTTCCTGATTAAAACGGGAATCTTAAAATAAACAGGTACAACTAGCAGGCGATTTTCCTGATTAAAATGCAAATCGCAAAAAAATCAGGAAAAATTATTGAATGAATTTCCTGACTAAATGGCAAATCTTAAAATAATCAGGAAAACCAAGCGAAAACTTTTCCTGACTAAATAGCAATTCTTAAAATAATCAGGAAAACTCATCAAATCTCAGCAAAATCTATTTCTGACGCTTAAAAATCTCAGCAACAATCATTCCTCCTATATCGTCCATCTCAACACTTCCCATTCTTCCCGCCAATTTTCATTCCTCATTAATCGGCCCTATCAAATCCCATTCTCCCTCGCTCAAAATCTCAGCAATTCCCACTCCTCCTTAATTGGCTCCCAGCACTTCCCATTCTCCCTCACTCAAAATTCCAAAATTCCCCATTACTCCTCAAATAATTTCCAGTAATCTCCATTACTCCTTAATCGACTTTCCTCACAATCCCCATTCCTCCCCAACCCATCCGACATATATTTTTATTAAATTTTTGTCAAAATATATTCACCTTATTACCTGATTTTGATATAATATATTCTATATAAATCTTTTTTTTGCGGGGTATAAATGAAAGAATTAATTACAATGGACGACTATTTAGATTGGATGTATCAAAGGGGGACTGCGAAAGGTAGAGATAGGACCGTTAATATCAGGATGCTTTTAAAGCAGATTGGAAATCCTCAGGATAAGTTGAAAATCATTCATATTGCGGGGACAAATGGTAAGGGGTCGACAGCTAATTTCTTAGCGAGTACTCTTTCTAAGACTACAAAATGTGGCTTGTTTGTTTCACCATATATGGATACTGTGACGGATTCGTTTAAGATTAATGGTGTGAAGATGACGGAAGAAGTCTTTAAGAAATATATCGATGAGATAAGGCCATTGGTTGATAAACTGGATGCTGAAGATCATCACATTACATATTTTGAAGTTTTGACTACTATAATGTTTAAGTATTTTTATGATCAGAAAGTTGATATTGCTGTTGTAGAGGTTGGACTTGGTGGAAAGTTTGATGCTACCAACGTGATAGAAAGTCCATTGGCGTCTGTGATTGTGACTATTTCAATGGATCATATAAATGTGTTAGGCGATACAATTGAAGAAATTGCAGAGCATAAGGCTGGCATTATTAAACAAGGAAGACCTGTTTTTGTATACCCTCAAGCGGAAAATGTCTTTGAGGTTTTTGAAAATAAAGCAAGAGAATCAGATTCAGAATTATTTACATTTACAAAAGATGAAGTTGAAATTTTGGAATTGTCGGATAGGGTGAATAGGTTTAATTTTAGAGAATACAAAAACGTTAAATCTGGGTTAATTGGCGAGCATCAATTATATAATGCATCTTTGGCGATTATGGTTTTAGATTATTTCAAAGATGAGTTCAATTTGACAAAAGAAGATATCTATGATGGAATAAATAAGTCAACAAATTTGGGCAGATTGCAATTAGTTAATGAAAAACCTAGGATTTTATTTGATGGAAGCCACAATGCAGAGTCAATTGATATATTGAAAAAATCATTGAAGGCATTTAAGTATGATAGATTGATTTTCGGCTTTAGTATGTTGAAAGATAAGGATTTTAGTTACGTTATTTCTCAAATTTCAGAAATGGCGGATGAGATAATTGTCACCACGATAAATTATAATGGAAGGTCTTTTACTTTGGATGAGTTGACTAAAAAAGTAGAAGAGTATTGTGATAATGTCACTGCCATTGAAGATAGGTATGAGGCATATGAGCATACGAAATCTATTGCGGGTGAGAATGATTTGGTAGTTTGGTGCGGTTCACTATATATGATAAGAGATTTATTAGGATATTTGAATACCCAAAAATAATATTTAGCATGAGAAGGAATGGGTATAAATAAGTTTGTAAGTTATTTAAAAAGAAAAAAAGGAGTTAATTATTATGAAAATAGGTGTACCAAGAGAGATCAAAAGCTACGAGTTTCGTGTAGGTTTGATCCCAGCAGGTGTAAAGAGTTTAGTAGATAATGGTCACCAAGTAGTTATTGAAAAAGATGCAGGATTGGATTCAGGCTTTACTAACGAACAATATATAGCTGAGGGTGCAGAAATTTCAGAAGATTTGGACTATATTTGGGGTTCAGATATTGTTGTTAAAGTAAAAGAACCACTTGAAGAAGAATATAAGTATTTTAGAGAAGGATTAATACTGTTCACTTATCTTCATTTAGCTGCAGATGCGAAATTAACAGAAGCATTACTGCAAAATAAAGTGATAAGTATTGCTTATGAAACTGTTACGGATGATAAGGGGACATTACCACTTTTAACACCAATGAGCATGGTCGCTGGTCGTATGTCAGTGCAAATTGCGGCTAATTTACTTACTAAGCAAAATGGAGGATCAGGTACATTACTAGGTGGTGTGCCAGGAGTGTCCAAAGGAAAAGTGGCTATTATCGGTGGTGGTGTGGTAGGTACCAATGCTGCTAAAATTGCGATCGGATTAGGTGCGGATGTATCCATTCTTGATGTAAATGCAAAGAGATTATCAGAATTATCTGATTTATTTGGGAATGGTGTACAAACTTTAATGTCAAATTCATTTAACATTCAAAAAGTTGTAAAACATGCGGATGTATTGATTGGTGCTGTACTTATACCGGGTGCAAAAGCGCCAACATTAGTTACAGAAGATATGATTGCAACCATGAAAGATGGTTCAATTATCATTGACGTAGCGGTTGACCAAGGTGGTATAGTTGAAACAATCGACAGAACTACTACACATACTGATCCAGTGTATATTAAACATGGTGTATTGCACTATGCAGTACCAAATATGCCGGGTTCTGTGTCCAGAACATCAACAATTGCATTAACAAATGTGACAACACCATTTTTAGTTCAACTTGCAAATAAAGGATATGAACAATTATTTGCTGAAGATGAACATTTCAGAAATGGCTTAAATACATTTGATGGTTATGTGACAAATAGAGCGGTTGCTGAAAGTTTAGGCAAAGAATACAGAGAATATAAATAGGAAACAGGTCAGGGGTTAAAATGAGTATTGAAAAAGATATTGAGTTTATAGTGCTTCTTGAAGAAATGAAGAAGATTTATCGAAGAACAAAGATAATTGGAGAATCAAGAAGGGAAAATGACGCTGAACATACTTGGCATATAGCGACAATGGCGCTATTTTTAGAGAAATATGCTACAAAGAAAATTGATGTTAATCGTTCAATACAGATGTTGTTGGTACATGATTTAGTTGAAATTTATGCAGGAGATACATTTGCTTATGATGTAAAGGCAAATGAAGATAAGTTGTCTAGAGAAAAGAAAGCTATGGAAAAGCTAAAATCTCTTTTAGATGATGAAAATGCGAAAAAACTTGAGACTTTATGGCTAGAATTTGAGGATATGGAAACTGAAGAATCCAAGTATTCCAATGCGATGGATAGATTGCAACCAGTTTTGAGCAATATTTTTGCTAAAAATGGTGGTACTTGGGTGGAAGGAAAAGTGACTTTATCACAAATTGAAAAGAGAGTTGCACCGATAAAATATTTAGACCCAAGAGTGTATGAATTTGTTTATACAAAATTATTGGAAAATGTGAAACAAGGTCATATCATTAATGAATAAAAGATGGCCGCCCGCCGAAGTTGATTCTTAAGGCTCAACTTCGGCGGGCGGCTACATTTATCATTTTTTATCATTTATAAAAGGAATGCTTGGAATAGCATTTAGCAATTCAGTCTTATATAAATCAATAAATTCCGTTAACGCATCTTGCAAAATATCATATTCTTCAATATTTTGTTCATAATAATCTTTTATCCTGATTAGCTGATTTATCTTTCCTAAATCTAACACGTTAGAAATCCCCAAGTCATCCATAATATCAATCAAACATTCCACAATTTTACGTCTCTCAATGACATCAAACTTTTCCATCCATTTAGTCAAAGCGTTATTTGCTCGTGTAGACAATTCATCCAAAACTTTATCATATTTAAATGTGACATCATCAGTACGCCAATTTAATAGAAAATGTTGGTGGAAATGCCATCCTGCACTATCCACAATCGTAGGTGTGACCACACTTTTAAGCATCATACCGAAAATTGACTGCTCTGGAATGTATTTCTTAATCTTATCCTTCATTGAATGATAGTCGTCTCGTTCAAAAAAGTCATCAAAAAAACCTGGACCATCTAAATCATAGACTACGGTGATTTTATCTTGAATGTACTTTGGAACGGTACTTGCAGCGAAAACCGCTAAATTAGCACCCTTAGAATGACCGCATACAATAATATTTCTTTGGAAATATTTCCCAATTTTACGCAGATAATTTCTTGCAGAAATTTGCCCAGGAATCTCTGGCTCAAACGACATTGCAAGACTTTCAGCCCAACCGTGAATTGAAAAATCCGTTCCTCTAAAAACAATAACTATTGAACCATCATCTAATCTCAAAGTCATTGCAAAAAATTGATCAAACTTATCCTTATCATTTTTTGATGTCATATCGACAATATCTATATTTGTAAATCTAGGATATTTAGAAATTAATTTAAGCAAATCGACATTTTTATTTTCTTCCCAAACACCTCTAACTATGCTCTTATAATCATCCTTAGGAATATCCCTCAAGAAAAACGGCAGTTTCTCATAATATCTAAATAAATCATGATAAGAAATTTGAGATAAAATTGCGCAGTCAATCTCATTGAAAGGCAATTCTGAAAAACTAATATTTCCTTTTTCTTTTATATAGTTGAATATATCCTTCATAAGTGCTCCTCGAAAATAATTTGATTTACTTTATAATAATATCAAAGTAATGATAAATATGGAAATAAAAATTCCCTTAGCAAGATTTTCTCTTACTTAAGGGAATGTGAGACTATAATAAATTTACTTTCTTTAAAATTGGTCTAATAGCGTTATAAATGATATTTGCAATAATCACCGTAATTACAGCGTTAAACAGTGTCACACCCGCGGATAATTTTGCTAATGCTGTCGCTATATCTTGAGGTTGACCTAATAAAAACCTCTTATAAAAATATCCCACCAACGGATCTGCTACAACATTAAACGCCATTCCGCAAATAGATGCGATAACTGCCCATTTCATAATGTATTTCTTATCGTCTGATAAATTGATTTTTTTCAATCTATGGGCGATAAGACCAACAATTAAACCAATACATAATTTCAAAATGAATGTTTTAGGTGCGACTATCACATAAATTGGATCTAATAAATCCGCAATGGTCATACCCACTGCTCCAGCAAGCCCACCATAGAAACCTCCAATAGTAAGAGCGGCCACTACTAAGAAAATATTTCCAAAATGAATTGATGTAAAATCTCCACCGCCCGGTACGGGGATTTTAATTTGGAAATATGTGAATGAAATAAACGCCAAAGCCGCAAAAATAGCACTTTGAGCAAGTTTCAATATTTTTTTATTCATAATTCTCTCCTTATATTGCAAATATAATTGTATGGAATATAAATATAAAAGTCAATTTAAATAATGTAATGAATTTTCAAATATTATATAATTGTTATTACAAGGAGTAATTATGGCAAATGAACATTTAGAAAATGCGATAGAACTTAAGGAAATAGAGCGTTCTTTACAAAAACAATACAAAACAGATACATTTTCAAAGTTTCTTCGCGCATTAGATCAGTACAATTTAATTGAAGAAGGTGACAAAATTGCAGTCGGAATGAGTGGTGGCAAGGATTCACTCATCTTGGCAAAAATGTTACAACAACTTCAAAAATTTTCAAGAGTAAAATATGAAGTAGAATATATAGCGATGGATCCTGGTTTCAGCCCAGAAAATAGACAAAAGTTAGAAGACATCTGCAGATATATGGACATCCCAGTGAAAATCTTCGAAACAAATATATTTGAAGTGGTGCACGAGATATCAAAGGACAGCCCATGCTATCTTTGCGCAAGAATGAGAAGGGGAAATCTCTACGCAAAAGCAAAAGAACTAGGTTGCAACAAATTAGCATTAGGCCACCATTTCAACGACGTAATCGAAACCATCATGATGAATATCATGTGGAATGGTTCATATCGCTCAATGATGCCAAAATTAAAAAGTAGAAATTTCGAAGGTCTTGAGCTCATTCGTCCATTATATTTAGTTGAAGAAAAAGACATTATCAGATGGATAAATTACACGGGTATCATCCCAATGGACGAAGCCTGCCCAATTATGGAAAAGAAAAATGATAGCCAGAGACAAAATATTAAAGAGATGATAGCAAATCTAAAAAAAGATAATCCGAATATTGAAAAGAATATTTTCAAATCCGCCGAAAATGTTGCGGTCGACACAGTCATCTCATACACTAAAGACGGTGATAGATTTTCGTTTCTTGACGAATACAACAACCTAGGAGCAAATAATGAATGAACACGAAAAAATGTTAAATGGAAAGTGGTATGATGCTAATTTTGATGAAAACTTATTAGCAATGAGATACAAGGCTAAATCCTTATGTGATGAACTAAATTACCGCATTCCTCATGAAGATAAGAAAGAAAGAAATGAAGTAATCCAAAGAATCTTAGGCTATCTTCCGGAAGGTCTTGAACTACTAAGTCCATTCATAGTAGACTATGGTAGAAATATTAAACTTGGTAAAAATGTATTCATCAATCACTATTGTTATTTCATGGATGGAGGAGGAATCACCATAGGGGACAATGTATTTTTCGGACCTTATGTCGGGCTATATACCGCGCATCATCCGCTACAATACCAAGAAAGAAATCAAGGATTAGAAATAGCAAGACCAATAAAAATTGGAAAAAATTGCTGGTTTGGTGCGAATGTCTCAGTCATGCCTGGTGTCACCATAGGTAATGGTTGCGTAATCGCCGCCGGAGCTGTAGTGAAAAACGACATACCTGATAATTCACTAGTAGCGGGAGTTCCAGCGAAAATTATTAGAACCATCAATCAATCAGAACGCCTAGATTTAGAATAGTTAGGGGAGAAAATGGAAATTATATATTACTTACTGATTTTTGCCTTCTCAGCAGCAATCATCTACAATATTAGTAAATATGTAGACCTACTCTACAAAGCATACATTACAAAGGCGAATATCACTGCAATGATAATCACAGTCGGAATAATTTCCGTCATAATTGTACAAAACAATTTCAATCTAAGTTATATCATTTTCGGTGTACTAATAATTCTCTACACCATTTCCGGAATGATTGTCAAAGGATTTAATCGAACAGGCATCACCACAACCGGCACATTCACATTCCTTGCAAAATACATAAAATGGAAAGATGTGAAAGCAATGGATATAACTTACTTGAAAGATGGATATGTCGACTTAACAATCACAGACAATAATAGAGCATTCAATCACAGATACAAAGAAGAATTAGATGTTGTCCTATTGAAAATAAAAAAAGAATTAAAATTATAAAGGAGCACAAAATGATTAAAATGTACGGAACAATGATCTGCTCAACTACAGTAAAAGCAGACAAAATTCTAAGAAAAAACAAAGTAGAAGTTGAATACATCGATGTAACAGCCAACATGACAAATATGAAAGAATTTCTAAAACTAAGAGACACAAGATCAGAATTCGACCAAATCAAAGCCAACGGCAAAGCTGGCTTTCCAACATTCCTTCTAGACGACGGTTCAATCCTATTTGATGTATACCAATTAGAAGGTGTAACAGAAAAACTAGAAGAAGACGTAGAAAGAGAAAAACAAAAAGAAATAGAGGCAAGAGCACCACAGTGTTGTAGGTTTTAGTATAGTAAATTAATATAAATTACAACGAAACACCCCTGAAATATGCATACTTCAAGGGTGTTTTTTATTTTATCTTATCATCTTTAATTAAATGTTCATTCACCAAACTCTTCACAATTTTGAGATTGAGAACTTCTTTAGAAGATTCAAAAGTCACAATTAAATTTTTACCAATAACATAACCATTCATTAGATAAGCATTAATTTTCTTTACCATATTCAAGGCATATTCTGGATTATCAACCATTCCAAAATGTTCCCAATAAATTTCCTCTTTAGTATATGGTGACATAAAAGTAAAATCTGGAGAAGCTGGTCCATAGCCATCTAAATAGATAATTTTTTCATATTTATATTTAATTCCATTATCAAAGAAAAAATCAGCCATAAATCTCTCCGTCTTGGATCTCACAAACTCACCATTCTTAGTTGCAAGCTTTAGATTATCATATTTAGAATCTGGTTTCTCATAACTCTGTTTATACCACGCATCTACCTGTTCCTCCCATGTTGGCTCTATCGGTGTAACTAACGATTTTCGGACAGGACTTAGATTATTGTAAATGTCAATTAAGTCTTCATTATCAGATAACTTATTTATCTTCTCTATATTTTTTAGCCTTTGCTCGATATATTTTAGGACTTTGAAATAGTACTCCTTTTGCGCTAAAGTCTTGGCGAGAGGAAAATACTTCTCGGAAAGGTATTTCTCAGTTAATCCTGACTTTTTATTCCCTATTATTTGAAAGAATCTAGGCTTTCCTCCCGAATTTCTTATTCCTAGCCTACCCTCTGGGAATTTTATTAGTTTACTTTCTATGTTTTTCTTGTAAGTCTTCAAAGTTTCTATTTCATTATAAAATTTACTTTGTTTTCTTGTCATATTTTCCTCCTTATCAAAAAGTTTATACATATAGTTACTTATTCTTTAGTTTATGTATAAAATAAAAAATAATTTATACATAGAATGTATTTTTGAAATTTTATGTATAAGAAAATCGCGAAATTTATACATATTTATCATTATTTTCGGAAGTTGTGTATATGAAAAAAATATATTTTATACACATTTTGATATTAGATAGACTAATGTGTACAAAATCGATAAAAACTTTATACATAAAAAATTATTTTATAGAGAATGTGTATACGTGAAAAAATAATTTATACATAAAAATTAAAATACCTTAAAATGTGTATAAAAACGAACTGTTTTTAAAAATGGCAAGTGCTGAATCCCTTCCTCTCCATTATATAACCTCATACCAAATAAAACCTTTCATTATTAATACAAAAATTTAACATTTATGCTTAAAGATGGAGAGTACGGGTATATAACATTAATAAATGATATACTTGGCATCATGGAGGGGGTTATGAAGAAGTATGATAAGTTACTAAAGATGTATTTTTTCTATAGGCTTCAAGAGGAGGAGTTGGATCTTTTGAAGGAATATTTTTATGACGAGGAATCTGGGAGATATAATGAAGTTTCGAATAAATATATTTTTGGTAAAAAGTTTGATAAGCTTGTAAATAAAGGGATTGTTAAGCCATATATTCAAAGGAAGTATATGGGCAATAGGCCTAAGATGTTGTATTTGCTTGATAGGGAAATTAAGAATAAATTAAATAGTATGTAGAGAGTATTCTATTCTAATAGTTGGGCTATTTAGATTAGGATACTTTTTTTTGTGTGGAATGGGATAAAATGGACATTTGGAATGCAAACACTGAATCATTAGTAGTTAATCCAATCCCGCATCACCAATACCACTAAATCCATTCCCCTAAACCCCCGCATTACCAATACCCCAAAAACCATTCCCCACAAACCCCACGTCACCAATACCACCAAACCCATTCCTACCCCTAATTTAATGAAAATTTCCAATTATTAACTAATATTAATAATCAAATGATTAACATCTTCACTGTTCGACTCAGAAACTCGCATTTTCCAGACATTTACTAAAATGCTATGAAATGGTACCGTTTACATATATACGTTTTCATAATATAATCACATCAATAGTAATATTATGAGGAGGAAAAAATGCGAAAAGGTATTAAGAAGATTGTTTCTTTAGTTTTGGTATTTTCGATGTTGCTTGGGTTCATTCCGGTGGGAATGGAAACTGCGAGTGCTGAGGAGTTGGCTCCAAGGACGGAAAACGGGATAACTACATTTAGTTATCAAGGGAATGAAAATACTAAAACGGTAAATTTAGCTGGTGAGATGAATGAATGGAATACTTCCAATATTTCACTTACAAAGGGAGAAAATTATTTATTTACGACTCAGCAAAGATTGGAGCCAGGCAAGTATCAATATAAATTTATTATTGATGGGAAATGGATGCCGGATCCAAATTTAGAATATATTGTTGAGGGATTGAAGATAAATTCGGAGTCTGTGGTTAAATTGGGCGGTAGTTTGGATTTGGCTGCAGAATATGTGAATCCTGATGGAAGTGTTAAAGATGTGAAAGCTACTTATTCTTTAGAAAATGCTGTGGATGGTATTTCTATAGAAGATGGGAAGTTAGTTGTTAGCGAAAATGCTAAAGCTGATAAAGTCAGTTTGGTAGCAGAGTTTGATGGTAAAAAGGCTACAAAAGAAATAACTATTTTATCTACAATGTTTACCTACACTATTAATTACAAGAGGGCAGATAATGCTCAAATGAATTGGGATATGTGGGTATTTGGAAATGGATTAAATGGTTATGCAGAAAGATTTACAGAAGACGTTGATGGCTATGCAAGGGCAACTTTTGAACTTCCAATAAGTGAAATTTCTGTTATTTCTAGACCTAAAAATTGGGATAGTCAGGAAATGACAAGAGTGGTTACTGTGCCTGAAGGAAAGACTTCTGTAGAGGCATGGGTTGTGTCTGGTGATGAAAATGTGTATTATTCTAAGCCTGGAGATGATTCAGAGCCTGCAAAAACTAGAAAAATTCAATTCAATTATGATAGATCAGAGAAAGATTATGACGGCTGGAATTTATGGTACTGGTCAACCGGTTTGGTGGATTCATCAGATAAAGTGGCATTAAATGATTTAGATTATTTTGTGAATGGTAAACTTGATTTACCAATTTCAAAAGGTGCAACAAATGTAGGATTTATCGTAAGAAAGAGTGTTTCTGATGATAATCGATGGACGGAAAAGGATCCAAACAAAGATTTAGATAGAGTTGTTGAGACAGATCCAAACGCATTGGAAATTACAACAAAAGTATTTTTAACTCAAGGTCAAGATGCGTTTAGAGTGGTCCCATATCTTAAAGGACCAGAATACAAAGACGGAAATATTTCCTTCTATTATAGAGATATTGATCTTTACGAAGCTGATAAAATGGATGCAATTGATTCAGTGAAAATCAATATTTCAAAGAGAAATGTAGATACAAAAGAAATGAAAGAGCTTGGTTCATTTGAGATGACATATAGCTCAGAAAATCAACGTTTCGGATATGTTTTAGAAAATCCAGAAGAAGGATTTGATTATGTCTATACCTTTGATGTTACAAAGGATGGAGAGACAAAAACGGGATTATTAGATGTTTCCAACACTATTGATGGGGAATCATATCAAAGATTAGTTAGTCTTGATATTGGCATTAGCGCATCATTAAATATGAAGGAAGCTAAAGCGGGGGAATCTTTTGTTGTTACAATTGATGTGGATAATCCTCAAAATCATGGGATAAAAGAAATTTACATTGATGGTACAAATCTTGGACAAAATAAAATTGGCGTTCCAGTAGATTTGTTAAAACAAAATGTGGCATTACCACTTGATTTAAAGGCTGGAGAAAAGACTTTTGATGTAGTTTTAGTTGATGAATATAATGGAACTCACAAAACTACTCTTAAGCTTGATACTTTGGCATCAAGCGATACAAAAGATACTATTGCTTGGGATGAAGAAATTATCTATTTCTTATTGACAGATAGATTCTTTGATGGTGATAGTACAAATAACGATCCTGCGAAGAATGGCTCTTATGATCCTTCTGAAATAGACGCTTATCATGGTGGTGATTTCCAAGGAATAATAGATAAAGTTGACTATTTGAAACAACTTGGAATTACAACTGTTTGGATTACTCCGATTGTGGATAATATTGAAAACAATTTAAATCAAAACGGCAAATCTTACGGATATCACGGCTATTGGGCGGAAGATTTTACAAAGATTGAACCAAGACTTGGTGATGTCGATACATTAAAGAAATTAATCGACACATTGCATGATAATGGCATAAAATTAATGGTTGACGTTGTTCTTAACCATTCCGGATATGAAACAAAAAATAAAGGTCAATTTGAAGGAATGCATAGAACTCAGCCAGGTACTGATGATTTAACTTCAGAATTATCTGGATTGCCAGATTTCATTACGGAAAACCCAGAGATTAGTAAAAAGCTTGTTAAGTGGCAATCAGAATGGTTAAATACATTAAGAACTGACAAAGGTAATACAATTGACTATTTTAGAATTGACACTGTAAAACATGTAGAACATGATACTTGGAAAGAACTAAAAACTGCACTTGTAGAGATTAAGCCTGACTTTAAGATGATTGGTGAATTTTATGGCGGCTCCACAGGAAATACTGGTTGGTATTTGGGTGGTGGACAAATGGATTCACTATTGGATTTTGAATTTAAGTCATTGGCTGAAAAATTCGTTAAAGGCGATATTGCTAATATAGAAAAAAGATTAGCGGAAAGAAACAAGGAAATTACTTTTGATAAGAACTTTGGATCATTTTTATCTTCTCATGATGAAGATGGATTTTTAGCGACAAGAATAGGTGGGAATGCATCCCTTCTAAAAGTAGCTTCATCACTGCAAATTACAGCAAAAGGTCAACCAGTCATTTACTATGGTGAAGAGATTGGTATGAGCGCTCCTTATGCAGGAAATCAAAATAGAAAATCATTTGATTGGTCAAAAGTTGAAAATAATGATGTATTAAAGCACTATCAAAAGATAACAAATATTAGAAAAGAACATGCAGAAGTCTTTGCTAGAGGTGACAGAAAATCACTTTATACAGATGAGAATGTTTCAATTTTCTCAAGAACATTCAATGGTGAAACTGTAATTGTTGGGTTGAATATAAGCAATGAGGCTAAGAGTGTAACATTCCCAATGAATGCAGCAATGGGCGATGCATTAAAAGATATATTTAATGAAGATGCGGAATTCGAAGCAGAAGATGGCAAAATTACAGTGACCATTCCGGCGAATAAAGACGGTGGTACTGCAGTGTTTTTACCTTCACAAACAGAAAGTACAACTGTAATATTTAACTTCAAAGACCCTGATAATGGGGAATGGGCGATTTGGGCATGGCCAAAAGATGGTAATGGTGCGCAATACGAATTTACTAGACAAGATGGAGATGTAAAAATTGCGGAAATTACATTCCCTGGAAAAGTTGAAGAAATAGGATTTATAATAAAGGGCAAAAATGACTGGGCCAAGAATTTTGATGGTGACAGATTTGTCTATATTACAAAGAATCCTCAAAATGTATATATCGAATCAGGAAAAGAAGAATTTACAACCGATGGCGTGATGCTACCAAGAATTGAAGGCTTTAACATCGATTCATTTAGGGAAGCTAATATCATTCTAAATACAAAAGTCGCTTTGACGGATATTTTAGATGACTATGATATTGCATTTGGTGGAAATAGTATCAAAGACAAAGTGGAATCAATCACACCAGTGTCAGGTGATGAAAATGCTAGTTCAGAATTTTTAGTTAAATTCAAGGAAGATTTAGCAATAAATGGAAGTATAAAGATAAACTTCACTATTACTCAAAATGATAATGATGGAGTTAAGGCGGATTATCCACTTGAAAAATCTTCAAGAATTGCTGGACTTTTTGATACTCCTGAATTTGAGAAAAAATACGCATATGATGGAGAATTAGGTGCAATTTACAGTAAGTTAGGTACGGAATTTAAGATTTGGGCACCTACGGCGAATAAGGTTGATTTAGTTATATTTGATGATTTATATGAAGAAGGATTTAAAACTTATCCAATGGAATCGAATGAAAAAGGTGTGTATAATTACAAACTTCCAGGCGACCAACTGGGTAAGGCGTATATGTTTGATGTGCATTTTGACGATGTTACAAATAGGGTGGTAGACCCATACGCTAAATCTGTTACAATAAATGGTCAACGAGGAGTTGTGGTAAATCCAAAACCTTCAGATGTTTCAAGATTGACAGGAAAAGATGCTACAAATCCAATCATTTATGAACTTCATATAAGAGACTTATCAATTGCAGAAAATAGTGGCATTAAGAATAAAGGTAAATTCTTAGGTTTGACAGAACTTGGTACGAAATCGCCAAGTGGTCAAATTACAGGACTTGACTATATCAAATCACTTGGTGTTACACATATTCAATTGATACCAATTTATGACTATAGTAAATATTCTGTGGACGAGACAAAATTAGATACGCCACAATTTAACTGGGGCTATGATCCTGTAAATTACAACTCTATTGAGGGGTCATACAGTACGGATCCTGCAAATCCATTCAATAGAATAGAAGAATTACAAAAGACAATTGACACCATTCATCAAAATGGAATGGGTGTAATAATGGACGTTGTATATAATCACGTTGCTGGTGTAGATCAACACTCCTTTGATTATATCGTGCCAGGCTACTATTTCAGACAAGATGCTAAAGGCAATTTCTTAGGTGGTACAGGTGTTGGAAATGAAACTGCTTCAGAAAGAAAAATGATGCAAAAATTCATCATTGATTCAATCACATATCTCGCTGAAACCTACAAATTTGACGGATTCAGATTTGACCTAATGGGGACACATGATGTCGAAACAATGAATCTAGTTTATAAAGAATTAGTAAAAATAAATCCAAATATCTTCATCTTAGGTGAAGGCTGGAACATGGGAATGGGCATTCCAGAGGATATCAGAGCAACTCAAAAGAATGCATATAAGATGCCAGAGGGTATAGCTCACTTCAGCGATAATTTTAGAGATGGAGTAAAAGGTTCCGTATTTAATGGTGCAGAACCAGGATTTGTGAATGGACAACAAAATCAAGAAGACTACATTTTACAAAATATAAAAGGTGGTAAAGGGCTTCAAGGTTACACAAGTGCAAGACAAGTCATTCAATATGTCGAAGCGCACGACAACCTAACTCTTTGGGATAAATTACTAGAAACTAATCCAAATGATAGTGATGAAACAAGACTGAAAATGCACAAGATGGCCACATCAATGGTACTACTTTCTCAAGGGACACCATTTATACATACAGGCCAAGAATTTGCTCGAACAAAAGGTGGGGATCATAATTCATACAAATCCCCAGATTCAGTAAATCAAATTGATTGGGATAGAGCGCTAAAATTTGCAGACAATGTTGAATATTTCAGAGAACTAGTAAAGATTAGAAAATTATATCCTGTATTTGATTTAAAATCTTATGATGAAATTGATGCCGTTTATAAGGAAATTGCAACAGAAAAACAACTAGTTGCCTATAAATTAGATTACAACAAAGATGAAATTTATATTGGCTATAATGCTGCAAGAAATGCTCAAAAATTTGCGGCGGAAAATGGAAAATATAAAGTTCTTGTAAGAGATCAAGTTGCAAAATCTGAAGGAATAGAAGAGGTTGAAATTAAAAATGGTGAAATAGAAATTGCTCCATTATCTACAATTTTGATCGTAAAAGATAAACCTGCAGAAGTAAAAGCTGGATGGGTGCAAAATGGAGATTACTGGAACTATTACGACAAAGACGGATCTCAAGTAAAATCCTCATGGAGATGGGCACCAATACTTGATAAAGAAGGAAACCCAACAGCTAAATTCAATTGGAAATATTTCGACGCCAAAGGAAATAATATTTCGCAAATCTACACAGAAAATGGTTCCTCATGGTTATCAGTAGCTGGCCCAACAAACCAATACCACCGTGGATGGTGGACACGACCAGAAACAGGAAGCAAATACTTCTTCAGAATAAACTCTGGATCAATGGTTAAAGGAAGACAATTCATCGATGGTGATTGGATGTTCTTTAGAAAATCTGGTACCTTAGCACTTGGATGGCAATTCTTTGATGGTCACTGGAAATTCTTAGACAAAAATACAGGACACCAAGCCATTTCAGAATGGAAGTGGGCTCCAATAATTGACAAGAATGGTAAAGAAACTGAAAAATTCAATTGGAAATACTTTAACTCCAAAGGATATAGCATGGACCAAATCTACACAAAGAATGGTCTCTCATGCTTATCCTTAACCGGACCAATGAAACAATATCACAAGGGTTGGTGGACAAATCCAGAAAATGGATACATCTATTTCTTTAGATTATCTTCAGGCACAATGGTTAAAGGAGAACAATTCATTAATGGAGCATGGAGATTTTTCAGAAAATCTGGAACCATGGCAACTGGCTGGCAAAAAGTCAATGGAAAATGGAAGTTCTATAGAATTGGTACAGGTACAAGAGTTACTGGCCGACAATGGATAGATGGAAAATGGTACGAATTTGATAAAAGCGGAGCTGTAATAGGAAATAGATTTTAATTAAATATCTAATTCAAAACTAAAATAGGAGACTGTTGAAAAATGACTGAAGAGCTGTTTTTCAGCAGTCTCTTTTTGTTATCCGACACTATTTGTTGGTACGGGGAGATAAATTAAATTAGGCATTGGTTTAACAGTTAAAAAGATAAAAAAATTAAATAAATGTTGATATTTCAATTTTTTATAAAATTATTACTTTTTTATAGTTTATCTATAATTTTATCCTGGGAATTTATGGTCCCAAAATACCCCTAGGGGGTATATTAAGGAGTATGTTTACGAAATTTATGGTCTCAGAATACTCCAGGGGGGTATAAAATGGACCATAGATTTAAAAGATTCAGCCGAAAGTATTATATAAATTTGTAAAACTATGGTCTCAATTATACTGGGGAGGGGTATCTAGGGACCATAATTTTTATAATATCCTCAAATCGTATGGTCTAAAAAATACTGGGGTGGGGTATTTACAGACCATAAAAAAAATATTTATGGTCCAAAAGATACCGGGGAGGGGTATACGCGGGCAATACATCCAAGTGAAAACATTTAATATTAAATTTCTGCTAGAATACCATAAATTCATTTAGTGCACCCACATGTTCTACATAATATCTTAACCATTTGTATTACGAACTATTCCATTACCTTAAAACTATGCTCTGAAAAACCAAACCCATTCTCACAAACTATCCATTTCCCAAAAACACTTATTTGCAAAGATTACATATTTCCTCAAAATGCCCATTCCTATAGATTACATATTTCCCCAAAACTTCTATTCCCACATACTACTTATTTTCCCCAAAACTCCCATTCCCCCAAAATATTAATTTCCCCCCAATATACATATTTCCCTAAAACACCCATTCCCCCAATACACACAGATACAAAATTTACATTTTATGTTATCATATTATTAGTTAGAAACTTAAAAGGAATATGAATGGAAAACACGAAGAAATTAATTGCACTAGATTTAGATGGGACGTTACTTAATTGGAGAAAAACGATAAAACAAGAGACGATTGATGCGCTAGTGAAGGCGCAAGAACAAGGGCATGTTGTGATGATTGCAACGGGAAGACCTTATGTATCATCATTAAGATATGCGAAGATGATACAGATTGATAAGTTTAATGGTTTTATTTCCAATTATAACGGAGGATTGATTACTAGATTAAATCCCGAAGAGAAGATTTATGATGTAAAAATGGATATGGATTTGTTAAAGCGTATCATTAATTTTATGAATGATATGAAAGCGGATTATTCTGTTTTGCATGAGAAAAAATTGTATACAAATAAATATAGTCGATTGATATTTAAGATTTATAGGAAACTTGTCGGGCAGGTGGCAATTGATAATGAAGAATTGCACGATTATACAGATTTCCCTGTCTATAAGGTGCTTGTGAATGATTGGAAGAGACATCTAAAGGTGACGAAGTTTAAGTTGGAAAAGGAATTTGGAGATGAGGTTGATATCAACTTTTCTTCAAGAGTTTCTATTGAGATTACGCCAAAGGAAACGTCTAAAGGTAAGAGTGTGTTGAGAGTAGCAAGGATTTTAGGGATAGATCCTATGGATACTATTGCATTTGGAAATTATGGGAATGATATTTCCATGTTAAAAATGTGTGGAACTGGCGTGGCGATGAAAAATTCTTCATCTGAATTATTAGATGTGGCAGATTATGTAACGGATACAAATAATAGGAATGGTATCGCGAAATATTTGAAGAAGTTTATTTTAAAATAATTTGAGAATTGGAGAGAAGATGAAAAAGTTAATAGCTGTGGACGTTGATGGGACATTGATAAAGTCTAATCATGAATTAACGGAAAGAACAAAAAAGACATTGATAGAAGCTCAAAAGCAAGGTCATAGATTGGTTATTTCTTCAGGAAGAGCTCCAAAGGGAGTGGAACATTTATACAAAGAGCTTGAAATGGACAAATATAGTGGATATATTTGTAATTTCAATGGTGGTCTTGTTACGAATGTTATGAATGGAGAAGTATTGATTAATCACACTCTAGATCCTGAAAAGATGAAAGAAATGTTAAAATTTTCAAAGGATTTAGATATTGAATATGTCATTTATTATGATAATTGTGTTTATGCATATACTTTAGATATGCCATATTTAGAGGATATTTTGAGTAAGAGTTTTATGCCATTAATTTTTAGAAAAAACTTAACTGAAGATATTGATTTTGTACCGAATAATATTTTATTTTCACAAGATGAATCTAGAATTAAAGAACCAGCAATGAAAATTAAAGAAAAATTTGACGAATATTTTGAATTTGTTTTTTCTGAACCATTCTATTTTGAGGCTATGGCAAAAAATATTTCAAAAGGTGCAACATTAATGGAATTGGCAGAAAAGATTGGAGTTGAAGCAGAAGATGTTGTTGCTTTTGGTGACCAAAACAATGATCATACGATGATTGCTTTAGCTGGGACTGGTGTAGCTATGGGAAATGCTGTAGATAGCATCAAAGAAATAGCTGATTATGTGACACTGACAAATAATGAAGATGGTGTTGCAGACTATGTTGAGAAATTTATACTTGAAAAATAGATTAAAGATAGGTAGATTAGGGTAAAAATGAAGAAATTAATATTATTAATAGTGCTTTTATCTGGTTTGATTTTTACAGGATGTAAAGCTCCAGATTTAACTCCTCCAAAAGAAGAATTAGATAAAGTAAGTCTAGAACCTACAATTAAATATGATGAAACTAAAGTAAGTGATAAAGCGAAAGAATTAATAGATAAGAGATTAAGTCCTGATAAGGAATATAGCGTTCCGGAGGAAAATCCAATATTTAAGCTTAAGCTTTCAAAAGATTTGAAAGTTACACAAGGTAAACAAGGAGATTCAGGATACATTGCGGCGAGATATGAAGCTAAAGAAGGAGAAAAAGTGGATGAACAAAATGATTTTGTTCTATCAATTATTCCTTTTGATGATGATTATTCTCCAAAAGCTTTCTACTATATGTATTCCGAAACCTATCCAGCGGATATTGCCAAAATTGAAGGAATGGAATTGGCGATGTTTTCAACAGAAACGGGAGAATTTATTTCTGAGTTCTTAGGAAAAGATAAAAAATATTATGTGATTACTATTAAATCAAAAATGAACATTCACGAAAATATTTATCTAATGAATAAATTAATAGAAAATTTTGAAAAATAGAGAAGGTGTGAGTTGAAAGTTTTAGTATTTTTAGGGTCAAAAATTGGGAATAGTGAAGTTTATAGAAAAGCTTGTATCGAGGTTGCTGATTGGATTTCACGAAATGACTATAGCTTAGTTTATGGTGGAAATGCAAATGGTTTAATGGGCGTATTGGCCGGAAGAGTTTTAGAAAACGGCGGCGAAGTAATTGGTATAATGCCAAACTACCTAAAAGAATATGAGCTTGTACATAAGGGACTTACAAAGTTTTACGAAACTGAAACTATGCAAGAAAGAAAAGACTTGATGCGAAATTTATCAGATGTATGTATTGCTGTTCCTGGAGGTGCAGGAACAATGGAAGAGATTACTGAAGCGTATTCTCTTTTTCTAGTAGGTCAAAATACGAGTCCATGTATTGTCTATAATAAAGATGGATATTATGATGATCTGAAAAATATGTACGATAAAATGGCACAAAAGGAGTTTTTAGCTGTAGAAGATAGAAGAAAATTGTTGTTTTCTGACGATTTTGACGAAATAGATAGATTTATAAAAGAGATGAAAAAATGAAAAATATATTTAACAGAATGTTTGGTGATTATAAAGGTCAAAAATTAGAAATTCCAAATTTCGAAAGTTCAGAAGAAATTAGAGCGCACATCATTTTTCACGGAAGAGTGCAAGGTGTAGGATTTAGATACAATGCTTATGACATTGCTATGAGACTACAACTTACCGGATATGTTAGAAATCTACAAGACGGTACAGTTGAACTTGAAGCACAAAGTGAAAGAGATAAGATAAAATTTTTGATCGAATACATGAAACATTTACCAATAATCAAAATTGAAGATGTAGATTATGAAGAGATACCAATGAAAGAGGGAGAGAGTAAGTTTGGATTGTCTTAAAGTTTTCTAGGAGATGCCAGTACTTCATTCTCACAAAAATAACATAGAGGTTTTATGATTAGGAATGCGACAAGAGATGATTTAGGCGAAATATTAAAAATTTACGCAATAGCGAGACGTACGATGAAAGCCACTGGAAATCCCGATCAATGGGGAAATGATAGACCAAAATATGATGCAATTGTAAAAGACATTGAATCAGCTGATATGTATGTCATAGAAGAAAACAACGAAATCTTAGGAGTCTTCTCATTAATCGATTTTGACAATGATTATATTGATATTCAGGGGGAATGGTTAAATGATGAACCATATCTAGCCATTCATAAAATCGCATCATCTGGAAAAAAGGGCGGCATATTTAGTCAAGTACTAGAATTTGCAAAAACAAAAACAAAAAATATTAGAATTGATACACATAAAAACAACAAGATAATGCAACTTCACATTAAGAAGAATGGATTTCAATATGTTGGCATTGTCTATATAGATGGCGAATTAGAAAGACTAGCATATCATCTAGTTTTAGATTAAGGTGGAATGTGAAGTTGTCTTTCCATGAGATATGAGGCGTTATCAAGGTTTAGAGTCCTAGTATTCTCAGTAAGTGTAAAATTTAAGCTGTTATTAATAGATTTCCTGTTTATTTCTCATTTTGAGAATTAGACAGGAATTTTTTTACCTTTATAAATAAGAAAAACTAAAAATGCTGGGTCAAAAACGACTTTTGCATAATAATCTGATAACTCTTTTTTAGATCAAATAATATCTGTATATCTCCATTAAACAAATTTTCTTCTCTAAGTGTATAAATGTTAGAAATAGGGTATTGATAGAAATAGATAGTTTCAGGGAGGTGAATTAATAAAATTTTAACATGTTCATAGGTATTACATTTTTTATGAAAACGTGATGAGCATTACAGATTTAAAATACTTTTTCCTGTAACATGGATAGGTAAACACTAAGGGCTTTTTTTATTATAGGAATAAAGCAATATGCACGATTTTTTGTTAAATATTTACTTAATTGGATTAAAATATTTAATAGTATATAATCTAATTGAGGCAAAAAAATACGGTGCAAAGGAAAGGAAAATTTATGGGTAAATATTCAGATAAATTAACAAAAGAACAAAAGCTTGAAATGTTAAAAACAATGGAAATTTGTAGACATTTTGACTTAGAGCTTTCAAAGCTATATGCAAGAGGATTGGTTGCAGGGATGACTCACTATTCAGTTGGTGAAGAAGCTGCAAATGTTGGTAGTGTATTTGCTATGAAATTAGAAGATATTATGTATTCTAACCATAGAGGTCACGGACAAACAATATCTAAAGGTATTGATATTAATCTAATGATGGCTGAAATTTTAGGTAGAGAACCAGGATACTGTAAAGGACGTGGTGGTTCAATGCACGTGTTCAACCTTGAAGTAAATAACATGGGTTGTAATGGTATCGTTGGTGGTGGCCAAGGATTAAGTATCGGTGCTGCATTCGTACAAAAGAGAAAGAAAACTGGTAATGTAGTTGTTTCTTTCATGGGTGATGGATCAACAAACGAAGGTTCATTCCACGAAACATTAAATATGGCTTCAATTTGGGATTTACCAGTAGTTTATTGTGTAATCAATAATAAATATGGTATTTCAATGGATATCAATAATGCGATGAACGTTGAAAATATCGTTGATAGAGCATCTGCTTATAATGTTAAAGCAATACATGTTAAAGATGGTAATGATGTTTTAGCTGTTTATGATGGTATGATGGAAGCTATTGAGCACACAAGAGCAGGTAAAGGTCCTGTTTTATTTGAAACAAATACTTATAGATGGTTTGGTCACTCAGCTTCAGATGCCGGTGCATATAGATCTAGAGAAGAAGTTAATGCTTGGAGAGAAAAAGATCCAATCGAAGCTTTTAGAAAAGTTTTATTAGATGATAAAACAGCTAATATTGATGAATTAGATGCGATTAGAGAAGAAGCTACTAAAGAAGTTAAAGAAGCTGTAAAATTTGCGAAAAATGCTCCATTCCCAGATGAAAGTGTAGCATTTGAAGATAATTACGCAGACTAATATTACAAATTAATTTATTTAAACTTAAAAGCACAGAAAGAGGAGATTTATATGGCAGAAAAAAAAGTTATGCAATTTCGTGATGCTATCAAACAAGCAATGGTAGACGAAATGCGTTTAGATGAAGATGTATTTTTAATTGGTGAAGATGTTGGTATCTTTGGTGGTGACTTTGGTACTACAGTTGGAATGTTAGAAGAATTCGGAAAAGAAAGAGTTATTGATACACCAATTTCAGAAGCAGCTATAAATGGTTTAGCAGCTGGTGCTGCATCAAATGGTATGAGACCAATCGTTGATATGACATTTATGGACTTTACAACTATTGCAATGGATGCGATTGTTAACCAAGCAGCTCCAATGAGATACATGCTAGGTGGACAAGTTCAAGTGCCTATGGTTGTAAGATTTGCTAATGGTGCTGGTACAGGTGCTTCATCACAACACATTAAGACTTTAGAATCATGGTTTACATTGATTCCTGGATTGAAAGTTGTTGCTCCATCTAATCCAAACGATGCGTATGGATTATTAAGAGCTGCAATTAGAGACAATAACCCTGTAATGTACTTAGAACCAAAAACTCATTTTGGTATGAAGGGTGAAGTTGATGCAAGTGATGACAATATCGCTACAATTGGTAAAGGTAAGATTGTTAGAGAAGGTAAAGATATCACAATTGTATCATGGGGTAAAGCTTTTGTTTTAGCTGAACAAGCTGCAGAAGAACTTGAAAAAGAAGGTATTGACGTTGAATTAGTTGATATCATGTCATTGAAACCATTAGATGATGAATTAATATTTGAATCAGTTAAGAAAACTGGTAAATTAGTTGTTGTTCACGATTCATTCAAGACTAGTGGATTTGGTGGTGAAATTGTAGCAAGAGTAGTTGAAAGCGAAGCATTTGATTTCTTAGATGCTCCAATTAGACGTGTTGCAAGTGCAGATACAAACGTACCTTCAGCATCTAATCTAGAAAAAGCTGTTCAACCAAGTGTAGAACAAGTTAAAGAGGCAGTACTAAAAACAGTTAATAAACAATAAAAAGGAGAAGCAATGTCAGACAAAAAATTTAGAGCTACTCCTGCCGCAAGAAAATATGCTAGAGAATACGGTATTAGTATTGCGGAAGTAAAAGGCTCAGGAGCAAAAGGTCGTGTACATGAAGATGATGTAATTGAATACAAATTACATGGACAAGTTAAGATTTCTCCATTAGCTGCTAGAATTGCAGAAATTGAAGGTCTAAATGTTCAAGTGCTTGAAGGTACAGGACCACAAGGTAAAATCATGAAAGAAGATGTAATGAATCTTCTACATGGTGGCAAAAAATAAGAAAAAGCTTCAGCACAAGCTGCAGAAGCAAAAGAAGAAAAACAAGAAGAAGCTGGTAATACTAATAAATATGGTGAATTCGAAACAGTTAAGATGACACCAATGAGAAAAGTTATTACTAAGAGAATGAAGGAATCTCAATCTATAGCACCAACTTACCAAGTAAGTGTGGATGTAGATATGACAAAACTATTAGATTTAAGAAAACAAACTGTAGATCTAGTGGTAGAACAAACAGGATTGAAACCATCAGTTACAGACTATATATCACTAGCTGTTATCAAGGCTTTACTAAAACATCCTCTTGTTAACTCATCAGTTAGTGCGGATGAATCAGAATTTACAAAATATTCTTATGTTAACTTAGGTATAGCAGTAGGGTTAGATAGTGGTTTAATGGTTCCAGTAGTTAAAAATGCAGAAAAGATGTCCTTTAGCGAACTAGTAGTTGAAAGTAAAAGAGTTATTGGTGCGACAGTAAATGGTAAATTAAAACCAGATGAAATGGCTGATTCCACATTTACAATTTCAAACTTAGGAATGTTTGGAGTTGATAGTTTCACATCTATTATTAATCAACCAAATAACGGTATTTTAAGTATCGCTGCTACAAAACAAAAACCAGTAGTAATCGATAATGAAATAGTTATAAGACCAATTATGAATATCACATTCACAGGTGATCACAGAGTAATAGATGGTCTAGAAGGCGCTAAATTTATGCAAACATTAAAAGGTAACTTAGAAAATCCAATTGGATTATTATTATAGGAGGTAATTGAATGGCATATGAAGTAATCATGCCCAAAGCTGGCTCAGAAATGGAAGAGGGCGAAATCGTACAATGGCTGAAAAATGAAGGTGATGAAGTTAAAGTTGGTGAACCAATTTTAGAAATCGTTACTGATAAAGTTAATATGGAAGTTGAAGCTGAAGAATCCGGTACATTATTAAAGATTGTTCACAAAGCTGGTGAAGTTGTTCCAGTGGTTGAAACAATTGCTTGGATTGGTGAACCAGGTGAAGAAGTTCCTTCAGCAGGTGGATCAGATGAAGAACCAAAAGAAGAACCAAAAGAAGAAGTTAAGGAAGAAGTTTTACCTAAATCAGTATCAAAACCATCTGAAGAAGAAGCTCCAAAGAGAGAAAGAAAAGGTGACTATGATGTTGTAGTTATCGGTGGTGGTCCTGCTGGTTATGTAGCAGCTATCAGAGCAGCTCAATTAGGTGGTAAAGTAGCAGTTGTAGAAAACAGCGTTGTTGGTGGTACTTGCTTAAACAGAGGATGTATTCCAACAAAGACATATCTACACAATGCTGAAATTATTTATAACATTAAAGAAGCTGAAGAAAGAGGTATTAAATTAGTTAATGATGCTTTCTCAGTAGATATGAAACAAACAGTTAAAGTTAAAAATGATGTTGTTAAAAAACTTACTGGCGGAATCTCTGGTTTATTCAGATCATATGGTATCAAACTATTCAACGGTTTAGGTACAATTACTAAAGATAAAAAAGTTTTAGTAAATGGTGGTGAAGAAACTATTGATGCAGATAAGATTATCTTAGCTGGTGGTTCAGAAGTTAGAATGTTAGACTTACCTGGTCTAGACAGCAAGAGAGTGTTAACTTCTGATACTATTTTAGATTTAGAAGAATTACCAAAGAGATTAGTAATCGTTGGTGGTGGTGTAATCGGTACAGAATTTGGTCAAGCATTCTCAGCATTTGGTTCAAAAGTTACAATTTTAGAAGGTGCTGAAAGATTATTAAGCGTATTAGACAAAGATTTATCAGATGTAGTTGCTAAGAAATTCAAAAAAGAAGGTATCGACATCATTGCAAATGCAAGATTTGCTGGTATTGAAGAAAAAGGCGATGAAATCAAAGTTAAAGTTGAAGGACAAGATGATATTGTTGCTGATTATCTATTATTATCAGTTGGTCGTGTGCCAAATCTAAGTGCTTTAGGTGAAGTTGAATTGAAGAAAACTGAAAGAGGCGCTTTAGCAGTTAACGAATATATGCAAACATCAGATCCAGACATTTATGCACCTGGTGACGTAAATGGTCAATTAATGTTAGCTCATGCTGCATTCAAGATGGGTGAAAGAGCTGCAGAACACGCAATGGGATTAAATAAGAAAGTTACATTAAATTCCATTCCATCAGCAGTTTACACATTCCCAGAAGTTGCAACAGTTGGTTTAACTGAAGAAAAAGCTAAAAAATCTTATGACATTAAGGTTGGTAGATTCAACTTTGCAGGTAATGGTAGAGCTCTTGGATCAAATAATGCTGAAGGTTTCGTAAAAGTTGTAATGGATACAAAATATCACGAAATTTTAGGTGTTCACATTGTTGGACCAAGTGCAGCTGAAATCATTAACGAAGCTGTAACAATTATTGAAACAGAAATGACAGTAGATGACGTATTAGAAGCTATGCATGGTCACCCAACATACTCCGAAGCTTTATATGAAGCTTTTGCTGATTGTCTAGATAGAAGTATCCACTTACCAAAGAAAAATAAATAGAAATCAGGAGTATCATGATATATTTAGAATCAAAGAGCAATGATCCAGCATACAATACAGCTTTAGAGCTATATGCATTTCAAGAACTTGCTAAGGAAGATAATGTATTCTTTCTATGGATTAACAAGCCATGTATTGTAGTTGGAAAAAATCAAAATACAAGACAAGAGATTGATCAAAAATATTGTGATGAACATAATATTCAAATTGTAAGAAGGGTTAGTGGTGGTGGCGCAGTATATCATGACTATAACAATCTAAATTACACAATAATATCCAATGAAGATTCAGAAGCTGACTTTGACTTTAAGTCAATGAGTCAGCCTGTATTGGATGCTCTTGCAGATATGGGTGTAGATGCTCAATTTACAGGTAGAAATGACTTACAAATCGGGGATCAAAAATTCTGTGGAAATGCACAATACATTAAAGGTAAAAGAGTAATGCATCACGGATGTATGATGTTTGATGTAGACGTTTCAGTGCTTTCAAAAGCTCTAACAGTTTCAAAAGACAAATACGAATCAAAAGGTAAAACATCAGTAAGATCACGTGTTACAAATATTAAGGATCATCTTGAAGATAAATCTTTAACAGTACGTGATTTCTTAAACAAATTAAGAGAACACATGTACAAAACATATGATATGAAAGAGTACATTCTTACTGAAGAAGATGAAGAAAAAATTAGAGCAATCAAAGCTGAAAAGAACGACTCTTGGGATTGGGTATATGGAAGCAACCCAGACTTTAATGTTCAAAGAAAAAGAAAACTTCCTACAGGAAAAGTTGAAGCAAATATCAATGTAATCCACGGAATAATCGAAGACATCAAATTCTACGGCGACTTCTTTGGAGTAAAAGATGTAGCCGAACTTGCAACCATGCTTAAGGGCACAAAATATGACAGAGAATCAATCTTAAAAGTCATTGATAAAGTTAATATTAAAGAATACTTCATGGGAGTATCAAATGAAGAAGCAGTTGACGTATTAGTTGACTAACCATTGTCCCAAGTATTCAAAGAACTTTAGGAAGAACAATAATCAAAATTTGGTTATTGTTCTTTTTTGGTTTGTCAATATTATTAGAAAGAATGAGGGGGGGAGAAATGTTAGTATAATGGTGGAGATTGGAAACTAGCATCAAATCCTAGAAATAGAAATATGATGCTAAAAAATTCAGTTCAAACTAGCACCAAATTTTAAAAATAAATATTTAGTGCTAATTTGGTCATGCTGGGTTGGGAATGGCACATTATTAAATATGGTCACCATAGTTTTAAGTGAGAATGGTACTGAATTCAATAATTTAAAATTTAGTACCAAAAATTTTGAGTGAGAATGGTACTGAATTCGACAATTTAAGATTTAGTACCAAAAATTTTGAGTG
>NZ_JH601088.1:1358696-1548375 GCF_000245755.1 Helcococcus kunzii ATCC 51366 | reverse complement strand
AATGGAACTAAAATCGATATTATAAATTTTAGTACCAAAAATTTTGAGCGAAAATGGAACTAAAATGAATATTATTAAATTAAGTACCAAAAAAATTGGAACTAAAATTAAAAATTTAAAATTTAGTGCCAAAATCCATGTAAAAAATTGGAACTAAAAATGGAAATTCAGAATTTAGTACCCAAAACCCCATTCTCACACCCGCCAAAAAATATTGATAAAAAATTGATAATATTATAATATTAAATTGAAATCTAAATTATTTATCCATATCACAATATTTCTGAAAGATATTTATCGGAGGATGGTATGAAAAAACGAAACAAAATATTACTTATTGTATTGGTGGTATTGATTCCAATTGTTTGGTTTGTTGTAGGCCGTATAAAAAATAGTGCTAAGGATGCATTGCTAGAGAGATGGAAGGATGTGAAATTGCCTCAAAGTGCGAGTGTAAAGGAAGAGTATTCAGATGTGGGATTTCACGGGGAAGGTTCTACTATTTTGAAGGTGGAAGCAAATGAGAAGGATATTAAAGGTACTGATTTAGAAAGAGGTAAGGATATAGATGTTGCTCCAAGGTTTTCTGAATTAGTTGAAAATATAAATGAAAAGTCAAAGAAGAATATTGAATTAAATAATTTAGAGTATGTTAGTATACATGAAAAGAAAGAAAAGAGTGGAAAGTTAGTTTTTACTTATAGCGAGAAGGATAAATGTTATTATTTATTTGAAGATAAATAATGGATTTTAATGTTGGTGAGGGAATGATATTTCCTCTCCTAATTTTTCTCCTTTTATCCATTGAAATTATCTAAATTTACATGTATAATTAGCTTCATGAGAAAAATAAAGGAGAGTTTTATGAAGAAATTATTATCATTATTAATGGCGATAGTATTGGTGTTTTCTTTAGTAGCTTGTGGTTCAAATAAAGAGAGCGAAAAAGAGTCTAATGCAGAGTCAACAAAAGAATCAATGGAAGAATCAAGTCAAGAAACTATGCAAGAATCTGTTGAAGAAACTGAAACTGAAGCGGAAACAGCAGAAAAGGTATATAATTCTTTAGTTGTAAAAGATAATATCGTGATTGCATCTCAAGAAGATGATGGAAAGCAAGATCTTTATGTATTAAAAGCTGAAGATAATGATCCATTAGAACAAGGTCACAAATATGATTTTCAGGTTGATCCAGCTACAATTAAGGGTGGTGATTTACCTGAAATTAATGTGAAGACTTCTGAAATGTTAGGAAAGAGCATTGGTTATGAAGTTCAACCAGAAGTAGTTGAAAAGATAATGAAAAATGTTGAAGGCATTAAGATTGTAGATGCTAGATCAGTAGAAGATTTTGGTAAAGGTACAAAAGAAGGTGCTGTAAACATTCCAGCTGGTGAATTTGCTGCTGACTTGGATGAAGCTAAGTTTAATGCAAATGTGGAAAAATACATTAAAGGTTTTGAACATGAAGATGTTGTGCTTGTTTATGGTACAGCTCAAGATGTTGCAGTAGTTGCGGATTTGATTTACAAGACAGGTAATACTGCGGTAGTTTTAAATGCTGGAGAAATTAAATAGTTTAGATAGTTTTTGTCAGATATTGTTGTATATAAATGACAATTGTAGCTATTTATTGTAGAATGTAATTAACAGAGTATAGATATTTACTATATACTCTGTTTTTTAGTGTTTGAGATTTTTATAGTCAAATTTTGTTCTAGTAAAAATTTATAAGTCAAAAAATACAGATTAGGCATAAATAACAATATTTTCTAACTAAAAGGATGAAATCTTTTCTTTAATTATGTTATTATATAAGAGTGTAAATGGGGGAGATATTATGGAAAAAGAACTAATAACAGATTTAAGTAAATTATTAGAATTAAATAAATATCAAGAGCTAAAAGAAAGTATTGTTAAGTACAATGAGGTAGATATTGCTGAATTTTTAGAATCTATTGATGAAATTGAAGCTTTGGCAATATTTCGATTGCTGCCAAAAGATATTGCGATAGAGACTTTTTCATATTTGGAGAGTGAATCCCAAGAAAAACTAATTTCAGCGATGACCAAGGCAGAAACGGTTGAATTAGTTGATCATCTATATATCGATGATATGGTAGATTTACTTGAAGAGATGCCCACAAGCATAGTTAAAAAGATTATGCGAAATATTGATCATGAGAAACGTGATCTGATAAATGAATATTTGAATTATCCTAAGTATTCTGCTGGTTCAATAATGACACCAGATATATTTCCAATAAAGAAGGAAAATACCATACAAGAGATATTAAACAAATTAAGACATTTGGATAATTTGAATGAAACCTTTTATACACTTTATATAACAAACGAAAAAGAAGAGCTGGAGGGATTTGTTGAGATAAGAGATATTTTGACAAATGCTCCAAGTACAAAAATTAATGAGATTTACAATGAAAATGTCATTTATGTGGATACACTGACGGATCAAGAAGAAGTTGCAAAGATTTTGGAAAAATACCAATTTGTTGCAATACCGGTCGTTGATCAGGGGATGAAACTTGTCGGGGTAATCACTTTTGATGATGCCATTCAAGTTTTGCATGAAGAAACAGAAGAAGACTTCTCCAAGATGGCAGCTATGTCTCCAAACGAGAAGGAATATCTAGATACTTCAATTTTTGAATTATCTAAAATGAGATTTTTCTGGTTGTTGATACTTATGATATCTTCAACACTTTCACAATATGTAATTAATTCGTATGGAGATTTGCTGACAGTCTTTACCGGGCTTGTCGCATTTATGCCTATGTTGACCGATTCAGCGGGGAATGCTGGGTCACAGGCTTCAACCACGATAATTCGTGGATTGTCAATTGGAGAGATTGATACGAGTGATTTCTTAAAGATACTGTTTAAGGAATTCACCATAGCATTGATAGTAGGTATAGGTTTAGCGATTGTAAATTATATTAGAATAATGGTGTTTAGAGCGGCTACTCCAATGATAGCATTAACAGTTTCTCTAACATTAATTGCGACAATAGTTATTTCAAAATTGGTGGGAGCTACTCTTCCAATGATTGCTACTAAGCTAAAACTTGATCCAACTATAATGTCAGCTCCATTATTGACTACAATAGTTGACTCTGTATCATTAGTTATTTACTTTACTATAGCAGGAATTTTATTATAATAGGAGGATTTATGGAAAGGGAGAGAATAGACTTTTTATTAAACCTTTTATTAGAAAAAAAAGGTAGAGAACTAAGAGAAGAATTATTAAAATATAATGAAGCTGATATTGCCGAATTTATAGAAGAAATTGATGAAGTAGAAACTTTAGCCGTATTTAGATTGTTACCAAAAGACGTTGCGGTAGATGTTTTTGCAGAATTTGATTCTGAAAAACAAGGAAAGCTACTTAATTTAATGACAAATATCGAACTTACAGAAATTGTAGATAATCTGTATATAGACGACTTCGTTGATATGTTAGAAGAGCTACCAGCAAATATAGTTAAGAAAATAATGAAGGATGTAGATCCTGAAAAGAGAAATATAATTAATCAGTATTTGCAATATCCTGAAGATTCAGTAGGATCAATAATGACTGCCGAATTTATTGATATTAAAAAGCATATGACTGTTGGGCAAGCATTAAATAAGATAAGAAGAGTTGGGATGAATAGTGAAACTATTTTTACTATTTACATTACTGATGCCAGCAGGAGATTAGAAGGATATTTATCAATTAGAACTTTATTAGTTAATGATGAAGATAAAACGATTGAATCTTTAATGGATGAAGATGTAATTTTTGTTCACACTCATGATGACCAAGAAGTTGTTGCGAAGATTTTCTCAAGATATGGTTTCTTGGCTGTACCTGTTGTTGATAATGAAAGCAGACTTGTTGGAATGGTTACATTTGACGATGCGGTTGATGTTATCCAAGAAGAAAATACAGAGGACTTTGAGTTGATGGCTGCTATGGCTCCTTCAGAAAAGCCATATATGAAATCTTCAGCTTGGGAAATTGCTAAAAATAGATTTGGTTGGTTAATCGTCTTGCTATTAACTGCCATATTAACAAGTTCAATAATTACAAAATATGAAAACATTCTGACTTCATTTACTGGAGTTATCGCGTTTTTACCAATGATTATCGGGACTGGTGGTAATGCAGGGTCACAATCTTCAACAATTGTTATTCGTGGATTATCATTAGGTGAGATTAAGATTAGTGACTATTATAAAGTTATTATTAAAGAACTAGGGGTATCTATCATTGTAGGATTAGGGCTTGCAATTTTTAATTATTTGAGAATAGTTGTATTTGGTGGAAGTCCATCAATGGCGCTAACAATATCCTTAACTTTATTATTTACGATTATGTTAGCTAAAACTGTGGGAGGACTACTTCCTATTTTAGCGGAAAAATTTAAAATGGATCCAGCTATAATGGCTGCTCCACTAATTACTACAATAGTAGATACATTATCACTTATGATTTATGTGGTATTTGTAAGCATTATTTTGATTTAGGAGAAAAAATGAAAGAATATATTAGAGTAAGACCTACCGGACCATTAAAAGGTGAGGTAAAAATTGATGGAGCTAAAAACTCCGGGCTGAAGTTATTAGCCGCGACATTACTTACAAAAGAAGAGGTAATTATTAGAAATCTACCTAATCTTAAAGATGTATGTGTAATGTTAGATGTATTGAGATATCTTGGTTCAAGCATTGAAAAATTAGATGAGAAATCATATAGAATAAAAAATGATAAGATTTCTGATTATATCACACCTTATGAATTGATGAATAAAATGAGAGCATCATTTGTTGTGACAGGTCCGCTATTATCAAGATTTGGAAAATCAATTACTTATATGCCTGGTGGATGTAGTATTGGTGCGAGACCAGTTGATTTACATTTAAAAGGATTTGAAGCATTGGGAGCAAATGTTCATATAGGAATTGATGCGATTGATGTCAGCTCACCTAATGGATTAAAGGGGGGGTATGTTTATTTAGACTTCCCATCAGTTGGAGCTACGGAAAACATTTTAATGGCTGCGATTTTAGCTGAAGGTGTTACTACAATTGATAATGCTGCGCAAGAGCCAGAAATCACTGATTTAGCCAATTTCTTAAATAAATTAGGTGCGAATGTTAAAGGTGCAGGTACAAGAACTATCAAAATAACAGGTGTTAAAGAGTTAAAGGGTGGAGAGCATGCTGTTATGCCAGATAGGATAGAAGCTGCAACATATATGATTGCATCGGCAATTACAAATGGTGATGTAGTAGTAAAAGATGTTGTTGCATCACACTTAGTACCAGTTATCGCAAAATTAAGAGAAACAGGTTGTACTGTTGAAGTAAATGATGATGAAGATGAAATCAGAGTAATAGGTACACCACATTTAAAAGCTACAAATATTAAAACTTTACCTTATCCAGGACTGGCAACTGATGTGCAATCTCAGTTTATGACATTACTCACAATTTGTGAAGGTGACTCAATTGTAAAGGAAACTGTATTTGAAAATAGATTTATGCATGTTGCAGAATTACAAAAGATGAAGGCCTTGATTATAACAGAAGGAAATGAAGCGAGAATAAAAGGTGTAGATAAATTAATCGGTGCAGATGTGAGAGCGACTGATTTGAGAGCGGGAGCTTCATGTATCTTGGCTGGTTTAGTTGCCGAAGGTGAAACAAAAGTATATGATACTTATCATATTTATAGAGGATATAACGACTTCGAAAATAAATTTAACAGCTTAGGAGCCGATGTATCTTTGGTGCAAGTTGAGGAATAGAATGATTGAAGTAAAAGGAACAGTAATAGATATAATATATAGAAATGATGATAATTTATATAGTGTATTTAAGCTAGACACTGACGATGGAGAGATAACTATTGTTGGGAAAGTTTTAGAATTAAATATCGGAGATCTAATATCTGTTTCTGGAAATCTTGTTTTTCATAATGAATATGGAGAACAGATACAATTAAAAAGCTATAAGAGAGTTATGCCAAGCTCAATATCCCAGATTACAAGATATTTGAGTTCTGGCATAATTTCGCATATAAAGAAGAAAAGAGCTGAAGATATAGTAAAGCTTTTTGGGGAAAAGACCATAGAGATTATGTCAAATGAGCCAGAGCGATTACTTGAAGTGCCAGGAATTGGTAAAAAGACAGCTAAAAAGATTCATGAAAGTGTAATTAAACTTCAAGATAGTAGAGAAGTAGCAATTTATTTGCAAAAATTTAATTTAGGAAATAAATTAACTACAAGCATATATGCCAAATATAAATCAGATGCCATTGAAATTATTGAAAATAACCCTTATCAATTGGTTGATGATATCAAAGGGATTGGATTTTTAACTGCTGACAAGATTGCTCTAAATATTGGTATTAAACCTGACTCAGAATTTAGAATAAAGGCGGCAGTTGGATTTATCCTGTTAGAAGCAGCAAATAAGGAAGGTAATTGCTACTTAGAATATGAAGTTTTGATGAATAAGACTGCAGAATTGTTAAAGATTAATAGAGATATAATTGAAGCTGAGATTCCTTATTTGGTTTTTGAGAATAGGATTAAAATTGAAAATATTGAAGGTAAGCAATTAGTCTATAATAGCATAATTTATGAAGTTGAAATGTCAATTGTCAGGAGATTAATGGGGTTATTGTATTCTGAAAATACACTTTTTGATATTGATGTTGAAAAAGAAATTGAATACATTGAAAGACTTGAAAATATTGAGTACTCAGAAACTCAAAAGTCTGCCATTTCAACTGCTGTTAAAGAGAAAATGATGATAATAACTGGTGGCCCAGGTACTGGTAAGACGACAATTATTAAAGCCATTATTTCAATAATAAAAAATACAAGATTGAAATTTGCTCTATGCGCACCTACAGGTAGGGCGGCTAAGCGAATGGAAGAGTCAACAGGTGTAGAGGCTTCTACAATTCATAGATTGTTGGGATATAAATCCTTAGAGGAAGATTTGATTTTAGAATTTAATGAGGATAATCCTTTAGATGTAGATGTGTTAATAGTTGATGAGGTATCAATGGTAGATATTTATTTGATGAATAATCTGCTAAAAGCTGTTGATGATACTACTGCATTGATTTTCGTAGGCGATGCAGATCAATTGCCAAGTGTGGGCCCGGGGAATGTATTAAATGATATGATCGAATCGGGGACCATTCCTACTATAAAATTGGATATGATATTTAGACAGGGTGAGGGCTCAAATATCGTAAAAAATGCACATCTAATTAATAATGGAAAGTTACCTATTTTAAATGAAGAAAATAAAGATTTCTTTTTTGTTGATACAAGAAGCGATAGAGATACGCTTAACACAGTCGTTGATTTGGTGACGAATAGATTACCAAATCACTATAAGGTAAATCCAATTAGAGATATACAAATATTAACTCCTACAAAAAGAGGACTTTGTGGTGTTGATAATTTAAATAAAGAATTACAGGCGAAACTAAATCCTGAACAGTTCAATAAATCACAGTTGAAATGGGGAGATGTCATTTTTAGAGAGAATGATAAAATCATGCAGATAAAAAACAATTATGATATTGAGCTAAAGGATGAATATTTTAACACGACAAAAGGACTTTATAATGGAGATATAGGCTATATTAGAAATGTTTTTTTAGATAATAAAACTATCGAAGCAAATTATGATGATAAAATTGTTACATATACAAATAAAGAATTTTCAGAAATTGTTTTATCATATACTGCGACCATTCACAAGTCACAAGGTTCAGAGTTTCCAATTGTAGTTATACCAATGGCTAGTGCTCCATATATGCTATTAACCAGAAATATTTTGTATACAGGTATAACAAGGGGAAAGAGCTTAGTGGTGCTTGTTGGTAGTAGAAATATAATGGAAACTATGATAAAAAATAGTTTTAAGAGTCCGAGAAATTCAACTTTAGCTTATAATTTGATAAAGTCTAAGTCAGTTTTTGAGGAGCATTATGATTAAATATTTATTTCATTCTAATGAATATTGCCATATTTGTTTAGAAAATAAAGCGGATACTTTTATTTGTGAAAATTGTAAAAGCAAAATAGAATATATTGATGGTTTGAGGGAAATTGAGGATGGGATATGTATATATCCCGTTTTTTATAATAATTTTATTAAAAATGTAATCAAGAAATTTAAGTATGAAAAAGATACATATTTAGTAAAACCTTTAGCTGAAATGTTATATAATTATTATTGTGAAAAAAATCTTAGTATAGATTATGTTTCATATATTCCTATGTATTCGAAAGATGAGTATAAAAGAGGATATAATCAATCAAAACTACTTGCGGAATATTTCTGTGAATTATCAGGTTTAGAGTTGATTGATGTTTTAGATAAAAATAAATCGACGAAACATCAAAATAAACTATCGAAGAAAGAGAGAATGATTAATCTTGAAAATAGTTTTGAATGTGTTTCAACGATAGACTTAAATAATAAAACTGTATTATTTATAGATGACATTGTGACAACAGGCTCTACTTTTAGCGCTATTTCAAAAGAAATGAAAAAACACTATAAGGCGAATTTGATATTTTTAGCAATAGCATCAAGTAAAATTGAGTAAAAGAGGTAAAAATGATAAGTTTTTTAAATGACTATAACGAAATTGCTCATACGGCTATTTTAGATAATTTTAACAAATATAGTGGACAAAAATTTGTGGGTTATTCTGAAGATGAGTTAGTGAAGGAAGCAATTGAAATATTAAGAAAAAAATTAGGTGATGAAACAGCAGAAATTCATTTTGTACATGGCGGTACAATTGCTAATGTGCTTGGGTTAATCCTTTCTTTGCAAAGACATCAAAGTATAATTGCAGCAGATACTGGACATATTGTAAATACTGAAAATGCTTCAATTGAATCAGTTGGTCATCAAATCGTAATAGTACCAAATCACGATGGTAAGGTTACGGTAGAAGAGGCAAAAAAGGCGTTAGCTGAACATTCCAACGAATATAACTCACAGCCTAAGGTGGTATATATATCTAATGTTACAGAAACAGGTACAATCTACAAAAAAAGTGAAATAATTGATTTACATAATTTTTGTAAGGAAAATGGATTATATCTTTTTGTTGATGGAGCTAGACTGGGAAATGCTTTAATGAGTAAAAAGTCAGATTTAGTCTTTAGTGATATGGCAAAATATGTAGATGCATTTACTATTGGTGGTACAAAAAATGGCTTTATGTTTGGTGAAGCTATAGTATTTATAAATGAAGAATTAAAGACAAATTATGCACGTATGGTAATTAAACAAAAGGGTGCGCTACTTGCGAAGGGATTTTTATACGGTATACAATTTAAGACGATGTTTGAAGATGATTTATATTTTAGATTAGCAAAACATGCAGTCGAAATGGGTGGTAAACTTGCGGAAATATTTAAGGATAACAACATACAACTATTAAATGATGTTGAAGCGAATCTAATTTTTGTTGAGATGCCAAAATATATTCATGAAAAATTATCAAAAGAATTCATATATTCATATACTCCTATTGATGAAAATAAAGGAAAATGCAGATTTGTAACTACATGGAATACTAGAGAAGAAGAGATTAATAAATTTGCAGAAAAATTGAAGAAATGTTTATAATTTAACTTTAGTATGATACAATTATTTTGAAGGTCAAAATAAAAATAAAGGAGCATTTATGAAACTGGAATTAAAAAATATAAATAAAAGTTTCGGTAAAACACAGATTTTACATGATGTCAGCTTTGAAGTTGTGAGCGGAAAGGCTATGGGTTTTTTGGGTAGAAATGGAGCCGGGAAAACAACGACTATTAGAACGTTGATGGATGTTTTTAGACCGGATAGTGGAGAGTTTTTACTTGATGGTAAACCGTTTAATAGAAATGAATATAAAATTGGATATTTGCCGGAAGAAAGAGGAATGTATCAAAATATAAAGCTTCTTGATCAGCTAATTTATTTTGGCGAATTAAAAGGCATGACAGCAAAAGATGCAAAAGAATCAGCTGTTAAATGGCTTGAAAGATTGGAACTTTCTGAATATGCAAATAAAAAATTAGAAACATTATCAAAAGGTAATCAACAAAAGATACAAATTTTACAAGCAGTTATTAATGACCCAGATATTGTAGTATTTGATGAACCTTTTAGTGGACTTGACCCTGTAAATTCAATGGTATTAAAAGATATAATTAATGAATTTATTTCAAAAAATAGAGTAGTGATTTTTTCATCACATCAAATGTCTTATGTTGAAGAATTCTGTGATGATATCACTTTTATCAAAAAAGGTAAAATAGTCCTTACAGGAAGTTTAGATGAAGAAAAAGCTAGATTAGGTAAAGATAAATATTTACTTATCACAGATGAAAATTCAACGACTACATTGGATAATATAGATGAAATAATTTCAATAACTCAATTAAAATCAGGAGTGATTTTAGAAGTTAGAGAAGGTATCAATTCAAATGATTTATTAAAAGCATTATTAGATAGCAATATTAATGTAATTAAATTTGAACCATATAGACCATCTCTTGAAGAGATATTTATTAATTTGGATAGGGAGGCATAATATGAAACAAATATTAACAGTATTTTTATTTGAACTTAAACAACAAATAAAACAAAAATCATTTATTACTACTGCAATAATTACATTTTTAATGTTTTTTGCTATGACATTTGCTTCAAGATTTTTAGCTAATGAATCAGCATTTATACCTTCTGCCGATAATGAGGTAGAAGAACTAACTGAAGATGAGAAATCCGATATAGCAGTTTATAAAGCACCAGAAGCAAATGATAGTATAATTGATGCTTTATCAAAACAATACAAGGTAGTTAAATTTAATAGTGAAGAAGAATTAGCATCTGCAGTTAAAAATAAAAAATACAATAATGGACTTGCAATCTATAGCGATTTAGATGCTAAATATTATACACAAAATACTGGTTTAGGTGGATTTGATAATAATATTTCCAATATTATAAAGTCCAATTATAAATACAACATTGCTCTACCTGAAGCAGGAATCGATGCCAACAAATTAATGGAAATTGACAATACAATGCCAAATATTGACTACCAAGCATTTGGAAGAAACTCCATGATTGGTTATGGATTATCCTATTTAAGTTTAATGTTCTTATACTTTATGATATTAATATTTGGTCAAACAATTGCAACTAATATTGCAAAAGAAAAATCATCAAGAACTATGGAATTACTTATAACCAATGTTAAACCAAAATCATTAATCATCGGTAAAGTAATGGCTGGTTTTGTACTAAGTTTATTAATGATAGCACTTGTTGCAGTAGCTGTTACAATTGGATTGATAATAAATTTAGGTGCAAATGAAGAAGTTAAAGAATTTATTAACTATGTATTTACACAAATAAAAGCACTAGACATTCTAATATTTGTACTATTTGGTCTAATAGGTGTAACAATGTACTACTTTGTATTTGCATCCTTTGGATCATTGGTTTCAAAAATCGAAGAATTACCACAAGCACTTTCACCAGTTACAATGGCTGTTGTTATTGCATTTATGGTACCTATGACTTCTATGTCTAGTCCTGATTCAACAGTTATGAAAGTTGCATCATTAGTGCCATTTTCAGCACCATTAGCAATGCCAGCAAGATTCTTAATGACCGTAGTCCCAACATGGGAAGTAATGTTAAGTCTTGGAATATTGATATTAACAACAATATTACTTGCATTTATGTCAATAAAGATCTACAGACAAGGTACATTAAATTATGGAAATAGATTAAACTTCTGGAAAGCATTGACAAGGAAAGATAATTAGTAAATATATATATGAGGGAAGATGCCATTTTTTATAAATGGCATCTTCATTTTTACATGTGTATTTCTAAATACCTTGTTTACACATGTAAGATTTTTGACCATTTTACATGTCTAATCGCCCTTTTGCTATTCACGCATGTAGATTTTTCAGAGGCCTACATGTGTATTTTGTATTTCCCATTTTACACATGTAATATTTTTACTGTTTTTACATGTCTAATCGTCATTATCTCATCTACACATGTAATGACATCTTCTCATTTACATGTGTAATTCCCATTATTTCATTTACACATGTAATTGTTACAAATTTTCTACATGTCTATTCGCCATTGCTCCATTCACACATGTAAGCGCAAAAAATTTCTACATGTGTATTCCCAATTTTCCAATTTGCACATGTAATTCTCGTTAATTTTCTACATGCGTATTCTTCATTTTCCCATTTACACATGTAAATCAAATTTATTATTTTATATAGGCAAATCTTTCGAAATATATTCAATATATATTCATAAAGCTGGTGCATTTTATAACATGAAATAAAAAACGGAGACATTTAGCAATATTTGTCTCTTTTTTTTGATTTTATAATGTTATATCTACGTTAACTTATTAAAAATATGAAATAAATAAGTTTTAGACAATAGCTAAAATTAGACGTTTTAAAAACCGAATATTAACTACATGTCAAATGTATGTTAAATCTATGTAAAATCGTGTAAAATGGCTATTTTTGGGTTTGAAACTGAAAATTTGTTATGATAGTATAATTTTGAAATATTGAGTGGGATTGTGTAATTTCACGTATTTCAAACATCTTGTTAATTTAGAAATTTAAAAAGATGAATAATTTAATTTGTTAAAATAAATATTTGTTCTTAGAAAAATTTAATATAACTAACAATAAAATTAAATCCTAAAAGTGAAAGTTATGATGGTATGTGTAGGAGAAGTAAATCGCAGATTTGTTACTCGATTATTAATAGTAATTGGTAAAATATTTGACTTTCTTCTCTTTTTTTATATAAAAAATGTGATTATGTAAATTCATTTGGAGAAATATAAGTGATGAAATCAATAGTTGGTTCTGTAATTGAAAATAAATATGAAATATTAAAAGAGGTTGGACGAGGCGGAATGTCTGTTGTTTACCTTGCTATGGATATTAGATTAAATAAGCAATGGGCAGTAAAAGAGATTAAAAAAACTGGTAATAAAAATAATGAAATTATTGTTAACAGTTTAATCGTAGAAGCCAATCTAATGAAAAAGTTGGACCATCCATCACTTCCAAGAATTGTAGATATTATTGATACAGAACATGTCATTTATATTGTAATGGACTATATTGAAGGGGAGTCCTTGGATAGGATACTGAGATATAATGGTCCGCAGGATGAACAAATAGTTATAGAGTGGTCGAAGCAAATATGTGATGTATTAAATTATTTACATTCACAAAATCCACCAATTATATACAGAGATATGAAACCGGGTAACGTAATGGTGAAACCGGACGGGAATATAAAGATTATTGATTTTGGGATTGCTAGAGAGTATAAAGATAATAAACTAACAGATACTACAGTTTTAGGAACTAAAGGTTATGCCGCACCAGAGCAATATGGGAAGAGGCAATCAGACAGAAGAACAGATATATATTCCTTAGGAATGACAATGCATAGTCTTTTAACTGGTGACGATCCGAGAAATCCTGATTTTAACTATAGGCCAGTAAGAGATTATAATCCTTCAATTTCTGGTGGTATTGAGAGGATAATCGAAAAATGTATAGAGATTGATCCGAATAATAGATATCAAAACTGTATGGAATTGATGTATGCATTGATGAACTATGAGAAAGAAGATGAAGATTATAGAAATAAACAAAAGAAAAAATTAAGATATTTTGCAGCATCAGTCATCTTAACAGTGATTTTTGCAGCTACGAGTTTTACAAGCAATATATTACTTGCTAAGGAAAATCAGAAAAATTACGCTTCAAGAGTAAATATTTCTTCATCAGTAGATTATGAAAAAAGAGTAAAGAGCTATGTTGAAGCGATAGATATCAATCCAGAACAAGAGACAGCATATATTAAATTGCTAGATGCATTTAATGAAAATGGAACATTTGGTGAAACTGAAAGTAATATATTTCTAAGTAAGTACAATAAAAATATTAATCTATTTGATAAGACGAGACCAGAGTTTTTAGACTTGCAATATAAAGCGGGTACAACATATTATTATTTATTTAGTGGAGGAGATAATAGTTTTAGAACAAGGACACTAAAATCAAAAGATTTCTTTGAAAATATTGTTAATTCAGATCAAAGAGAGTATAAAAATTATGGAATTTCAAAAAGCTATTATAATATTGCAGAGTTTTTCTCAGATTTCATAGTTAATTCGATAAATGTAAAAGAGCCAACAGAAGCAGATTATAAATCATTGATTGATTCAATAAATGAGACAGTTGGCAGCTCGTTAGACTATGATTCGGCAGATGCTTCATTTACGAAGTTGACAATATTTGAAGAGTTGGGAAATATCATCAATACATTTAGAGGTGGATTTGCAAGCGTGCAAATACCGAAAAAAGAATTGGATGACATTTTTACAAAAATGTCGGAAGAGATTAATTCAATGTTTATATCACAAAAGAAAACATTGGAGTTTAAAAATAGGGTAATTCAGTCATTTTCAGATATAAAAAATAATATAAATATTACTTATAAAAGTTTAGGAGAGCAAGATTAGTATGGAACAAACATATATAAAATTGAGAGACATATCTTTATATTTATTTATATTATTCTTACTAATCTCCGTATTTATCTGGTTTAAGTTTAACATATTAGAAACTTGGAGAGATTTATCGGGCGCTAATTCAAATAAATATTTGAAAGAATTGCGAAAGCAAAATGAATTAAATAAACCAAATAGTATTCATCATCCAATAGACTTAAATATTTCTGATGCAAATACTTCTCCAATGAAAGTAAAAACGGGTGAGATGGAGGAAGCATATAATAAGAAAATGGATGATATGCGATTAGATAAACACACTAATCCATTTGAAAATAAGAAAGAATATCAAGATATTGATAATAAACCAATAAAATACAATACTGAAGTATTAACTGAAAGTAAAGATAATAATACTGACGTGTTAAAAAATGTTAAAAATAATTTTAATACGGATGTACTAGATGACAATAGTTATAACACTGAAGTGTTAGAAGAAAATCAAGATGAAGTATCTTATGAAACTACTATTTTGTCGGAAGAGAGTAAAAACCCTTCTGATAAAATTCAGGTTTATATTATAGATGAAAAAGAATTTGTAGGTTCAAATAAAACTGTATAAAAGGGGATGGCATGAGAATAAGAGTAGTAATGGTTGATGCAAATGCAAACTATATAAAGAGAATTCAAAATATTTTTTCAATAAAATATCCTGATGATATTTCAATGAAAGCATACACTGATGCGGAAATATTTAAAAATGATTTAGATAATTTGAAAACTGATTTAGTAATTATCGATGAAAATATGGACGTTGATATTGCTAAGGTTGAAGAAAAATTCCCGGTTGCATATTTTATTGAAGGAAATGCACCATTGCATCTAGCAGAAAAACCTACAATTGATAAATTTAAGAATGTTGAAATTATCTATAAGCAAATTTTAAGCATATATGCTGAAAGTGGAGCAAACTTTAATCCAAGTTTTTCAAATGGCGGAAGCAATACTAAGCTTACATCCTTTATTTCATTTGCTGGTGGGGTAGGTTGTTCATCACTTGCGGCAGGATATGCGCTATATTTAGCAAAGAATAATAGAAAAGTACTTTATCTGAATTTAGAAGAAAATGGATCTTCAGATTATATGTTTGAAGGTGATGGAGATTTCAATTTCAAAGATGTAATCTATGCGATTAAAAAGAAAAATTCTAATTTAATAATGAAATTACAAAGTAATATCAAAGAAGATAAAAGAGGCGTAAGTTTCTATTCATCACCAGAAGTATCACTGGATTTAATGGAATTAACTTTAGAAGAAAAAATTACAATTATTAATGAGTTAATTATGATTGGTGTTTATGAAGAAATTATCCTAGATATGAGATTTTCATTAGATAAAGAAGACTTAGATTTATTTAGTAGATTAAATAAAATAGTTTTAGTTACTGACGGTAAGGAAATTTCAAATGAAAAGACTAGAAGAGGTCTTGAATCGCTTAAGTTAATTGAAAATAGAACAAATACACAATTAAGTTCAAAATTCTACTTAATGTATAACAAATTTAGCAATAAAATTAGTAGAAAGTTAGAAAATATAGATATACCAGAGATTGGTGGTATTAATAGATTCGATAATGGTACAAATCAACAAATAATTGAGGAGTTATCAAAACGAGATGAATTTGAGAATCTATTAGGGAGAATGTAGACATGAGTGTAGATGGTAAAAATCTGAGTGATAGTAAATCAATTTTAGAGGACTTAAGAAATTATGTGTCTGATAATGTCAACTATATCGGCATGAAGGATGAGGACCTTGAACATGAGATAGAAGAGATATTTGATGAGAGATATAAAAATATTTACGTTTCGATTGAGGATAAAATTTCAATTGTGCAACAAGTATATTCATCAATTCGTGGATTTGGTTTACTGGATTCAATTATCAATGACGACAACATTACAGAAGTAATGATAAATGGAATTGATGATATCTTCATTGAAAAAAGCGGAAAGTTAAAGAGATTAGATAAAGCATTCGAAAGTGATAGAAAATTAGAAGATATCATTCAAAAGATAGTAGGTTTATCAGGTAGGGAAGTTAACCAAGCATCTCCAATAGTAGATACAAGGCTTCCAGATGGATCTAGAGTTAACGTAGTATTGCCACCTATTTCATTATCAGGGCCGGTAATTACAATACGTAAGTTCTCAAAAGATCCAATGACAATCGAAAAGTTAATAGGATATGGATCACTAACTCAAGATATCGCAGATATGTTAGAGATATTAGTTAAAGCAAAATATAATATTTTCATTTGTGGCGGTACAGGTTCAGGGAAGACAACATTCTTAAATGCTTTATCAAATTTCATTCCTAAAGATGAACGTATAATTACCATCGAAGACTCTGCAGAGCTACAAATTGTGAATGTTGACAATATAGTTAGACTGGAAACGAGAAATGCAAACAATGCAGGGGTCGGAGCTGTAACCATCAAGGATTTAATTAAGTCTTCACTGCGTATGCGTCCTGAAAGAATAGTTGTTGGGGAAGTTAGAGGGGCTGAAGCATTAGACATGTTGCAAGCCATGAATACTGGACACGATGGCTCATTATCAACAGGCCATGCAAACTCAACACATGATATGTTGAGTAGATTGGAAACAATGGTATTACAAGGGGCTGCAGGACTACCTCTTGAAGCAATTAGACAACAGATTGCATCGTCATTGGATATTATAATTCACTTATCAAGGTTAAGAGATAGATCTAGAAAAACAATGGAAATAGTTGAAGTTCTAGGATATAAAGATGGCGAAGTTGTACTAAATCCGCTATATAAATTTGTTGAAGATGAAAAATCAACATTGGATAAAGTTTCTGGTAAATTAACTAGAACAGAAAATGAAATGAAAAACACTTATAAGCTAAGATTAGCTGGATATCAAAATGTATTTTAGGGAGGAAATATGATTTTTAAGAAAAATTCAAAGAAGAAATCAAAGAAAAATTCAAAAAAAGAATCACAAAAACAATATTTGCCTTCTTTGCTAAATACGAAAGCTTACAATTATAAGGTTTATAAATTCAGTTTACTTGAAAAAATTCTATATACAGTATTTGCATTTTTAGCTGGTGCTATTGTAGCTTATATTTTCTATGGTGGTATTGGTAAAGATTCATTTGGAAATGTTACAAATACAACAAAAATGTTAAATACAATATTTATGATAGCTGGCGGCATACTGGCGGTTGTACTATTTTTACCAGCGAGAAATAAAGCCATTCAAGAAAAAAATCAAATTGCAATTAGAAACCAATTTAGAGATATGCTTGAAGCTTTATATACTTCTTTAGGATCAGGTAAAAACGTCAGAAATTCTTTTGAATCTGCCAGAGAAGATTTGAAACTTCAATATGATGAAGAATCATTTATTATAAAAGAATTAAATATTATTATTTCAGGGATTCAAAATAATATTGATATTGAAGAGTTGTTATTAGATTTTGGAAATAGAACAGGTATTGATGATATAAAAACTTTTAGTGAAATTTTTAAGGTTACTTATAGAAAAGGTGGAAATATAAAAGAAACCATAGGGAATACGAAAGAAATCATCACAGAAAAGATGAATATCATGGAAGAGATTGAAACTATGGTTACTAAAAATAAAACAGATCAAAATATTATGGTATTTATGCCGGTAATGATGATAGGATTTATAAAATTTGCAAGTTCAGATTTTGCAGAAAACTTTACTTCACCAATTGGTATATTTGCCACAACTTTAGGTATCGTTGCATTTGTTTCAGCATACTTTATAGGAAAGAAAATTCTTTCTATAAAAATTTAGGAGAATAAGATGGTAAATTTATATGAAATAATAATATTCATAATTGGTGGCATTTTCCTATTATTCTGGTTATTTTTATATGCTAAAGGTTACAAACATCATGAAATGTTTGAAGGATTAAACGAATCAGAGTATCCATTAAGCCAAGTATATTTTGTTGGTTATGAATTATTGGAAATGCTTGGTTATGAATACAAATCAAAAAAGGATAGGGAAGATAGAAGAAAAATAAGCATTTATTATGGAAGTAAATATGTTGAATATTATTTAAGAGTTCAATATGCTCAAAGGATTACACTTCTATTAACTTTATTAGTATTTTCATTTATAATGTATGGATTTGTTGGAGATGTAATTATCCTTATAGTGATGATAATTTTATCGCTTACTATTTATTATCATTACTCCACATTAATGAAATCAAGGGTTGAAAAGAGATCGGAAGAATTAATTAGAGAATTTCCAAATGTCGTATCAAAATTAGCTTTACTTACAAATGCAGGGATGATTATGAAAGAGGCTTGGTATGAAGTAAGTAATAATGGGGATTCAAAAATTTATCAAGAGATGAGACATACAGTTGATGAAATTGAAAATGGTACATCAGAAATAGAAGCATATATTAATTTCGGTACAAGAAGCTTCTTGCCAGAGATTAAAAAATTTGCTTCAACAATTGCTCAAGGTGTTTTAAAAGGAAATGCTGAATTATCAATAATGCTTCAACAACAAAGTAAAGAAGTATGGGGAATAAAGAAGCAGGATGTTATGAGACAGGGTGAAAAAGCGGCTAGTAAGCTTACTATACCACTTATGTTAATGTTCGTAGGTATACTTGTGATGATTATTATACCAATATTTGCAAGTATTGGTGGAGCTTAGTAAAAAGTATTTTGTTTTTATACTAATGAGGTCAAAATAGACCTAGTTAGCACAGAATAAAAACAAAATATTATAGAATAATTTTGTTATTCTATAATATTTTCTATTTATTCTATAGACATTCAATGTCTAAATAGTTCATGAAAGGAGGAAAAACATGAATTTATTAGTAATGAAAAGCATGCTAGAAAATATTAATCTTGCTGCTAAAAAATTCTTCGCAAAAGAAGATGGTGATGTAAATATCGTTGCTATTGTATTCTTAATAGCTGTAGCTGTAGCTTTAGCATTAATTTTCAAAGATCAAGTAACAAACTTAATTAATACTTTATTTGGAAATATTAATGAAAAAGCTCAACAATTTACAAATTCTTAGAATTGTTAATGGTATTAGTGTTGTGCATTTTATGTGCAACACTAATCACCAATAACTTTTTACTATTACTATAATAAAACATGTTTGTGGAGAAATTATGTATTCTAAAGATAAGGGCTCAGTTATTATTGAAGCGTCTTTTGTTTTTCCTATTATGTTTCTTGTAATTGCTATTTTAATATTTACAGGGAATGCTTATCTTCAAAAAGCTGAACTAGAGGCTATAGTTGTGGATGAAACCGTAAAAGGTGTGGCGAAAATAAAAGACCCACTTCTTGGTGAAGTAAAAGAAGGTAAAGGTTTAGAATTTAAAGCTAGGAATCTAGAACCATATAGATATTTGTTGGGTGAAGGAAATAAAGTTGCAGAAGAAGTTAATACAAATATAAATAAAAGAATAAGTGGTAAAACTTTAGGATTGTTTGGTGGTATAAAAAAAGATCAAACATCAGTTAATACAGAATTGAAAAATAATTTTATTAATTCAAAGTTAATCTCAACAGCGATAATTAAAGTTAAAAGTCCATATTGGATATTCGGTGAAGATCAAATAATTTTTAGACTTAATTCCGATATTGTTGTAGGGGTGCATGATGTACCTGAATTTATAAGAAATGCTAAATTTGGTAAAGATATGCTTGATAGATTTGGTTTAGGTAAACATCTAGATCAAGCAAAAGGCAAAATAATTACGGCAGCGACTTGTGCAAACAACTTTATGCATAAAAATTTTGAGTGTAATTTGTTTGGTGATGATAAAGAATAGGAGCATAACATGAAAAAGTTTAATAGTAATAAAGGAGCGGTGACAGTTTTTCTAACTTTGATTCTAGTTCCTACTTTATTGATTACAAGTATATTTGTTGACGTAGCAAGAGTATACTTGGTAAGCTCTTTAGCTGAATCTGCAGGAGATTTAAGCTTAAATGGACTATTATCAAATTATGACGGTGACTTATTAGATTGGTATGGTTTTATGGGATCTGCACAGAGTATGGATGATAAAATGTCATCATCTGAGGAAGATTTCAAAGAAACGATAAGTAGTAAAATAGAAGATAAAAATTTTAACTTTCTAACTTCAAAAATTGAAGGAGAAGATAAAATTATTACCAAAATGGAAAAATATAATCTGTCTGAACCTGAAATGATTAGAAAATCAGTGATTGATTTTATGAAATATAGAGGTCCGATAGAAATTGTTGAAAGAATAGTTGATAAGATAAAGAACTCAGGAGTAAAAGATTTTACAAAATTTGCCAATGCAGATAAATTTGAAGATTTAAGAGAACAAAAACAAAAGTTTTATGAAAAAGAATCAGAATTTTCAAATAGAGTATATAACACATATTTGAAGTTGGATGAGTATACAAATAAAACTAGAGACTATGGCATAGATACAGTTGAGTCTTTAGGAAAACTGAATGATAAAATCAAAGAAGCAAAAAATGTATATAAATTTGCTCATGATAAATTATTTACAAAATATAGGTTTGTAGATGGTATAGACGGTAATGCTGAAGCTCTTAGTAGTATGACAAAACAACTGAAACCAAAGAGTCATTATACTGAAATTATCAATAAAGATAATACAAAATTTAATTCTTCTCATGTAATTGATAAGGCGACAGTAGAAAAAGTATTAAATGATTTAGATAAGGATTTTCAAAAGTTAAAAATAGATATTACTAATATTAATGCTCAGTTAGATTCTCATACACTGTTAAAAACAAAGCCTGGTACAAAATCATCAGATGCGAATATTTGGAAATGGTGGAGAACTTTTGAAGATATTACTTCTGGATCACAAATGGATAATATTGTTCAAGTGGCGAATAATGTTGGACAGTACTATTTAACTTTGGATATGTACAATAGAGTAAAAATCGAAGGTGATGACGATGGTACAGTGAAAACTCGATTAACAGAAACCTTTAATGAAGTTAAGACTTATATGTCTCAAAATATTTATAAAGATGGCAGTGGACAATTTGTTAGATTTGCAAATAATGCATATGAGATTACTAATACCTATAAAAATAATTTAGATTATGGTCAGGAAAAAATTAAATATTTAGGATCAGAGACAACTTTAGATAAGGCATTTAGCGATTTGTCAGAAACTCTTTATAATACTAAAATTCACAATGAAGAAATAATTAAACTTCTTGATGTAATAATTAATGGGGAAAAAGATGGATTTTTATATTTAAATGAGAAAGTGGCTTCTCTGGATGATCTTAAGAAATTAGCTAAAGAATATGAACAAGAATTGAAACAATGGAAAAAAGAAGCTGATGATGCATGGGATGGTAGCACACCCGCTAAGCCAGAGGATGATCCAGCTTATTTGGACTTAACAGATGATGATGAAATAAAAAAGAGAGATGCACATGCAAATAAGGATGATACTGTTATTGGGTCTCTCTCATCAGTTGTAACAGATGAAAATGTACAAATTTTAAAAGATAGATTAGAAGCTATTAAAGATGGTTTTATTGAAATGAATAAAAATCTCGATGATATGACATATAATTCTATCGAATTAACTGGTGTAAATAAAAAGGCCGTTTCGCTAGATGTGTTTAGAAAAAATATGTTTAAAAATGGTTATAATAATAATTCGTCTAAATATGATGGATTAGTTACAAATTCTGAATTTAATACTAATTCAACAGAATTATTTAACGATCTGTTTAATAATGATTATAAACAATTGGATATGGCTAGATTTAAAGATATTAATAAAAGTCCTACGCTAATTCCTGAAAAGAACAAGGTAAATGTTCCAAAAATCTACAAATATGCATATGATATGTTCCATGGTAAAAATAAAGAAGAATTAGAAGAAAAGAAAAAAGAAGTATCTGATGCAAAGGATAAGGCTGAAAAAAAATTAGATGAACTTATTAACTTATCTAGATTTAAAGGAGAGCCACAACCAACTGTAAAACAAGAATTTACTGGACCAGGAGGCTTTTCTGCTGGAGATGTATTCAAGGCTGGTTTTGAAATTTTACAAAATATTATTAATCTAGATTTATATAACATTAGAGATGATTTATATGCTACTGCATATGCTATGAGTATGTTTAGTTATGCGACATATGATAACGAGGGAAGATTTAAACTATTACCTAAATCAGAAAGAAAGGGATTGAAATCTCAAGATGCATTAGCAAAATATAAATCAAAAGATGGTGTTTGGTTTAGTGATGAACTTAATGATGAAGTTAAATTTAAAAATAGAACATTAACAGGCCATAGGATTAGTAAAGAAAATAATGCAGCATATATGGCAGAAGTTGAATACTTATTATTTGGTGAAACTGATGAAAATGCAAGCAACGTTGATAAAGCGTATGGCACAATATTTGCGATGAAGTTTGCACTAAATTATATTTCTGCAATGTCTAATTTTTGGTCTAATGATGTATTGACTTATGTTGCGGGAGCTATTCAAGCTGCAACAGCTGGTATAGTTCCAATACCATTAACAAAGATTATTGTAATATCTTTATTGACTACTATGGAAACATGGAAAGATCTTGATAGATTAGAGGTGGGATTCCCGGTTGAAATATATAAACCTAAGGCAGAAGATTGGGTTTATCAAATTCCGAGTGTTAAGAACTTACCGGCAATTATCAATGATATTATGAATCCAAAAAATGACGAAACGTTAGATAATGACGAAGGTTTGACGTATAGCGATTATATGACATTATTTACAGCTTTGTCATTTAGTGGTCCTAATAGTGCTAGAACATATCAAAGACTTGCTGAAGTAGTTCAGACCAATATAGGACATAAAGCTAATAAAGATGATTATTCCTTAAAGAATTCACAAGTATATTATAAATTAAAAACAAAATTAAAAGTTAATCCATTGTTATTTACATTACCACTATTTGCTAAATATACTAATGGCAAAATAGAACTAGAGGGATGGACAACATTAGATGTTGATTTAATAAGGGGTTATTAAAAGGAGAAAAATATGAACAAAATTAAAATGGCAATTGTAACTTTAGCATTAGTATTATCACTATCTGCATGTGGTGGTGGAAATGATACTAAAAATGAAGACACAAAGAATGAAACAAATACTGTTGAAACTAAAGATGAAAATGGTACAGCAGAAGAAAGTCAAGAACAAACAAACGGTACAGGAGAAGTTTCATATGATGCTTTAATGGCAATGCAACCTTCACCAGCTAAAGATTTCAATGTACAAGAAAATAATGATGGTGGATTAACTATTACAGGTTATGCAGGAAAAGAGGAAATGGTATATGTACCTGAAGAAATCGATGGTTTACCTGTAACTGAAATAAGTAAATATACTTTTGCAAATAATCAAAGTCCAAAAGCAATTAGATTAGGAAAAAATGTAAAGAAAGTAATGTTTGGCGCTTTTGGTACAAATGACACTATAGAGATTGTAGTAGCAGAAGGATTAGAAGTTATTGAAAATTCAGCGTTTATTGAATCAAAAAAATTAAAAGTATTAAAGTTAAATGAAGGATTAAAAGAAATTCAAGAACTTGGTCTTTCAGGCTTAGAGTCATTAACAGAATTAGAAATTCCATCTACTGTAGAAAAATATGGTAAATCAATACTATTATTCTCAAACGAAAATTTAGTTGTAAAAGGTAAAGCTGGATCTATAGCAGAAAAAATCGCTAAAGATAATAATGTAAAATTTGAGGAAGTAAAATAGAACTTTGAACTGAAGTAAATAAACTATATGGAGGTTATGACAATGTTGAGGAAAACAAAAAATGAAAAAGGGGCAATTGTTGTTGAGGCAACATTGTCATTAACTATATATATTATTTTAATTTTTATGATACTTTCTATTATTGACATGGCTAATACACAAGCAAAATTGAAAGTAACCATGAATAATATTGCTAAAGAAATGAGTCAATTTGCTTATGCATATCATGCGGCAGGACTTGATGAAGCTGAAAAAAATTTATTAAAAGGTAATGAAAAAGTTGATTCTTCTATAGATGATATTAAAGGTGCATTTAATAGCGTAAAAGATAGTTTGGATAGTGCAAAAAGTGGAGATATCGATGGTGCTAATAAGTCCGGTAAAGAAGCAGGTCAGCAATTTAAGGACGCTTGGGGCGATGTTAGTTTAGGTGACGGTGCTGCTTGGTTACTTGGACATGCTAGCAACTGGGGAAAAGAAGAAATAATAACAAAATATGCTAGATCTTATATGATGAATAATTTAAAAGATTTTCGAGAGGATTCACTTGATGCATTTGTAAAAAGACATCACATTTTGACAAGTGGAGATATATTTGACTTTAAAGGAAGTAGATTTGTTGAAAAAGGTTTAGGCACAGATATTATTCTAAAAATGAAATATGAAATTGAATTGTTTGATTTTTTCGATTTAAATTTCAAAGTAAAAATAAATGAAACTGCACAAACAAAAGCATGGTTGGGTGGAATCCCAGTCAAAGGAAATTAGGTAGAGGGTATATGAATAATTTTATATTAATGGGCTTAACTGCTATTTCACTTTTTATAACTATTTATTTGTTTTATGAGGATAAACAGAAAAATATAGAGAAATACAATAAAACTAGAACGGTAAACGAAAATTTAATTAAGATATATTTTATAGTTATTTTAATTAGTAATTTGGTGATTGCCTATCTATTGCCAATAAATGATTTCTTTTATAATTTTCCTTATCAAATAAAAGTTATGGTATTGTTGTCGATAATGGCGGTTGTACTAGTTACAGATTTTTATAGTTTTAGGATTCCTAATACATTTATAATTTATGGATTAGTAGCCAGGGTATTAATTTTGGCATATGAGTTTATAAAAACATCAGATATATTAGGAATAGTTATAAAAAATGAAATAATTGGAGCGTTAGCATTGCTATTTTGTGGGATATTGTGCAATGTGGTTATAAAAAATTCATTAGGATATGGAGATATAAAATTATTTATTTTAATGGGATTATTCTTAGGTTTAGCTAATGTGTGGAATGCAATGATTGTATCCTTGATAATATCTTTCTTCGTTTCAGTGTATGTATTGCTGGTAAAGAAGATGAAGAAAAACGATATTATCCCTTTTGCTCCATCTATAGCTATTGGAACGTTTTTGACAGTGTTATTGATGATGAGGTAATGATATGAATAATTATAAAAAACTTGTACCAGCTGGATTAATAATAATGTTTGCTCTTTCTGTTTTTTATTTTTTTAATGAAAAAGCAAATTTAGAAAAAAAATATATTAATACTGTTGAAGAAGCGAGGGAGCTTAGAAAAGAAAAAGTTGCCGTTGATTCAATAAACAGCTATCATAAAGCATTAGACATTAAGAAGACACCTGAAATCTATATTGAACTTGCAGAATACTACAAAGAACTTGAAAAGAAAGATGAAGCAATTTCAATTGGAGAAAACTTAAATAGAGATTTCCCAAAAGAAGTAAAAGGTTATGAGTTTTTAATTAATCTTTATGCCAATGAAAAAGATTATACTAATATGTTTGCTACATATGAAGAATTTAAAAGTAGAAAATTAAGTTCAAAATCCATCGAAGATATATATATAAAAAATGAATATGTGTATCAAATAAATGAACTTATGAATGAGGTTAAAGTCCCAAGTAATGGATTAGTTGCATTTAGGGAAGGTGATAAATGGGGATATATGGATAAATCTCTAAAGGCTACCATTACAAGTAAATATAAATATACTGATTTATTTAGAAATAATAGAGCATATGTAACAACAGCATCAGATGAACATTACTATATTGATAAGAAAGGTGAAAAAAGACATGATCTTATGAATATTGAAGGTATTGAAAAAGCTGGTGTGATTTCAGTTAAAGGATTTACTGCAAAAACAAAAGAAGGCTGGAATATTTATGATTTAAGCAATAACAAGATGGCAGGACCATTTGATGAAGTATCAAATGTTGAAAATAGTCTCATTGTAGGTACTAAAGACGGAAAAACAAAAATATATAATTTAGATAATAAAAAAGCATATGATATCGAAGGTGAAATTATAAATAATGAATATAATATGCCGATTGAAAATGATAGAATTTTTTCAAAAGTTGGGGATAAAGTTAATCTATATGACTCTGAAGGAAAATTAATAGCTGAAGGATTTGAAGATGCTAAACCATTTATTACAAATGGAGCAGCAGTTAAGAAAAATGGAAAATGGGGCTTTATAAATTTTGACGGTGAAGTAGTAATAGAATACCAATATGAAGATGCAAAAAGTCTATCAAATTCACATGCAGCTGTAAAAAAAGGCGGTAAATGGGGATATATCAATACTAAAAATGAGATGGTTATACCTGCTCAATTTGAAGAAGCATCGAATATGACAAATGATGGTATTTTGATTGTAAAACTAGATGGACGTTGGAATTTAATAAGCTTATATAAATATAGCGGTAATGAGGAGTAATATATGAAAAATTTTTATTTTGATAATTTTGGAAACAATTCATTCTTAGTATACAAATTAAACAATGAAGAAATAATAGATGAAATTTCTTTAAGTATGATCTTAAATAATGATATTACAGGGGTTTTAAAAGCTATTGTTAATCAATTTGATGATGAAAAGTTTATAAAATACAATATCACATCAAAAGTTCAAGCTTCATTACTTTTTGCTGACAATGTAAACAAGAAAAGAGTTTTAGATGTTTTTGAGCAAATTGTAAAAGCTGCAATAGAAGTTGAAAATTATTTAATCCCTGTGGAAAGATTGTTGTTTAATTTAGAGTATATCTATGTAGATGTGGCAACAAATGAAACATCATTGATTTGCTTACCTATAGAAGAACAAAATGAAAAAGTTGATCTAAAAGAATTTTTCAAAAATATATTATTCAATGCTAAATTTGATCAAAAAGAAAACAACGATTATGTTGGTAGATTGATTAATAGCTTAAATTCCATGCTTGAATTTTCAAATGATAGATTTTTACAAGCTATTTATGAAATCAGAGGCATAAAAAGTGAAGATTTAGATAACGAAAAAAATAAAAATATTTCAAATGAGAAAAAAGTTCAAAGAGTAGAAAATAACATTCCTATAACTAATCCAGTAAATAATGCTGTGATTAAAGAAGAATCTAGTTTTTCATCTGATAAAACAGTAGAAGAAGATAAACCAAAAGAAGAGAAGAAAAAAGGTTTTATCTCTATGCCAAACTTCAAGAAAAACAAAGTTGAAGATGAAAGCATTGAAGAAGATATTGAAGAAGATGATGAAGAAAAAATCACTCTAATGAGCCTATTAACTGGATTTAGTGGTGAAAAGTTTAAAAAATATAAAGAACAAAGAAGTAAAAATAAAGGTAAGAAAAATACAAAAAAATATAATAATAATAATAATAAAAAAGATATAAGAGATATAAGAGAAAAGTTTAATAAAAAAAAATTTAATGAAGAAATAAAAGAAGAAAGAGAAATCGAAAAAAAGCCTGAAGAGGAAGCTCCAAAGCAAATTGTTAAAGGAAGATATGGAGACTTTGGAGATACAACAGTTTTAGGAAATGATTCAGGAACTAATGAGACAACTGTATTGTCTGAATCAATGGACGAAGAAGTTTATTCAGAAAAAAGACCATTCCTAATTAGACAAAAAAATAATGAAAGAATTTTAATCGACTCAGACATTTTCAAGATTGGGTCAGAACAATCTTATGTTAATTACCATATTTATGATAATACTTCAATAAGTAGAAGTCATGCGATTATTTCAAAAGACGCTGATAATTACTTTATTGAAGACACTAATTCTACAAATCATACTTATGTGAATGGGTCAATAATCACTCCAAATACTAAAATTGAAATTAATGATAATGATGAAATAAAACTTGCAGATGAGAAGTTTAAATTTACACTTATATAGAGGAAAATATGAAGGTTATTATTTCGGCGCATACTGATAAGGGAAATATTAAAGATACGAACCAGGATAGTTACTTGGTTCGTAATTTAGATGTAAATAATAGAAATTTTGTAGTGGCTGCAATTGCAGATGGGATGGGGGGACATTCTCAAGGCGAGTTAGCAAGTTCATCCATTATAAATGCTATTAAAACCTGGTCGGTAAGTGTTTTGCCAAATATGATATTTAATGGTCTAGATGATCAAAATTTTAAGAATGCAGTTAAAAATTTAATAGATAAGAAAAATTCTGATATTAAATTTTATGGCAAAAAAAATAATATTACAATTGGTTCAACATTGACTTTATTGTTATTGACAGATGATAGATATTATATTGCAAATGTTGGTGATACTAGAGCTTATGAGATTACAGATAATAATATTAGAATAATTACAAAGGATCAGACGCTTGTCCAGAGGGAAGTAGATCGAGGAATAATAACAAAAGAACAAGCAAAGACGGACGAGAGAAAGTCGGTACTACTTCAGAGTATCGGGACATCAATTGAGGTATATCCTGATTTTTATTTTGGTGACACAAGAAAGGATACAGTTTTCTTATTGTGTAGTGATGGGTTTAGGCATGAGATAAGTAATTATGAGATTTTAAATATGCTAAGTCCAAGTAACAATATAAGTGAAAATGAAATGAAGAATAATTTAGTTGAATTGATAGAACTTAATAAGCAAAGGCAAGAGAGAGATAATATTACAGCTTTATCGATCTTGATAAAATAGAAGGGAGAAAAAGAGTGAACAAAAAGGAGAAATTAATTAAAAAAATATTATCTTTTACATTAGCTTTTTTAATTTTATTATCATCTGTACCGCTAAATATTGTAGTTGCTGAAGATGAAACTGTAAGTGAGACAGTTGAAGAGACTACAACAGAAAATCCAGAAGAAACACAAGCGGAAACAGTAGAAAATACTGATGCTGAAACAGAGAAAGAAACTATAAAAGAGACTGTAGAAGAAACACAAAAAGAAACTATAAAAGAGGAAACATCTGAAGAAACAGTTGAAGAAACTGTGAAAGAAAATATTAGAGAATTAGATTTGGAATTATTAGAATTTGAAGATTTAAATTCAAATACAAAAACCGATGATCTTTCAAAAAATAATATTTTCTATGGTGGAATTAAAGTAAATGGGACGGTTGCTGATAAGTCTGGAGAAAGACTATTTGCTGCTTCTTTCCAAAACTTCAAATATGAAGTTGATAAATTAAATAATAAAGGTGAAGTAATAGAAAAAAATATTAAAGAAGGAAATATTGATTTTTCACCATCAAAAAATAAAATTATCTTCAATCTTTCTATCAATACAAATGATAGAAATTCATTGATGTTAGATAAAAATATCTATAATCCAGAAGATACCGATTCGAATACATCATATAGTATTAGATTTATTGCTATAGATAAGGATGGAAATAGTAGTCTTTTGAAAACTCAAAATATTAGACTATTAGAAGATAAATTGTCAACCATTCTTAAAGATGATAAATCTGCATTAATAGATAATACAAATAACAGATATCATAACAAAAGAGTTTTAGAATTAGAAATATTAAATGAAAATAAGTTTGAAGAAGGAAAAGATTATTTAACTGTAACTATTGATGGAAATACTTATAATTTAAATTCAAAAGATTTGCCAAAGAATTTTAATATAACAAAAAAGGAAAACAAATACACATTAGAGTTTTACCAAGGGGATTTTAATGTTAAATTAAACTATAACAATCCATTCCAAAGAGAAATTAGTAGTGATGAAATATTTAGTAATGCTAAAACTACAAAAGAAATTTTATATGATAGATTTACAGTAGTAGGTGAGTTACCAAGTTTTGCAGCAACACTTAAAGTTGGTGATCAAACAGTTAAATATGATACAGAAACTCCTGTAAATGAAGATTGGACATATATTAATAAAAGCATTGAATTAGTGCGAGTTGACTTATTAAAAGATAATAAGGATGTTAAGTTTAAATATATCTTTGCAGATGAGTTCTCAGATTATGAAGGTTCTATTAAACGAAGATTACAATATTATCCAGATATGTTTTCTGATACAATGCCAGAAACTCCAAAGGAAAAGATGTCAGTCCTATATATCGCTGCGATTGATAAATTTGATAATGTGAGTGTATTAAAAACAGCAAAAATTTATATGGATGATCGTAGTCCAGTAGTAGTATTTGATAAAGACCCTTTAATCAATAAAAACAATTATATAACTGATAATGTTCTAAAATTGAGAATTAGAGATAATTATGAACCTTCTTACAACGGTGGCTCTGGAGTAAAAGATATCTTTTATGATGTAAAAGTAAAAGATAGTACAGGGGCTGAAGTTATCTCTAAAAAATCACAATTAATTGATAATCCTAATAACGAATATAAGAATGATTTGTATTTAGATTTTAACATCATGGACATTGAAGGCATAAAAGATGTTAAATTTGGTGAAATTGAAATTTCATTTTACACAAGTGACCGTGCTGGAAACAAATCAAATGTTTTGACAAAGTCATTTAAGTTTGACACTCTTGGTCCTAAAGTAGATATAGAATATTTAGGAGAAGAGAAAACACTATATGCAGATAATTATTACGATGGAGCTAGAACAGCTGAGGTTACAGTAACGGACGAAAATCCTGATTTTTCAGTAGAAAGATTTATTAATTCAGTTGAAATAAATAGGGCAGAAAGCGTAATATATAGACCACAAGATAGTACTAAATATGTAACGCATATAGAAAGTAATGGTAATGTTCATAAATTTAAGATTATATTTAACGACCATGGTAAATATAACTTAAAATTTAACTATAAAGATGATGCTGATAATCCAGTACTTCCATTTGTTGAGAAGACAGGACAAAATGTAAGAGAAAATTCAACAAAGATTGAAAAGCAAAATCCTTTTGAATTTGTCATCGACTTAATTAAGCCAGCAGGTAAAATTGTAGAGTCACAAAATTCCTGGGATACTTTTAAAGAAATAATTACATTTGGTCTATTTAAAAATGATAGAGTAACTTTTACTGCGGTACCTAGCAATAAGAACTTTGTTAGAGTTTACACTGGCTACTATATAGCAAAAAATACAGGCATAAAACCATTGACATTAGCAGAGCTTGAACAAGTGGATTTTAAGGATGGGTCTAGTGTTACTATAAAAGATGATGGTGCATATGTTGTTTACTTTAAGTTTTTTGATAAATGGGGAAGAAAGACTTATATTAACACAAATGGTGTAGTCATCGATCAACAGCCTGGAAATTTAGATTTAAATGTCGTTAATAAAGGCAATATTAATAGCAGTGTAGAAAAGCTAGATATTAAATATAAACTTGAAGATTTAAAATTCTCTTCAGGTATCAAGAAGATTGAATATAAAATTTTAACAGATAATCATAATGACGATAATCCTTTACACAAAGTTGTAGTTTATGAAAATGATAAAAAAACATATGAAAAATATGAGGATATAAATGCTGAGGCAAATAGAATAAAAGAAGGAACCATTAGTATTGATCCTAAGAAAATTAACAGATCAGATATTGTATTTAAGATGGTAGCTTATGATTTTGCGGGCAATGTTTCTTCTAAACAAATTCCTATCGATATTGATACAACAAAACCGGTAGTTGATATTTCATATACCAATGATAGTCAATATAAAAAGACAAATATCTATACTAAAGAAAGAAAAGCATTAATTAAAATTAAAGAAAGATCAAATCACTTTGATGAGGCGGCTGCATTTAATTCAATTAAGATAGACTATAAGGATTATAATGGCAAAGATTTAGATTTTAATAAAGATGATATTGGTAAATGGACTACAATTAAGGGAAATACACCTGATGAGGATGTTCATCTATTAGAAATTAAATTTGACCAAGATGGGCAATACAAATTATCAATTAACTATAAAGATACTCATGGAAATGCTCCAGATAGTATAATTTCTGTGCCAGAGCAAAATCCATTAAACTTTAAGATTGATTTAACACATCCTCAATTAGAAATGAAATATACTGTAAATGGAAAACAATATACAGTAGACAATGAAACAAATAATGGAGATAAATTTTTTACAAAAACTGCAGTTAAATTAGATTCTGCAAAACATACAAATATTGAAGATAAAAATATTGTATATAAATATTATTTCTCCGAAGCTCTTCTAAATGCTAGACAATTGAAATCAATTTATGATGCAAATGATGGCAGGATGAAGGATAAATTAGAAGAAGTGAGTGTTCCATTAAACCGTAAAGGATATATTTATTTCTTTGTAATTGATAATGTTGAGAAGTTTTCATTTGTTCGTACCGATTTAATTTATGTAGATAATACCAAGCCAGAAATTAATTTTGATTCCTATCCAGAAGGCAATAAGAATGGGATTATTAAGACAAATCCAAAAATTGTAATTTCTGTAAAAGATGGCAAGACTAATTCTTCTGCTAGGTATTCTGGATTGTCACAAGTTTACTACAATTTATATATTGATAATAAATTAGTAGAATCAAAACAAGAAGTGGCAAATTATAATGTTGATGATATTAAATATGAATCAATAGAAACTATAAGATTAGATTTGACAGATGTTGAATCCAACAACATCAAGCTTGAAGTATTTGCAATTGATAATACAGGGAATATTTCAGATAACAAGGTTGCGCTATTCTCAAAGAGTAGTAAAAAACCTAAAGCGGATATAAGATTTAATGATACCTATACAAATTATGAAGATGGTGAAGCATATTATGATAAAGCAAGAAATATGGAAATCACCCTATATGATAATGATTTTACATTTGATAAAGATGCTTTAGTAAATGGCTTAGTAATCAAATATAAAGATGCGGAAGGCAAGATGCATACTGTGCCAACTGATGATATTGAAGTTACAGAGATTACAAGAAATTATCAAACAATAAATGTAAAATTAACACAACAAGGTAAATATGATATAAGCATGGCATATATCAATAAAGCGGATAATGAACTTGAGCCATTTGATGTAAACAATATATCAAATAAGGATAAATCAACATATATTTATGATGAGCATCCATTCTCATTTACAATCGATTTGGATAAACCAACTGGTAAGATTGCCATAAGAAAAAATCCATGGGAAGACTTTGTTGAGTTTATAACTTTTGGATTGATATCAAGTCGAAATGTTGATGTGAAGGCAATAGAAGTAAAAGATATGACCGATGTAAAAGTTGAGTATTACATTGATGATGATTTTACTAAATATAAGACAGATGCTGAATTAGATAATATTAAATTTGATTTTGGTGATACTGTAACAATAAATAAAAATAGTAGGAGTGTTGTTTACTTTAAGTTAACCGATAGAGTTGGAAGAGTAACATATCTAAGCAGTAATCCTATTATTCATGATAATAAACAACCAAATATTACAATAACTGATCCAGGAAAACAAATATATAATGGAGATGTAAAGGTAAATATTAGTGCGATTGATCCACATTTAAGCTCAGGTATTAGAAAATTAGAATATTACATTATAAATTCAGACGTTGTATTAAAGGATGCTAAACCTGTTGTAATATATGATAAAGATCCTGTAACTATAACCGATTACAACAATCTGACTACATCAATATCTAAAGATATTGTGATTGATGCTAAAACACATAATAGATCAGATGTGAAATTAGTGGTTAAAGTTGTTGATAATGCTGGAAATGAAAATACAATAACAAAGGGTTATGATATTGATATTACAAAGCCAGCTATTTCAATCAACTATGACAATAATAGTAGCTACAATAATTCAAAATATTTTGCAAAGGCAAGAAAAGCGACAATAAAAATTCAAGAAAGATCAAATCATTTTGATAAGGTGGTAGCGAAAAATAATATTAAGATTACTGCGGTTGATAGTAAAGGTAATAGTGTAAATATTTCTAATATTATTGGAGAATGGACAAGTCGTAAAGGTTCAACACCTGATAATGATACACATGTTATAGATGTAAACTTTAATGTTGATGCAAACTATAAGCTTTTTGTATCATATACTGATATGGCAGGTAATAAGGCGGACACACCAAATACTAGTAGACAAAACAATCCATTCGAATTTACTGTCGATACAGTTAAACCAGAAGGTACTATAACATCCATAACTGATGAAGGTAATAAACAAACATGGATTAAGAAAATAGAAGATGCATACTTTGGAATCTGGTCAAAATCAGGTATAAGTGCAACGACAACTTCAAGTGACTCAACATCTGGTATAAAATCTGTAGAATATTTAGTTTCAAATTCTACAAGCGTGATGAGTAATCAAGCCTTGATGCAGTCTGATGCATGGAGGCCTTATAATGGATCAATTAGATTCTCAAATGACCAAAAATTCATTCTTTATTTAAGAGTGACAGATAGATCCGGTAACTATACTTTAGTATCTACAGATGGAATGATTGTCGATAAAACAGATCCTAGAATTGAAGGCATATCACCAGAAGTGAGTGTGTCACCTCAAAAACCAATAAATGGAATATATAAGGACAATGTAAGAGTTGATATATCTGTATTAGATCCGATAGTTTCAAACTCTTCTACAGGATTAAAAAACATTTCATATAGAGTACTAAATAATGGTAAAGTAACACAAGAAGGTACGTTATTTAACTTTACAAAGACTAAACCAAAATATGATGAATTAACAAATCGATTTAATTCATATATTATTGTTGATAGTAATTTGAATAATTCAAATAATGTTGAAATTGAGGTATTTGCGACAGATAATGCCACAAATTCTGCGAGAAAATCTGAGAAAATCAAGATTGATATTACAAAACCTACAGTTATCGTATCTTACGATAACAACACAAATTACAATTCAAAATACTATAATAAACCAAGGGTTGCAACTGTTAGAATCCTAGAAAGAAACTTCGATCCTAATAGTGTAAAAATTAACTTAAAGAATCAATATGGACCAAATCCATCAGTTTCTTCATGGTCATCAAGTGGAGATAATGGAGATAATACAACCCATATTGCAAGGATATACTATTCCGCAGATGGTGATTATAAATTTGATTTAGATTTCACAGATAATGCTGGAAATAAGATGAATCCAATAGTTTATGAAAATGGAACAACAAATCCAGATTCATTTATAGTGGATATTACAAATCCGGTTGTAAATATTTCTTACAATAATAATAGTGGAATCGACGGATATTTCAATAATCCGAGAACGGCTGTTATTAGAATTGTGGAAAGAAACTTTAGTAGAGAAAATGTTCAGATAACATTGAAATCTTCATTGGATGGTAAAACAATAAATAATCCTAATATTGTTTGGTCATCTTCAGGAGATACTCATTTTGCAACGATAGCATTTAGAAAAGATGGTGATTATAAACTTGATGTTAAAGTTACAGATCTTGCATCAAATAAAAATGGAGATATCAATTATGGTAAATCTGCATCACCAAAAAACTTTACTATCGACCAACAAATTGATTATTTAAATATAGCTGGTATATCAAATAATGGCCAATATAATGGTGAAATTTTACCAATTATAAATATGTCTGATGTGAATATCGCTGGATATGATCTTAAACTATTCAGAACAAATAAATCAGGCATTGATCAGGACGTTACAGAACAATATGTAAATAATATTGATAAAACAAATAAATCAATCAAGATTGTGATTGATACGCTAGTAAAATCCATAAACAATGAAGGTAAATACAAGCTATTTGTAACTGTAAGAGATAAAGCTGGCAACACGAAAACAGAAGTAATGAACTTTATCATAAATAGATATGGTTCAATCTATCAAATTTCACAATATCTATCAGATTTAAATAGAAACTACACACAAGCTGTTGAAAATGATTTGGTAATAACTGAATCAAACTTATCAAAATTAGACAAAAACAGTATTAAATTGACAATCACACGAGATGGTCAAGCTTTGGAAAATGTAGACTTCCAAATATTAGAATCTGTGGATAAGGCAGGCTACCACAATTATCAATATATAATCAATAAGGATAGTTTAAAAGAAGACGGTGTATACAAAATTTTCCTAGTTTCTAAAGATAAAGCTGGAAACCTTAAAGAAAATATTGATAGTGATAGTATGATACAATTCGTTGTTGACAGTACTGCTCCAGAACTAGTTTTCGTTAAGGGAATGGAATACGCATTTGTAAATAGTAAAAAATTACCAATCAATTTTGAAGCGTTTGATGCGCTTGGTCTTGCCTCAGTAGAAATCTATGTTAACGATGAATTGGTAGATAAGATTGATAAATTCGACAATATCAACCAATACTTAGGAAATATAGAATTAGCAGAAGGCATAAGACAAAATGTTAGATATGTAATAAAAGATAAAGCAGGAAATGTTTTAGATACAAATTACAAGAATAACGAAGGTAAATTTACATTTGAACCAAGATATGATTTCCAAAGAGAAATCACAGTTTCAACAAATCTATTCGTTAGATGGTATGAAAACAAACCAGTATTCTGGGGTTCAATAGCTGGAGTATCAGTGCTAGCACTTTTACTATTCCTTCTATTCAAAAGGAAAAAAGAAAAAGATACTGCACAAGCTAAATAAAATAAATAAAAAAAAGCTATTGCGAGATGTTTAGGTCTCTGCAATAGCTTTTTTTATATTTTAAGTTTTTGTTCATCAATATTTGATGTTTTAAAGTTATTTTGGATTCATTAATTCTTATTGAAAAATCTAACCATCAAATATTTCAAATATTGATAAATTCTATTTATCCTCTTTAATTAGACCGTGTTTCATATCAGTATATGTTTTAATAAATATTGCACCATATATTATCATTTGACATATAGCTAATAGCCAAACAAGTGTTACAAGTAAACTACCAAGTGATCCATAAATAGATGGAGATCTTGATAACGTGTCATTTGTAAATCTATAAAATAGAGTAACTAATGCTATGCCAAGTGTCGCAAATGCAGCACCAATTGTTGCAGATTTAAAACTAATCCTATTTCCTCTGTTAAATGATGGAGCATATCTATAAAACACAATAAATATTACAATTGAGAAAATTAAAGGCATAACGGAATTTAATCCACTAAAGAAAAATGAAGCAATATTTGAAAGTACCGGATATCGGTCTGTGAATTTTAATATCAGTTCAGCAATCGTATCATTAAACACTGTAAATAGCAAAATGCTCGCCATTAGTACCATAAAAATAACAGTATAGAATACTGAAAAAATAATTTCATAAAAGGGAATTTTACCTGTTAAATCCACTTCAAATATTTTATTTAATGCTTTTACCAAACCTAAAAATCCTCTAGAGCCAAGCCGAATTGATGACAATATGGCAATGATAGAAAGTGAAGAGGATTGACTATTAAAAATATTCTCTATAATTGGCATAAAGATATTCTTAACATCATTTGGTAATTGTCTCATCAAATTATAGACCAAGTCTTGAAAGCCTGGAGCTATATAGATCAATACATGTGATAAAAAGACAAGTAAAGGAATAAATGAAAGCAGTAAGTGATATGCCAAATATGTTGATGCAAAATCTGCTTCATTCTCACTTAATAATTTAATAAAGTGCAAACCAAAGTTTTTAATTTTTTTCATATGCCCCCCTAATTTAATATTTATTATACTATAATGTCAATAAAATTTGAATTATGTTATAATCTTTTTGAGGTTGATATGAAAAGAAATAAAGATAAAAAAATCAATGAAAATAAATATTTGCCAAGAAAAAATAAATACATGTCTAAGGAAGAAAGACAAAAGCTAAGAAGGAGAAAAAACACTCTATATAGGATCAACTATATGAGATTAGCTATTTTACTTTTTTCACTCGTGATAGTGTTATTTCTTCTAATATTCGGTATTTACAAGGCTGTGAGTCATTTTACTGACAAAAATACCACAAAAACAGAAGAAACATTTGAAGAATCAAAGAAAGAATTCAGTTCAGAATACAAAGCAGGGGAAACCTCAAAGAAAATAGAAGAGATAAAATCATTCCTAAAAAATAAGGATGAAAATCTCCGTAAAGATATTGATACCTATCTATCAAAATACAATTTAGACAAAAATAAAATCAATCTTGTCTATAGTAAAATTACCGATGATAAGGAAGATTCAAGTAAAATAATTGAAGAGGAAAAAGACTTTATTTATTCTTCAAAAGAAAAATTGCCATTAAATAATGCAAATATCTTCATTATATCCATGATTGCAGAAGATATGGAAAGAAAAGGTAATTTAGATCTAAATACTATTGTAGATTTAAAAGAGAAAAAGGAAACATCAGAAGAAACAAAATCTGAATCAGAGAAAAAAACTGAGACAACCTCTGAACCAGAAACTACTTCTGAAAATATCCCATCAAAGACCATAACTTTGATGGACTTAATAGATGACATGATTATCAAACCAGAAACTTGGAAAATAAAGTTAGTTTTAGAATATGTTGAAAAAGCAGCAAGGGCCGATTGGAAGACTTATGCAAATAAATTCTACAACTTATCAATCAATACACAAAATGAAATGCCACTTAAAGAAATCATCGATGTTTATAAACTAGCCTTCAAAAAAGACAATGGCCAATTTAGATATAGAAGAACAGTAGACTCCTTGGTTAAATCTTCCCAAGCCAATAAAGATCTATACTATATAGAAACCAACAACTTTATGGGATTCATTGGAGTATACGAATATGCCTACACTATGGAAATTGCATACATAATGGGAGAAAAACCTTATGTATATTTTATTCAAACAGACTATTCTGATAAAAGTATTAGTACAGAATTAAGAAACATAATAAACAATTGGCACAAAATTTACAACTAAATACCAATTGACAATATCCACATTTATTGTTAAAATTAAGAGAATAAATGCGATGAAAAGATGAGTATCTAATCCGCTTCATTTACAGCGAGTCTAATATGGTGAAAGTAGACATTGAATGATTTAGAGAATAAAGACTTGGAGCAGCGTTTTGGATTTATTGATAAAACGACGTGGTTTGCACGTTACAGCAAAGGAGTATGATAGTACTTGCTAAGGTATATATTGTGAAATATATATAAAATTAGGTGGTAACACGAAGTTGAACTCTTCGTCCTAAGTCGAAAGACTGGACGAAGAGCTTTTTTTATGACCTAACTTAGCCTCTCAGCTAATCGAAGATTAGCTGACGGCTAAAGTAGGTCAAACGCATTGCGACACAATGATAAAGCGACCGAGTAGGGAGCTTTGAATTGATGTAAGCAGGCGGAAAATGACGTTTACTGAGACCCAATTTCGCAAAGCGAAATTGATGGTCGAAGGTATCCAGGGAGTGCCCAAATCTTTGATTTGGTGCACGAGTCGGAAACTTAGCCTTTCAGGCGATGCGTAGCATCGTCTGAAGACAAAAGGAAGCTAATCTTCGATTAGCTGACCTTTAAAATGCGTCAGTTGTAGCTTTATCATTAATTTTACATGTGTAAACGTAGAATATTTATATTCACATGTAAAAGTTAAGAAAATTGTAGGCTGGAATTATTAAAAAAGTAAAAATTACATGTGTAAATAAGGAAATTGGAAATACACATGTATGGAATTTTTCAAATTACATGTGTAAATTCAAAATCTTAAAATACACATTTAAGAAAAAAGAAGAAATTACATGTGTAAATTGGAAATTCTAAAATAGACATGTAATTTTAGAATTTCCTGATTAAAACGCAAAATGCAAAATAAACAGGAAAGAAAAAACGACAAATTTCCTGATTAAAACGCAAAACGTAAAAAAATCAGGAAAGAAAAAGTGGCAAATTTCCTGATTAAATCGTAAAACTAGAAATAATCAGGAAAAACGGATAAAAAATTTTCCTGATTAAATCGCAAAATGGCAAATAGTCAGGAAAGACTTTCCTGACTAAATAGAGAATTCCAAAATAATCAGGAAAAAACATCAAAAATCTTTCCTGACTAAATCACAAAACGTAAAAAAATCAGGAAAAATAGCAAAAAATCTTTCCTGATTAAATCGCAAAAACGAAAAAAATCAGGAAAACCTTCAAAATATACAAAACCCATAAATTTACCAACGCCACAAATTCATCCAAAACCCACCAATTTACCAACACCACAAATTCGTCAAAACCCACTAATTTACCAATACAAATAATTCAGAATTAAGTTACATTCCAACGGAATGTAACTACATTATAAATAACTACAGAAAAACCAAATATAGATAAAACCAAATAAAACAATGAAACAAAATAATATGGAGGAAATATGAAAAAGAGGATAATGGTTGTTCTGCTTGTTTTTGCAACAGTGTTTTCTATATTACCTGTGCAATTTGTAAATGCGAGCAATGAAGGGCAAAGTGTTCAGAGTGATGAGCAAGGAAAGAGAAAGACGTTGAGGGTTGGTATGGAGGCGGCTTATGCTCCATTTAACTGGACTCAAGGTGATGATGCAAATGGGGCTGTTCCGATTGAAGGATCAGAGAGTTTTGCAAATGGATATGATGTGCAAATCGCAAAGATTATTGCGGAAAAATTAAATATGGATCTTATTATTGTGAAGACTGAATGGGATGGCTTATCTCCTGCAGTTCAGTCAGGTAAGATTGATGCTATTATTGCAGGGATGAGTCCAACTGCTGAGAGAAAGAAACAGATTGATTTTACAGATAATTATTATCATTCAAATTTAGTGCTAGTTACAAGAAAAGATAATAAGTATGCGAAAGCTAGATTTTTAGGAGATTTTGAAGGGGCAAATGTTGTTGCTCAGTTGAATACTTTTCATGATAAGGTGATTGACCAAATTCCAGGAGTTCATCATGGAGAACCAATGACAGATTTCTCTGCTATGAGGGTAGCCATTCAGAGTGGAAAGGCCGATGCTTATGTGGCTGAAAGACCTGAAGGGATTTCTGCTGAAATGGCAAGTAAAGATTTCAAAATGGTAGAGCTTGAAGATGGATTTAAGACAAAACCTGAAGATACTTCGATTGCAATTGGTTTGAAGAAGGGGTCTGAATTATTGGGACCAATTAATAAAGCACTGAGTGAAATAAGTGTAGAGCAACAAATTGAAATAATGGACAATATTATTGCTATTCAAATGGGAAAAGTGAAGGAAAATAGTATTTGGGATATCGCAGTAAATAACAAGGATTTGTTTATTTCTGGGACAATCAATACTATAATTATTTCATTGATTGGTACAATAATTGGACTAGCAATTGGAATGATTGTAGGGATTATAAGGACCATTCCAAAGTTAAAAAATGTTATTTCTAATTTTATCGTAGGAATGCTAAAAGTGATTGCCAATATTTATGTTCAAGTAATTAGGGGAACACCAATGATGGTTCAGTCCATGATTTTCTATTATGGATTACAACAATTCTTCGATATTGATGTGTCTCCGATGTTATCTGCATTTATCATCGTTTCAATCAATACGGGTGCATATATGGCGGAAGTTGTTAGAGCGGGCATAAATTCAATTGATAAGGGGCAGGTTGAGGCGGCAAAATCTATAGGAATGTCTCACATTCAGACGATGTCAAATGTAATACTTCCTCAAGTGTTTAAAAATATCATTCCAAATGTAGGGAATGAGTTTATAGTTAATATTAAGGATACTTCAGTGTTGAATGTAATATCTGTTCAAGAGCTATTTTTCTCATCAAAATCAGTTGCTGGGTCAAACTTTAAGTTTTTCGAAACATATATTATTACTTCTGTAATTTATTTGGCGTTGACATTGAGTATTACAGGACTATTGTATATGCTTGAGAAGAAGCTTAGAGGTTCTGGAAGTTACAAGATGATTGAAAAAGATGTGTTGAGCAGTAGCAATTAGAGGTGATTATGAGTATATTAGAAGTTAAAAATTTAGTAAAATCTTATGGAGATAATCAAGTATTAAAAGGAATAAATTTCTCAGTCGAAGAAGGAGAGGTAATCACTATAATAGGTTCTTCAGGATCTGGAAAGTCTACATTATTAAGATGCTTAAATCTATTAGAAGAACCAAATTCAGGTGAAATAATCTTTGAGGGAAGAAATATTCTAGATAAAAATATCGATGCTAATACCCATAGAAAAAACTTGGGAATGGTGTTTCAACAATTTAATCTTTTTGACAATATGAATGTCCTTAAAAACTGCACAATTGGACAAACTAAAGTTTTGAAAAAAGACTATAACAAAGCAAAAGAAAAAGCTCTTCATTACTTAAAATTAGTAGGAATGGACAAGTATCAAAATGCACGCCCTTCACAATTATCAGGTGGGCAAAAGCAAAGAGTTGCAATTGCAAGAGCGTTATCAATGGAGCCAAAAGTCTTATTATTTGACGAACCGACTTCAGCGCTTGACCCTGAAATGGTTGGTGAAGTGTTATCAACAATGAAACACCTTGCAGACCTAGGATTTACAATGATTGTAGTAACACATGAAATGGAATTTGCAAGAAAAGTTTCCGATAGAGTTGTATTTATGGATAAAGGGATAATATTAGAAGACCTTTCCGCAGAAGAAATGTTCACAAATCCAAGACATGACAGAACGAGAGAATTTTTGAAGATATAGCGAAAAGACTGTTGAGAAATGTCAATCAGCATTTCCAACAGTCTTTTTATATTGGTTCTTTTCATTGAAATTAGAGCTATAATTATAATATATTTTAGATTTACGAGGATAATCCTGATTTTTACAAGTATCATCGTATGAATTTTACTTTGTGGACGAGGATAATTTTGAATTTTGTAAGTATCATCGTAATTAACCAGTCATAAAGACGATGATATTTTCATTTTACAGAATTATCCTCGTCCCCCCACCAATTTTTATACGATGATATTTTCTTTTTTTTATTATCAACGTACAGATGTTGCCTCTCCTCATAATATTACTAGTTTTTATTTGTATTTATCAAAAAATAAAGTATAATTTATAAAAAGGCGGTTAATTATGAATAAGAAGAGATATGGGTTATTTACAACTATTGCCATGATTGTAGGTATTGTTATCGGGTCGGGAATATATTTTCGTGCGGATGACATTTTTACATACACAAATGGTAATTTAGGATTAGGGATTATTGTTTTAACATTGGGTGCAGTATGTATAGTTTTTGGCGGCTTAAGTTTTGCTGAATTTTCAAAAGATTATATACCTGAAGGCGGAGTAGTTTCATTTTTTGAAAAATTTGTTTCTAAAAGATTTGCTTACGGATATGCGTGGTTTCAGTTATTTATCTGGATGCCCACAGTCTCTGTAGTTGTCTCATGGGCGGCAGCACTATATACATTTATGCTATTGGGTATTGAGGCGAGCTTTTTTCATCAAGTCGTGCTGGCATTAGGTTACAATCTAACACTGATTTTTGTAAATTATTTTTCAAGATATTTTGGTGGGCTAGTTCAGAGATTATCAACGATAATAAAATTATTACCGCTATTTATCATTGCAATTTATGGAATGTTTTTCTCTGAACCAATAAGCATTTCAAATATATTTGGAGAAAATTTCATAAAAGAATTTAGCAATTATGGATGGTTAACGGCTTTGGTGCCATTGGCGTATTCATATGACGGTTGGATGATAGCATTAAATATAGCACCAGAAGTTGTAAATCCGAAGAAAAATATGACCAGAGCATTGGTATTAAGCCCATTTTTTATATTACTAGTTTACCTTTTATATATTATTGGGATTTCAAATTTACTAGGATCAAGTAAAATATTAGAATTAGGAGACTCAGCTGTATTTGAAGCTGGCAAAATTATTTTAGGTAATCGAGGAGCGAACATTTTACTTTCAATTATAGTAATTTCTGTATTGGGTGTGGCAAATGGTGTATGTTTGGGAGCGATAAGACTACCACAACGTTTTGCGAGCAAAGGTATCATCCCAAGCTTTGGAATAAAAAAATCTCAAGTCGAGAGTGAAGAGTTAGAATTAAGAGGGAGCATAATTTATGCAATATTAGTAACAATCTGGACGGTTATTCATTATTTTGTAATGGAATATCAAATATTTAATGGTAGAGATATTAGCGAAATTTCCATAGTTTTCTCATATATATCATATATTTTGATATACATAAAAGTATTTATGAAATTAAAAGAAGAAGGTAAAAAACTTAAATTAATAATACCGATAATGGCTATATTAGGGTCACTGATGATATTTTTAGGCTCGTTAATTGCAAGTCCGAAATATGTTTCGTTATTTATTGGGATTTGCGTAGTTTCAATAATAATTGGATATAGGTATCAAGGTAGAGAGTTAGAGTAAATCTGACTCTTTTTTTATTAAAGAAAAAGATAAGACGTGAATATATATTGTATATATTATAATAGATTATTATAACATTACTTTAGTTACTATATTAACAAAAAAGGTAAAGCTTGTAATAATGTGTTTTAAACTAAGCCATTCATTATGTTTCAAATTTTCAGATATTAAAAATTATTAATATATAAGCTATATATATAAGTTAAAAAATACTTTTATTAACTAAAATATTGACATTAAAATTCAGAGCTGTTAAACTAATCACAAATAAAAAAAAAGAAAGAGGTGGTGTGAAAGATAATATAATATAATAAAATTTTTTTTATAAAATAGAAGGTTGATAGATTACCTTAAAATCTAAATTTATAATATTAAGGACGAGAAAATGAAGAAAAAATTTATGTTAATTATATTTCTAATAATTTTTAGTATTGGTACAAATTTAAGTTATGCATATGAAGAATCAAATTTAAATTATAAGACGATGGTACCTAGAATAAATATTAAAGATAAAAAAGAAAACTTATATGTTCAATTTTCTGATCAAAATCATGAATTTGAAAAGTTTGTAAGAAAAAATTATGTTTTGTTAGATAAAATGCAAAAAAAATATAATATTAGTGATAAAATTTCTATAAATAATTGGGAAGAATATGAAAATGTAATAAAGAAAGAATATAATGAAAATAATTTGTCTTCAGAGAATAAAGAAATGATTGACTTTTTTGATATTTTTGAAAATAAATATAAAAATGACGAAATTATTAATAAAGTGAAGTATAAAGATTTTGAAGGTTTAGAGTTTTTATTACCTTCCAATTCAGATTATGTTGAAAATGAAATAGGTAAAGGTTATGATTTAGATAATACAGATATTTCTATAATTAAAAGACAAAAAGAATTAGGAATTTCTTTTAGAGCTACTAAACTTCCCAATATGAATTCCGCAATATCATATGCGATAAAATATGCTAAAAATCCAAATACAAAAAAATATCATTATTTCAGAAGTGGAGATTGTGCAAATTTTGTATCTCAAATTTTAGAAGCGGGAGGAGTTAAACAAACCGTGTACAAAGAAAGACATAAAGGTTGGTGGCATACAACAGGTAATTGGCATATACCATTTGTTGGAAGTGAACATCAACATTCGCAAGCATGGTCAATGGCAGATACTTTTGTAAGATATATGGGAATTTCTAGTACAACAACCAATCATGAAACTTTCAGTGCGAGAATAAATAAAGGCACAATAATTGCAGCTGATTTTTCAAATGATGGAGATTGGGATCATGTAGCATTTGTTGTTGCAGCAGATAACTATTCTAAGAACTATTCTGGAAAAAAATATTATGATTATAAAGTTGCGCAACATACAAGCAATTATTTAGCATGGACAAGTTCAAGTGAAAATGGATGGGAGAATATAAAAGGGAGATTTGCAATTGTTAGACAATAAATCAGATTGGATAAAATCATTTACCATTTCTATGGCATCAATAGTGCTTCTACTTTTTGTTGAAAATATATATAGTAGAGCGTTAATCAGTATTTATAACAGACATCCTTTAATAGTTATCATTTTAGGATTGATTTGCTTAGGTACATTCTTTATCAAAGGAGAAAAATATAAATATGTACTTACAGCATCATATTATATATTATATGGAATGTTATTATACAGACTATTTTTTGAAATGAAACATATAGACCTATTAACTAAGACATCTATTGTTTTTTGTGTATTATCATTAATAATGTTTGTGGTATATAATTATATTACTTTTGCAAAAAGAAAATAATTTTGAGTAAATAAAAATATTTTAGATAAAAAAATTTAAAAATAAACCGAGGGGTTAGAGTAAAATCTGACTCTTTTTTTATTTTAACAAAGTAAACTTTTTAATTTGCAAATTAAGTAGTATAATTGATATTAATACAATAATATTTTACAGATACAAAAGGAGATGTATTTTTAATACGAATATATTTATGAAGAAACCCGTTTTAGTAATTATGGCTGCTGGTATGTCTAGTAGATATGGCAGCTTGAAACAGATTGATCCTATTGATAAAGAGGGGAATGTAATTATAGATTTTTCTATTTATGATGCGATTAAGGCTGGATTTGAAAAAGTTATTTTCATTATTAAAGAAGAGATGCTTAGTGATTTTAAGGAAGTTATTGGTGATAAAGTTTCTAAACATATTGATGTAGAATATGCTTTTCAAGATTTGAGAGACATTCCAGCGGAACATGAGATACCTGAAGGTAGAGTAAAGCCTTGGGGGACAGCTCATGCTATTTATAGCGCGAGAAAGTATATAAATGGACCATTTGCTGTAATTAATGCCGACGACTATTATGGCAGAGAGGCATTTAAAAAGATTTATGATTTTCTAGTAGAATCTGAAAATGATGATAAATATAATTACGCCATGATTGGATATAGGTTATATAATACAGTTACTGAAAACGGAACGGTTTCTAGAGGTATCTGTGAGGTAAATGAAGATGGATTTTTGGATAATGTAACAGAGAGAACTAAGATTGCGAAATTTGATGATGGTATCAGATTTACAGAAGACGATGGAAATACTTGGTGTGATCTTGATAGCAATTCTTATATCTCAATGAATATGTGGGGATTAAATGAAAGCTTTATTGAAGAGATTGAAAAAGAGTTCCCTTCATTTTTTGAACATGATGTTAAGAAAAACCCATTGAAGGCGGAGATATTCATTCCTAAGTTAATTGCTAATTTATTAGAAAGAGGAAAAGTGAGAGTTAAGGTGCTTCCAACAGATGAAAAATGGCATGGAGTGACATATAAAGAAGATAAGCCAATTGTAGAGAGAGAAATTCAAAAATTAAAAGATAAAGGACTGTATTCACAGGATATTTGGAGCGAGTAATGGTAGAAATTAAAGATATAGTAAGTAAATTCGATTTAGACGGTGATTTTGTTTCATCAAAATCATATGGTAGTGGACATATAAATTCAACATTTATGGTAGAAATGAAACATGGAGAAGAGCTTGTAAAATACATTCTTCAAAAGATTAATACAAAAATATTTACCAGACCGGCTGAATTGATGGAAAATGTAGAAAATGTAACTAATTTCTTAAGAAAGAAAATTATTGAAAATGGTGGAGACCCAGAAAGAGAAACAATCAGAGTAATAAAAACTAAAGATGGGAAAAACTATTTTAAAGATGATGAAGATCAATATTGGAGAATGTATAATTTCGTAAATGATGCTAAGAGTTATGATGTGATTGAAAATAATGAAATTTTTTATCAATCTGCTGTAGCATTTGGAAATTTCCAAAAGTTATTAAATGACTATCCTGCGGAAACACTTCATGAAACCATTCCAGATTTTCATAATACTAAAAAGAGATTTGCAAGATTTAAGCAAGTAGTTGAAGAGGATAAATTAGGAAAAGCTAAAGATGTTCAAGATGAAATTAATTTCTATCTAGAAAGAGAACATATCGCTAATGCATTAATGGATTTAATAGAAGACGGTAAATTACCTATACGTGTTACACATAATGATACAAAATCTAACAATGTTTTGATTGATAATGAAACAGGTAGAGGAATTTGTGTCGTTGATTTTGACACAGTATTACCTGGAGTGTCTGTAAATGACTTTGGTGATTCTATTAGATTTGGTACAAATACTGGACTTGAAGATGATATAAATTTAGATAATGTTTCCTGTGATTTAGAAAAATATGAAGCATTCACAAAAGGATTTTTAGAAACTCTAGATGGAAGTTTAACTGATACTGAAATAGACAATCTTCCACTAGGAGCTCTAACAATGACATTTGAATGTGGTATTAGATTTTTAGCCGATCACCTAGAAGGTGATGTTTATTTCCATACTGCAAGAGAAAATCACAATTTAGATAGAACAAGAACACAAATGAAATTAATCAAGGATATGGAAGATAACTGGGATAAGATTGAAGAAATTGTCAATAAATATAGATAAAATGCAGAAAAGGAGTTGCGATGAAAAGAGAAGAAGCAAAATTGCATGAAAAATGGGACATGAGTCTTATTTTTGAAACTGAAGAAAAATATGAAGCTGAAGTTGAAAGCTATAAGAGTAGAGTTGATGATTTTGTAAACAAATATAAAGATAAATTGGATTCAAAAGAAAAAATTGAAAACTCATTAAGAGATTTAATCAAACTTGCTGAAATGTCTTCAATTATGGGCGCTTATGCTGGCCTTCAAACTGAAGTTGATGCATTCGATGAAAAAGCTCAAGAGAGATTAGCAAATTTGAGAAATGTTTTTGCTGAATATGATTCTAAACTTTCCTTCTACGAAAATGAATTATTAACAGTAGATAATGCTGTATTAGAAACAGTTAAGGAAAATGAAGATTTCAAGGTTTTTGTAGAAGATCTTTTAGATCGTAAAGCGCATACACTTGAAAGTGAAGTTGAAAAGGCATTATCTAAATTATCAAATGTTTTATCATTTCCATATAAATTATACAATGATACAAAATTCAGAGATATTAATTTCCCAGATGTGGAAGTAAATGGTAAAAAATACCCATTATCATATAATATTTTTGAAGGTGAAATGGAATACGAAAATGATACTGATTTGAGAAGAGAAGCATTTAGAGTATTCTCCGAAACTATTAGAAAATATCAACATACAACAGCAAGCACATATAATGCACAAGTTCAAAAAGAAAAGACAATGGTAGAGCTAAGAAACTACAAAGATGTTTTTGACTATAATTTATCTTATCAAAAAGTTAGTAGAGATTTATATGATAGACAAATGGATATCATTATGGAAGAATTATCTCCACATATGCGTAGATATGCGAATGTGTTAAAAGCTGTACATGGATTAGACGAAATTAGATATTCTGACTTAAAGATAGAAGTAGATCCAAACTATTCACCATCTGTAAGTTATGAAGATGCGAAAAAATATGTTTTAGATGGATTATCAGCATTAGGTGAAGATTATCTTGCTATCATAAAGGAAGCATTCGATAATAGATGGATTGATTATGCAAATAACGACGGTAAATCAACAGGAGCATTTTGTTCATCTCCTTATGGAGTACCATCATATGTTTGTATGACATTTAATAATAAGATGAGCGATGTGATGACATTAGCTCACGAACTTGGTCATGCTGGACATTTCCAATTAACACATATGAATCAAAACATTTTAAACTCCGATCCTTCAATGTATTTTGTTGAATCACCTTCAACAACAAATGAATTACTAGTTGAAAACTATTTATTAGACTTAGCTGAAAAAAATAATGATAAAAGAATGAAGAGATGGGTGCTTTCACAAATGGTTGCAAAAACATACTATCACAATTTTGTTACACATTTACTTGAAGCATGGTATCAAAGAGAAGTGTATAAATTGGTTGAAGATAATAAGCAATTAAATGCAAATATCTTAAACAAAATTTTCAAAGAAACACTTGAAAAATTCTGGGGTTCAGATGTAGTCTTAGACGAAGGTGCAGAATTAACATGGATGAGACAACCACATTATTATATGGGACTATATTCTTACACATATTCAGCAGGATTGACCATTGGTACACAAGTATCACAAAACATCAGGAAGAATGGTAAAGAATCTGCTGATAAATGGATTGAAGTATTAAAAATGGGTGGCACAAGAAAACCAGTCGAATTAGCTAAAGCGGCGGGAGTAGATGTCTCAACAGATGAGCCATTAAAAAACACTATTGCATTTATAGGCTCATTAATTAAAGAAATAGAAGAAATTTCAATTGAATTAGGTGAAATGTAATAGGCTAAATAATAGAGAGGCTAGGGATTAGTTTAGGTGAAATGTAATAAATTTCATTAGAGGGAATTTGTTACGGAGCATATTTTATATCTAATGATTTGGAGCTGTTGCAAAATAACGATTTGGTTATTCTGTAACAGCTCCTTTTTTAGAACATAATAATTTATACATATTTTTGCCAATTTGAAAATCTATGTATAAACTCAAAGAAGAGTTTATACATAGATTCTAATTTTTCTTTTTTATGTATAAAATTTTTGGAAATTTTATACATGTTTTGTTATTTTTAAGTATTATATGTATAAATCCCTCAGCTCCTGTTATACACATACTAGGTAGTATAAAGGATATATGTATAATATCTGGAAAAATTTTATACATAAATTCTAGAAAACGAGTTTTATGTATAAGAGTATTTTTATTTTATACATATATTGCTGGATTAAGGAATTTATGTATAAGAACATGATAGTACAAGCTAATCATTACAATTAAGAATGTCCTAAACTATCTATTCCTCAAAACTCTCAACTATTCTATCTACTAATTTTTCTAGTTCTGGTCTTTTTTCTTCATCAACTGAAGATGTAAAACTTAACATATCTGGATTAATTATTTCAATATTTCTCATTGAAGAGAAGTGTTCAGACATGATTTTGCCTGCTCTGGATGCCCAGGAGCCATTTTCAATTATGGCCACTTTTCTATTTTGAAGATTTAATAATTTTAGTTCTTCAATAATATGGTTTACTTTTGGATAAAGTGACATATTGTAAGTGACGGATGTGAATATCATATGAGAAAGTCTAAATGCGTCTGCAACTATATATGACATTTCTGTTTTTGAAGCATCATACACTTTTATATTGGTTATTCCTTTTTGAACAAGCATTGAAGCCATTAGATATGCGACTTCTTCTGTGTGTCCATACATTGATCCGTAAACTATCAATACACCTTTTTCTTCAGGGGTATAGGAAGCCCAAGTTTTGTATCTGTCAATCATTAGAGAAATATTCTTTCTTAGTAATGGTCCATGAAGTGGAGCAATCATTGAAACTTTAATATTGTCAAGTTTTGCTAAAGCGTTTAGTACAGGTCTACCATATTTACCGACTATATTTGAATAATATCTTCTAGCGTGAGCCATAAATTCAGCTTCATAATTTAATTCATCATCAAATAGACGACCATCTAAAAGTCCAAATGTACCAAATGCATCTGCAGAGTATAGGATTTGGTTAGTTTCATCATAAGTAAACATGACTTCTGGCCAGTGAACCATTGGAGCTTCAATAAATTTTAATGTATGTTTTCCAAGATTTAGTTCAGCATTTTCTTTTACTTCGGTGTATTTTACACTGTCGATTGGAAAGCCGAAGTTTCTACAAAAATCCACAGCTTTTGCAGTCATGTAGAAATGGGCATTAGGATATCTAAACATTATTTCTCCCAAAGCACCGGCATGATCTGGTTCCATATGGTTTACAATTACAACATCTAAATCTCTATCTTTTAGTAGAAAATCTATATTTTCGATAAATTGCTCGGCAAATGGCCAATCTACAGTATCTAATAGACAAGTTTTTTCATCTAAGATTAAATATGAATTATATGTTACACCTTCTGGTAAACTGTGTAATTTTTCAAATCTACTTGTTTGATTATCATTTACACCAATATACCATGTGTCATCTGCGATTTTTCTGAAATTATGCATAATATCCTCCTTGATTAATTTCTTTTTCTATCTAAATTATATCAAATTAAATGAAAATATCTAAAGATTAAATCTTGTGTTAGAATAGTGTTAAGGAGCTATTATGTCTGATTATTTTAAAACCATTGATGAACAAATAAAAATATTAAAACAACGTAATCTTGTCATTGAAGATGAGCAACATGCTAGAGAATGTTTATTAAGATACAATTACTATAAAATTATAAATGGTACTTACCAATATTTCTCACAAGACAGTCCTGACGTCAGAAATAAAAAATCATCATATCGAGATGGTACGGATTTCCAGGATTTAATGGATGTTCATAATTTTGACAAGCAATTAAAGAGAGTATTGCTAGGGGCAATGCTTGAAATTGAGAGGATTTCGAGGAGTATCATTTCTTATAAATTTGTTGAGAAATATCCTAAACCAGGAGCGTATTTAAATCCAAAAAATTATTCTCATACAGATAGGGGATATGTGCTTACAAATATTGATAGTATAAATGAAACGATTAAGTCATTTATGAATGAAGAAAACTATAATAGATCAATTAAATACTATTTAGATAAATATAATTCAATTCCATTTTGGTTTATTATAAATTTTGTTTCATTCGGAAAGATTGTAAACATTTATGAAACGTTGGACTATCAATTAAGAGAAGATATTGCGGATGCATTTCAGCTTATTGTAGAAGATAATATTGGCCATAAATTAGAAAAGTTTTTGACACCTACTCAATTGCAATCATTTTTACAAAATGCAAAAGACATTAGAAATGTCTCTGCACACGACAATTTAATTTTAGGATATAAGTTTAGTAGAATTGAGTATTTTGCACCGATTCATGATAATTATGAAATTAAAGATAATGACGAAAGAAATACACTATTTGATACATTGATTATTTTACAGGCTTTATTACCAAGTGAAATATTTAGTGAGACTCAAGAAAAGATAAATGAAGAGATAAATAAATTAAAAGAAAATGTTGATGAGATTGCTTTTAATAAAATAATAAAATCAATTGGATATAATAAAGTAAAATTTTAATTAAGTAAAGAGGTTACTATGAAATTTATGCATTTAGCTGATTTACATTTAGGTAAAACGGTTAATGGACATTCTATGATTGAAGATCAAAAATTTGCATTAAATAATATTATCAATCTATTAAAAGAAGAAAATATCAAAACGCTAGTTATTGCAGGGGATATTTATCAAAATTCCGTGCCTTCTTTTGATGCGATAAATGTTTTTGATGAATTTATTACGGAATGCAAAAAAAATAATATTACAATTTTGATTATAAGTGGAAATCATGATTCTTCTGATAGATTAGCTTTTGCATCTGATATTTTAGGGGATTCTAAAATATATATTTCTAAGCCATATAATGGAGAAATTGAAAAAATAAGTCTAGAAGATGAATATGGCGTTTTTAATTTCTTTTTATTTCCATATGTTAAGCCACAAGATGTAAAAAAATATTATAAAGATATTGATGCTAATAGCTATAGTGATGCTGTAAAGGCGGTTATCGATAGTATAGAAATTGATGAAGATGAGAGGAATGTAATTATTTCTCATCAATATATCCTAAATGCAGATAGATCAGAGTCAGAAGAAATATATGCAGGAGAAGCTGAGGCTGTTTCTTCACTTTTATATGATAAATTTGACTATACTGCTCTAGGACACATTCATAAAAAACAACATTTCCTTAAAGGTAAGGTTAGATATCCGGGGGCGTTATTAAAATATGCATCATCTGAAAGTTGCTATGACAAAACAATTACTATTGTAGATTTGAAAGAAAAAAATAATTTGGAAATTACTGAAAGAAGGATTGATTATCTTAGAGATATGAGAATAATACGTGGAATGTTTGAAGAGATAGTAAAAAATTCAAAAGGAGACACTCATAAAGATGACTACATACATATTGAATTGCTTGATGAAGATGATATTTTTGAGGGGTTATCAAGATTGAGAAATATATATCCAAACATTCTTACTTTTAGATATATAAATAATAGAATTGGTGAGAATAATTTAGAATTGATAAAATCATATGAAAATGCAAAAAATCCTTTAGAATTATTTGAAGAATTCTATTATCAAAGATTAGGTGTTGAATTACCAGAGGAAAAAAGGGAATTAATGAAGGAATCTATTGATAGGATATGGGGGAAAAATGAGAATAATTAATTTAGAGCTTCAAGCATTTGGGCCATTTCTGAATAGGATTCATATTGATTTTGAAAAGATTGGTAAGAATGGTCTTTTTTTGATAAGTGGACAAACGGGTGCGGGTAAGACAACGATTTTTGATGCTATTGCCTACGCTTTATATGGTAAATCAAGTGGTGGTTTCAGAGATGAGAAAATGTTACGTTTTGCTGCAGCAACACCTGATATTGAGACTTTTGTAGATTTAGAATTTGAATATAGAGATGAAATTTATAGGATCTTTCGTGTGCCAAAATATCAAAGATATAAGAAAAGTGGTGAGGGTACTACTGAAAATGGCACTAAAAGAGTTAGTCTATATCTTCCAAATGGTGATGTTATCAATGATCAAACAGAAGTAGATAAATTTATCGTTGATTTAATTGGTGTAGATATTAATCAGTTTACTCAGATTGTTATGCTTGCTCAAGGTAATTTTATGAAGTTACTGAAATCAAGTAATGATGATAAGGAGAAATTGTTTAGAGATATATTTTTCACTCAAAAATACCAGCAATTAGAGTTAGATATAAAATTAAAATATAGTGAGTTTAATAAAAAAAGGGAAAATGCAAAAACTCAATATGATGAATTAATTAGTAATTTTGATTTTACTGAAAATCAACAAGAACAATTTGTCGATATTAAAAATAGATCGTTAAATGAAGTGATAGAGTTTATTTCAAATATTAATACTGAATTAAAATGTAAAATTCAAAAATTAGACGAAGAAATAGGAAATATTTCAGATAAAATAGATGAAAAGAAGATACTAATTGAAAAGATTACTTTTTATTTTGATATAAAAAGTAAAATTGAAGAAAATAAAGAAGCTTTAAAAAGTATAAAGGAAAAATTTGAAAAAATAAAAGAGGAATATTCAACTCTAAAAGAAAAAGAAATAGATAAAGACAATATTAAAACAGAAATCCTAACTTTAGAAAGTGAATTAAAAAGATTTGAAAAACTTAATACGATTATTGCTGAAAAAGAAAAAATTAATAGTGAAATAGAAGGTTTAAAAAAGAATTTAGATAGAGGAAAAGGAAAACAACAAGAATTTGTGACAACAAAAAATCAAATAGAAGATTTTTTAGAAGAGAATGCGAAAGCTGAGATTGAGCTAAATAAAGTTCAAAACAAGATATCCATTAATAATGAAAAAACAGAGAAGTTTAATGAATTATCTTCACTAATTGAACAGCGAAAAACATTAGAAAAAAATAAAGTAAGTTTATTAGAAGAATTTGAAAATATCAAATCAGATAAAGAAATTAAACAAAAAATATATGAAGATACTGATGAGAGATATTTTAATTCAATAGTTGGCATTCTTGCTAAAGATTTAAATGAAAATGATCCATGCCCTGTATGTGGTTCAATACATCATCCAAATAAAGCTCATTTTACTGATGAAATGGTTGAAAAATCTGATGTAGATAGAAGCAAAAAGGATTATCAATTAAGTAAAGATAAGTTTGATAATCAAAGAAATAAATTAGTCGAATTAGAACATTCCTTGAATTTCAATAAAAAAGATATTGAAAAAATCGTAAAACTATTAAATCTAGGGGATATTAGTAAATTAGATATTTCGATTAAAGAATTAAATAATGAAAAAATAGAATTAGATAGAGTAAATAATAAACTAAAAGATATTTTAGAAGAAATTGAAGAAAAAGCTAAAGATAAAAAATTAGTTGATGAGAAAATTGAAGAAATAACAAAAAAAATCAATCTAATTGATAAAACTATTATTGAAAAATCTACTACAATTGATAATTTAGAGAAACAAAGAATTGATGAAGTAGAGGCTTTAGGTAACAGAGATGAAGCGAAAATTTCCAAACAGTTAGAAGAAAAGAATGATTTATTTGAAAAGTTAAAAACTTATATAGAAGATATCAGAAAAGAATACGATCAAATAAATTCAAACTATAATAAGTATGTAAATAATTTAGAGTTATACAATAATCAATTGGATGAGCGCTATAATCTTAATATTACTTTGGAAAAAGACAAGTTGGATGCATTAAATATTCAAATTGGATCTAAGAGAACACAATTTACAGACTTTAATGCAAACTTACAAAATAATAATAAGCAATTAGATAAGTTAATTTCTTTATCTAGTGAAATTGAAGAAATAGACCGATTATATTATAACTATCAAGAGCTTAATAATGTATTATCTGGTCAGCTACGTTCTCTTGAAAAAATTAGTTTTGAGTCTTTTGTTCAAATGAAATATTTAGATGAAATATTGATAGAGTCAAATAAAAGATTCTACAAAATGACTGATGGTAAATATTCTCTACTTAGAAAAGAAGAAGCGGACAATCTTAGCTCTAAATTTGGATTAGAATTAGAAGTCTATGATCATCATAATGTTCAAAAAAGAAATATTAACACATTATCAGGAGGAGAGTCATTCCAAGCGGCTCTTTCTCTAGCTTTAGGTTTATCTGATGTAATTCAAATGCAAAAAGGAGGTATAAAGTTAAACTCTATGTTTGTAGATGAAGGATTTGGTACTTTAGATAATGAGACTTTATCTAAGGTGATGTCCATTCTTTCAAACATTTCACAATATAATAAATTGATTGGTATAATTTCCCATGTTGAGACATTGAAAGAACAAATTGACAATAAAATCATAGTAGAAAAAACAAATGAAGGGTATTCAAAACTAATTCAACAAATGTGATAGACAAAATAAAATTAAATGATAGAATATATACATTGATAAACTATTACATGAGGGAGAAAATGAAGCGTATTAAAATTGGAAATAGATCTATAAAAACTGTTATTGCGGTATTTTTCTCATTTTTCATTGCGGGGATTTTCCCAGAATTAAGTCCTGGGATGATGTCTGCTGCAGCGATAACTGCGATTAATATTAGTATCTTTGAGTCGTTTAGATCATCTTTTGACAGAATAATGGCGAATGTCACAGCAATAATTGTCGCCTTTATTTTACAATTAATAAAACAAGTAAATCCAGTTGGTGTAGCAATCGGTATGACAATTATAGTCTGTGTATGTACTATTTTTAATTGGCAATATTCTATAGGCTCAGCCGCAATCTTTTTTGTGTTTGTACTAGAAGTTCCATATTTTGCAAAACAGGATTATAGACTATACGCGTTAAATAGGATTTTTGATACAGTTGTAGGTACAGGGATTGGTCTGTTAGTAAATGCTTATATTCTGAGGCCAAGGCAAGAGAAATACCTTCTTTCAGTCTATAGGAGCACATATAAAGACATACGAAATGAGTTTAAGGCATTACTAGCCGATGATAAAACAGTTGATGAATTCAAATTAATAGATAGCATTTCAAAGATAAATGACACATATAAAAACTTAAGAAATGATGTTAAATTAAAAATGAATTCCAATTTAAATACTGTCGCCGTCTCAAAATTAAACAATCTATTTAGAATGGCGCTTAGCCTCATTATTGAACTAAATGATATAGACGAAAAGCCGAAATTGAGTAATAAAAACTATATCATGTTACAACAATTCTTTAAAGGTGATTTAGAATGTCAACATCAAATAGTGGATGATGTAGATTCTGAGTTTTTTCAAAGATACAATTATGAAATTACAAAAATCATACATACTTTAGAGTCCATAGAATATAATATTTTGGAATTTACAAAATCCTATGAGAAATTGGAGAATGTGTGGTATAAGGAGAATAAATAAAAAAAAGGAGCTTTGCGCTCCTTTTTAATTCGATCGATTTCATCTATAAAACCAAGAATATGGGTGAGAGTTTACCATAGAGATAAAATCTTGGTTTTATTGGTGCTATTGACAGCTCTAAATAGCTTGGTACGCAATTTACCGATGAGCGTAAATTGTGTAAATAGTAATTCTAGAGAGGACTATAATTACTATTAGTATGGCCAACTCCTTAATAATATATTAGCATAAATATTAAATTTTGCACTGTCAACTTTGTTACATGGATTTAACAATTTAAATTAAATCTAATATATTATTTATCGTCTTCAGTCTTTTCTTCTACAACTTCTTCTTCAACAGCACCTTCTCTGTCAAATTCATTTTCTTCTGATTTTCCACCCTCTTTAAATTCGCTTTCTTCATCATCCATTAAGTCTTTATCAATTCTTTCTTTGTCAGAATCACCATCATGTTTGTCACAATCGCATTTGTGTTCATCGCAATTACATTCATGTTTGTCGCAATCACATTCGTGTTCGTCACAATGGCAGTCTTCTTTATGTTTATCTTTGCATTTACAATCTTTTTCGTTCATTTTTTTATCTTCTCCCTCTTCTTTTAATAAATCTTTTTCGGTTTTATTATCTGTTTCATTGTTAACTTTATTATCAAGTTCAATTTCTGATTCTCTTATTAAATCTTGTTCCATTTTTTGTTGATTAACATCCATAAATAAACCCTCCATTTTTTTATTACTTACTAACTATGTTATACCCACGCAATAAAAATATACACTATAAAAATCATTCATATAATTTCTATAGTGTATAAAAAACTTGTAAAAAATATTTAATTTTCTTTTTCAAATTTGTGAATATATTCTTTTAATATTTTTATCATTTTATTACTTGAAATATATTTCTCAGCTTCGTTAATATCGATTTTTCCACCATTCATAATGTGTTGAACTAGTACCTCAGTTATCATAACTTCTCGAGACTCTTTATTTGCTAGATATTCTTCAAGGTCTATATTCATTTTTGAATTAATACCTTCAATCATACCGATATAGAAGGTACTTTTTTCACCAAAATATTTTTTTACATTTTCTATAGATTCAAATCCTAAAATGACATCTTCTACAGACATAAATTTTCTATTATCTCTCACGACTATTCCTCCATTTAGCAATATATCTACATTTGTGTCTAATGTATTTGCTAAATCTAACAATAGGGAAGTATCTGGTAAACTATCGCCATTTTCCCATTTAGATATAGTTTGGAATGAAATACTTAATTTATCAGCTAAATCTTTTTGTGTCATTCCTTTACATTTTCTTAAATGTTTGATATATTTCCCGATTTTATTTTGTAACATTTCTTCCTCTTCCTTTTCAATAGATCTATTGTCTATATAGTACATTATTAATTAAATTCTGTAAATAAATGATTTTATGAAGAAATTCTACTATACGTAGAATATATATGACTTATCCAATTGTTTAATTTAGTTAAATATGATAGAATTTCTGTATAAATAAATAAATTTGGAGGCAATATGGATATACCACAGGCGGTCCCGGAGGTGGACCTCGGTAACGGTAATTTATTAGGACAATTAATTTTAATCATAATATTAACGCTGGTAAACGCTTTTTTTGCGGCATCAGAAATGGCTATGGTTTCTGTTGATCAAGGCAGATTAAAACATGACGCGGAAGATGGCGACAAAAAAGCAGAAAGTATTTTAAATTTATTAAAGGATCAGTCAAATCTTTTATCAGTTATTCAAGTAGCAATAACATTGGCAGGATTTCTAAATTCTGCATCTGCAGCTACCGGGATTTCAATAAAATTAGGATATGCTATGTCAAATTGGGGCGTACCGTATTCAAGGACTGTTTCTCAAATACTTATAACATTAATACTTTCCTTTATAACAATAGTTTTTGGTGAACTAATTCCAAAGAGAGTGGCGATAGTTAGAAGTGAAGAGTTTGCAAGATCTGCAGTTGGCACTATATCATTTGTAAATAAGTTGTTTAAGCCTTTTGTATGGCTTTTATCGAAAACGACAAATCTATTCTTAAAGCTTCTTGGTATAAGAGCGGAAGATATGGAAGCTAGAATTACAATTAATGATATCAAATCATTGGTCCAACAAGGGCATTCTCAAGGAATAATAGATGCGGTTGAAAGTGAAATGATTAATTCTGTTATTAATTTTGATGAAACATACGCAGAAGAAATCATGACACCAAGGACCGAAGTGTTTATGATTGATATAAATGATGAATTTAGTGAATATAAAGATGATATGCTTTCATTAAAATATTCTCGTATACCTGTTTATAACGAAGATGTGGACAATATCATTGGGGTTTTATATCTTAAAGACTATTTACTCGAATCTTATATTGTTGGATTTGAAAATGTAAATATTAGAAAGATTATGAAACCGGCATATTTTGTACCAGAAAGAAAAAATATAAATGAGTTATTTAGTGAGTTACAAACTAATAATCGTCATATGGCGCTATTAATAGATGAATATGGTGGTTTTGCAGGTATAGTAACAATGGAAGATTTGATTGAAGAGATTGTTGGAAATATTGATGATGAATATGATCATGATGAACCTGAAATTAGAAAAATTTCCGATGATGTCTATGAAGTAAAGGCTTCAATTTCTATTAGAGATTTTAATTATGAAACGGGAAGTAAGATAGATGAAGAAACGGATGATTATGATACGATTGGTGGTCTTATAATTTATCTATTGGGATACATTCCAAATGATGAAGAAAAGCCAAAAATCGATTATGAAAATCTTTCAATTCAAGTTTTAGAAGTAAAGGATAAAAGAATTATCACAGCTAAGATAACTGTGTATGATGAATTTACACATAAAAGAGAAGATGATTTAGAAAATGAAATCGATGAAGCTAAGTAAAACTTAATTATGATAATTTAAGGCTAGATTATTAAATATATCAATAAAATATATCGAAAATCTTGTCCTTTTTTTTAAGGAAAATAAATTTTAGGAGGAATGCTTGAAAAAATATATTGCCTATGGCAGCAATCTCAATGATGAATTTATGAGAGACATGGGACATCAAGGAGAATGCTTAGCGATAGGAGCTATAAGAAATTCAAGGATAAGATTTAGAGGCAATGGATATCTAAATCTTGAAATTGAAGTTGGTGAAGACGAGGTACCAGTTGCGATCTGGGAGATTGATACTGAAGTCGAAAAGAATATAGATATATATGAGAGATTTCCAGAGCTATATTCTAAAGTAGATATAACAGTAAAGACGGATGACGGCTTAGTTGAGGGCTTTGCCTATATAATGAATGAGCCGGCAAGTAAGGTCCCCGCAGTCCCGGAAAAATGGTATGTTGACGTAGTTACAAAGGGATATGAATTTAGACATTTTGATAAACATGCTTTAAATTTAGCTTTAGAAGAAATAGGTATTATAGGATAATCTTTTTTTTATGTAAGTGTAATTAAATTTATAAAATAAAAAATAATGGGAGGAAAAATGGATTTAATTAAATTAGTAGGGCTAGCAGTCCTAATTATTGGTTTTGCGTTAAAGCTTAACTCGATATTAGTAATATTCGTAGCGATGATTGCTACAGCCCTTGCAAGTGGAATGGGGGTTGAGACATTCTTAGTAACTTTAGGAAAAAGTTTCGTAACTAACAGAGCGATGATGATATTTGTTGTTATCATGTTTGTTACAGGTACTTTAGAAAGAAATGGGTTAAAACAATCTGCAGCTAAACTGATCGGAAAGGTTAAGAATGCAAGCCCAGGTAAAGTAATTGTAAGTTATGGTATTTTTAGATCAATATTTGCAGCATTTAACGCAAGTTTTGGTGGGGTTGCAGGATTTATTAGACCTATCATCATGCCAATGGCGGAAGGTGCGATTAAAGCAGAACATGGTGAAGTTCATCCGAAATATTTAGATGAAGTAAAAGGTATGAGTGCGGCTATGGAAAACATTATATGGTTCTTCTTCCAAGTACTATTCGTTGGTGGAGGTGGAGGACTATTGGTTCAAGGTACACTTAAAGATTTAGGTTATAATGTTGAACTTATAGAGCTTGCTAAGGTAACCATTCCTACAGCGATTATCTCATTGATTGTAGCATGTGTATACTTCTACATAAAAGATAGACAACTAGCTAAAAAGTACGGAAAATTAGCTAAGAAGGAGGCTTAAGATGTTAGAATTTTTTAATAATCCAGATATAGCTATAGGTACAAAAATACTTGAGATAGTATATTTTCTAATCGGACTTATTCTTATTTATGTAGGGATAAATAATTTACAGGATAAAGAAAATCCAAAAAGTGCAACAACAGCGTTGTTTTGGGGACTTTTAGGTGTAGTAATTGCTTTTGGTAGATGGATACCAGAAAAATATGTTGGTGTTTTAATCTTAATCATGGCAGTACCACCAATCTTTAATTTAGTTAAACCTGGTAAAAATGATGTCCCAACAGATGAATACACAGAAAAAATGTCTAATAAAATTGGGTATAAGATATTTATACCAGCGTTAATGATTGGACTTTTTGCAATCTTATTTGCGACAGTATTTACAAAACTTGGTGCTTTGGTGGGTGTTACTCTTGGGGTAATATGTGCAGCAATTACATTGAAGATTATGAACAACGATACAACAATATCTACATTCTTAGCAGACAATAAAAGACTGTTAGATATGGTTGGACCATTATGTATGCTTCCAATGTTCTTAGCAAGTTTAGGTGCTATATTTACTGAAGCAGGAGTTGGTGAAGTTATAGCTAACTTAGTTGGTAATATTATCCCTAAAGGAAATGTAAATGTTGGTATTATCGTATTTGCAATCGGAATGGTTCTATTTACAATGATAATGGGTAATGCATTTGCAGCTATTACAGTTATGACCGTTGGTATCGGGGCCCCATTCGTGTTACAATATGGCGCAGATCCAGCTTTAATAGGAATGCTTGCTTTAACAACAGGTTACTGTGGTACTTTAATGACACCAATGGCAGCAAACTTTAATATTGTTCCGGTCGCTATACTTGAGATGGAAGATAAAAATGGGGTAATTAAGAATCAAATCATTCCAGCATTAATAATGATAGTGGTTCAAATCGTATATATGATAATATTTAAATAGAATATATGGTATTATTAAATAGTAGGAAAATGAAAGAGGAGGATATATGAAAATTTTATTAACAGCTTTTGATCCATTTGGTGGTGAAAAAGTAAACCCAGCATTAGAAGCGGTGAAGATGGTAGAAGACGAAATAAAAGGTGCAGAAATTGTAAAACTTGAAATTCCTACAGTATTTAAGGAAGGTCCTAAAACTATTTTTGATAAAATAGAAGAAATAAACCCAGACGTAGTGCTTTCAATAGGTCAAGCGGGCGGTAGATCAGCTTTAACTGTTGAATTTGTTGGTATAAACTGGGCTGATGGTAGAATTGCAGACAACGAAGGAAACCAACCTACTGGTGAAAAGATATTTGAAGATGGGGAAACAGCATATTTCTCAACATTACCAGTTAAAGGAATGGTAGAAAATATTCGTAAACACGAAATACCAGCACATATGTCATATACAGCGGGTACATTTGTATGTAACGATGTTTTATACAGCGTTTTATACTATATTGACAAACACAATAAGAAAATCAAGAGTGGGTTTATGCACGTTCCATTTGCAGCTGACCAAGTAGTAGATAAAGCAAATGGCACACCATTCATGTCTTTAGAAATGATTGCTCAAGGTATCACACATGCTATTGAAGCAATTGTTGAATTAGACGAAGACATTGATGTAAACATGGGACAAACTCAATAATTTAACAACATAAATAAATGGGTTGTAGCAAATACTTTTAGTATTTTGCTACAGCCTTTTTTTATTTAAAGACTATTTAATAATATCTTAATAATTTTTTAACTATTTCGGACTTTTTCTTAATTTTTTCTTGGTAAGATGAAATTAAAGTAAATTATGGAGGAAGGAATGGGGATATTAAAACAGGTTTATAAAAGTAATCGACTTGTAAGAGTGATTATCTTTGTACAAATTATTTTTAGCTTACTTATGAGTATTACCTTTTATAACAGATATAAAACGGTAAATAAATTGTCGGCAGAATTGTGGAACACGCCCTTGAGGCATTCTATAGTGTTTATGGGGAAACAGGTTGGAGTACATACTTTAGAAAATGTTGCAGAAGAAGCTGGTAAAGATTTTATTAAAGAAAAAGAAAAAATATATGAATATTGTAGAAATCATCCAGAAACATTTATTGGAATGACTCCAATATATCTACATGAATCTTTTAAATATGGAGAAAATGATGATATTGCAGTAGATATTTTAGATTCACTTACAATAAAGATTGTAGAACCTCATTTTGAAGGTAAATACAACTTAGAGACAACAGGGAATAAGATACCGGTAGTTGTACAAAGTAATTTAAAAAATAAATTTAAAAAAGGTGATGTCATAGCGACAAAGAAATCTGGTGAAACATTTAATTTTATTATTGAAGGTTATTATGATGATGAAACTCATTTAATGGATGGGGCTATTTTTACGGCGGAAGGAAATTTTACTTGGGAATCTGTATTTAATAAAGTATATCCTGATTATCCAAAATTTATTGCTTTAGAAAATGAGATATTTAATAAAATACATGAAAAACCTAATTATGAATCGATAGAATATAATCAAAGTCAGTCAATTTTATATCTAAATGAAAAGGCGACAGAAAAAGATTTAGAAAAATTTGATAAATTTGTTAATGATAATAAATTAGGATATTACGGTACAAGTGAAGAGATCTTTGCGGTGCAAAATATATCTTTAGAAAGCATGTTTAATTCACGCTTTGATTTAATCTTATCATTTATCGTAATACTTATTTTAACAATAATAAGCATAGGATACGTAAATAAAGATAAACTTGAAAATCGCTATAAAATATATTATTTAAATGGATTATCCTTAAAAAAAATGTATATTATAACAGCAGGATACTACATGTTACTGTTTATCTTACCTTTTATTTTTTATACTATTCTATTTAGAATTTTGGATATAGACTTTATAGAATATAATTATGTTGTTCATATGCCTATCTTTGATAGATTGATTATGGATGACAATAATCTTCATTTTGATGAAATATTAGTATTATCAGCGATATTTATGTTAATAATATCCACAATTTCCTATTGGCCAGTGAAAAATATCAGAAACAAGTATTCAAGACAAAGATATGGGGTGAAAAAATGAAAATAATATTAAAAGAAATAAAAAATAATTTTAGAAAAAATATACTTTATATTATTTATCTAATTATCTCAATATTACTTTGTTTTATGATACTTGCCTCAAGAAAAACTATTGAAAATAAACAAATGGCAAATTTTAATAAATTTGCAAGATATGAATTTATTGACCCAGAGCTAGACTTTGATTATATTCAAAAACTTGCTGATGATGATAGAGTTGAAAGATTTGTATTAGATTTTGAATTTCCATATTATCTAGACTTTATGACAGAGGAAGAAAGTTTACATGCTAATGTTATGGATGTCATGGCTTTAGTTAAAAGTTCATTTACTTCGCAACAAGAAGGAGTCGCTCCTAAAATAGCATCAGACAAATATGAGATTGCCATTCCACAAAGTGTTAATGCAGTTAACAAAATCAAGATTGGTGATAAAATAAAAATTAATAATATCACTACTGAAGTTGTTGGATATACAGATATTGCTATAAATGATTATTTTATAGGGTCAGGGAAATTAGTGAAAGACCTAGATCTAAAGTTATTTGATTTTAAAATTTTTACGAAAGAAAATATGAAGGAAACGGAAAGAAAAGAATTTATAAATGAAGTTGAAAAAAATTTAAAGACAAAGGCAAACATAATAGTTCTTTCAGATTTTATAATGTCTGCTGAAAAGAAAATGAGTTTTATGGTTGGACTTGTAATATTTCTTTCCTTACTTGGACTAGCATTCCTATTTTCTCATATATTAAATTCTCGAAAGAAGAAATATTTCATTTATAGATTTAATGGTATGAAGAAATTACATTTCTATTCGATGATTTTTATAGAAGTAATACTGACATTTATCATATGTTTCGCTATAGCTTTGACGACATTTTTACTAATGGATAAATTTGTCGTAAAAGGAATTATGGGACTTTTAAGATATGATTTACGAATAAAATCCATTCTTCTAGTTTTTGCATTATACATGGCGATGTTGATGATAGCAACCTTATTGAATACGATAAAATATTCGAGAAAATCTCTAGCACAATCATACAAGGAGAATTAGAATGATAAAAATAAAGAATCTAAATAAATTTTATAACAGAAAAAAGGAAAATGAACTACATGTATTGAAAAATCTAAATTTTGAGCTAAACAAAAATTCATTTGTTTCAATCATGGGTACCAGTGGCGTGGGTAAATCTACCCTTCTAAATATTATAGGTGGCATTGAAGATTTTGATTCAGGCGAATACTTCTTTAATGATATTGATATGAAAAACATTTTTAATTCTAAACTTGATGAGATTAGAGGAAAACAGATTAGTTTTGTATATCAAGAATATCTTTTAATTGAAGAGGACACGGTTATTGAAAATGTAAAAGTACCACTTTATTTTGACTCTAAATTAAGAGGAAAGAATATTAACAAAATGGCAGAAGAAGCACTCTTAAAAGTAGGAATAGATAAGAAAATGCATAAGAAAAAATGTTCAAAACTAAGTGGAGGACAAAAACAAAGAGTAGCGATAGCTCGTTCAATTGTAAATAACCCACAACTTATTCTTGCTGATGAGCCGACGGGCGCCGTTGACGAAGAAACATCAAAAGATATTCTAAATCTATTTAGAAGCTTAATTTCTCCAGACCTATCAATAATAATCGTGACACATGATCCAAATGTTGCGAAATACACAGATAAAATATTTAAAATGGTCGATGGCGAGTTTGAAAATGAAATAGAAAAATAGAAAAGAGTTTAACATTACCCCCTCAATAAAACTGATGAAGCTGTTGTAGATTAACTATAAAGTTATTCTGCAACAGCTTCATTGTTTTAGAATTCTGTCAATATTTTTCTATCCTTGTTACATCCACCTTAAAATAATATGTGAATCCCACTAAGTCTGCTAAAAACCATCCAATAATGATTGCCCACCAGATTGCATTCGTACCATAGGTAGGAGATAGTAAGTATGCAAGTAATACTCTTGTGCCCAGGGAAAAGATTGTTAATATAACGGACATATTTGGTCTTTTGATTGCACGATAATATCCATATAAAAGAAATAGCCAGCCAATTCCTATGTAGAATGCACCTTCCGTTCTTAGGTAATTTACACCTACTGCTAGAATGTCAGGATTTGTTTTGTCTAAGAAAATGCCTATAAGCTGTGGTGCAAAGATATATACAATTATCGAAATAAAGGCGGAAAATATTGCTGAACTAATTACACTCAATTTAAATCCGTTTTTGATTCTATCAAATTTTTTTGCTCCATAATTTTGTGATACAAATATGGAAAATGCGTTGCCGAAATCTTGGACCGGCATATACGCAAAGGCATCTATTTTAACCCCTGCAGTAAAGGCTGCCATTACGGATGTACCAAATGAGTTTACTAGTCCTTGTATCATTAAGATGCCAAAATTCATGATGGATTGTTGTAGGGAAGTCAGTACGGAATATTTCCCAATCATCTTTATAGTGTCTAGTTTAACCAAATTCTCACCTTTTTTGTATCTGAAGTTTTCAAGTTTCCAGTAGGCATATATAAATAGTCCTAGTCCTGATAAATATTGAGAAATGACCGTTGCAATAGCGGCACCAGAAATTCCCCATTGAAAATTATTTACAAAAACTAAGTCTAAGATGATATTTAAAATCACAGAAATGGAAAGAAATATCATGGGAGTTTTTGAATCGCCTAAGGATCTAAAAACTGAAGCGGTAAAATTAAATAGAGTTGTAGCGATAATTCCTGAAAATATTATAATGAGATATTCCTTCATTAGTGGAAACACATCACTTGGCACATTTAAAAGTTTAATGATATTATCAAGCATCAAATATGCAAGCAAGTTTAGAGCTAAGCTTAATCCTATTATCAATACAAATGAAGAATGAATGGCTTGTTTAAGGGATTTCTCGTTGTTTTCGCCATAATATATTGAAAATATACTCCCAGATCCTAAACATAATCCATATATGATGGATGTTAAAAATACCATGAATGTAAAAGAAGAACCAACCGCAGCAAGCGCGTTTGATCCAATAAATTTGCCTACAATTATTGTATCGGCAATGTTATAAAATTGTTGCATTAAATTGTTAATAAAAAGAGGCAGGACTAAAATCAAAATAGATTTTAGAACTGGCCCCTCTAATAGGTATTTTTTGTTCATTTTACGTCCTATTTAGTTAAAATTCTAGAGATTTCTTATGCATGCTCACTGAAAGCACGATGCCCATTAATGAGATATTCATCATTTGGAATGTACCACCATTTGAAAAGAACGGAAGTGGTATCCCTGTAACAGGCATAATACCCATAGTCATTCCCATGTTTTCGAAAATATGGATAAATAGGAGCGCGAGCACCCCGATTACCATTCCTACATGATAGACTTCATCGGATCTCATCGACACTCTAATCATCCTATAAAACAACATAAAATACAGGAATATGGCGACAAATCCACCAATGAATCCAAAGTCTTCAACTAATACTGGAAAAATAAAGTCGGTATGTTGCTCTGGAATGTATTTATTTTGTGAAAATGGTCCAGATTTATATCCTCTACCTGTTAATTGTCCAGATCCAAGTGCGATCAAGCCTCTATCAGTTTGATGTGTAGAGGTGGATAAGTTTCTATCTGAATTTTGAAAATCTAAAATTCTATCTTTAGCATAGCCATCAAGTTTTGACCATATAAATGGTAGGGAAATGAAGAATGCCAAAAGTCCAATAGCAAAAATTATTCCAATATTTTTCCAAGATATTCCTGAAATAAAAAATATTACCATAGTAATGAAAAATACTACCATCGCAGTACCAATATCTTTTTGACGTATTATCAAAGCTACTGGTAAAAGTCCGAAAAATAAATATTTTATAATGAAATTTCTAGTATTGATTTTCTTTTTGTTATCTCCAAGATAAGCGGACAAGAAAATAATATGAAGTACTTTGGAAATTTCAGAAGGTTGTAAATTTATTGGCCCAATTTTTAGCCATAAATTTGCTCCCCATTCCTCACCACCATGCCCGAAAAGTATGGTAGCAACTAGCAATCCAATAGAAATGACATAAATTACCCACTTTATCTTTTTCAAAAAATCTAAATCTAAAGTAAAAATAAATAGCATCGCTAAAAAACCAACAACTGTAGCCACAACTTGCGATTTTATTGTGTCATTTGTTGGTGCTATTGCAGAACTAAGCACTACTAAACCATACCCAATTAAAGCAATAAGTGTAAATAATAGTACAAAGTCTAATCTTTTAATATCTTTTTTTGAAAAATTAAACATTAACTAACTCCTGAATCCGTATTGAATTGCATTCCCTATGCTTAAGCAATTAGAATCAATCAATACTATATGATATAATTTATTATAAATCAAAAGCAGATATTAATAAAGGAAAAGAGTTAATTTATGAAAAGTAAGATGAAGTTGACAAAAAAAGAAAAATTAGAAGCATTGGATATACTTTTTGATTATTTTCCTGATGCTGGACCAGAATTAAATTTTACAAATGAATATGAACTTTTGGTTGCGGTTATGTTATCGGCTCAAACTACAGATGTTCGAGTAAACATTGTGACAAAAGATTTATTTAAGAAATATCCTACACCAGAATCCATAATGGATGCAGATATTAAGGATATTGAAAATGAGATAAAAAGTATTGGATTATATAGAAATAAAGCCAAAAACTTGAAGAAAATGGCTCAAATTCTTGTAGAAAAGTTTGATTCAAAAGTTCCTTCAAATAGAAAAGATTTAGAATCACTTCCGGGAGTTGGTAGAAAAACGGCAAATGTCGTTTTATCAACAGCCTTTGGTATCCCAGCTATTGCTGTAGATACCCATGTCCACAGAACAGCCAATCGAATAGGATTGGTGGATACTACCAATGTTTTAGATACAGAAAAAGAACTTATGAAACTAATTCCTAAAGAAAAATGGACGAAGGCTCATCATGTGCTTATTTTCTATGGTAGGAGAATATCCACGGCCAGAAATCCAAATATAGAAGATGATCCGATAAAACATATTAGTTTGCATTGCAGAGGGTATATTGCAGAGGGTATATAGATAAATAGTTAAAAAATGGAAATGGAGATGTTTATGAAAAATAATTTTGAAGAATATGTTTCAAGAAAAAATACAGCTTCCTATAAATGGGATGCAATGTATAATGAAAAACCAGATGTCTCAGATAAGACACTTCCACTATCTGTAGCCGATATGGAATTTAGAAGTCCTTCAACACTATATGAAAAACTTGCTGAACACATCAGCTCTGGACCAATATTTGGATATACCGGCCAAACCAAAGAATTTCTACAATCTGTAATTAACTGGAACAAGAGGAGACATGATTGGGACATCAAGGAAGAATGGATAGTAAACACAGCAGGTGTAGTTAATGCAATATCTGCTGCAATCTCAGCTTTTTCAAATGAAAATGATGGTGCAATAGTCTTTAAGCCAGTCTATTTTCCATTCATAACATCAATTGAAAAATTGAATAGAAAGGTAGTAAATGTTCCACTATTAAATGAAAACAACTATTACTATATCGATTTTGATAAATTTGAAGAAGAGGCGAAAAAATCAGAAAACAAACTTCTAATACTTTGCAGTCCTCACAATCCTGTAGGTAGGGTGTGGACTAAAGAAGAGCTAGAAAAAATAGCAAAAATTGCCCTAGAAAATGATTTAATAGTTATCTCAGATGAAATCTGGTATGACCTTATTTCAAAAGACAAAAAACATATAGTATTATCAACAATAAGTCCAGAAATTGCTGAAAAAACAGTAATCTGTACGGCTCCGTCAAAAACATTCAACGTAGCCGGAATGGGATTTTCCAACATCATCATTCAAAATGAATCCTTAAGAGAAAAATTTGTAGAACACGCAAGCAAAATGGGCATCACACATGTAAACCTACTTGGATACAAAGCTTGCGAAATATTATATAACTATTGTGAGGAATGGTTAGATGAAGCCATTGATGTAATAGAATCCAATCAAAAATTTACAAAACAATTTTTTGATGAAAAATTCCCAGCGATTAAAGCAAACCAACCAGAAGGTACCTATCTAATGTGGATAGACTTTAGAGCTCTAAATAAATCTAGGGAAGAATTAGAAAAACTATTAGTAGATGCGGAAATTTTCGTAACCAAAGGACATATATTTGGTGAAGAAGGGGAAGGATATGAGAGATTTAATGTAGCACTTCCAAAGAAAAATCTAGAATATATGTTAGAAAACTTGTTAAAACAATTATAAAAAAGGAAAATATATGGAATTAGAAAGAAGTTTTTGGGTAGAACCAAAAGAACCAGTATCAAATAACGCAGATATGGTAAATGAAATAATCATTTGGGCAAAATCAGAACAAAAAAGTATAGAAATTATCTCAATGGATGAAGAATATCCAAGTTTAACAATTGATGGTAAAAAATATATAGCGAAAGCAGAACCACCAAAAACATTTATGTTTAAAAATGGTATAGCAATGGGAAAAGCTGTTTTAGGATATAAAAATATATATTTTTACACAGTTTAGTAATTGTATTTCTGCCAATCCTAAGAGGATTGACATACTTGAGAAAAAGAGATATCATATCTTTATGTAATTATACAAAATCTATGATTAAGACAGTATTTTTAGTCGATGTGCTAAGAGAATCCTTGTTTGCTGAAAAAGGAAGACTAGATTAAAAAGAAAATCACTTAGGAGATGGCTTTTTGAAATAAGTAGAAAAGCTCGCGGATGCGGCGTTAATGCTATAATGAGGCCTTGATAAGATACATCAAGGTGAATTTGGGTGGTACCACGTTTAAATGAAATCACGTCCCTGCATATACTGCAGGGCTTTTTTTATGACGTAACTTAGCCTCTCAGCTAATCGAAGATTAGCTGACGGCTAAAGTACGTCAAACGCAAAGTTACACAGCGACTAAGCGACCCTTAGGGAGCTTAGAGCTGATGTAGCGCGTGAAATGACCGGTGGGTCAAGAAAAAAATAAAAAGGAAATCGCTCAGGCGATGCTCCGCATCGTCTGAAGACAAAATTTATCCATTCTTACTAATAATACTAAAAAGATTTTATAAAAACAGTATAAATCAGGGAAACAACCATTCCTACTGAACGGAAAAATTTAAAGACAGTATAAAATTGAAATATTAAATTTATACTGAGAAACATTCGTAAAATGGCAGTATAAACGATAAATTTTAGAAAATATACTGAAAAATTTTAGTTAGAGATTCCAAAAAAACAGTATAAAATTACAGAATCAGACATTAAGCTGAGAAAATAAAGAAAAACTTCAGTATAATATGAGAAAATGAAAAATAAGCTGAGCAAAAAAATTGAGCGACAGTATAAAATTAAACTATCAAAATTATACTGAAAATATTAGATAATATTTATAAAAAATGTTCAAAACTCGAAATTGATTAAGCTTAAAATAGACAAATAATGGAATGATAGGAGATTATGTAATAAAATGAGTATGGACAGAAAGCTTTCGAAGCAAGAAGAGAAAAGATTAGAGGAATTTAATATAATAAAAGAAGATTTAATTTCTAAAGGGTATGAGGAAAATTTTTTAACTATCGGAATTATTAAGGCGAATGTATTTGCAATTATTTTTATGATACCTTTTTGGATACTTTTTTCATATTGGTTTAAGGTTCACAATAATGTAGATAAATCATTACTTAGTATGTCGTCTGGATCTTTCTTTTTAGATAACTTATTGTTTTTAGGTTTGTGTCTTGTATTGATTGTACTACATGAATTAACTCATGGTGTGACTTGGGCGATGTTTTCGAAAAATGGATTTAAGGATATTTCATTTGGAATAAGTTGGAAATGGATTACGCCTTATTGCACGTGTAAAACACCTCTGAAGAAAAGTGAATACATTGTTGGTGCATTGACACCTTTATTGTTTACTGGATTGTTGCCAGCTATTTTAGGAGTGTATCTTAATTCATTTATTCTAACTATTGTTGGAGTATTTTTGATTGGAGGAGCGGCAGGTGACATTATGATGGTTTACAAATTATTAAAATATAAAGCAAAATCAAATGATACTTTGATTTATGATCATCCTACTGAGGTGGGATCGGTAATTTTTGAAAGATAATTAATATATAAAAAAAGAGGAGAGAATTATGAAGTTTAAGGAATTATCAGATTTAGATGTTGCTTCCAGAGAAAAAGAAATATCTGAATACTGGAAAGAAATAAATTTATTAAAACAATCAACTGAAACTAGAAAAGATGGTCCTTCATATGTGTTTTATGATGGTCCTCCAACAGCGAATGGTAAACCTGGTATTCACCACGTTATATCACGTACATTAAAGGATATGACTGTGAGATACAAGACTATGAGAGGTTTTTATGTTGAAAGAAAAGCTGGTTGGGATACACATGGTTTGCCAGTTGAAATAGAAGCAGAAAAGAAATTAAAGCTAAATTCTAAAAAAGAAATTGAAGAATATGGTGTTGAAAAATTTAATAAAGTATGTAGAGATTCAGTATTTACATATAGTGGATTGTGGAGAGAAATGTCAGACAGAATGGCATTTTTAGCTGATATGGATAATCCATATATCACACTTGATAATAATTATATTGAAACAGTGTGGCATTTATTAGATGATTTCAACAAAAAGGGACTTCTATACAGAGGGGCAAAGATTTTACCATATTGTCCAAGATGTGGTACAGGATTAGCATCTCATGAGGTTGCTCAAGGATATAAGGAAATTAAGTCTCAAACGGCTGTTGCTAAGTTCAAATTAAAAGATAAAGAAAATGAATATTTCTTAGCATGGACAACAACTCCATGGACATTGCCATCAAACGTAGCACTTACAGTTGGCCCAGATATTGATTATGTAAAAGTTAAACAAGATGATAATTACTATTATGTTGCAAAAGCGTTAGCGACAAAAGTGCTTGGTGAAGATTATGAAATTGTCGAAGAAATGAAGGGGAAGGATCTTGAATATATTGAATATGAACAACTTCTTCCATTCTTAGAAGTAGACAAAAAAGCATTTTTCGTAACACTTGCTGACTATGTAAGTATCGAAGACGGTACAGGTATTGTCCATTCCGCGCCTGCATTTGGGGAAGATGACTATCAAACAGGAAGAAGATACGATTTACCAATGTTAAACCCTGTTGATGAAGAAGGTAAATTTACTGCAACTCCATGGAAAGGTACATTTGTAATGGATGCTGATTTAGATATCATCATTCATTTAGGTAAAGAAGAAAAGATTTATGCTAAACAAAAAATGGAACACAACTATCCACACTGTTGGAGATGTGGTACTCCATTAATCTATTACTCAAAACCTTCATGGTATTTGGAAGTGACAAAAGTTCAAGATCAAATGATTAAGAATAATAAAGGTGTAAACTGGTTCCCTGCTCATACTGGTGAAAAGAGATTTGGAAATTGGTTAGAAAACCTTAAAGATTGGGCAATTTCCAGAGAAAGATATTGGGGAACTCCATTACCAATTTGGATGGATTCAAAAGGAAACTTTAAGACAATTGGTTCTAGGGAAGAGTTGGCAAGATTAGCAGTAGAAGAAGTTGATCCAGAAACAATTGACTTGCATAGACCTTTTGTTGATGATATTCACATTAAAAATGAAGATAATGGGGAAATTATGACAAGAGTGCCAGAAGTATTAGACGTATGGTTTGATTCTGGTGCTATGCCATTCGCACAAAATCACTATCCATTCGAACATGAAGATAATTTTGAAAAACTATTCCCAGCGGATTTCATTTCAGAAGGTATTGATCAAACTCGTGGATGGTTCTATACATTGATGGCAATTTCAACAATGTATAAAGGTGTTGCACCATACAAAAATGTTTTAGTAAATGACTTGGTTTTAGATAAAGATGGTAAGAAAATGTCTAAATCAAGAGGAAATACATTAGATCCATTTGAAATGTTTGACAAACATGGAGCAGATGCAATCAGATTCTATTCCATCTATGTTTCTCCAGCATGGGTACCTACAAAATTTGATGAAGATGGTGTTAGAGAGGTTGAAACTAAACTATTTAGAACATATAGAAATATTTACTCATTCTTCCAACTTTATGCAAATACTGATAATGTAGACCCAACTACATTCTTCGTGGATTATAAAGATAGACCAGAAATTGACAGATGGTTGATTTCTAAATTTAATTCACTTGTAAAATATTACGATGAACAAATGGAAATCTTCGAATATACACAAGTTTCTAAGAAAATTTTAGAATTTTTAGTTGAAGATTTTTCAAATTGGTACATTAGAAGAAACAGAAGAAGATTCTGGAAATCAGAAATAAATGATGACAAGAAATCAGTATATAACACAACTTATGAAGTTTTAGTTGGAATAACTAAATTGCTTGCTCCAATGATACCATTCACAACAGAAGAAATGTATCAAAAACTTGTTGGAAACACTTCTGTTCATCTAGAAGAATTGCCAAAATTAGATGAAAGTCTGATTGATAAGAAATTAGAAGAAAAGATGGATCTTGCAAGACAAATCGTTACATTGGGTAGATCTTCAAGAGAAGATGCGGGGATTAAAGTAAGACAACCACTTTCAGAAATCCTATTAGATAAAAAACACGAAGAAATCATTTCAGATTTATCATATCTAATCAAGGAAGAATTAAATGTGAAAGAAGTTGTGTTTAGCGATGATATTTCTAAATTTATGAACTACGAATTGAAACCTAACTTCAAGGTTGCTGGTTCAATTTTAGGTAAGAAAATCGGTGCTTTAGCTAAAGAATTAAAATCAATTGATGCCAAAGCATTCGTTGAAAAACTTGAAAACGGCCCAGTTACAATGAATCTAAATGGCGAAGACACAGAAATTATAAAAGATTATATTGAAATCAGAATTTCAAGCAAAGAAGGTTTCGATGTTTCAATGGATAAAAATGTCTTTGTAATTTTGGATACAGAACTAAACGAAGAGCTACTTCAAGAAGGTTATATGAGAGAATTTGTTTCAAAAGTACAACAAATGAGAAAATCAAACGGTTATGAAGTAATGGATGAAATTGAAATCTACTTCGAATCAGATGATGAACTATTTAATGCTCTAAGTAAATTTGAAACAGAAATCAAAAAAGAAACATTGGCTCAAAAATTCGAAAGAAAAGAATTAGACACTGAAGAATTAGAATTAAATGATAAATCAGTGAAAATTGAGTTAAAGAGAATATAAAAATATAAATCCACTGAAGGTACTAGTCCTCGCTCCTTAGGGAGTTGAGGGGTGCTTAGGTGGATTTTTTATTAAATAAAACATTTTGAATAATATTATTTTTTCATATATACTAATAATAATTTGAATATAAGAAAAATATTGAGGTATTATGGAAAATTTAGGTAAAACTTTTAAGGAATTAAGAATTTCTCGAAAACTTACTCTTCAAGAGATAGCAAATGACGAATTTTCAATATCAATGCTTTCAAAATTTGAAAATGGAAAGACCGAAATAAGTGTAAATAAATTAAATATGGCATTATCAAATTTACATATGTCTATCAATGAATTTTATTATTTAGCAAATGATTTGGAATATGATAAATTTAGAGAGATATATTTTAAATCTATTAGATTGAAGAATAGAAAAGATTTAAAGGGTTTAATGAAATTATACAATGAACAAATTGCATTAAGTAAAACTTCTAAATTAAGCAAATTTAAATTACTAGATTCTATCATTATTGCAAGTGCTATAAAAGAACTCGATGAAAGTTTTGAATTAACAGAGGAACAAAGAGCTTTAATGCACGACTATCTTTTTACAATCGAGATCTGGGGTGAATACGAAATGATCCTATTTACAAGTTCTATAGAATTTTTCAAAGCTAAAGTTTATCTTAACTATGCTAGAGAAATGCTTAAAAAAATCGATTATTTTAAGGATATGTCAGCAATTAATAACATGTTACAAACAGCTATAATTCAAGGGTTATTTCTATCAATAGACCAAGACTATGAATTTGGTGCTTCCTATTTTAATAAAAAAGCGTATGAATACATTTATGATACAAGAGATGCATATATGAAAATTATTTATATGTTTGCGAATGGCTATTATAAAATATATAAGGGCGAAATAGAAAATGGAAAACAATCAATAGAAAAGTCATTAGAAATATTACAAACATTAGGGTATACTGAGCAATATCAATATTACAAAACATCATATGAAAATATTTTAAAAACATTTAGATCAGAGAACAAATAATTTGTTTTCTGATTTTTCTTTTATTCAAGAAAATAATAGTATAACCATTCTCTTTGTAAAATATATTTATAAGCTGATGGCTTAAATATTATTAATCATAGTTGATATTAATAGTGAGGAGAATAAATGAAACTATTATTAAAAAATAAAAAGTACAGATTACAAGTCATTTCAAGATTTATAAGTGATATAGGAGAGTATCTATTTAATATCGTTTTTGTTGTTTATGCTGCGAATGTGTATAAATCAGAATTAGCAGTAAGTATAGCATCTGTAGTTGCACTTTTGCCTATATTTTTAGAATTATATACCGGAATCCTTGCTGACGGTACCAAAAATAAGAAGAAAAAAATATATGCAATAGGGTGGATCCAAGCTACTTTATTTGTTATTGCATATTTTCTTATTGGAAATAATTCCATTCTGGCTTTTGCGACTTTATCTTTGATAAATATTACATCTGATAGTGTTGGATTATATCTAAGTAATCTTGAGTACACATTCTTTAATAAAATTGTAATTAAAGAAGATATAAGAGAGGCATCTCTTTTTAATCAAGTAATGTATAGACTAAAATCTCTAATAGGACCAGCTTTGGGTGTTTGGTTGCTTTCAATTTCAAACAACAACTACAAACTAATCACATTGATAAACGCGGCGACATTTGCAATCTATGCAATAATGTCCTATAGAATTTATCGCGATTTAGATAGCCCCAAAGTTGCAGAAAAAGAAAATTTCAGAACTAAAATTAAAGAAATATTTAGAAATATAGTTATGGTTTTTGAACAAGATGAAGATAATAAAGGCATGGCAAGTAAAATGATTGTAACAGATTCTTTAATGGGAGGGGTGTCAACAGCAATTAACAATATGGTAATGGTATCATTCGTCTTAAATCCGATGTTTTCACTATCATTTGAACATTTAACCTTACTATCCTCAATACTTTTCACCACAACCGCAATCGTCTCTGGAATGTTTGCCAATGATATATTTTCTAAAATGTCTCTTAAAAAGCTATTTGAAATTTCTATATATTTTTCAATAATTTCAGCAGTGCTATTTTTTATAAATTCCGATATTTCAAGATTAATAGGATATACCTTCGCTGCAAGTAGCTTTTACGTAAGAATTAAAACAGGTCCAAAAAGAACTGCCGCAATATTTGAATATGTCTCTGAAGATAGATTAGCAAGCGTAACATCTGCCATGCAATTCGTCAGTATGGTTTCACTTCCGATTATAACTGGATTGATGTTAACTTTATATAACTTAAATAAAAATATAGCGTGGACTCTTTCAATTATTATACTTGTGGGGAATTTATTGTGGTTAGGTAAAAGGAAAAAGGAGCTGTAGGGGAAGAGATTCATTCACCAACAGCTCCAAAATTTTGGTATCTTATTTCATTAATTCTTTTTCAGCTTGTCTCTTTAGAATATTTGCGCTTATCTTTATAAATGGTAAATAAAGCAATACACCTATAACAATAATGGCGAGTTGAACAATTACAGCTCTAAAATCTGCTCCAGTTGCCAAATATGCATTTAGAAGTGGAGGTGTTGTCCATGGAACCATCACGGTTACTTTATTCATAAAACCAAGTGTAGTTGCAAAATAAGCAATTACTATACCAATAGCTGGTAATGCTACGAATGGAATCATCATAGGAAGGTTAAATACTATTGGAAAACCAAAAATTACTGGTTCGTTAATATTAAATAACCCTGGTGCTATTGATAAATCTGCTAATTGTTTATATTGCTCATGTTTTCTGAAAAATATGTATATCGCTATTAATAAACATATTGTAGAACCTGTACCTCCTAACATTCCAAAAGTAGGAACAAATGAAGAGTTAATAATATGTGGTATTTCCTTGCCTGCATTTAGAGCTGCCATATTTTCATTCATATTTACTAATAGAAGTGGATCTAAAATGGTACCATTAATAACAGATTGGTGAATACCAAATGTAAACAATAGATTACCTAAACTATAGATAATTACTGTTCCCACTAGAGAAGTATTTACTCTTCTTAATGGTTCTTGTATTAATCGTGTAATTAATGTGATTAGATCAGTTTTAAATATAGTAAATAATAAGAATGATATTACTGAAAATATTATTAATGTTATCATAAAAGGGAACATATTACTAAAAGAGGCACTAACTGCAGGAGGCACATCACCTCCCAAATCTACTTTTAATTTTTTTATCCCAGATAATTTAATGAATATTTCGGCAGAAAGTAGACCAACTATTATACCTCCAAACATACCAGTTGACCCGATATTTTGAAATGATAATACGCCGCTTACAGTTGTTTCTGCTTCATTAATATCTAACATTTTTATTGTTTGTGGCATCATTATCACTAAAGAAGCTAATGCAATAACAATTGCAGTAACAGGACTCTTAAAGTTTTTATTAATAGATAATGAATAGGCAGAAATACCGCAAACTATCAAACCTGAAAGGTTTAATGTTGCATTTTGTATTGAAGTTGCCCAGTATTGAGCTGTTTTTAATTGTTCGTCTGATAATACTTTTGGAAATATTACAGCGTTAATTAAAACTGCTAAACCAGCTAAAATAAATAATGGCATCATAAGCGCAAATGTATCTCTTAATGATTTTAGATGCACTTGTGAACCAAATTTCATTGCAGCATTTGAAAATTTATCAATGAAAGATTGTTTCTCATTATTCATATTCAGTGTCCTTTCCATCAGATTCAAAGACTTTTTTTAGATAATTAAAACTTTTCTTTTTAATTCTTCTTAAATCTTTCAAATCATTGTTTGTTCTATTGACGAAAACAGCACCATATCTTTTTTCCATATCTCCAGTAGATGATAGAATGTCAATTAGTCCCCAACCAAGATATCCAATACATTGAACGCCATCGTTAATTGCTTTGTTCATAGCTTCAATATGTCCTTTATGATATTTTATTCTAGTATCATCTTCAATGTATTCATTTTCAGGTAGTTTTTCTCTTATACCTATACCATTTTCAACTATAAAAAGAGGTATCTGACAGAAATCATAAATATTTCTCATTGAGATATATAGTCCATCTGGATCAATTTCCCAGTTCCATTCTGATCTATCTAAATATTTATTATCCACAAAGCCTTGTGCTTTAAGAGGGTTAAATTCATAATTCTCATTACTTATTGTTTGTGATTGATAATAACTGAAAGAAATAAAATCAGATTTCATAGCATTTATATATTCTATATCTTCGGTAGTAATATCTAATTCTATATCATTATTAACTAGGTATTTTGTAAAGAATTGAGGATATCCTTTACCTGTAAATAGATATAGATGTACTAAATTATAAAAACTATCATAATCTTTTGCTAATAGTACATCAGCAGGATTTGATGAATTTGGATAATATGGTGCATATGCAAGCATTCCTCCTATTTTCAAATCAGGATAATTTTCTCTTATATAGTTTTCTATTTTAGCATGAGATATCATAGCATAATGTTGGATTTCATACAGGTTATCTAATGTATGTTCTTTCTTACTACCAGCAATTCTAAATGCTGCGTCAAAAGAAAATATGTTTTGTTCATTAAATGTTAACCAGTATTTAACTTTTTTATTAAATCTATCTATAACTGTTTTTCCATATTCAACAAAATAATCGAGAACAGTTCTAGATGAAAATCCATTGTATTTTTCACTTAATTCTAATGGCATATCAAAGTGATAAAGGCAAATAATTGGTTCTATTTCATTTTCAATTAGACAATCTATTAAATTGTCATAAAATTCTAAACCTTCTTCATTGACTTGTCCATATCCTTTTGGATATATTCGTGACCATGAAATTTGGAATCTATATGCATTCATGCCCATTTCTTTCATCAATTTTATATCTTCTTCATATCTGTGATATTCATCAATTGCAACTTTCCAATCACTTGAATTTTCAGTGGCTTCTATAATATCGTATACAGATTTTCCTTTTCCACCAATATTATATGCACCCTCCGTTTGCATTGATGAAGTAGAATTTCCCCACATAAATTTACTCATTATTATCTCCTATAAACGTTAATTAAATATTATAATTGTCTATGTTAAATAAATTATTTTTATATTAATATTTGAAAAGTTAAATTAAATATTTTCAAGTATTATTTTTGATAGCTTTTCTAATGCTATTGGTGTTGGTGCATAGGCATCAAAAGTTACTTGAGCAATATTAGAATTATTTTGATCTGCAATTTTCTTAATATCATTGAATAACATTCTAACTTGTGGACTTATTAACAATAAATCATAATGTTTTTCGTCAAATAAACTTTCATTTGCCATTGCTGTTGTTGAAGTTACATTAATATCTTCTCCTTTTTTTTGTAATAGCTCTGTTATTTTCTTTGCAATCATAGAACTACTCATACCTGCGTTACATAATAAAAGTACTTCCTTCATATTATTTACCTCCTTCCATTTTTTTCAATTTTTTATAAAGCTTAAGAAGTCTTTTTGCATTATCAATAGCCATAGTTGCAAGAGTAAGGTGATCTTGAGCATGTACCATGATAATATTGACATCATATTTATCTCCATTTGCTTCATTAGTTAATAATTCTGCATGAAGTTTATGACATTCGTAAAATTGTTCTTGAGCTTTTTTTATTAAATTTTCTGATGATTCAAAATCAAAATTTTCAGTAGCATCCATAGACTCGTTTGATAACGAACGAGATTCTCCGGCTAAAACAATGATGTTAAATGCTAATTCATATTCTTTTTCGATTTCGTCCATAATTTGTCCTCCTGTTTTATAGGTTTAAGAATAATTCTAGAAATTCTTCAATTTCTTGAAAATTTGCTGAATTATTTATTGCTTCAATATTATTAAGATAGGTTCCTAATTTGTCATAAAATAAAGTCATATCCCCATTATCTTTTCCAATAAATAGAGATATTATTATTTTCACTTTATTGTCGTCCCATATAATCGGTTTATCTAACGAAGAAATTATCATAAAGGTATCGGTATTTACCGGTTCTAAAATATGAGGTATAGCAACACCATTACTAAATGATGTATTTCCTAATCTTTCTCTATTTTGAAATTGAGTATAAATATATTCTTTTTCTAAATTTATATATTTACTAGCTTCTAAAGAGAGGGATTTTAATATTTCGTTTTTTGTTTTAACTTTTAAATGTTTCAAATATATGGAATTTTTAAATATCTTATTCATTTTATTTATTGCATGATAATTTATAGCAGAACTTATACTTTTCACATCTTTATCTTTAAAAATAATGTCGGCATATATTATTGGTATTTTTGTATCTAAAATAATATTTAAGGATGATACAATAAAATCAAATTCCTCTAGATTTATATCTTTTATATTATGTAAATCAGTTGTTTCGATTTTATCGATTTGGTTTTTAAATTGATTTTCTAATTGTGATTTCATGATCATAGCAGAAGATTTGCCGCTTCCACATATAACTAAAATATTTTTTTTGTTACTCTTATTTGGATTTTCCATTGCTGCCATGATGTGTAAAGCAATATATCCAATTTCATCTTCAGATATTTTGACATGATATTTATTGTTAATTATCCTTGAGCCAATTGTGGCAATTTGAAACGATAGGGGATGATTTTTAATATCATTAATTATTGGATTTTTCAAATTAAATCCATATTTAATTCTGTAACTTAATATGGCTAAATGAGTACTCAAAGAAAAATATAAATCAATATTGTCTCTAAAGTCATAATTTGTTACCCTATAAATTTCTTTAATAATGTCATCAGTTAACGATAATATTTCTTGGGAAATTTTATCTTGTTTCACGACGGAGTTTTTTGCTATAAGGTGCATTGTTAGATATAGAAATTCCTGATATGGTATCTCTATATCTAAATTTTCCTGTAATTCATTAATAATTTTTTCGGCGATTTTAGCTTCCTTGAATGTTATTACCTTCTCTTCAATATCTTGAGGTAAAACAATTACTTTATTATTGCTTATCCTTATAATCAAAATAAATAAATGAATTATCAAATTTTGTTGATTTATATGTGAAAGATAGTAATCATCTCCGAAATCAAGATTTGTAATAGTTGCCTCAATTTTCTTAAATAATTTCTTTTCTTGATTATTATTAAATAAAATGTCATCTTCACCTATTTCATCTTTAATAGCCATCCTTATATCTTTTTCCTTACCGGATATCTTCATTCCATAATATGGTTTAGAAATAATTGACAGATTATAATTATCTAAATGTTCTTTTATTTCAATCATATCTTTATTAATTTGGGATTTTGAAACATATAACATATCAGATAATTCCTGCTGTTTAATATAATTGTTTGAGAATAACAATAAGCGAAGAATAATTTTATATCTTGAGTATTTGTCACTACTCTCTTGAGATATATATGCTAACTTATACCAATCATTTCTAAGAAATTTTCTAAACTTCTTATCGTTGTATATTATAAATTTGAAATCTTCATTATTATTTATATATATCTCAGCACCATTTTTTATTATTGTTTTATTAAGTTTTGAAATTTCATCTATAATATTTGTTTTGTCAACTGTAAGAATATTTGATAATTCTTGAATATTGTGATATTCATAGTCTGAAGTTAAATAATCAAATATTTGTTTACTTAATGTTTCAATCATGATCTTTTCCTAACTAAATTACTGATATCGTATTCCGTAAATATAGAGTATCAACATGGTAAATCAACTTCAACACAAAAATAATAGTTGAAAGAAATAATTTGTTGTTATGATGTTTAAATTTTGGCTTTAACCCTAGTGTTTAGAATTTTTTCAATCCGCTAGGGCTGTGGTCTATCTTATGTAATTATTTCACTATCATTTACTTTGCAAATCTCAAATATCTCATTTTACCAAGTAGTATTTTCTTCACATTTACTTGGGTAAATTCAATATATCGATTTTACCAAGTAATTTTATTTCACTATTTACTTTGTAAATTTCAAAAACTAAAATTACCCAAGTAATATGATGAATTTTACTACTTGGTATTTTTCAAAAACTAAAATTACCAAGTAAATCCTCTAAATTTCAACCAATAAAGCTTAAACCAGTCAATATTACAACCATTAAAAGCACAAAGATCCATTCTCCTGCAATTTCCATTTTCCAACACAAAAATCCATTCTCACACATTCATCCATTCTGACACAATTTACATTTCCCTCGAAAAATCCATTCCCACTAAAATCCTTCACTAAAAAACTATCGACACAATTTAGACAAAGTTTACCTATACACTTTACATATAAGGTAGATATTTGTCAGAAAAATTTTTATCGGATAGTTTACATTTTCAATAAAAAAGGTATAATTGTTTCGTTTTAGAAATGTTTAATTAACACAAACTTTATGTTAATATATAAATATATAACAAGGAGTAGATATGAAAGCTTTAGTATTGATTACACAAGTTGGGATAAATTTGGCAACACCAATAGTTTTGTGTGCTTTATTAGGTTCATGGATTGATAAGAAAGTCGGTACTAAGTGGATTTTTTCTGTAATATTTATCTTACTTGGTATAGCATCAGGATTTTTAAGTACGTATAGATTAATTATGGCGTTTAATAAATCTAAGAAAGAAGAGGAAAAAGTTAGTGAAGGAAAATGACAGATATGTTCAAAATATTATCTTAAAAGCGTTAGCCGTCATCATAATTGAGAGCATATTAATTTTTGTTATTTTTGGGAATAATTTTTTCCCTTTATTTTTTGGTCTGTTATTGGGTGGATTTGTTAATATAGCTTTCTTTTACATATTGTATAGAAATATTATTAAAGCTATGGACAAAACTGAAGCTCAGGCTAAAAAATATATGACGATGACTTATACCTTAAGATATATATTGTCAGCGGTCGTACTTTTTGTTACGATAAAGTCAGATTATTTGAATGTGTTTACTTGTTTTATTGGTTTATTGACAATTAAGTTAACATTTTATATAAATAATTTGATATCATTGTTTGGTAAAAACAATTCTATAAGAAAGGAAGGTAAAGATGGACATTAGTATAGATTTTATGTTTAATGGAAAGACATATACTATGCGCCCTGAAATAGTAAACTCTATACTTGTTGTACTTGTACTTTGCATAATTTCAATAATTATAGGAAAGAAGGCTAAAAAAGCAGACTTTAGAGAAAAACCAAAAGGGATTCTACATATTGCAGAGATTTTTGTTGAATCAATTGAGCATTTGGTAGAAATTACAATGGGTAAGAAGAATCTCCCATTTGCGCCATTTATAGGATCACTTGCGGCGTTTCTAGCGGTTTCCAACCTTTTAGGTTTGTTGGCGTTAAAACCTCCAACATCTAATTATACTGTACCGCTAGTCTTATCAGCAATTACAACATTTTTAGTTCATTACTATAATATTAAACTGAATGGAGTTAAAGCTTATCTTAAACAATACATTGAACCAATAGCGATATTATTGCCGATAAATATTATTTCGCAATTTTCTGGCTTGATATCAATGTCATTCCGTTTATTTGGTAATGTACTAAGTGGAGTTATAGTTACAGGGTTATTGTATGCAGCATTTAATAGCATATCAATATTTATCACACCATTCTTGACACCAGTATTTCACGCATACTTTGACGTGTTCGCTGGATTGATACAAACTTTTGTTTTTATTATGTTAACTATGGTAAATATTTCGTTAGCAATCGGAGAGGATTAATTTTTAGGAGGAAAAAATGGGAAACATTAGTAGTGAAGCTTTTATATTAGGAATGTCAGCTTTAGGAGCTGGTATAGCAATGGTAGCAGGTTTAGGACCTGGGATTGGACAAGGATTTGCAGCTGGTAAAGCTGTAGAAGCAGTAGGAAGACAACCTGAAGCAAAAAATGATGTTATTCAAGTTCTTTTAATTGGTTGTGCGGTAGCAGAATCAACAGGTATTTATTCATTAGTTATTGCAGTTCTATTATTATTCGTTAAACCATTAATAGGATAGTCAGCGTAGAAAGGGAGTCGTGATGTTAGATATTAATCCACAAGTTATCCCTCAAATACCTGATTTGTTTGTTCAATTAGCAGCAACATTGATTTTGTTTCTTGTAATGAGACATTTTCTATTTAAGCCGGTAAAGAAACTTTTAGATGATAGAAAAAACTTTATCGAAGAAGGTGTCAAAACAGCAGAAGAAGCAAAATTAGCAATTGAAAGAAGTCAGGAAGAATACGACAAAAGAATACTTGAAGCAAAAAAAGAATCTTCAGAAATTATTTCTCAAGCGAGAATGTATGGTGAAGATCTAAAAAGTAAAGCTGTGCAAGAATCAAAAGCGTTGGCTCAAGCTGAATATGATAAGAGTATAAAAGCTATAGAGTCAGAAAGAGAAAAGACTATGAAATCAATGAATGATGAAATAGTTGATATTGCGATTTCTGCTGCAGAAAAAGTATTAAGAGAAAAAGTCGGTGAAGATACCGATAAAAAAATGGTGAAATCATTAATTAAGGATTTGGAGGATTCTTATGAATAATCAAGCTAGTAGGGTTTATTCACAAGCATTTTTCGAATTATCAAAGGAAACAAAAAATTTAGATAGACATATGGATGATTTGAAGGAAATTTCAAAAACATTGGGAGAATTTCCAGACATTCATACATTATTAAATAATCCAAATGTCACTAAAGAAGATAAAAAAGAGTTGATTTCAAGCGTTTTTAATTATGTCGATAATAAAACATTAAATCTTATTAAAGTGTTGATAGATAAGTCAAGATTTAATATTTTTGATGATTTTTTAAGGGAATATAAAAGACAATATAATCTTGAAAAAAATATTGCAGAAGGTATAGTTTATTCTGCAAATAAATTGGATGAACAAGAGTTGTCAGATTTAAAAAAAGTTTTAGAGAAAAAGATAAATAAAAAAGTTGAGCTAATTAATGAAATTGATAAATCATTAATTGCAGGGGTTTCTGTTTTTATTGATGGAAAAAGAATTGATAACAGCATTAAGACAAGACTTGAAAGTTTGAGAAGCTCAATAAAGGAAAGAAGGTGAATGGATGAAATTAAAGCCAGAAGAGATTAGTTCAGTCATAAAAACTATGATTGATAAATATGATCAAAAAACTCAAATAGTTGACGAAGGTACAATTATTGAAGTTGGTGATGGTATTTCACGTGTTCATGGACTTGAAAATTGTATGGCTGGAGAGCTATTAGAATTTGAAGGTGGCGTATATGGAATGGCGCTTAACCTTGAAGAAAACAACATTGGTGCTGTTTTATTAGGTGATGAAGTAAAACTAAAAGAAGGTAGTAAAGTTAAGAGAACTGGAAATATCGTAGAAGTTCCAGTTGGTGATGCTTTAATTGGTAGAGTTGTTAACTCTCTAGGACAAGCTATCGATGGTAAAGGTAGCATCAATACTACTAAAACTAGACCTGTAGAAGCACCAGCTCCTCAAGTTATTGACAGAAAGTCAGTTGATGAACCACTTCAAACAGGTATTAAAGCGATTGATACTCTTATACCAATCGGTAAGGGCCAAAGAGAGTTAATCATCGGTGATAGACAAACAGGTAAAACAACAATTGCAACAGATACTATTTTGAACCAAAAAGGTAAAAATGTAATTTGTATTTATGTAGCGATTGGTCAAAAGGAATCAACAGTTGCTGGTATAGTTGATCTTTTCGAAAGAAAGGGAGCAATGGACTATACAATAGTTGTTTCAGAATCAGCAAGTAGATTATCTCCATTGCAATATTTAGCACCATATTCTGGTGTTGCTATGGCAGAAGAATTTATGCACCAAGGAAAAGATGTTTTAATCGTTTATGATGATTTAACTAAACATGCGGTGGCATATAGAGCAATGTCACTTCTATTAAGAAGACCACCAGGACGTGAAGCATATCCAGGGGATGTATTCTATTTACATTCAAGATTGCTGGAAAGAGCTGCAAAATTAAGTGATAAATTGGGTGGTGGCTCAATCACAGCATTACCAATAATTGAAACACAAGCTGGAGACATTTCAGCATACATTCCTACAAATGTAATTTCTATTACAGATGGACAAATATTCTTAGAATCAGAGCTATTCTTCTCTGGACAAAGACCAGCGGTAAACTCTGGTTTGTCAGTATCTAGAGTAGGTGGTTCAGCTCAAACTCAAGCGATGAAGAAAGTATCAGGTGGTATTAAACTTGAACTTGCTCAATTTAGAGAACTTGAAGCATTTTCACAATTCGGTTCAGAATTGGATAAAGCAACACAATCTAAATTAGATCATGGTAGAAAAGTTATGGAAATTATGAAACAACCACAAAATTCTCCAAGAGATATGAGTGATCAAGTAATCGTGCTTTATGCGACAACTAATAGAATGATTGATGATATTGAATTAGAAAGAATATCAGATTTTGAACTAGGATTAATTGAATATGCTCAAAATAATTATTCTGACCTAAGAGAAAGAATTATTTCAGAACCATTTTCTGATGAATTGAAAGAGGAAATCAAGAATTTAATTAATGAATTTAAGAAGACCTTCGCTTAGAAAGAGGTAATTATGGCGGGTAACACAAAAGATATTAAGAGAAGAATTCAAAGTATCGGAAGCATAATGCAGATTACCAATGCTATGGAGCTTGTATCATCAGCAAAATTAAGAAAAGCTAGGGTTAGACTTGAAGGTACTAAACCATATTTTGATACGGTTTATAACAATATTACAGAAATTTTATCCAGCACAACTGAAAAATCAAAGTTGATGGAAAAAAGGGAAGTAAAAAATCGAGCTATCTTAATTATGTCATCTGAAAAGGGACTTGCTGGTGGATATAATATCAATGTAGTAAATGAAGCGTTGAAATTTTTTGATAATAAAGATATTACAAATCATGTATTTACAACAGGAAACAAATCTGTTGATTTAATGAAAAGAAGAGGATATGAAGTAAATAATGACTTTACATCTATTCACGAGGATCCAGTAATTGAGGATGCTGCAGCGATTGGTTCATATTTTGCAAATAAATTTGAACAAAAAGTATTTGATGAAGTTGTCATTGTATATACAAAGTTTAATTCTATCATTTCATTAGAGCCAGCAGTAAAGACCATTTTACCGGCTGGATTTGTGAGACGTGACAATACTGGAATTAATGAAGATATTAATTATCAATATATCAAAAGCGACAAGAAACTTGATTATGATTTCGAACCATCAGTTTCAGCCGTTTTATCTCAAATGATTAAGCAATTTATAAACGTGACAATTTACGGATGTTTACTTGAATCTTCTGTTGCAGAACAAGCTTCAAGAAGAACAGCTATGGAAAATGCGACCTCAAATGGGGAAGAGATACTTGAAGAATTACATTTAGATTATAACAGAGCAAGACAATCAACAATTACACAAGAAATCACTGAAATTGTTGGTGGTGCGGAAGCTCTTAAATAAAGAAAGGAATAGACATGGCGAATGAGAATATTGGTAGAGTAGTCCAAGTTATCGGACCTGTGCTAGATATAAGATTTTCATTAGGTAATTTGCCTAATCTATTGAATGCGATTGAAATAAGAAAAGAAGACAGAACTATCATTGCAGAAGTTTCTCAACATATTGGAGATGACTTAGTAAGATGTATTGCTATGTCATCTACAGATGGATTGGTAAGAGGTGATGAAGCCATCGATACTGGCGCACCAATTTCCGTTCCGGTTGGGGAAGACACTCTTGGTAGATTATTCAATGTGCTAGGTGAAACAATAGATGAAAGAGGACCAATAAAAAATTCACAATTATCACCAATTCATAGAAAAGCACCAGTTTTTGAAGACTTAACACCATCTACAGAAATATTTGAAACTGGTATTAAAGTTATTGACTTAATTGCTCCATATTCAAAAGGTGGTAAGGTTGGCTTATTCGGTGGTGCCGGGGTAGGTAAAACAGTTTTAATTCAAGAATTAATCAACAATATTGCAAAAGAACATGGTGGTATTTCAGTTTTTGCTGGTGTAGGTGAAAGAACTAGAGAAGGAAATGACTTATACTATGAAATGATGGATTCAGGCGTTTTAGACAAAACAGCACTTGTTTTCGGTCAAATGAACGAATCACCAGGAGCTAGAATGCGTGTAGCTCTTACTGGTCTTACAATGGCAGAATATTTCAGAGATGAAAAACATCAAGACGTATTGTTGTTTATCGACAATATTTTTAGATTTACACAAGCGGGATCAGAAGTTTCAGCTTTACTAGGTCGTATGCCTTCTGCGGTTGGATATCAGCCAACACTAGCTACAGAAATGGGACAATTACAAGAAAGAATCACTTCTACAAGACAAGGTTCAATCACATCAGTTCAAGCAGTTTATGTGCCTGCTGATGACTTGACTGACCCAGCTCCAGCAACAACTTTTGCGCACTTGGATGCGACAACAGTATTATCAAGACAAATTTCTGAATTAGGTATTTATCCTGCTGTTGACCCACTAGAGTCTTCATCAAGAATACTTTCAGAAGACATTGTTGGTAAAAAACATTACGAATGTGCAAGAAGAGTACAAGAAACTTTACAAAGATATAAAGATTTACAAGATATTATTTCAATCCTAGGAATGGACGAATTATCAGAAGACGATAAGATTACGGTAGCAAGAGCAAGAAAAATCCAAAGATTTTTATCACAACCATTTACAGTTGCCGAACCATTCACAGGTACTCCTGGTAAATATGTTCCAATTGAAGAAACAATAAGAGGATTTGAAGAAATACTTGATGGTAAACATGACGATTTACCAGAATCAGCTTTCCTATTTGTAGGAACTATCGAAGAAGCGGTGGCAAAAGCTAAAGAAATGGAATAGGAGGAAACTATGTCAGAATTAAAATTAAAAATAGTTACTCCGGACAAAGTGTTTTTTGATGACGAAATTGATATGCTTATAGCTAGAAGTTCAGCGGGTGATTTTGCAATCTTGAAAAATCACCATCCTATGATAGCATCACTTGATATTAGAGCATTAAAAATAAAAATTAATGATAAATTCTTACTTGCTGCAGTTGCGGGTGGCTATTTAACATTTAAAGATAATGAAATAGTCATTATGTCAGATGCGTGTGAGTGGAGTGAAGATATCGATGAAAACAGAGCTATTGTGGCAAAAGAAAGAGCGGAAAGAAGACTAAAAGAAGCTGTAGATAAGAGACAAATTGATATTGCAGAACTAGAATTAAAAAGAGCTATCAATAGACTTAACATTAAACAAAATAAAATGTAATATAAAAATATAGAGGTTCATCAATCTCCTTTGGGAAAATTGGCGGACCTCTTAAATTTTATAAAATAAGGAAACAGAGCAACACGAATTGCTCTGTTTTATTAAGGTGGAGGACATATTGTCCCCAATATGAAAAAAATATGACGCTTTGCGTCTCCATAAAATATGTATTGCCGTAAGTACTGTTTGGCAACTATCCCAATATTATATAGGGTGATGCATTAAATGTTAATCATTTAGCCTGAGTCAACGATGACATTAATAACATCAAAATGATATTTCTAATATCACTATTATAATAATATAAAGTTTTTATAAAGTCAAATATTTTGTGATAAATATATATGAGGGTGTGGAATGGGAAGCTTGAGGGAAATGATTCTGTAGGTCAATTATATATGAGAGTGTGGAATCTGGCGTTTTGAGTGGGAATGGGGTTTATTGTGAAAGATGTAATTGGGAGATTTAAGTTTACAAAAGTGATTATCATGTTTCGTTAAATAGAAGTATTCCTTGACCCTAGCGTTTCAGTAATTTCTTAATTTGCTAGGGGCGTGCCAATGATATTTATTTTTGCCAGAAAATTGTAAAGCGAAATTTTGACTCTAAGTAAATTTTATGTTCCAAATATACCCGCCCAGGTATATAAAAATTATATATTTTCATTCCTTAAATGCGTTTAAATACTTAAATATTAATATATATAAAACGATGAAAAAAATTCCGAAGGAATTTTTACATCATTAATTATACTTAATTCTTTATTTTATCACTATTACAAAAAATTAACATTCTGACAAAATATTTTACAAAATTTTATCTCTAAAATGTTTTAAATTAAAAAACTATTTCATTTAGTCAATGAAATAGTCATATGTGGTTTATTTCTTATTACGTAAATGATTTACCATACTGTAAACCATTTCGGCGTCTTTTACTTCTAAGTCGCTAATATCGAGTGTAGAAGTTTCTTCTAATCCGAGTAAATAATCTGTGGAAGTTTTAAATGTTTTCGCAAGTTTAATCAAATATTTAATTGAAGGATTTGTTAGTCCTTGTTCCCATGCGTTAACACTTGAGCGTGAAATACCAAGAATTCGAGCAAGATCAGCTTGTGTCAAGTTTAATTGCTTTCTTAATTCTTTTATACGTTCGTCAATCATTTCACCCTCCATATTTGAATTTTATACGAAAAGATTTTAAATCACATTATCAAAATGATATTTTAAACTGACAAATCTTATCTATAGTTAATTTGAAATTATTCTTTGTAAAAATATGTGTTAAAATATATTAGAGGTGAATATGGATTATATAGATTTATTAAATAATTTAGATAGCAATAAATTAAAAAATATAAATTTGATTCAGGTTGAAGATAAATACTTTTTAGATTTAGCTGTAAAATCATTGAAAAAAGATTTTATTGGTGAAGAATTTCTCGATTTTAACTTTGAAAGATTAGATTTTGAAAAACTTACATCTGATAAATACGAAAGTTGTGTAGAAACATTGCCTTTGATGTCAGATAGAAGATTAGTTATCATTGATAATTGTGATTTAAATAGAGATTCATTAAAAAAATATGAGGAAATACTTGACGTCATGCAAAAGTCATTTGATGATTTTAACACGATGACATATTTATTTTTAATATATGAATCTGAAAAATTATTTAAGGGAAAATTTGTAAAGAGTATAGATAAAAATGGTGATATATATAATTTTTCAAGATTAGATAAAAGACAGTTTTATAGATTTATAAAAAAATATTTCTTATCCAATAAAATAAAATTAGATGATAAATCTACCAGTTTAATTGCAGATAGATTGAGATATTTAGACAAAGATGCAAATAGAACTCTTTATGATATTGAAAATGAATTGTCCAAACTTGCAAACAATATTAAGTCAAACACTCCAAGTTATGATGAAATTGAAGAAAGTATAATAGATACTTTTGAAGAAAAGATTTTTGGTCTATTAGATTATATGAGTACAAAAGATGCGACTAAAGCGTTGAATGCATTCCACACCATGAAAAATGAAGATGTTGCAATGATTTATTATATGATTATAAGACAAATTAGAAATATGATATGCGTAAAGGACTGTGTTCAAAAAAGAATTAATCCGCAGACTTCGCAAAATTATTGCGGATTAAAATCTTTTGAATATGGCAAGTTGGAGAGATTTATTTCAAAATATAAAATGAGTGATCTGCTTTATTTACATCATTTGTGTTTTGAAAGTGAAAAATATATTAAGACTTCAAAGAGGACATTTTATGAAGTCATTGAACGAATAATTCTCGCATTTTGTGTAGGAGTTTAGTATGGATTTAACAAAAGTATTAATAATTTTAATTGCAGTTTTAATTCTAATTACACTTTATGTAATTATTAAATTGAATAAATTTATGCGTGCCATTCTAAATGAAGATAAAAAAGAATTCAATATCAACACTGATTTTAATGTTGAAAATGAAATTGAAAATAGCAAATTGCAATCAAATAATCAAAATCTAACTAAACTTAAAGAAATAAACACGGAAATCAACATTGAAGAGGCGCAACAATTTGTACAACATACCTTGATTTCTATGTTCCGCACCATAGAAGAATACAATATGGACAATATTTCTTACTATAGCGATTTAATTTATTATAAACTGAAGGACATCATTTCCAAACAAAAAGAATTACAACAGAATGAATATTTCAAAAACGTAAATATCCATTCCGTTTATTTAGTTGATGTTGAAGGAAGTAAGGGCTATACAAGCCTAGTATTTGAAATCAACATTTCTCTAAAACACTACATTCAGCAAAATACAGAGATTATTTTTGGAAACCCCGACGAAACTATCGCTGATCGATATATCATTTCCATAGTCTATGTTGACAATGTCGCTGAAATGGAATATGAAACAAAACGAACAAATATCCATGGTGTAAACTGTCCAAATTGCGGCGAATCTCTTAGAGAACTAAAAGATATAGAATGTATGGTTTGTGGAAATGATAACTCTAGCTTAATTGAAAAACGTTTTGTCGCTATTGATTTTAATAGGGGATGAGATAGAAAAAAATGGGAACCAAATATTAGAAGATATAATATGGTTCCAATTTTTTTATTTTAAATTGTAGAATTAATAAATTTCATAATTGTTTTGTTATTCAAATCTTTCCCCCAAAACATCCACAAATTTCTTTGTAATTAATTGTGGTCTTGTGATTGCTGAGCCTACAACAGCGCTATAGACACCACATTCGTAGGCTTTCTTTAGATCTTCTGGGGTATTGATTTTTCCTTCCGCTATAACGGGTGTGTTTGTCATTTCGACTATTTTTTTTGTAGATTCGAAGTCAGGTCCATCGTAGTTTTTGCTATAGTTTGTATAGCCAAAAAGGGTGGTTGATAGGATATCGAATCCAATTTTTTCTGCTTCAAGGCATTCTTCTAAAGTAGAGCAGTCAGCCATTGCTAATTTACCGTGAGAATGTATTAGTTCTACTAAGTCTTCGATTTTCTCATCATTTGGTCTTTTTCTATTTGTGGCATCTAAAGCTATGATTTCACAATTTGTTGTAAGTAATGCTTCTACTTCGTTTTTTGTTGGAGTTATAAATACTTCACTATCAGGATAGTTTTTCTTTATAATCCCAATAATTGGTAAGTCAACCTGTTTTTGAATTTCTAAAATATCTTCAACAGATTGTGCTCTTATGCCACTAGCACCTCCTTCTTTTGCAGCGATTGCCATTCTTCCCATAATGAAACTTGAATGAAGTGGTTCATCTGGAAGAGCCTGACATGAAACAATAAGTTTTCCTTTTAATTTTTCTAAACACATAATTTCCTCCTAGGTAATTTAATTATACAAAGTTGTGAATTTATTATCAACACAAAATCATATTTAGTATTCTCTTTCAATAATTTAATTTTTTTCCTAATTTTTTAAATTTATTGAAAGTACTTTCAGCAAAATAATTTTATCACATATTTTTAATTAAACATATGAACAAAAAGACTTATTTGACTCGCGACATAGATATGAGCAATTGGAGTAGGTTGAGATAAGGGATGATTTATAAAAGAGTATAATTAATGGAATTTCTACTATTTAAGACCTTTTATTTTTGAAAACACTATACATTCCTACTATTAAAGGTTATACTTAAGCAGTAGTAAATAATATATTAATTAGATTTTACATTTTTTCAAGAAAATATTTTATCTTCATTAACAATTATATTACACAAAATTTATTTGCCAGAGGGCAGTTATTCTAGAAGGGATAACAGGAGGATAAGATATGAATAAGGGAACAGTAAAATGGTTTAACAATGAAAAGGGATTTGGATTTATTACAGGTGAAGATAACAAAGATTTATTTGTTCATCAATCATCCATTCAAGCTGAAGGTTTTAGATCTTTAGAAGAAGGTGAATCTGTGTCATATGATATCGAAAGAGATCAAAGAGGCGCAAAAGCTGTTAATGTTGTAAAATTATAATATAAATATTTCATTAATGTTTGTTGGGGATGCTATTTTTTGTAGCATTCTTTTTTTTTGGGGTTTTCCTGATTAATTTGGGATATTTGATTTAGTCAGGAAAAAGTTTCGCTTGGTTTTCCTGATTAATTTTGGATTCTTGATTTAGTCAGGAAAGAATTTTGCCTGGTTTTCCTGATTAATTTAGGATTTGCCATTTAGTCAGGAAAGAATTTTGCCTGGTTTTCCTGATTAATTTGGGATTTTGGATTTAGTCAGGAAAAATTTCCGTTTGATTTTCCTGATTATTTTAGGAATTGGGATTTAATCAGGAAAAACGTATGATATTTTTTCCTGTCTATTTTTGAATTCCTAATTTAATCAGGAAATGCAGTCATTAATTGTACCTGTTTATTTTCAAATTTACGTTTTAATCAGGAAATTTCCTTAAAAATCTTTCCTGTTTATTTTCGTTTTTACAATTTAATCAGGAAATTCACCACTCAGCACATTTTACATGTGTATTTCGTGATATTTCAATTACACATGTAATGTTTTTGCCCATTTTACATGTCTATTTGACCTTTCTTCATTTACACATGTAATGACAAAAAATTTATACATGTGTAATTCCACTTTCTCCATTTCGACATGTAATTAAAAGAATTTTTCTATATGTGTAATCCCAATTTTTCCATTCACACATGTAATTCAATCATTTCTCACGTGATTTAAAAAATTTTCGCCAAAATAGCCAAGTATGTTGTTATCCCCAAATTTAACATTTCATAAAAAACTTAAGACCTAGTCTATAACATTTCTATAAAGTTTGATAACTTTAGAAAATGTGTTGCGACTAGGTCTTTTAATTATTGTCATTATCAAAAATATCTATAAATTCTTCAAATGACTTGCATGTTAAGTATTTTGAGAATTTGCCTACGTCGGAGGCGATGACGTCCATCCAATTGAAGAATAGTTTTAGTGCGGGGCTGTTGATATTTTTTATGGTTAGTAAAAATATTATTTGCACTCTGTAATTTCCCCAATCGATGGGGTTATCTAAAATAAGGACGGAGATGCTTGATTTGATGATATCATCTGTATCAATGCTGTGAGGAATGGCAAATCCTTGAGAAAATGATGTTGTGGACATTTTTTCTCTATTTATTACACTGCTATAGTAATTGTTGGTGATATTGCCTTTTTCCACTAGTTTATCGCATAAAAATTTGATGGCATCTTCTTTGCTGTCAAAGTCCATTCTGGTGTAGAAATTTTCACTACTTAATATTTCGTCAAGGTATTTACTGTATTCTTTCTTTAATCGTTTATTATCCAAGGCATTGATTGTTTGCAATATATTTGATTCATCTTCGGGTAAAAAGAAGGGTGATACAAATATTGTAGGAATGTCTAACGAATGATAAATTTGTGTGTTTGATATTATTATATCCGGATTAATCTTTAGTACCGCATTTTCTTCGAAATAGTTTAGTTTGTCAACAATTTCTAATTTGTTATTAAAGAATTTATTGATATTGTCTTCTAATTTATTGTTAATTATGTTTATTTGAGGAGAAATCAGTAGCACTCTATATTTGTGCATGTAATTTCTTTCGTATGCCGTGCCCAAATGTAGGCATAAAAATCCTATTTCTTCTTCTGTGATGATCACATCAAGCTTTTCATTTAAATAATGTGCACTGATTAGGGCTAATTCAAAAACGAATGGATATCTTTTTTTTATTTCGTCCAAGAAGAGATTTGTGGTTGGAGCATTTAGCTTAATCCTGGCAATCAAAGCTTCTATGTGGACGCATAAGCTGTTTATTAATTCTTCATCGGATAAGAAATTAATGCCATAATCTTCATAGATATATTTTAATAGGTCTTTAACTATGATCTTATATTCTGTAATATTGGATAAATCTCTAGAATAGTTTCTATTTTTACTCATAAGAGTTTTTGCAAATAGGGCGACCTCTGCTTCGTCTGAATCTATGCTAAAACGTTTATTGATTTCACCAAAAAACTTCTTTGAAATTAAATATTCTACACTATTTTTAATTTCATTATTTGATTCAATGATGTCTAAAGTGTTTTTGGAAATTATCCTATCAATGCTGACCCCCAAATGAATCATTAAAATAGGGAATGCAACTTCATCAATTATATAGTTATATTCTTCGAGAAGTTTTTCCAAAATATTTTTCATCTCTATTAAGTCGAAATTTTTGTAAAGTAAGGCAATTTGATTTATGTTAAATAAATTATTTTCCGTTTCTTTAATTAGCAAATCCTTATATAATCTACGAATGCACTTTTCATCGCCGATAATTTGTATTTTTGAACCATTCTTACTGATTGAAATTTTTTTGTATTCGTAAAGATCTTTGTTTATATCACTAATATCATTTAATAAAGTGGCGTCACTTACAAATAATTCATCGATAATATCATCATAGATGTCTATTTCACCTTTATGAAGAAGTAATTTTTTTAGAATGTATAATTTTCTTTCATATGGTGTTTCCGCTATTTTCTTATTTGAAGTCAATTTTATATTTTTGTCTTTAATTTTATAACCCAATCTATTGTCTGAATGTATTAAAGTATAACCTAATTTATTATTGATATTTTTAATGTCTGAACGTATTGTTCTATCTGAAACTCCTAAAATGATAGAAAGGTTAGACCCCGTAATCCATTTATTATCCATAAGCAATTGAATTATTTGGTTTTGTCTATTTGTCATAGAAACCTCCAATTATGATTATATCAGACATTTTCAAGAATGGTAATATCTGAATTTCCTAACTATAGGAAAAGGATATCTTTGAAATATATATGGTTGTTTGTTAAGTTTAAATCAGAGAGGTATAGTTAGGATTTAGGAGGATAAAATGTGGGCAGTAATTGGTACCTGGAGAATGTCCTTAGAAGGCATTGAAAATAATTATAAATGCTTAAAAGAGGGAGAAGATTCAGGAGAAATTGTTGAAAATATTATAAAAGATGTAGAAGATTTTCCATTTTTTAAATCAGTTGGTTATGGTGGATTACCTAATGAAGACATGGAAGTAGAAATGGATGCTGGTTTTATGGACGGAAATAATTTCAATATTGGTGCGATTGCTGGTATTAGGGATTTTAGTAATCCTATTTCTATTGCTAGAAAACTTTCTGATGAAAAAGTAAATTGTTTTTTAGTGGGAGATGGAGCAGAGAGATATGCACATAAGGCGGGTTTTGAAAGAAAAAATATGCTAACCGATAGAGCTATCATACATTACAAAAATAGAGTGAAGGAAGATAGAATAAAACAGGAAGAATCAGAATTAAAACCATATATCGGACATGATACAGTTGGAGTTGTTTGCTTAGATACAAACAATAAAATATCTGTAGGTACTTCAACATCTGGGCTTTTTATGAAGAAAAAAGGAAGAGTCGGAGATAGTCCAGTTATTGGATCAGGATTTTATGCAGATTCTGAAATTGGTGGCGCAAGTGCAACTGGATTAGGTGAAGACTTAATGAAAGGTTGTATCTCTTATGAAATTGTTAGATTGATGTCTGAAGGTTTAACTCCTCAGCAAGCGTGTGATAAAGCTGTTTCAGATTTAGAAAAAAAACTAATTAAATTAAGAGGAAAAGCGGGAGATTTATCTGTAGTTGCTATTAATAACAAAGGTGAATATGGTGTTTCAACCAATATCGAAGGATTTTCATTTGTATATGCATCTGAAAATCATGCACCTAAAGTGTATTTGACAAAAAGAGAAGATGATAAAAGCATTCATTATGAAGCTTCTCAAGAATGGTTAGACGAATATATGAAAACTCGTACCGCAGAACTTAAATTACTTTAGAAATATAAAGGGGTGAAATGAGAAATGGAAAATATTGAAATGATTTGCTTTCAGATAATATCCTCTTCAGGGGCTGCAAAATCAAGTTATATTGAGGCTATGAGATATGCAAGAAAATTTGATTTTGAAAAAGCAGAAGAACTAATCGAAGAGGGAAAAAAAGAATATCTAAAAGCGCATGAAGCACATTCTGAATTAATATATAAGGAAACAAATGGTGAAAAAATAGATTTTAGTTTGATATTGATGCATGCTGAAGATCAGCTAATGGCGGCAGATAATTTTAGATTAATATGTGAAGAAAATATAAGTATATTAAAATTAGTCAAGGATCTAAAATGAAAAAAATAACAACAGTAAAATCGGAAAATAGGGCGGGATATTTTGTAAAAAGAGTATTTGCCTTTGCTGTTGATTGGTATTTTTCATCAGTATTATTAAATCTATTTATGAGATTAGTTTTTATTTGGACTAATAAATCAGATAAAATGGGCAATATTGTAAAACATGATAATGTGACCAATATTATATCTATCATCGTTCCTTTAATTGTAGCTTTTATTTATTATGTGTACATTCCTTATAAATCAAAAAGAGCTCAAACATTGATGATGAAAGCTGTTAGGATTGAGATTTTAAACGAAGATAATACAAAACCACAATTTTTAACATTATTTAAGCGATTTTTCATTGGTTGTTTTATACTTCAAGGGATACTATTTAGCTCATTTAATGTGATTTTAAGGACGATTTTAAGAATTCTTTCAATAGAAAATGTAGAAAAAATTGATAAGATAATTGCAATACCGATGTTTATCCTTATTGGCATATCTGTAATTATGTCCATTCGAGATAAAAAAAGAAATCAAACATTACAAGATAAAATGTTTTCTACTTATGTGAAAGAAATACTATAAACTAAGCGTATTAAAGGATTATAGGTTGCCTTAAAAAACCTAAATATATGAAGAAGGGAGAAATGGCTATGAAAAAATTCTATCTATTTTGTGATAATGGGATGTCTACAAGCTTATTGGCACAAAGAATGCAAAAAGTGGCAGACGAAAATAGTTTACCTATTGAAGTTAAGGCTTATTCACAAGGTAAAATGGATGAAATTATTACAAAATTAAACCCAGATGTTATTTTATTGGGACCTCAAGTAAAACATATTTATGAAAAAGTAAAAGATAAATATGGGGACTTAGGTAAACCTATTATGGTAATAGATACCGAAGATTATGGTACTATGAATGGCGAAAGAGTGCTGAAAAAAGCCTTATTTGAATTAAAGAAAGGAAGATAGTATGTTAGAAAAAATGGATAAAATCTTAGGTCCAATAGCTAATGCGCTTTCAAAAAATAAAGTATTAAGTGCGATTAGAGATGGATTCTTAGTAACAGTTCCAATAGTAATTGTTGGATCAATATTCTTATTAGTTGCAAATTTCCCAATCGCGGGATATCCAGAATTTATGGCTGGAATATTTGGTGAAGGATGGGATGCGTTTTTAGGAAGAGTATATGGTATAGCATTTGACTGTGTGGCATTACTAGCTTCATTATCAATAGCGTATTGTTACTCTAAAGAATTAAAAATGACAAATAATATAGGTGCAGCAGTAATCTCACTTGTATCATTTTTAATTATTACTCCACAAACTCATCCAGCTTTTATAAATGAAGCAGAAAATGCTTTTAGAGGTTTCTCATTTGGGAATTTAGGGACAGCTGGAATGTTCCTATCTATGATAATAGCAATTATTTCAGTTAGAATTTTTAATTGGGCGTTTAAGAGAAAACTTGTTATCAAATTGCCAGAAGGGGTACCACCTGCAGTTATGGACTCATTTGCAGCGTTGATACCTGCGGCGTTTGTAATGGTATTTTTCTTCGTATTAAATATACTATTTAGTAAGACATCATACGAATATGCTCACAACTTTATTTATGAAGTATTGCAAGCTCCACTTGTTGGTTTAGGTAAGAACCCAGCATTTGAAGTAATTTATCAATTCTTATCAACACTATTCTGGTTCTTTGGAATCAACGGACCTGCTGTAACAAATACAATATTTGCACCAATACATAAAGCGCTTACTTTAGAAAACTATGAAGCTGCAAAAGCTGGTTTAGAAATGACAAATATATTTACAGCTGGATTTAGTGATTTCTTCTGTAACTTTGGTGGTGGTGGATCAACACTTGGTTTAGTAATTATGATGGCGTTTTTAGGAAAATCAAATAGAATTAAGATGTTAGGTAGATTATCATTACCTGCAGGTATATTTGGTATCAATGAACCAATTATCTTTGGTTTACCAATAGTGCTTAATCCAATTATGATTATTCCATTTATATTAACACCAGTTGTAAATACCGTACTTGCAATGTTAGCAACTATGGTCGGATTTATGCCAATCACAACCGGGGTACAGTTACCATGGACAACACCGATTGGATTCTCTGGTTATCTGGTAACCGGATCATTCAACGCTGTTATTGTTCAATTTGCACTTTTAGCGATAAATATGTTGATATATTATCCATTCCTAAAATTATTGGATAAGAAATATCTTGACGAAGAACGTCTACAAAAAGACAAAGAAGATGAAATCGATGATTTATCATTTGACGATTTATCTTTTGATGATTTATAGAATTAATGTGTAAAAAAGGAGAAGTTAATTATGAAAGTAGTATTAATTTTCGATCAAGGTTTAGCTGGTGCCGGTGGTAAGAGTAATCCTAATGTAGGATTACAAATAGCTAAAGGTGGGATAGGATCAGCTCTTATGCTACAGCCACATTTTGATAAGATAGATGCTAAAGTTTTTGCTACATTATATTGCGGAAATCAGTATTTCTTAAATAATGAGCAAGAAGTAATAGATAAAATGACAGCAATGGTTAAAAAGATTAATCCAGATATGGTAGTTTGTGGACCTTGCTTTAACTTTATCGATTATGCAAAAATGTGTGCCGAATTAACTGATAATATATCCAAAACAACTGATATTCCAGTTGTTACAATGATGTCAGATGATAATGCTGAAACAATCGCTGAATTTAAGGATAAAATTTCCATTATAAAAATGCCTAAAAAAGGTGGAGTTGGATTAAGCGATTCATTTGAAGATTTAATAAAATGGATGAAGTTAAAACACGAAAATAGCGAAGAGCTATCTGAACTAGAAAAGAAAATATGTTATTAATGTTAAGCTGCTATTTTATAGCAGCTTTCATTATAATTGGAGGTTAATATGTTTGATGAGTTAAGGGAAATATATGACATTTACTCTGTTTCAAGTTGTGAAAAGAAACTAAATACTTACTTAAAAGAAAGGTATAAAAAATATTCTGATGAAATTGTAGAAGATAGACTTTATTCTATATTTGCGAAAAGATTAGTTGAAAATCCAGAAAATAGAAAAAAAATAATGATTGCATGTGCAATGGATGAAATAGGATTAATAGTTAGCGCTGTTGATAAAGATAATCATGCAAACTTTTTAACTTTAGAAGATTTATCTCCAGCATCTTTATTGCATCAAAGAGTAAACATCACAACTAGAGATAATGAGAATATTAGTGGGTTTATCACAATAAATAAGAAAATATTAGAAGAAAAAATCTCAACTATTAAGTTAGAGGATTTATATGTCGAAACATTTGACGACACAAAATTAAATATAGGTGATTTAATTGCGCTAGAGTCTGAGTTAATAGAAACGGAAAATAATATTATTGGAAGGAGTTTAACTCAAAAAATACCACAATATTTGAGTATAAAGATACTTGAAAAAATTAAAGAAAGGAAATTAAATAATAATTTCTACATTGGTGCGATTGCTCAATCCACCATTGGTTTTAGAGGCACAAAAACTGCAAACCATGTAGTTGAGCCAGATTTGGCAATAGTAGTGACAGGATTTGAAGTAAATAATTCAAATCCAAAGATAGAATTAGGAGATGGCGTTATTGTTGGATATTATGATTCAAAGATGATACCAGACCAAAATCTATTGAGGTATATTACAGAAAGATATGAAACTAAACCATATGTGGGGGTTTTAGGAAATGATGGTTCATTTATTCATAAAACTTTAGCGGGGGTACCAACACTTTCCGTCGGTATACCAATGAAAAATATGGGAACATCAAGTGTTATTGTTTCTAAAAACGATATTGAAAAGTTAGAAACATTTCTATTGAAGCTTATTGAAGATGAGAATATTAGTAATTTGATAAGAAGGGAGAGATAAATGGATTTAGATTTACTAAATAGATTATCTTCAATTAATGGGGTTTCCTCATTTGAAAAGTCGGTTTCTGATTTGATAGAGAAAGAAGTTTCAAATTATTTTTATGATGGTATCGGCAGTATAATTGCATATGATGATAAAAAGAAAGATGAAAATGCGATTAAGCTGATGTTCGCAACACATATGGACGAGGTTGGCTTTATAGTCGAAAGTATTGAAGATAATTTCTTAAAACTTAGAATGCTAGGAAGTTTATGGCCTCATTTAGTAGTTGGACAACTTTATACACTTACAACGAGAGACAACAAACAATATTTAGGCGTTATTTCCAGTCCCTCATCACATAATATGATAGATCCAAAGGAAAGAGAGAAGACCATTCCTAAGGATAAAATGTATCTAGATTTAGGAATGGATGCTGAAGAGATAAAAAGGGCGAATATTCAAATTGGAGATATGGTCACTCCTGTATCTCAATTTTCTGAATTAGGATTTGGGAAAACATTGTTAAATAAAGCTTTTGATGATAGGGTCTCATGTTTTGTTGGTTTGGAAACTTTGAAAAAAGATATTAAATCCGATTGCGAGCTTTATTGGGCATTTACTGTACAAGAAGAGCCAGGACTTAGAGGAGCAAGGACTTCAACACATATGATTGAGCCAGATATTGGAATTGCAATTGATACTATCGTTGCAGGGGATACACCATTTGATGAAAATATTGTGAAATTAGGCGGTGGAGTCGTTTTATCTTTTATTGATTCAAATAGCATAGCTCATAGAGGATTGATGAGATGGATAGAAGATTTATGTGAAAATAATGGGATAAAATATCAGTATGCAGTTTTTAATAGAGGTGGTACTGATTCAGGAAACATTCATAAGACGTTAAAAGGAGTTGTTAACTTATCACTTTCCATCCCTATAAGATATATGCATACAAATCATAGTATTGTCCATAAATCAGATATAGAGGAATGTATTAAACTAGTAGAATTGATTATAAAAAATACAAATAGAGAAAGTTTTAATAAAATCGTGGAGGGATAATGAAAAAAAAGTTATTTGCTGAAATAGATAGACTTAAAGACCAAATGATAGAGGATTTAGTAAAGATAATTAATATCCCAAGTGTAAAATCATCTCCAAAAGAAAATGCACCTTTTGGAGAGAATTGTAGAAAAGTATTAGATGCAATTTTACAAATTTGTGAGAGAGAAAATTTTACGATGAAAAATGTTGATGGATATATGGCGTATGCAAAATATGGTGATTCAGAAGAACACATGGGAATTTTTGGACATTTAGATGTAGTGCCAGAAGGTGATTGGGATGATTGGATTTGTCCACCTTTTTCTGGAAAAATTATAGAAAATAGAATGTATTCAAGAGGTGCGTTAGATAATAAAGGGCCGGCAATTGCTGCTTTATATGGACTTATTGCATTAAAAAACCTAGAGATTAAACCAAAGAGAGAAATAAGAATTGTATTTGGTGCAGACGAAGAAAGCGGAATGTCTGATATAGACTACTATTTGTCTAAAGAGAAACTACCAGTGCTTGGTTTTGTTCCGGATAACAAATTCCCAGCGATATATGGGGAAAGAGCAAGAGCAAATATTAAAGTTTCAGGGGATAAAGAAAAACTATACACATTCTTAAACAAATACATTCTAAATGCTGATAATAATGGTAAAAGACTTGGTATAGATTTTGAAGATAAGTATTTTGGAAAACTAATAGTTAGAGGATATAGAATATTTACAGAAGATTCAAAAGAAAGTCTAAGATTTCAACTTTCAATGGGGGAATGTGACATTGAAAAAATTATAGAAAAAATAAAAGAAAAAGCTGAAGATTTAGAAGTTTCCCTTATAAATTACACAGAAGCTGCTCTTAAAAATCCAGAATCTACAAATGTGAAATTACTAAATCAAGCATATATAGAAGCGACAGGTCAAGAAATCGAGCCAACAACAACTACAGGTATGACTTATGCGCATAAAATAAAGACAGTCATTCCTTTTGGTCCATCATTTCCAGGCCAAAATGGAATCGCTCATTTACCAAACGAATGGATGGATATCGATGATTTAGTGAAATGTGCGAAAATCTACGCTTATGGTATATATAAATTAAATCAAGTTGAAGATGGTGATATTATTGTATAATAGAAGTATAGATAATATTTATATTGTGAATGGAGGGAATCAATGAATGAAGTCAAAGTCGAATTATGTATTGAAAACTATGAAGCCGCAAAATTAGCCGAAAAGTTAGGATTTGATAGTGTTGAAATCAATTCTGCACTATGTCTAGGCGGATTGACTCCAAGTCCTGGTGTATTGAGAAAAATTGCAGAAAATATCAATATCAAAAAGAATTGTATGATTAGAAATCGTGCTGCGGGTTTTTGCTATACTGATAATCAATTTAGTGAAATGTTAGAAGAATTGGATATTTTATTAAATGAAAAAATTGACGGAATAGTTTTTGGTTTCTTAACAGAAGATTTTGAAATAGATAAGGAAAAAACGAAAATATTTGTAGAGAAGATTCATAATGCTGGAAAGATTGCAATATTCCACAGAGCATTTGATAATACAAAAGATCCATTCCAATCAATTGAAGATTTAATAGAATTGAAAGTAGATAGGGTATTAACTAGTGGGCAAACAGCAAGTGCATTGGAAAATACAGATTTAATTAAAGAACTTGTTCAAAAATATGAAAATAAAATTGAGATAATTTTGGGTTCTGGAATAAATCCTGACAATGTGGTTGAACTGTTAAAATCTACAAACGCTCAATATGTCCATAGTTCTTGTAAGAAAAATTATGAAGACATTACAACAAAAAATAAAATAAACTATTCAATATTTAAAGATTCAGAAAATACATATATTGATGTAGATCCAGAAATAGCGGAAAGATTCATCACTGCGGTAAAATCAAATAAATAATTAATAAAGTAGGAGAGCATAATGAAAAAGTATTTAGTTTTGGACGTTGGTGGCACATATACCAAATATGCACTTATGAATGAAAATGGCAAATTTTTAGAAAAAGGGAAACTTCCTTCAAATTATAAATCTAAAACAGAAGTAGTTGATTCCCTAGTAGATCTGTGTAAAAAATATGAAGATATCATTGATTCAATAGCCATATCATTACCAGGTAGGATAGATACAGATAAAGGTATCGCTCACACACTTGGTGTGTACATGTTTGTAAAAGACTTTCCAATTGTCGCAAAACTAAATGAACATTTAGATGTTCCAATCACCATTGCAAATGATGCAAAATGTGCAGCTAAAGCGGAAGCGTGGAGTGGTGCATTATCAGATGTAAAAGATGGAGTAGTAATAGTTCTCGGAACCGGTACGGGCGGTGGAGTAATCCTAGATGGCAAAGTGAGAATGGGAAATTCTTTCGGGTCTGGTGAACTTTCACATATAGTTTCCAATTTCGAAAAATTAGCCAATATGGAAGAAATCTCAATCCTTGGTGCTGACAAAACAGGACAGTTGAGCCCTTTTATGGCAAGCTCCTTTTCAACAACAGGTCTAATAAACATATACAAAGATGAAATGCTAAAATCAGGAAAAGTTATAGCAGATGTAAATGGCATTGAATTCTTTGAAGCCTACGATAACAATGAAGAAGAAGCAATAAAAGCTTTAGATAGATTTGGAAGTTTGGCAGCAACAGGCATTTATACCATACAAAGCATTCTCGATGTAGAAAAAATTGCAATAGGTGGCGGAATAAGCGAAAGAAAAGAAGTCACCGAAATAATTAGAAAACATGTAGACAAGCTTTGGGGCAAAATACCATTCATCCCATTTAGCAAACCGGAAGTTGTCACATGTAAATATAGAAATGACGCCAATTTAATAGGGGCACTGTCAATACATTCAGATAGACAATAGGAAAATGATTTAATTTTTAGAATGGGTATTGGAAGTTTTTGTGGGAATGGTACTAAATTTGAAAAAATCGATTTTAGTACCAAAAAATTTGGATGAAAATGGAACTAAATTTTAAAAATGGAAATTTAGTACCAAAATGCCTTGAGAAAATTGGAACTAAATATTAAAAATTGAAATTTAGTTCCAAAACTCTTAGAATTTTTAAGGAGATTCATAAGAACTAGCACCTAAATGAAAAATTTCAAATATGGTGCTAAAAGTTATGGATAAAAATAGCACCAAAAGAAGAAGTATCAGATATGGTGCTAAAATAATTTGGCTAAAATAGCACCAAACTGAGAAATATCATATTTGGTGCTAAAAATTCTTATAAAAATCTAGCACCATTTTTTAAAAAAATAGATATGGTGCTAAAATCATCTAAAAAAATTAGCACCAAATTTTAGAAATCAAAATATGGTGCTAAAAGTCCTTATACACAAATTATAATATTATCTTGTTCCACCGCCAGAGCTTTCTCCTGCGGCACCACTTCCGCCACCGATGTAGGATGAACCGCCATCACCAGAGGAGCTTGAAGATTCGTATCGATTATCTATAATTCTTTGAGATCTTTCTATGCTTGATGCAAAGCTATCTGCTGAAGATATTGTGTCAAAATTATAGTTGAATTTTTCAACAATTTTAGCGTTTACTAAACTTAATTGTTTGTATGCTTCTTTACTTATTCCCATCATACTAGCCCAGATCATGTATTTTTCCCAGAGTTTAACATCGCCAACTTCTCTTTCAGAAAGAAGGGAAAAGTCTAGTAGGTAGTTTCTAAATCCCATAATATTGTCGATAAGTTGTTGACCTTTTTTGGTTGCTTTATATCTTTTAGTCGTAAAGAATATGAAAAACTTTTTATATTCTGCTTTTATGTAGTTTTCTTTTTCTAAATTCTTTATTCCTTCATTGTTTATATGACCATGCCACCAATTTATACCATTCTCATATTTATAAACATAATCTAAAAATTCTCTTTCGGATAATATTTTGTCTTCACCTGAGGCTGACACAATCATTTCCCAAAGTTCTTTTTCTGCTTGTGAATCAGATTCAAAATGAATGTTTTCATTAATAGCAAGGGCAAATTTTTCTTTTTTAAAGATTAAACCCTTCTTAGTTTTTGTCTCTTTAAGATATCCGTCTTGTATCCATTTCAATATTAAAACCATAATATATTGTGATAGGGGAGCAGTGAAAAATTCTCCAATATCTGTTATCTTTCCATCATATGGAATTTCTCTATAATATGTACCTTCGCGTGTATATGTAATATATCTATGTGTTTCCTCATATTCTTCTTTCTTTTTACGCTTTTCATTAGCATAAACTAAAGGATAAATGAGAATTGCAGCACCTAACCATATTAACCCAAACAGTATTAGTTTATTTCTTTCAGCATCATTTGAGAAAAAATTACTCTTTCTATTATTTGTAGGATTTTCTTGTACTGTTTCATTTGAAGTAGCTCCCGTCATGGCTAAATTTAATATGCTTTTTGAAGTATGCTTAGACTTTGCTGTTGTGTTGAAAGTCTTTTCGGGGAAAATGCTTAACATTACAATATAATCGCTTGTGTTAAATCCTTTATTTGCTGTTAATGAGAGTTGATTATCTAGTATTTCTGTTAGTCCTTTATATCCGAAGCCCCAAATTTTTGTCCCTGAAGTTTTGAAATTAAATCCGAAATCATTTGTTACAATGATTTCAATTTCTGAAACTGGATTCATATTAGGCTGAATGAAGTACCAATAAGCAGCCTGTTTTCCGTCTTGCAATTCTCTAATGAAATTTGAAAATGTGTATTCAATAGTAAAATCTTTTTTGCCATAACTGCCTATGCCGAAACATAATTCAATACCACCAGAAGTTTTATTGACACCGTATTTCCCAGCCTTTTCCTCTAAACTTGCTTTGGTATCCCATGACCCTATGTTTTGTAATTCTTCACCTTTCTCATAAACCTTAAAATCTAAAAGTTCTGAAGGTCCTAAATTTCCGAAAGTTAGATAATGTTCAGTCCCTTTTTCGGCATGGAAAATACGATGTTCCGTAATGGTAACAGATCCGTCTTTATGTATTTTTGCTTTAGAATTAATTGATTCAATATTATTAGCTAAAGCTATATGTGATGTAAAAAGAAGTATTAGTAAAGTAGAAAATGAAATTATATATTTTTTTAATTTGTTCATAGCATCCACCTAAAAATAAATTATTAACAATACCCGTTAGTTTGAGTAATATACTCATATTTACTATGTTAATCATATCACTAATGATAATGAAAAACTAGTTAGGAAAGTTAATGCGTTTTTTGAAATTTATTTTAAGACAATGCAGATATATGTGATGGTTACAAGTTTTGACACCTTATTTTTATCATTTTTGATAATATATTTTTTACCAGATTTAACAATTTTTTACATCGATTTAATATGGTTTTAATATTTAACATGTACACTCAAGTTGTAAATAATTTATATGCTATATTATTTAACACGAAAATTGGAGGATTATATGAAAAAGATAATAGCAATGCTACTTGCATTAGTAATGGTATTTTCTTTTGTTGCTTGTAGCAATACAAATGATACAAAAGATGAATCAAAAGGAGAATCAGTTTCTGAGGGTGATTCAAAGGATGAATCAAATAAAGATGGAAATTCTAATGGTAAAAAGTTAACTATTTATACAAACTCAAATGCTGATGGTAGAGAAGAATGGTTAGTATCAAAGGCTAAAGAAAAAGGATTTGAACTACAAATTGTTGGTGCTGGTGGAGGAGATACACTTAATAGAGTTTTAGCTGAAAAAGGAAATCCACAAGCTGATATAGTTTTCGGTCTTGATGATGCGATGTTTGGAACTATTAAAAACGAAAATTTATTAGTTGAATTTGAACCGGATTGGGCTAAAGAAGTGGATGAAAAGAATATTTCCGGTAAGGGATATTATTATCCATTGGTTGAACAAAGAATTATGATGTTAATTAATGAAAAATATATTAAAGAAGGTCCAAAAGATTGGGTAGATCTTGCAACAAATGAAAAATTCAAAGGAAAATATAAATTACCAAGTAATTTAACTGGTGGTACAAATCAAAAAGCGCTTATCTCTGTATTGTATGCATTTAAGGATGATGCTGCTGAATTAGGCGTTAAAGAAGAAGCGTGGGATGTAGTAGATTCATGGTATAAAAATGGTCGTGTTACACCTGAAGCTGAAGACGAAAATGAAAACTTCTCAAATGGTAAGATCCCTGTGACATTCACATTTTCATCAGGTATCCCAGGAGCTGAAAAACAATTTGGTCACAAGTCTACACCAGTAAATCCAGAATATGGTGTAGTATCAATGAAAGAACAAATCGGAATTATAAATAAAGGGGATGACAAAGATTATCAATTAGCAAAAGATTTTATTAATTGGTTTGGTTCTGCAGAAGTTCAAGGTGGATGGGCTGAAGAGTTTGGATCATGGCCAGTAAATAAAAAAGCTCAAGAAAAAGCGGATAAGAGAATGGTTGAAATTATGGAACAAACAACTCCAATGGATTTAGATTGGGAATGGGTAACAAAGAACTTATCCAGCTGGATTGAAAAGGTTGAATTAGAAATAATTGACTAAAATATAAATAAACAATTTATAGAAGAGCTGTCTTGAGTATAAATTGTGTAAAATCATAGGCTGGGCATTTGCTCAGCCTTTTTCAAAGAGGGGAATTATGTTAGAACTAAAAAATGTACAAGTAAAATATGGAGATTTTATTGCAGTTGATGATATAAGTTTTAAGGTAGAAAAGGGAGAGTTTTTCACCCTTTTAGGACCTTCGGGATGTGGGAAGTCTACAGTATTAAAATCAATTGCTGGTTTTAAGACGCCTTCAAAAGGTCAAATAATTTTAGCTGGAGAAGATATAACATATAAAGCTGTAGAAAAAAGAGACTTAGGAATGGTATTTCAATCTTATGCGTTATTTCAAACAATGACATCTTATGAAAATATTGTATTCGGTTTGAAAGTTGCTAAAGCTAGTAAAGAAAAGATTAAGGAAAGAATTGATTATTTGGCGAGACTAGTAAATTTGAATGATGAGCAATTAAATAGAAATGTTTCAGAACTTTCAGGAGGGCAACAACAAAGAGTTGCTATTGCTAGAGCTCTAGCAAAAGAACCAGAAACTATGCTGCTTGATGAGCCTTTATCAAATTTAGATGCGAAACTAAGAAAACAATTAAGAAATGAGCTTAAAAAAATACAACGAGATGCTGGAATGACCTCAGTTTATGTAACTCATGACCAAGAGGAAGCACTTAGTTTATCGGATAAAATAGCGGTTTTCAATAATGGATATATTGAGCAAATAGGTACTCCAAGAGATATTTATGAAAAACCTAAAACAGAATTTGTATGTAATTTTATTGGGGATGCAAATCTTTTGAGTAGTGATTTTATAAGAGAAATTAACAGATTAGGAAATTGCAATCTAAATGAAAATGCAAAATCCTATATCAGAATAGAAAAAATTAAAAACTTCTATAATGAATTAAAAGAAGGGCAAATCGAGATTCCTGTTGAAGTTATAGATAGGACCTATTCAGGTACTACATCCATTTATACACTTAAATTTAATAATCTTGAATTCAAATCATTAGAGAAAGAAGGGGGTAAAAACTATTTTGAAATAGGTGATAAGGTAAATGTCGCAATATCTCCTAAAAATATTCTTCAATATGATGAAAAGGGGAGGTTATACAATGTGGAGTAAATTTAGAAAAGGAAAGAAATTAAACTTTGGATTAATATTAATTTTAATATTTTTTGCTTGGTTAATTTTTTCATTTTTAATCTGGCCGAATTTGTCTGTACTGCGTGAAACATTCGTAAAAGATGGTAGCATATCTACTAGAGCAATAGAAAAAGTAAGTAAATCAAAACGTGCTCTTACAGGGATTACTAATTCCTTTATGATTGGTATAGTGCTAAGTTTTACTGTAAATATTGTAGGAATATTTATCGTTTTAATAACCGAATATTATAAAGTTTGGGGAGCGAAAATATTAAGAATAGCTTTTATGTCTACCTTGGTGTTTGGAGGTATTTTACTAAATAACGGATATTTACTAGTTTATGGACAAAATGGAATTGTGACAAATATGCTTAATGGCATAATACCAAATTTCAATAAAGGCTGGTTTATTGGCGCCCCGGCGGTTATTTTTGTTATGACATTTGCATGTACATCAAATCATATGCTGTTTTTTAGAAATGCTGTTAAATCAATAGATTTTCAAACAATACAAGCGGCTGAAAATCTGGGTGCTGATCAGTGGACCATTCTTACAAAAGTGGTACTTCCTCAATTTAAACCAACACTTACAACATTAACAGTTATGGCGTTTCAAACAGGTTTAGGTGCTATGGCTGCTCCACTAATGGTTGGTGGTGAAGGATTTAGGACAATCTCACCTTTGATACTTGATTTTGCGAAACGTGTATCTTCAAGAGATATTGCGGCGGTATTGGCTTTACTTTTAGGTATTTCTCAAATGATATTATTAATGATAATGACGAGAAATGAAAGAAGAGGTAGTTATTTATCCATTTCAAAAACTAAAACAAAAATTGAGAAGGTAAAAATTCACAATCCGCTTGTAAACACAATAGTCCATATCTTGGCTTGGTTACTATTTGTGATTTATTCACTGCCAATATTTATGGTTGTGCTATTTTCATTTATGCCATATACTCAGATTGCAAAAGGTGTGATTGATTTAAGTAAGTTTACTTTTGAAAATTATGCCAAGGTGTTGGGGGATGCTTCCGTGTTAAAAACATTCATTACTTCAGTGATTTATTCTGGTTTGGCTTCCTTTACAACAGTATTTTTAATGATAGTTGTTGCGTGGATTGTGACAAAATATAAAACAAGAATTGCATTAATCTTAGAATATGCCTTTTATATACCATGGTTGGTGCCAAGCTTATTTATTGCTTTAGGTTTAATACTTGGATATAGCCAAGGATGGCCATGGCTATTTAACAATGTGCTTGTCGGTTCGCTTGTTATCCTGTTAATTGCGTATATCATAAACACAATGCCATCAACATTGAGATATATCAAAAGTTCATTGCTTTCATTAGATCCGAATTTGGAAAATGCTTCACGAAACCTAGGTGCATCCAGTTTTAGGACTTTAGTAAAAGTAATTGTGCCTGTAATATTACCTACAGCGCTAGCATTGTTTGCATTGAATTTTAATGGATTATTGGTAGATTATGATTTATCAGCATTTCTATATCATCCAACTGCTGAAACTTTGGGGATAATGATTAGGAAAAATGCCGATCCTATGGCTAGTGTTGATGCCAGAGCGATAAACTTGGTGTATTCTGTTGTATTGATGATTATCAGTACTATAGTAATGTACTTAGTTTATGGTAGAGGATTTGATAGAAAGAAGAAAAATAAAATAAGTAAAATTGATGAGAATGAAGTTATTCAAAAAATGGAGATGTGATGAAAAACAGATTATTGGAAGAAAAGCTGAAAAATAACAGTCTTTTGATAGCTTGTCATAGAGGTTTTTATGGAGCTAATATCATTCAAAATACTATAGAATCTTCTAAACTAGCGCTCAAAGCCGGCGTGGATATTGTTGAAATAGATGTTTGTAGGTCAAGTGATGGAAAATATTATATTTTTCATGATGGAAATGAGAAACAACTTTTTAATATAGATAAAAATTTCTCTGAACTTTCTTCACATGAAATAGATAATTTAGAATTTTATAATACTATTGGGACTCTTAGTGGAAAGAAAATTAATACACTTGAAGAATACTTGGAATGGATTCCTGATAATGCTTTAGTCAATATAGATAGATCTTGGAACTATTGGGATGATGAAGCGTTTATCGATATAATTGATAATTGTGGAAAGACAGAGAATTTACTTTTCAAATCAAGTGCAAATATTTTGTATTTGGAAAAATTAAAAAATTTTAAGCGACCTTTATATTATTTCCCAATAATTTATTCCGAAGATGATTTTGAGAGAGTTTTACAATTTGATTACTATAATTTAGTTGGGGCAGAGATGATAATCACTGGGAAAGATAGTGATTTATATAATCTTTCTTCAAATTCTAAATTATTTGATTTTCAATTACGTATGATAAATTCGGAGACTTTAGGTAAGGGATTTAATTTATTTCTAAATTTATCAGACGATGAGGCCATTTTAGGAAATGAAGAAGCTGTATGGGGTAAAATGCTTGAACTGGGAGCGAATTGTATACAAACCGATTGGCCTAATTTCATAGATGAATTTAGAAACTTAAAATATAAAAAATAAATAATATTTTTAGAACTAGATAAATAGACGAAATTCGTGTATTTTATCTAGTTTTAATATTTTCTTAATAAATTTTTAACATTTAAATAGGATTAAATATTGCACTTTTTTCTAAAATCATTAATATAAGTATATTAAAATTTTTAATAATATACGATTTAAATTAGATAGGAAAAGAGAAAATTATGGAATTTATGAAATATTTTTTTAGAGGGAAAGAAGATGGATTCGTATTTGATAAATACGGTATGCTTCATATAGTGATATTAATTGCATTTTTAACTGTTGCATATTTAATAATCAATAAAAAATTCAATCTAAATATTGCGTCAACAAACAAAAAGTTACTAAAGATATTTGCATCAATCATACTTGTCGACCAGATCGTTTTGTATTTATGGCAATTTGGATCTGGTAGATTTTCATTTGATATGAGTCTACCTTTGTATCATTGTAGAATCGCGGTATTTTTCTTGATTTTTGCAGTATTTACAAAAATTAAGTTCTTCAAAGTAATGACAATATTTTGGGGATTTTTCGGAAGTCTATTTGCACTTACCATGCCAGATTTATACGCATATAACTTCCCACATTATACAAATTTCCAATTCTTTATCGTTCATTTGATACTAGGATGGGTGGTTGCAGATTTATTATTTGTAGAAAATGTGTCATTAAACAAAAAAGATTTAAGAAATGTTTTAGTTTTCACAAATATTTTTAATCTATTATTAATATGCGTTAATTTTATTCTAAAGCCAATATATTCACGTATAAATTACGGGTACATGATTGCTATGCCTGGGGGAATGCCTCTGTTTGATTCCCGTATTTTACATGCCATGACATTAGTTTTATTATTTAATGTTGGCACATTTGTTTTATATAAAATATTTACATTAAAAGATAGAAAGATGAATACATGGGAAACAACAAAATCTTTAGTAAGATAAACATTCAAAAAATATTTAACGCTTTTAAAAATAAAAAAGTTATCTGGATTTTGCTATTTACACTGTATTCAATATTTACATTTGAACTTTTCAATCGACCTTTTGGAAATGTTAGAAATATCAAGATTGCTTTTGATGATATGATACCCATGATAAAAGAACTTATTATTGTATATCACACATTTGCTGTTATGATAGTTTTGATTGGTGTATTACTTTTAATAGAAAATGAGAAGGAATATAAGAAATTTGTCATAGCTCTATTTGCATCACAGACTATAGCCTATGTCATCTATATAAATTTTCAAACATTTGTACCAAGATATGATACAAATTTATTAGGAGATGATATTTTCTCAAATTTGGTCAAAATAACCTATAGTGTTGATAATTCCTATTCCGGAGCACCATCTTTACATGTTGCGCATATGTTGTTAAGTATTTTCTATTTTTCAAAATTAAAATATAGAAGATCAAGCAAAATTCTTATGATAAGTTATTTAGCACTAATAGCATTAACAACTGTTTTGGTTAAACAACATGTAGTTTTAGACATTGTAGCGGGAATGGTGCACGCGACAATAATATATTTTTTAGTAGAATATTTTTCTAAAAAGTTAATAAAATAAATGAGAATATATTGTTCTTCTTGAATTTGTTTTTCTAAATTTGAGAAGAACAATTTTTTTATGCAAAAGTTAATAGTTGAAAACATTTTCTATGAAACCGTTTCAATGCATAATAATCAAGAAATACAATCTTTTTCATGTATATTAACACTCTATAAGTGTTACAAATCTAACGTTTTGTTATAAATAATCAATTTCACATCAATGTAATACGTTGTCATCGGTGAATAAAAGTAATATAATAATTGTAAAAATATATAAGGAGGAACAATGAAAAAAATTATAAGTTTTTTATTGGCATTTATTTTAGTTTTCAGCTCAATGCCGTTTAATAATACATCGGTTCATGCTGAAAATAGTCAAGAAGAAGTGGTGAATGTGAAAAAGAGCATTCCAACTGAGGCGGAGGTTTCAAAGCAAGCTGTATCTATTCGTCCAAGAGATAAGAAAATCGATTTAGATAAAATTATTAATTGGACTCCACAAGATGATATTTATGATGAAATTCATAAATCAGTTGTACCTTTAAAAGAAAGACATATGGGTACAGTGTTAAACCCATTAGCTAATCCAGATGCAAAAGTTATGTCATTAGCATATCTAAGCTCTGGTTCACCACTACATTCTGCAGTTGGTGGAGGTGGTCAAGGCTATAAAGTGTATGCTTTTGACCATTGGCAACTATTAGACAAAATGGTATTTTGGGATGGTTTGATTCCGAATCCAGAAGTTACTGACGCAGCTCATAGAAATGGTGTACCAATGTATGGAACTATATTCTTTAACTGGGGAAGTAATGGGGATATGGCGAGAAAAGTTTTACAAAAAAGACAAGACGGCACATATCCAGTTGCTGAAAAATTAGTTGAAATTGCGAAATATTACGGTTTTGATGGATACTTTATCAATCAAGAATCAAGTACATCACAATCATTTAGAGATTTCTTGTTGCATTTAAAGAAATATGCTAAATCTATTAACTATCCAATTGAAATGATTTGGTACGATGGAGGAGGAAGACTATCTAGAAATCCAGAATTATTTCAAACAGATGGACAAGGAAACTTCCCAAGTGATATGTTCTTTGCAGATTTTAGTTGGGGAGATGCTGCAGGTCCTGGTAAACAATTTGAAAAAAATGGCCTAGATAGATTTGATGCATATATGGGTCTTGAACTTCAAAAAGGTGGAGCATATAGAACTCACCAAAGAAAAGGTGAATTTATAGGTGGAGATAAAAAGACAGTAGCTTCACTAGGTCTTTTCGTGCCAGATACAATTATCGGGATGTCAAAAGATGGTGAAGATTATCACAATGAAGAACAAAAATTCTGGGTTGGCCATACAAATAATCCTGCAAATGCAGATGATAAACAAGCTTGGTCTGGTATTGCAAGATTTGTAGCAGATAAGACACCGATTTTATCATTACCATTTAGTACAGACTTTAACACAGGACATGGACGTCACTGGTTTATTAATGGTAGAAAATCATTAGATGAAGAATGGAATGGACGTTCTGTACAAGATGTTATGCCAACATGGCGTTGGATTATTAATAACGAAGAAGGAAATGAAATAACAGCACGTTACGATTTTGATGATGCATACAATGGTGGTACATCATTGAAATTTGAAGGAAAACTTGCTAAAGATAAAAATACAACAATTCAACTATACTCAATGGAAGCAAAAGCGACTGAAACAACAAAAGCTAAAGTTGCAATGCACCAAACTGGAGATGCAAAAGTTGAATTGGGCGTTCACACAAGCAAAGACTATAAAGAAGTTAAATATTTCCCTGTTGAAGTAAAAAATGTATGGGGAGAAGTTGAAGTAGATTTATCCTCATTAAAGGGACAAACTATTTATGCAATTAGTGTGAAACTTACAGGAAATGAAAAAGATAAGACTGGACTTAACTTTGGTCATTTATCTATTTATGACAATACAAATAAACCTGCAAAACCAAGCAAGGTATATGTAGATAAAGTTTCATATATGAGTTCATTAGCTGCAGAAGCTCTTATTCATGTAGATAAGGTGGAAGGTGCTAAAACTTATGAAGTTTATCATAAATTAAATGGTAAATGGGAAATCATAAATGCAAGCTCATCAAATTATATATTCTTACCAAAAGTTAAAAGAGATGCTGACTCAAATGGTACTTTAAGTGATATTAAGGTAGTGGCAGTTGGTGAAAATGGCGTACGTTCAGAAGAGTTAGTAGAAAAATTTAATTGGAATATGGAAGTCTCAGATACTACTGAAGCTAAACCACAACCAGTAAATATTATGCCTTTAGCAAAAATTCTTAATGCACCAAAATATAATGCTGAAGGACCAGAAAACATTCTTACTGGTACAATTAATAATACTGCAGATAAATGGTACTATCCAAGGGAAACAGAAGCAGAAGTTAGATTAGACAAACCTCGTACAATTGCATCTTGGGGTATCGATCATGCTGGTGCAGGTGGTGAAAGTGTTGATGACCGTAAGATGAATACGAGAGAATTTAAGATTTACTATAAAGATAAAGACGGTCAATATAAAGAAGCAGTTCATGTACAAAATAATAGAGAACATGTAACAGATGGTGTTTTTGAAAAACCAATAATAGCTCAAGATTGGAAATTAGAAATTATCAAGAAAGATAATGGATCACCTTGGGGTGGTGTGCGTATCTATAACTGGCGTATGTATGAAACAGTTAAGGAAGATACAGTTAATGTTCCAATGAATAATGCTCAAGCTTTCGAGCAAGAAGATGGTAAATTTACTTTAACATTCTCAAATGGGGAAGCTAAAGCAACATTAAATGTATATAAAGAAAATCCTACAACTAATAAAGAAGCAAAACCAATCGCTACAACAACGTTAAATGATCAAGGTGTTGCAATTATTAAAGATGTAGAACTTAAAGGCAATAGTGGAAAGCTATACTACACAAGTAAATTAGAAAATCTAAATGTAAGTAATGTGTTAAATCTTTCATATAAAAAAGAAGTTGATGAAGGAATTATTTATGACATTGAAACTGTAGAAAATGTTCATGTAAAATTTGGATCAAGCGAAAAAGAAGCTTTAGCTAAATTACCAAAATCAATAAAAGTTACACCATCAAAGGGTGAACCATTCACTGTGGAGGTAACATGGTCATTTGAAGAAGATTATGATGGTTCAAAACCACAAAATTATAGAACTGTGGCTCAAGTTAAATTACCAAATGACACATCATTAACTGCTAGAGCAATTGTAGTTGTTGATGATAAGGTAGCTGATGAAAATGTTCCAGAAAAAAATGAACTAATTAAAAACTCAAGAATAATGAGTTTAGATGCTGGTAGAAAATACTATTCAAAACAAAATATCATTAATATTATTGATAAATTGAGTAAAGAAGGTTATACTCATCTACAAATTTTATTTGGAAATGATGGCATGAGATTCCTATTGGATGACATGACTATTAAGACAAATAAAGCAATATACGAAAGTGAAAAAGTAAAAGAAGGTATAAAACTAGGAAATCAAAACTATGCTAAGAGAAAAGGATTGACTGAAGATGCAGAAAAAGCATTAACTCAAAGCGAAATGGATGAAATTTTAGCATATGCTAAGAAAAAGAACATTCGTATAATCCCTGGACTAAATTCACCAGGTCACATGGATGCGATAATTGATGCTGCTGAACACCTTGGAATCCAAGATTCTCACTATAAAGCAGGAAATAAAAAATCAGTAACTACATTAAACATTAATAATGAAGAAACTGTAGAATTTACGAAAGTATTAGTTAAAAAATATGTAGATTATTTTGCACAAAAAGGTATTGATATATTTAACATTGGTTTTGATGAATTTGCAAATGATGCATTCGGAAATCCAGGATGGTCAAACTTAATTAATAATGGCGAATATGAAAAAGTTGTAAATTACGCTAATGATTTAGCTAAATACATTTCAAGTAAAAATGTTAGACCAATGGCATTTAATGATGGTATTTACTACAACAATATTACAAGCTATCCATTCGAAAAAGACATAATTGTAGCATACTGGACTGCTGGTTGGTATGGTTTCAATGTTGCAAGTACACGTACACACAAACATCAAGGACATGATATCTTAAATGTAAATGATTCTTGGTACTATGTTTTAGGAAATGAATCAGATAGTGGGTATTCTCGTAATCAAGCATTAACAAGAATGCAACAAGATAAATATAAATTTGATAAGAATGTCGGCGACCAAGTTGAAACAATTGGTTCAATGATAGCATTCTGGGCAGATAATCCTAAAGCTAAATATGAAGAAGAAAAACTATTTGAATGGATTGAAACATTCGCAAATTCAAATAGGAAAGTATTTGGTGAAAAATCAGAAGATCCAAATTCTGAATTAGAAAAATTAAATAAAGAATTAGAAGAAAACAAAAAAGAATTAGCTCAAAAAGAAAAAGAACTTGATGAAACTAACGATAAATTAGCTCAACTAGAATTAGAAAACAAGAATAAAACAGCGGAAAATGAAAAACTTAAATCTGATATTGAAGAGTTGCAGGAAGAAATTAGATTACTTAATGAAGAAAATGAACTTCTTGAGGAACAATTACAAAAAGTAAAAGATGAGTTGAATCAAGCAAAAGCTAAATTAGAGGAATTAAGTAAAAATCCTAATGAAGATCTTGAAAAAGCTAAAGCTAAGGTTTCAGAACTTACTAAGAAACTTGAAGATTTATCAAAACAAAAATCAGAAACTGAAGAAAAACTTAAGAATCAAAATGATAAAGTTAAATCTTTAGAAAAACAAATTGCTGAAATGAAAGAAAAAGCAGAAGCTGATAAGAAAGATGCTCAAGATAAATTAGAAGAAAAAGAAAAAGAAATTAATAAACTTCAAGCTGAAAAAGAAAAGTTAAGAAAAGAATTGGAAGCATTGAAGAAACAACAAGAATCTGAAAAAGATCCAGAACAAGATCCTGGTAAAGTAAATGACCCAGACGAAGGAAAAGATCCTGAAAAACCAGACGAACCACAAATTAAACATGGTTGGGAAAAAGTTGGAGAAAAATGGATATACTTCGATCAAGGTAAACAAGCAAGATCTGAATGGAAATGGGTAAATAAAACATGGAAATTCTTTAACTATAAGGGTGAATCTATGGCACAATTCTTCCACGAAAATGGCATGATTTGGTTGTCTTTAGAAGGTCCAAACACAAGATATCAAAAAGGTTGGTGGACAAATCCTGAAAATGGATACAGATACTTCTTTAGATTATCTTCAGGAACAATGGTTAAAGGAAGACAATTCATAGATGGAAATTGGAGATTCTTCAGAAAATCAGGAACACTTGCAACAGGCTGGCAAAAACTTCCATTAGGTTGGATGTACTTCAGAGAAGGTACAGGTACTCAAGCTTACGGATGGCAATGGATAGATGGAGTTTGGAGATATCTAAGACCTTCAACAGTTACAAGAGTTTCCGGAAGACAATGGATTGATGGGAAATGGTACAACTTTACTTGGGATAGCAAGTTAACAGGAAAAAGATAGAAAAAGAGGCTTCGGCCTCTTTTTCTTATGACTGAGATGAGGAAAAATATTACGGGGTATTTGTCTTGGAAACCTACTGCACATATGAAATAACTATTATTTATACAATATTAAAAGATTGAATAGATTTTCTGTGAAATCGATTCAATGAATAATAATCAAAACATATACCCTTTTTAATACCTGTTTTATAAAAATAGTGCCGATTTTCTGATATTTTGTTATAATTTATAATATTGCTACAATTAAAATACATCGTTACTGATGTATAAAAGTAATATAATAAGTGTAAAAACATATTAGGAGAAAGAATGAAAAAAAAGCTTAGTTTATTATTAGCATTTATTTTAGTTTTCAGTCCTATGTCATCTGTTACTACGTCGGTTCACGCTGAAAACAATCAAGAAGAAGTGGTGAATGTTGAAAAAAACATTCCTTCTAAATACGATTTAAGTAAAATTGGTGATTTAGACGAAATAGATAAAAAATATGATGTAGAATTTGATGAAAAAATTGGTGGTTTAGAATTTAAGTTAATCACTGACGATATGAAAAAAGCTATAATTTAAATGATGATTTAGAATTAGAGAGAGGTTTATTAATCGTTTCATTCCATGAATATGGCGATGCAAGCATTAATAAAGTGACTTTAGACAATAAAGATATTAAAATTGTTGGTTTTGATAATAAAAAATTAGGAATACAAGAATTATCAGTTTTTTATAAAGATATGAAAGCTGGAACATTTTATATTGAAGTAAAAAATGAAAAAAGTGAAAGTGATTTACTTTATACAATTCAAAAAATTAAAAATGTTCACGTAGAATTGGGAGCAAAAAAAGAAGAAGTTTTAGCTAAATTACCTAAAATTATAGAAGTTACATCATCAAAAGGTGAGCTATTACTTATAAATGTAACATGGAAATTAGAAAAGTTTGATTTTTCTAAACCACAATATTTCACTGCTGGTGCAGAAATTAATTTACCAAATAACACATCATTGACAGCAATAGCAAATATAATTGTTGGAAATAAAAAAGGAAATATTAGTGCTGAAATAGATAAAATTAGTAAACAATTAGAAGAAAAACATACAAAGCTAGATAGTAAAGAACAAGAATATATTGATACTAAATATAAATTAGATCAACTTAAATTGGAAAGTAAAAATTTAGCTTCACAAATTGAAAGTCTACAAATAGACCTTGAAGTGTTAAAAGAAGAAAATAAACCACTTGAAAATGAATATCAAAATCTTGTTGAAGATGTAGAAAAAACCCAAATAGAGCTTAAACAAGCGTTAGTGGAATTAGAATCATCCCTTAATGTTCCTAATTTAGACTTTCATTTAATTAGAATTAAAGTTGATATGCTTAAAAAGAAATTAGAAGCAGTATCTGAACAAAAATCTCAAGTAGAAGAAATAGTTAATAGAGAAAAAGCCAAGGTAAAGGGAATAGAAGAACAGATTAAAAACTTAAAAGAGAAGTTAAATAGTGGTAAAAATGAGACTCAACAAAAATTAGATCAACATGAAAAAGAAATTAGAGAACTTATAGCGCAAATAAATAAACTAAATAAAGAGCTAGAAGTATTGAAAAATGAAGAAAATTCAGAAGAAGAAATAGAAGATTCAAAAGAAGATTTAGAAAAGGAAAAAGAACCTGAAAAGAATTTAGAAGAAGGAAAAGAATCTGAAAAGAATCTAGGAGAAGGGAAAAATTTAGAAAAGCCAGGGGTTGAAGAAGAAAAACCAGATGTTCAAAATGATGCGGAAAAACCTGGGATTCAAGAAGAAAAGCCAGAGGTTCAAAAAGACGAAGAAAAACCTCAAGTTCCTGAAGTTAAACATGGTTGGGAACAACATAATGGAAAATGGATATACTTTGATCACGGAAAACAGGTAAAATCTGAATGGAAATGGATAAATAAGACATGGAAATTCTTTAACTATAAAGGTGAATCAATGGCACAATTCTTCCACGAAAATGGTATGATTTGGCTATCCTTAGAAGGTCCAGACACAAGATACCAAAAAGGTTGGTGGACAAATCCAGAAAATGGATTTAAATATTACTTTAGATTAACCTCAGGCACAATGGCTAAAGGCTGGCAAAAACTTCCATTAGGTTGGATGTACTTCAGACCAGCGACAGGTACTCAAGCATATGGATGGCAATGGATTGACGGAGCTTGGAGATATCTAAGACCAAATACAGGTACAAGAGTTTCTGGAAGACAGTGGATTGATGGTAAATGGTACAACTTTACTTGGGATGGTAAGTTGATAGGAAGAAGATAATAGAAAAAGGAAAAGAGGCGGAGGCCTCTTTTTTTTGATGCTTAGAGTAATGTTTTAATAACTTTACTTGGTTATTTTAATATTTTAAATTTACCAAGTAGATATTTTGACCAATTTACTTGGTTATTTTTATATTTTAAAATACCAAAGTATAATTTTTGTTCCATTTACTTGGTTATTATAGAATTTTCAAATACCCAAGTAAATTTTGTAAAATTTATAAGAATATTTACTTGGTAAAAAATGTATTTCAAAATAACCAAGTAAAACTAAATATTTTACTACTTTGTAAATATTGATTTTTAATTTTTCCCAAGTAAATTGAGGAAATTTACTACTAGGTAAAATAAAGATTTAAAAATAACCAAGTAAATTATATGGCATAGCAATGCTAACATACTTCAATCACCACCCATTCCCAAATCATCACCCATTCCCACTAACTCATGCTATAATAGCATTGATACGTTTAATAAATAAATTATGAAAGTGAGTAAAACATGAAAGATATAGAAGAGTTAAAAGGTTCAAAGCCTAATATTGTTTTTATAATTTCTGATGATCATGGATATGGGGATTTGTCATTTAAGAATATATTAGGAGATGTGGATACTCCGAATTTGGATAGACTTAGAGCGTCTGGTATGTTGTTAGAACAGGGCTATGTTAGTGCTCCAGTTTGTTCACCTTCTAGGGCTGGATTGATTGTTGGAAGTTATCAACAACGATGGGGTGCGAAGTATTTTGGAAGTGCGCGATTTGCTCCTAAGACTGTGAAGACTATTCCAGAGTTGCTTAAAGCTGTGGGATATAGGACAGGATATTTTGGAAAGGTGCATTATGGTCCGGATAAGCCTGGTGGCAGGGAATGTCCAGAAAATCATGGATTTGATGAGTCATTTTATGGGCTTGCTGCTATGGGAATGGGTAGATTGCACTATTTGATTCATGAAATTGATGCAAAAGAAAAGTTTGGTAAGAAGACTGATGTTCATAATATGTATCTGATGTTTGAGAATGGTAAACCTGTAGAATGTCACAATTTTCTAACTTATGAATTTGCTGATAGGGCTATGAGATTTATGGAGGATAGTGAAGAAGAGCCATATTTTTGTATGTTGGCTTTTAATGCGGTACATAATTTTACTTGGCAATTGCCTGAAGAGGAGTTAGAAAAAAGGGGACTGCCAAAATATGAGGATTATGATCCTGAAGAGATCGAGTATCTGGATTGGTATGATGGTGTGATTACGCCTAATTTAGAGCATGGTAGAGAGTACTATATAGCTCAATTAGAATTGATGGATAAGAAAATTGGGGAGATAATTGATAAAGTTGAGGAGATGGGTCAAAAAGATAATACATTGATTGTGTATACTACAGACAATGGTGGTTCTCCTTGTAATTATGGAAATAATGCGCCTTTAACTGGTACAAAATATACATTGTATGAAGGCGGAACCAGGGTACCATTTATATTTTCATGGGATGGCGTGATTCCAAAAAACCAGAGTTCAAGGAATTTAAGTTCAACATTGGATTTATTGACAACATTCGCATATTTAGGGGGAGTAGAAGTGCCAGAGAGTAACTACAATGATGGGGTAAATCTTATTCCTACTTTGTTGGGTGAGAATGGTGGACATGATAAGTTATTTTTTGATACTGAGTTTCAGTATTCTGTGAGAGATAGGGAATGGAAGTTTTTAGACAATGGCTATGATGCTGAAAATGCAAGAAAAGCTCTTTTAGAAGTTGAACATGCAGATATTGGTGAAGGTGAGAGATTGTTTAGAATTTCTGAAAATATTGATGAAAGTGACGAGAATAATTTAATTGTTGATAATCCAGAGATTGCAGAAAAATTGAAGGATTCTTTTGAGGAATGGAAAAAAGAGATTGAATCAACTAAATATTGATATAAAGAAAGAGCTGTTTCAAATAACTAAAAAGTTATTTGAAACAGCTCACTTATATATTAATTACGCATTTGCGTTATTTAATTTTAATGTTAATTTGCTTAATCTTCTTGAAGCTGCGTTTGCGTGCATTACATTAGCTGCAGCTGCCTTTTTAAGTTTTTTATCTAAAACTTTTAACATTGCTTGTGCATCTTCTAATCTGTTTTCTTCAATTGCTAAATCAAATTTTCTAATTAAAGTTTTTAATTCGCTTTTTTTAGATTTATTTCTTAATGTTTGTTTTTTAGTTACATCAATTCTTTTAATTGCTGATTTAATATTTGCCATAATTTCACCTCCTGTCAGTAAACTATATCGAATAACACACATAAGTATACCAAAAAGGATATTTAAAATCAAGAAAAATATCGTATTTTTTCATTAGGTACTTTATCAAAATTAACATAGATGGTATAATGGAAATGTTCACAAAGAAAGGGCTAGATTATGAGAAATGAAAATAGATTAGATGAAAAACTAGACGATAACAAAATTGATAAAGAATTAAATGAAAATGAGATAAAAAAAGAAGAAAATCTTAATGAAGATCCTGAAAAAAGGTCAAAAGGGAGCGCGATATTGGAATGGGCAAAATCAATATTAATAGCTGTAGTTTTAGCTTTATTAATTAAAAATTTTATTGTTGAGCCCACAAGGATTCAAGGTAGCTCTATGAATATGACTCTACAAAATGATGATAGAGTAATTGTAAATAAGATTGGTATGAGATTTAAGCCAATTGAAAGAGGAAACATCATTGTTATGAAATATGATAATACTCACGACTATATTAAAAGAGTTATTGGTTTACCTGGAGAATACATTCAAGTAATAGATGGTAAAGTATATATAAATGGTGAACTATATGAAGAAAGCTATATTTATGGAGAATCCACACAATCAATAAATGGTTCCGAATGGAAATTAGGAAAAAATGAATTTTTTGTAATGGGTGACAACAGAACACCGGGAGGAAGTACTGATTCACGTGTGTTTGGACCTGTAAAATTAGATCAAATCAAAGGGGTAGCCATATATAGATTTTATCCTTTTAATAGTATGGGAGTTTTAAAATAACGGTGGATTCAAGAGTAGAGAGAAATAAACTTAAAAGAAAAAAAATTAAAAGAAAAAGACTCAAACGACTATTTAGTATTATTGCTTTAGTCTTTTTTGTTGGGGTTACAATAGTATTTATCACTGATAAATTCTTCTTTTCAGTTTTTACTGTTGATGGAGAATCCATGCAAAGAACACTTTATGAAGGTGATAAGATAATCATTCAAAAGATAAACATTAAGGCTGAAGACTTAAAACAAGATGATATAGTTTCATTTATTGGAAATGACGAAAGACTATATATTAAGAGGATAATCGGGATTCCAGGAGATGTAATTGAAATTGTAAATGGTAAAGTTTTGGTGAATGGTGTCCAAAAGATTGAGACATATATTAAAGGAAATATAACAGAAAGCTATAGTCAATCTAAATGGTTTGTAAAAGAAAATGAGTTTTTTGTTTTAGGGGACAATAGATTAAAGAATAAGTCCAAGGATTCGAGAATTTTTGGCACGATAAATATTGAACAGATTGAAGGAAAAGTTGTATATAACTTCAATACAGAAAGGTAAATATGGATATAAAAAAAGAAAACATTAGAAATTTTTCCATAATTGCACATATCGACCATGGAAAATCTACGATTGCCGATAGATTAATCCAGTATACGGGTGCGGTGACTGATAGAGAAATGCGTGATAGATTACTTGATAGTATGGATCTTGAAAAAGAGAGAGGTATCACAATCAAGCTAAAGGCTATTAAAATTTTCTATGATGCAAAAGATGGGCAAAGATATATTTTAAATTTAATTGACACACCGGGGCATGTGGACTTTAACTATGAGGTTTCAAGGTCTCTTGCAGCATGCGAAGGTGCTTTACTAGTTGTTGACTCAACACAAGGAGTTGAAGCACAAACATTAGCGAATACATATTTAGCTATGGAACAAGATTTGGAAATTATACCAGTAATAAATAAAATTGATCTTCCTTCAGCTAGAATTGAAGAAGTTAAGGAAGAAATCGAAGAGATTTTAGGATTTGATACAGATGATATTCCTTGCATTTCAGCTAAAGAAGGTATCAATATTCAAGATGTACTTGAAAGTATAGTAAATGACATTCCCGCTCCAGAAGGGGATGACGATGCGCCATTACAAGCATTAATCTTTGATTCATATTATGACTCTTATAGAGGAGTTGTCATGTACGTTAGAGTTAAAGAAGGTAAAGTTTATCCTGGAATGGAAATCAAGATGATGTCTACAGGTGCAGAGTTTGAAGTGACTGAAGTAGGATATTCCATGAAGGGGGAATGGCCAACAAAAGAAATTTCCTCTGGTGATGTAGGATATGTTGTGGCTTCTGTAAAAAATATTAAACAGGCGCAAGTTGGTGATACAATCACTGGGGTAGACAATCCTGCGAAGGAAGCACTTCCTGGATATAAAAAAGCGTTGCCTATGGTGTATTCTGGGCTATATCCTGCTGAAGGTGAATCATACAATAGTATTAGAGATGCGTTAGAAAAATTAAAGGTAAATGATGCGGCTTTAGATTTTGAAGCTGAAACATCTGCTGCTTTGGGATATGGGTTTAGAACTGGATTTTTAGGTCTTTTACATATGGAGATTATTCAAGAGAGACTTGATAGAGAGTTTGATTTGGATATCATAGCGACTGCTCCATCTGTAATTTACAAAGTATTTATGAATAGTGGCGAATTGAGAGAAATTCAAAATCCTACAGATTTCCCAAGTGCAACACAAATTGAACATGTTGAAGAACCTATCGTGAAGGCTAGTATAATGACTCCTGAAACCTATATTGGAGCAATTATGGAACTATGCCAATCACGTAGAGGTGTTTTTGTGGATATGACCTATTTAGATAAAAATAGAGTAACAATAACATATCAACTTCCTCTAAATGAAGTAATTTACGACTTTTTTGATGCGTTAAAATCAAAGACAAGAGGTTATGCTTCTTTAGATTATGAATTTTTAGAATATAGAAAAGCTGATTTAGTAAAACTTGATATGCTATTAAATGGAGAATTAGTAGATGCTTTATCAATCATTGTTCATGAAGATAAGGCTTATGAAAGAGGAAGAAAGATAGCTGAAAAGCTTAAAGAAGAAATACCTAAGCATCAGTTCTCCATTCCTATTCAAGCAGTTATTGGGCAAAAAGTTATTGCTAGAGAAACTGTTGGTGCATATAGAAAAGATGTTATCGCTAAATGTTATGGTGGTGATATCTCAAGAAAGAGAAAGCTTCTTGAAAAGCAAAAAGAAGGTAAGAAACGTATGCGTCAATTTGGTACTGTTCAAGTACCTCAAGAGGCATTTTTATCAGTTCTTAAATATGATGAGGGTGATGAATAGAGTGCTTTTTATAAATAAAAAATTTAAGACAATCATATTTTTAATGATACTATCTTTTTTATTGGTTGCATGTAAAAAACGTATTACTGATGCTGATATAAACAAGATAGTATCTGATAAAAACATTTCAGAAATCACATGGAATGATTTTGATGGATATATGTATCAAGAAGATAAAACTAGTAAATTAGTAAGAATATACACGCTTGATAATGGTTCAACATTAATCCTATCAGGTGCGTTAGATTCTGAAAATCCCACAACCATTTCAATTGTTGAAGTAAATGGTGATGTGACATATTTAAAAGATGAGAGTGTTAAAGATAAGAAATAATTTTATGGAGTTGAAATGAAAAAAACAGGATTATATATTCATGTTCCTTTTAGGATACATAAGCATAATCACAGAGGGACACTGTCATTTTCTAATATGGATTTTAATATAATTCCATATTTTAAACATCTTAAAAAAGAAATTGATTTAAGAAAAGATGATAATATTTTAATTGACTCAATATATGTTGGTGGTGGAGATCCCTCTGCCATGAATTCAGACTATATTGTTGAAGTTCTTGAATACATTTATTCCCATTTTAATGTTGCAGAAAATTGTGAAAAGACAATCGAGCTAGATCCGCTCGTTCCTGACTTTAGATTAAAAAACTTTATACGTCATGGCATCAATCGTTTTTCTATAAAAGCCTATACTTTTGATAAAAAAGGTCTAGAATACTTAGATTTTAGTCATGAAAAAGATGATATAAAAAATTTAGTAAAACTAATTAGAAAACATGGCATTCAAAATATAAACTTAGATATGTATTTTGCGTATCCTGGCCAAACGGTAAAATCATTAGAAAGAGATTTTCTATGGATTCAAAAACTAAACGTTCCACATGTTTCATTTTATTCATTTCTAAATTATGAAGATATGGATGCAATATATCGTAGTAAAGAAGACTTAGAAATGAGTAACTCTTTAGAAGAAGATATGCTTGATGCGATTGCTTTCATGATGGCGAAACAAGGCTATGAACATTACGAAATCAATCATTTTGCAAAACACGGCATGAGATCATATCACAATCAAAAGTATTGGAATTTAGAAGACTATATGGGAGTTGGGCTTGGAGCTTCAGGCCTTGTAAACAACAAACTTTATAGAAATCAAATCACATTTGATAAATACTTTTCAGACATCAATAACAATAAAATCCCATATCTAGAATCCGAAGACCTAACATTAGAAGAATTTGAGAAAAATTATATCATCTCAAAAATGGGAATGATGGAAGGCATAGACATAGCCTATGTAAATAAGCGATTTAAAATCGACTTACTTAAGAAATACAAAACTACAATCGAAGATAATCTTAAAGCAAACATAATCGAATTAGAAGATGGAAGATTGAAATTTACCGAAAAAGGCATGTATCTGTCGAATAAGTTTTATACGGAGATAATATAAAAATGATTAATAACATTTTAATAGCTCTAGATTCTTTCAAAGGGAGCGTTTCATCCAAAGATGCAAATAGCTATCTAGCTGAGGGTATTCAAGGTGTAAACTCACAATTAAATATCGATATGGTCGCGATAGGCGATGGTGGTGAAGGTACTCTTGATTCTTTGATTGAATCTTTAAATGGGGATATTAAAATTGTTGAGGGGGTAAACTCGAAAGGTGAAAAGATTGATTCTAAAATAGGTGTATTAGGAAATACAGCTATAATTGAATCTTCGGATATCATTGGATTGAATAGATTGATCGGGGAACCAAATGCATATACTGACAGTTCTAAAGGTTTGGGGCTTGTGATAAAACAAGCTCTAGATTTAGATTTTGAAGAGATAATTATAACACTTGGTGGATCAGCAATAAATGATTTAGGTGTTGGAATGTTGTATGCATTGGGTGTCAAGTTTTATAATTTTAATTCTGTGGAGTTCGAACCGATAGGAGCCAATAGTCTTTCAGAGATATATTCTATTGATTTTAGTGGAATTGATAAAAGGATATATAATACTCAGTTTTCGATATTATCGGATGTTCAAAATAGTTTATGTGGTCAAAAGGGTGCTACGTATATATTTGGTAAACAGAAGGGTTTACTGGATAGAGATTTTGGGAAAATTGATAATGAAATGTTTAGGGTAGCGAAACTGATGGAAAAGGAGCTTGATAAAACTACCATAGATAAAAAGATGACTGGAGCAGCTGGTGGGTTAGGATTTGCTTTTATGACCGTTTTTAATTCGACTTTTTATAATGGAATTGAAAAGACACTTGAATTGATTGATATTGAAAACAAGATAAAAAATTCGGATTTAATCATCACTGGCGAAGGTAGTATGGATTCACAGACCTACTTCGGTAAGGCGCCTATTGGGATTTCAAAACTTGCAAAAAAATATGATAAATACTGTTTTGCAGTAACTGGTAATAATGATCTGGTAGATTATGAATACCAAGATGCGTTCGATTATATTTTTGACTTAGCTAATGGTCCAATTAGTTTAGAGAATTCTATAAAAAATACTGGAAATTTGCTAAAATTACAAGGTAAACAAATCGCGAGAATAGTAAATCTGATTAATAAATAAATTAAAAAGTTCTAAATTATCAACTAAGATTCTTCATCTTATAGATAACTTAGAACTTTTCTTTATTTTGTTACAGCCTTAAATTCGTCAGGAAACATTTTTATGTATCTTTCTTCTGTTCCCATTTTTATCTTTTCGATATCGTTGAATTCTATATTGTTCTTTTCTAGAAGACTAATTATAGAAGAGATATTTCCGTCTGAAATTTCAACAATTAAATTATTATTATCGAGTGTAAATGTTGCATTATCGTGTTTTAGTTCTGATACTTTCTCAATTGAAGATTTTTCCAATGAAATTTTGTACTTTTTATTTTGTTTAATATCGATTTTTTCTTCATGTAAAACACCATTCTTAAGAAAGATTATATTATCTGTTAATAAATCAATTTCACTAAGGGTATGAGATGAAATCAATATAGTTGTTCCATTATTTTCTAATTCTTTAAGTAGATTTCTAACTTTAATAATAGAAGTAGGATCTAAACCGTTAAGTGGCTCATCGAGTATCATTAGTTTTGGATTGTTTAACATTGACATTGTGATTAGTAGATGTTGCTTCATCCCCAATGAATAGTTGCCTACTTTTTTATTCATATAATGTGCGATGTTCATTTTATCGACTAATTCATCTATATGTTCTTTTGGAATTTTTTGAACATTTGCTATGAAGTTTAGATGATCATAGCCGGTTAGATATTCGTATAGTACACTATTGTCTTTTAAAAATGAAGTTTCATAAAATATACTAACATCTGTGTTTTCTTTGCCTAGTACAGTGACTTTTCCTTCGTCAGACTTAAGTAGGTTAGAAATGATGTTGAAAAAAGTTGATTTTCCTGCACCATTTGGACCTACTAGAGCATATATGCCAGGTTTAGTTATTTCTAAATTTATTCCTTTTAGAACATGTTGTTTTCCGAAATATTTTGTAAGATTTTCAATTTTTAATATACTCATAAGATCTCCTATCTATTTTTCTTTATAAAAATATTTGATAATACAAATAGCAAAACGCTCCAGGATACAAGTGAAATTACAGAATATATAGTTCTGTAATTTGTAAGTGCTTGTGTAATTCTAATGCTTCCATCGGCGATTTCTTTAGCGTTAAAATGTGTGAATGGAAGTACAAGTTTAATCGATTCAATAGGAATAAGTTTAGTTATAAATATGCCTACTGTGATTATTGAAATTGTATAAAATGCTACATTCAACTTTTTGTTACTAAAGATTGAGATGAAGATGGTTAAGCAAGAGATAAATATTGACTGTAAAGTTAACATTCCAACATTAGTAAAGATGTATTTCCATACCGGTATGATGTGGAAGTATAGGTTGTTCTCAGTAAATGCTTGGTTAGGATTTATCAATGTATCATAATGGATTATTGGATAATTGATTTCGCCTAAGCCTTCGAAAATCATTCCTATAATAAATAGGGAAGATAAAATTGCCAGTGTAATTATTATGAAAACAACAACTGAACTTAATAATTTATAAAGATTGTATTTAGTCCTTTTTATTGGTTGTGTAAACATAAATTCAATTTGGTTACCTTTATCTTTATCATAAGCATATCCTAAAAATATTATCAAAAAGGATAATATAATTAATTGTAAATTGAAATTCTTTAGCTCGATAAAGTTTTGAATATTTTGAATGGCACTATTTGACTTGACGTAATTTGTGTTTCTTATAATATTCTCATAATCACTATTAATGAATTCATCAAATTTAGAAATGTGATAATCTCTTATTAATGGAGAAATATTATTTTTTGAATATTCATTTAATGCTAAGTTTTCGATATAACTTGCATTAGACAATGTGGAGTATTTCAAAAAGTCAAATTTGTAAGAATGCATTAAAATATCGTCTTTGCTCTTATTATACAGTTTTTCTTGATTCTTATTTAAATTTTCATAATATAATTTTGAGTCGTGATTTACATAGCCATCATTTATATTTTCATTTATCCTAATTTCTGATAAATAACTTTCCTCAATTGCTTTGTAAATATCATTTTTTGCATTTTTTTCATCGTTGTATGCTTTTTTATTTTGTTCTAAGAAGTTTTTATTTTGTTTAATAATTTCTTTGCTTAGTAAAAATGATTCCGCATTTTTGTTATTCGATACATCTATGATAAACATAGAAACGAAAATAATTACTACGCAAGAAATGTAAAAAATAAATCCGTTTTGTTTTGTGATTTTAATCTTTTCAAAGTTAAATAGATTAATATTTTTATTTTTTCTAAGTTTTATTTCTTTAATTGTATGTCTCTTTTCTAGTTTTAGACAAGAAATAGAGATGAAAAATAAACTAATAATAAAATATATTATATAAGGAAGTAATCCACTAGAAAGTTTTTCAATATTTTCCGTTAGATATCCTACATATTTAATTTCAATATTTCCTAATATGACTTTTAAATAATCCATCATATAGATTGGGTTAAAATTATTTTGCAAAATTTCCATCTTTTGTGTAAATACAAAAAGTAAGAAATAAAACATTAATATACTTCCAATCGTTTTTATTGTATTTCTAACTCTTGAACTGATTAAGATAATTAGTGATGAAGAGAAAATCATCATAGCGAAATATGATAAAATAATTTTTCCTATTAATCTGATTGAATTTATATAGCTAATGATGTTTTTATTAATAACTCTATATATCTCTCTAAAGCCTGTGAAACTAATACCGTTAATCAGTGTAAATACAACAAAAGTAGTTAGAAAGACAAATATTAAATATAAAATGGAACAAATTAACAAACTTGCAAATTTTGATAATATAATTTTTCTGTAGGAAAGTGGTTGAGTTTGCAAGAATAGACTTGTATTTTCTTCATTTTCTTTAGAAATAATATTTGAAAATAATATTATAAAAAGAAAAATAATAGGGAACCCTAATGTTAAGTCTGCTGTATGAATGAATTGCCTTGCGTAATTATTTGATATCTTAGAGTCCGGCAAAGAAGTTGAATTCGTATTATTTTGCTTTGAATACTCATTATCAAATAAGGTCCATTTCCAATTTTTTAAATCATTATCATCGAGTTTAATATCATATTTCTTCCTCATGTATTCAGAGGAAGAAATATGATTATATCTTAATTCAGAAATATAATTACTGTCATTTTTGTATTTTTCAGGTATATCTACAAATGCGTATTTATCTAACTCCTTAAGATCTTTATCAAACTCTTTTTTAGTATCTTCATCAAATTTATCCAAATTAAATACTGATAGTTCCGTTAATTTAAATGAAACTAGAGTCATGGATTTTTTATCGACTTGACTATACTTGTATCTAGTATTTCCCAGTATAGTGGTTATATGGTTGGCATAAAATGCGATAAGAATACTAAATAATAATAAAATTATTATTTTCTTTTGCTTGTATAATTTTTTAAGTTCGAATTTAATCATATATTGTTTTCCTTAATATATATAATTTTTTTAGGAATATATTATGAGAATATTTTAACATGTGATTAATATGCATGTCAATGAAAAAAAATAGGGATGTATGAATGGGGAGGTATTGTTATTCGATAGAAATGTATACATTTTATATCAAACTTTTTAAATATGTCCTATTTTTCTACAACTAAAAACTTAACTATATAAAGAGTTTCCATTCTTACTGCGACGTCTAATATTTTTATAATATCTCTTGACAAAAGAGGAAAAGCAATATATACTATTGTTAGCACTCGAGGATAGAGAGTGATAACAATTAATAATTTATCCGACTAATATCTGATGAATTAGCTATTTGATTGAAATAGTAAAATATTTACTATAGAAATGAGGTCAATATGGATGATAGAAAAATTAAAATATTAAATTCAATAATTAGGTCATATATTGACTCCAAAGAGCCAGTAGGTTCTAGATCCTTATCAAAAAATACTGATATTGGATTTAGTGCCGCTACTATTAGAAACGATATGAGTGATCTTGAAGATTTGGGATATTTGGAAAAGATTCATACTTCTTCAGGACGCATTCCTTCGAATAGTGGATATAGGCTTTATGTGGATGCGCTACTATCTGATCGTATCCCATTTGATGTAGGTCCAAGACAACTTTTTGATATGAGAACTATAAAAGAGTCAAATGAATTTGATAATGTAATAAAAAATGCGACAAAGATGTTGTCTGCAATTACAAATTATACTTCATTGGCGCTTTTACCAGAGATGGAAAAGATATATCTCAAATATATAAATATAGTTTTTCTAAGTCCTAAGGATTTGGTAATTATCTATATATATAATTCAAAGGAAGTTGTAAGTGATACCATTAGATTAAAAAATTCGGTAGATAAAAATACTATCGATTTAATCAACAGTTTATTAAATACAACACTTATAGATTTGAATCATAATGAGGTTATAGAAAATCTACATTCACAAGTGTATGAAGTGTTGAGAGAAAGACACACTGTATTAAATGAAATAATTCCGGTTATTGAAAAGACATCTTTAGAAAAAGCGAATGCAAAAATAATTTTGGAAGGACTTGGAAATATTTTTGTTTACAATCAAGACGAGATTTCAAATAATCAGAATCTAATAAATTACTTGAAAGATGAAAATCCGTTATTAGATGTTTTATCAGAAAATATGGATACGGATTTGCAAGTATATATTGGTGAAGAAATCGGAATAGAGGAATTAGAGCATTTTAGTATAGTGACGATAACTTTTAGAAATAAAGATGGTATAAAAGGAAAGATTGGTGTGCTAGGTCCAAATAGCATGAAATATGATAAGGTAATTTCAGATTTGATGCTTATTAATGAATATATTAGTGGATATATTGAAAGAAGGTAGTTATGAAAAAAGATAAGAATAAAGAGACAATTGAAAAAGATTTAGAGAAGGAATCGGAAGAAGAAGTTGCAGAAGAGACTAAAAATGAAGAATCTTCAAAAAATAGTGAAGAAGAGATAAAAGAAGAGAGTTCATCAAATGAAAATGAAGAGTCAGTTGATGAAAATGCAAAATTAAAAGATTCTTTATTGAGACTTCAGGCAGATTTTTCTAATTATAAAAGAAGAGTTGAAAAAGAAAAAGCAGACATACACAAATATGCTGCTGAATCAATAATCACAAAATTACTTCCAGTTTTGGATAATTTTGATAGAGCATTTAAAGAAGTTCAAGAAGAAGATAAAGAAGATGCCTTCACTAAAGGTATAGAGTTAATAAGACAAGATTTGGATAAAATATTAGTTCAAGAAGGATTAGAAGTTATCGAATCCGATAATCAAAAATTTGATGCAAACTTACATCATGCAGTATTTATGGAAGAAAATGATGAAGTAGAATCAGAACACATTATTGAAACATTCCAAAAAGGATATAAATTAAAAGATAAAGTAATCAGACCAGCAATGGTGAAGGTTAGCAAATAAATTTATGAGACAAAAGTTTAAGAAGAAAAGAATATAAAATTAAAGGAGTAAAATAATATGGGTAAGATTATAGGAATTGACTTAGGTACAACAAACTCAGCAGTAGCAGTTATGGAAGGTGGACAAGCAACTATCATTCCTAACGCAGAAGGAAATAGAACTACTCCATCAGTTGTAGCATTTACAAAAGATGGTGAAAGATTAGTTGGTGAAACAGCTAAAAGACAAGCGATTATGAACCCAGAAAGAACTATATCTTCAATTAAAAGGGAAATGGGTACAGATCACAAAGTAACAATTGATGGTAAGGAACATTCACCAGAAGAAATTTCAGCAATGATTTTACAAAAATTAAAAGCTGATACTGAAGCTTATCTTGGTGAAAAAATTACAGAAGCAGTTATTACTGTTCCTGCATACTTTACAAACGAACAAAGACAAGCAACAAAAGATGCTGGTAAGATTGCCGGCTTAGATGTTAAGAGAATTGTAAACGAACCAACAGCTGCAGCATTATCCTATGGTATGGAAAAAGATAATGAAGACAAGAAAATTATGGTATTTGACTTAGGTGGTGGTACATTTGACGTATCAATCCTAGAAGTTGCAGATGGTGTTATCGATGTTATGGCAACAAGAGGTAACAACAAACTTGGTGGTGATGACTTTGATGAAAGATTAATGCAATACATTAATGAACAATTCAAAAAAGATAATGGTGTTGATTTATTACAAGACCCAACATCAGCACAAAGATTGAAAGATGCTGCTGAAAAGGCTAAAAAAGAATTATCTTCAACTTCAACAGCACAAATTAACTTACCATTTATTACAGCGGTAAATGGACAACCAGTTCACTTAAACATGGATATTTCAAGATCTAAATTTGAAGATTTAATTTCTGATTTAATTGAAAAAACATTAGATCCAGTTAGAGATGCATTAAAAGATGCTGGATTACAAGCTTCAGAAGTTGACAAGGTGTTATTAGTTGGTGGTTCTACAAGAGTTCCAGCAGTAGCAGAAGCTGTAAAGAAATTAACTGGTAAAAATCCACAAAAAGATATTAACCCAGATGAATCTGTAGCATTAGGTGCAGCAGTTCAAGGTGCTATCTTAGCTGGTGATGTAAATGACTTACTATTACTTGATGTTACTCCATTATCATTAGGTATCGAAACAATGGGTAATATTACAACAGTATTGATTGAAAGAAATACAACAATACCTACAAAGAAATCACAAATCTTTACAACTGCAGCAGATAACCAAACATCTGTAGATATTAAAGTTTTACAAGGTGAAAGAAAAATGTCAACAGATAATACAGTAATTGGTAATTTCCAATTGACAGACATTCCAGCTGCAAGAAGAGGTGTGCCACAAATCGAAGTTACATTTGACATTGATGCTAATGGTATTGTTAATGTATCTGCTAAAGACTTAGGTACAGGAAAAGAACAAAAAATCACTATTACAGCTTCAGCAAACTTATCTGAAGATGAAATTAATCAAAGAATTAAAGATGCTGAAAAATATGCTGAAGAAGATAAGAAGAAAAAAGAACTTGTTGAAACAAGAAACCAAGCAGAAAGTATTTCATATCAAATAGATAAGACTTTAGCTGATTTAGGTGATAAGGTATCTGATTCAGAAAAAGAAACAATTAAAGCTAAAAATGAAGAATTGAAGAAAGTAATGTCTTCTGAAAATGTTGATGAAATCAAAGCTAAGATTGAAGAATTAACAAGTGAATTAAATAAAATGAGTGAAAAATTATATGCTCAAACTGGTCAACAAGCTGGACAACAACAAAAAGCAGATGAAGATGTAGTTGATGCAGACTATGAAGTAGTTGACGAAGACGAAGAAGATAAGTAAAATATATAGGTACAATTAAATTACAATAGTTAAAAGGGAGATAGCTCCCTTTTAATTATTTAATGGTAAGTTTTTGGAGTTAATATTTTTTAGTAGGTGGTAAAATGAACAATCCATATGAAGTGCTAGGCGTTGATAAAAATGCTAGTGCCCAAGAGATAAAAAAAGCATATAGAAGATTAGCAAAACAATATCATCCTGACCTTAATGGAGGTTCAGAGGAAGCTCAAGAAAAGTTAAAAGAGATTAATCAAGCTTTTTCAATTTTAGGTGATGAGGATAATAGAGCAAAATATGATAGATATGGAGAGGCTGCATTTGATCCAAATTCTGGATTTGGTGGATTTGGCGGCTCTGGTATGGGAGATATTTTCTCCGATTTATTCTCTGATTTCTTTGGTGGAAGAAGCTCAAGTTATAGTCAACGTAGAGACCCTAATGCGCCAAAGAGAGGCGAAGATATACAGGAACACGTGCATATAAGTTTTAAGGAAGCTGTTTCTGGTATTGAAAAAGAGATAAAATACAAGAGATATAAAAAATGTCCAACATGTGAGGGTACAGGTGCTAAACCAGGGACACAAAAGAAAACTTGTTCACAATGTGGTGGTACAGGACAAACTAGAACAACTCAATCTACTCCGTTTGGGCAATTTTCTACTGTAAATACATGTTCACGTTGTGGAGGAACTGGTCAAGAGATTGAGCATGAATGTGAAACATGTCATGGAAATGGTCGTGTGCCAAAAGATGCTAAAGTTAAAATAAAAATACCTTCAGGTATATCAAATGGTGATGTAATACCTGTAAGAGGGCAAGGTCACGAAGGTGAAAATGGTGGACCTGCAGGAGATTTATATATTGTAGTTTCCGTTGAAGAGCATGAATTGTTTAAGAGATATGGAAATGATATTTTCTATGAATTACCAATATCATATTCTACAGCTGTGCTTGGAAATGAAATTGAAATTCCAACCCTAGAAGGTACAACTAAATTTGAAATACCAGCAGGTACTCAAAATGACACAAGATTTAGATTAGACGGGGAAGGTATGCAAGATGTACGTTCCGGAAGGAAAGGGAATCTTTATTTTGATGTAAAAATCACTGTGCCTACAAAAATAAATGATAGGCAAAGGGAATTATTAGAAGAACTTGCAGAAGCTACTGGAGAAGAAGTAAAACCTGAAAAATCATTTATTGACAAGATTAGAGATTGGTTTGAATAAAATTGAATACATTTTCATTTAATAATAAAAAAGGCCTCTTATTTGGATATATATTCTAAATATAAGGCTTTTTTTACGTTATTTGTATAAGTATGTTAAAATATAGACCAAAGAATGTTTATTAATTAACCAATCATTCTAATTTTATATTATAAGAGGGGGTAGTATGAATAAAAACAAATTTATTCAGCCTATTTTAGGTTTTATTTTGCTAGTATTATTAGCAATTTTTGGTGCAAATCTATCTGAACCAAAGCTTGGATTGTACCTATTTGCTGGATTAATGCTAGGATATACATTAACAAGATCTAGATACGGTTTTGCTGGTGGTATCAAGAGAATTTATATGAGAGGTGAAGGTAGTCTAACAAAAGCTTTACTTCTTTTACTTGCTGTAACATCTGTAATATTTTTTGCTATGCAAATGCATGCAGTTTTAGGCGGTGCAGTGCCAAGTGCAATTGCAAAAGAAGGAGATAAGATTATACCGGGTACTCAAAATGTATACTTTATAAGTTTAGCGACCGTTATTGGTGGAATTATATTTGGTATAGGTATGATGTTAGCTGGTGGTTGTGGTTCTGGAACTTTAGCTGACTTTGGTGAAGGTCAAGGAAGAGCATTAATTGCTTTTATATTTTTTGTAATTGGTTCAGGTCCAGGATACTATGCATTGAAAGTGTTTGAAAAAACTTCACTAGGAAAGATTGGTGGTAAAGTATATTTACCTGATTACTTAGGACATTGGGGAGCATTAGCTTTAACAATATTATTATTACTAGTTTTATATTATTTCACAGTAAGATATGAAAATAAACGTAAGAAAGAAAATACATATATGGATCCTAAAGGTGACTATGAAGAATTTGAGTTACCATTAGAAGAATCATTTACTAAAGAAAGAAAATTCTTTAGTTATGGCACATATCATAAATTATTTGTGGAAAGATGGTCCTTTACAATAGGAAGTTTAGCTTTAGCTTTTGGGGCAATATTTGTTTTAGCAACAACAAATAAACCATGGGGAGTTTCAACTCCATTGCTTTCATTGTTTGTAGCTGTATTTAAAAATATAATTAATTTACCAGAAGAGATTTTTGGCAAATACATTGATATTGCAAATAAAGGACTATTAAATGATGGTGGTACAATTAGAAATATTGGATTATTCTTTGGTTGTACATCAGCGTTTTTACTTTCAAACAGATTCAAAATAGATTTTGATTTTAAATTTAAAGATGCTTTATACTTCGCTTTAGGTGGATTTATGTTAGGTTTTGGAGCTAGATTCGGACAAGGATGTAATGTTGGAGCTATGTATTCTTCAATCACATCATTCTCATTATCAGGATGGGTGTTCTTAGCAGCTATGTCCATTGGTGGAGTTATTGGACTTAAATTATTTGCAGGAAAAGTATGTACTATTGGTACATTAAGAAAAGATCAACTTAAAAAATTAAATAAATAATAGGAGATATATATGTCAAAAAGATATTTAGTAGTAGGTGGTGTAGCAGGTGGTGCTTCAGCCGCAGCTAGAATAAGAAGAATTGATGAAAATGCCGATATTCAAATTTATGATAAAGGCCCAAATGTTTCATTTTCAAATTGCTGTTTACCAAATTATTTCAGTGGTGAAGTAGAAGAAATAGATAATTTAATTTTATATAATCCAGATGAATTTAGAAAATCATTTAATTTAGATGCAAAAGTTAATCATGAAGTACTAAAAATTATGGCTGATGAGCATAAAATTTTAGTTAAAAATCATAACACTGGTGAAGAATTTGAAGATCACTATGATTATTTAATTCTTTCTCCAGGTGCTCAAGCAATTTTACCTCAAAGCATTAAAGGAATTGATTCAAAGAATGTGTTTAAGATAAAAAATGTTTATGATGTTAGATTGACAGATGCTCATATAAGAGAAAATAATGTAAATGATATTGTAGTAGTTGGTGGTGGATTCATTGGTGTTGAAATGGCTGAAAACTTACGTGCATCTGGAAAAAATGTTACTTTAGTAGAAGCTTCAAACCAAATCATGGCACCATTTGATTATGATATGGCACAAATGCTTAATAAAGAATTACATGATAATGGTATAAATCTTGTTTTAGAAGATTCAGTAACAGAAATTCATGAAGATAAAGTAGTTTTAGCAAGTGGAAAAGAAATTGCATGTGAAGCTGTAATTATGGCTATTGGTGTAAAACCAGATGTAAAATTTGCTACAGAATCAGGTGTTAAACTTGGCGAAACTGGTGGTGTACTTGTTGATGAAAACTTCCGAACAAATTTACCTGATGTATATGCAGTAGGTGATTGTATCGAAACATTTAATTCAATCTTAGATGCAAAGACAAGATTACCATTAGCAGGTCCTGCTCAAAGACAAGCAAGAAATGCTGTAAACCACATTTTTGGTAAAAAAGTTACAAATAAAGGTGTAATAGGTTCTTCTTGTATTAGAGTTTTTAATCTTAATGCTGCATCAACAGGTTTAACAGAAAAAGACTGTATTGCACACAATATTGATTATAGAACATCATTAGTTATTCCAATGGATAAAGTAAAATTAATGCCAAATCCAAATCCATTACATTTCAAATTGATATTTGAATATCCTACAGGAAAAATCTTAGGTGCTCAAGCAATTAGTAAAGGTAATGCTGTTGCAAAAGTTGATATAATCGCAACAATGATTACAATGGGTGGAACGCTTGATGATTTAAGAGAATTAGAATTATGTTATGCTCCAGCATATTCAACTGCAAAAGATGTTGTTAACCAAGCTGCTTTTGTTGGTACAAATATTTTAGAAGGTGTTTATGAACAAGTTTCTTATACAAAAGTGAGAGATTTAGTTGCAGAAGGTGCATATATCTTAGATGTACGTGGAAAAGCAGGATTTGAACAATCTCATATTAAAGGTGCTGTAAACATTCCTTTAGACGAAATACGTGAAAGATACAATGAAATTCCAAAAGATAAGACAGTATATGTTCACTGTAGAACATCTTGGGATAGCTATTATGCATTACAAGCATTAAAAGGATATGGTTATAATAATGTTAAAAATATTCAAGGTTCATTCTTACAACTAAGTTATTATGAATACTTCAATGATGTAACAAAAGACAGAGAACCAATCCTAACAGGTTATAATTTTAATTAATAAATTGAAAATTATATAAAAATATTAAGCAGTAAATTATATATTTATCGTTATTTTTGATTGTTCTGTGATCAATTATATATTATTAGATATATAATTTGCTGTTTTTATTTAGAATAAAGTTTAGGGAGGTATTATGAAAAAAAATAATAAACATATTTTTTTAAGCTTAATAACATGGCTTGTCATTTTAATAATATGGTATATTGTTACAGAAACGAGGATGGTTCCGCCGATTAAATTACCTTCACCAAGTCAAGTAATAAATGTTTTTGTTGATATTGTAAAAAATGGATACAATTATATTTCTTTATGGCAACATTTAGGTATAAGTTTGTTTAGATTGTTATCAGCGATTATTTTAGCTATTTTGACAGCTATACCTCTAGGATTAGTTAGTGGATATTTTCCAAAATTAAAGGCAATATTTAATTCTGTAATTAATTTTATTAGACCTTTGCCTCCATTAGCATATTACACATTATTAATTGTTTGGTTTGGGATTGGTGAAACATCTAAAGTGACACTTTTGTATATTGCTGCATTTATGCCTATCTATATTTCAAGTTTATCAGCGGTATCAAGAGTAAATCAAAACCTAATTATGTCTGCAGAAACTTTAGGTGCAAACAATAAACAAATCTTTTTCAAAGTTATCTTGCCGGCATCCTTACCTGAGATATTTGTTGGTATAAGAACTGCGGTATCTATTGCGTATACGACACTAGTATCTGCAGAAATGATTGCGGCAACTGCAGGTATCGGTTGGATGGTTTTAGATGCTTATAAATATCTTAAAACAGAAGTTGTATTTGTAGGCATTATAATTATGGGATTGACTGGGATATTGCTAGATTATATTTTAACTAAAATCGAGAAAAAAGTAGTCTTTTGGAATGGGAAGTAGAGGTAATTAGATATGAATTTAAGAAATAATAGATTTATATTTTTTACTCTATTATTAATTTTATTGTTATTTGTTGGATGCAGTAAAAAAAATGGTTCAAAACCTGAAAAAATAAAAATCGGTACAATTAGAGTTCCCGATGATAAAACAGTAGCATACGAATTAGGTTTTTTTAAGGAATATTTTGAAAACAAGGGAATAAAAGTAGAACTTATATTTTTTGATTCAGGAACTGCAGCTAATGTAGCCTTTGCATCGGGAGATTTAGATTTTGCCGAAATGGGATATACAAATGGTGTAGTTGCATTAAATAGAGGTTTAGATGTAGAGCTTATCTGGATACATGAGGTATTGGGCTCAAATGAAGCGTTAGTGGTTCAAGATGGCAAAAATATTAATTCAATAAAAGATTTGAGAGGAAAGACCATTGCGACACCTTTTAGTTCTACAAGTCATTATTCATTGATGAAAGCTTTGGAGCTTGAAGGACTTACAGCAAGAGATATTAAGCTTTTAGATATGAACACTGAAGATATAGTGGCTTCATGGTCAAGAGGTGATTTGGATGCTGTATATACTTGGGAGCCTACACTTGGCGAGATAAAAAAGAGCGGCAAGGTATTAATAGATAGTGCGGCATTAGCTGAGAAAGGCATTACAACTGTAAATATTGAATTAGTTAATAAACAATTTTCTAAGAAATATCCGAATTTGGTTGCTGATTATATAAAAGCTTTAGATAAAGGTATAACAGAATTCAAAGAAAGACCGGAAAATGCTATAAAAGCGGCGTCAAAATATCTGGGGGTTAAAGAAGATTTAGTAAAAAGACAAATGGAAAGTACTATTTGGTTAAATGCTAGAGAGCAGTTGGATAAAAGGTATTTAGGGACAAATAAAAATCCTGGGGATTTTAACAAGACATTTTTAGAGACGGCAAAATTCTTACAAAACGAAAAGAAGATAGATAAAATTCCTACAATGGAACAAATCGATGAATTTATTAATAGCAAATATATTGAAAAAAGCTTAGATAAAAATGGGGAAAATAATGAATAATTTAGTAGAACTTAAATCTGTTTCAGTTGAATATGATGGACAATCAGTCAAAACAAAAGCGATAGAAGACATTAATCTTGATGTTAAAAAGGCTGACTTTGTAGTGGCTTTAGGGCCTTCAGGTTGTGGAAAGACCACATTATTAAACACTTTAGCGGGATTTGTAAAACCAACATCAGGAAAAGTTTTATTAAATGGTAAGGAAGTAACTGGTCCAAGTAAAGATAGAGGGGTAGTGTTTCAACAAACAAATCTATTTCCTTGGTTGAATATTGAACAAAACATAAAGTTTGGTCCAAATATTCTTAAAGAAAATAAAGAGGAAGTTGAAAAATCATTTAATCACTATATTGATATCATTGGATTAAGAGAATTTAAGAAGCATTATCCATATGAACTTTCTGGTGGGATGCAGCAAAGAGTTGCTATTGCAAGAACTATGATTAATAAACCTAAAATTGTATTGATGGATGAGCCATTTGCAGCGTTAGATGCGATAAATAGGAAATTGTTACAAGATTTTTTAAGAGAGCTTTGGTTTAATGAAAAATTTACTGTCTTTATGATAACACATGATATAGATGAGGCTTTAACATTGGGAAATAGAGTAATTGTAATGGACAAAAATCCAGGAAGAATTGACAAAGTGTTTAATGTAGATTTTAATAAAAAAATACTTGATGACAAAAATTACATTCCTTCATTAGATCCTGAATATTCAAATATTAAAAAAGAAATTTTTATGTTATTAGAGTCATAAATCTATTTGATAGAAAACTCCATTTTGAAATTAAACAATTTATTGTTTTTATGGTATTATAGATATCGGTAAAATAAATATAAAGGAGTTTTTAATGAATTGTTTAGTTGGCCAGTCGGGAGGACCTACGAGTGTGATTAATTCCTCATTAGCGGGGGTTATTCAAGCTGGGATAGATTTTAATTTTGAGAAGATTTATGCGTTAAGACATGGAATAGAGGGACTATTAAGGGATAATATAGTTGAAATTGATAAGGAAAAATTTGTTTCAGAAAATATAAAAGATAAATTGATGAAGAGACCATCTTCAATTTTGGGTTCATGTAGATATAGACTAACAGATGATTTAAACGATGATATCTATAGATTGATTTTTGAAAAGCTGAAGAAATTAGAGATTACAAATTTCGTATATATTGGTGGAAATGACTCAATGGATACGGTTAAAAAGTTAAATGCTTATATGATAAAAAATAAAATTGATTGGATAAGCATTGTTGGATCTCCTAAGACAATTGATAATGATTTAATGGGAATGGACCATTCTCCAGGATTTGGTTCTGCTTCAAAATATATTATAAATACAATAAATAACATTCGTACTGATGTTGATATTTATGATAAAAAAACTGTTACTTTTGTTGAAATTATGGGAAGAAATGCAGGTTGGTTAACTGCGAGTTCATTACTTACAAATTACAATAGAGATAAAAGGGTTGTAAATTTAATATATTTAAGTGAAAAGCCTTGTACAAAAGAACAGATAATTGAAGATATTAAAAAAGCTCATGAAATTGAGGATAATGTAATTGTTGCAGTTTCTGAAGGTTTTATGGATAGTGAAAAATATTTTGAAAAATCTGTAATTAGATCCTATGATCAAGGGTTTAATCACCCAATTATATCTGGGATTGCAAGTAGAATTTCTGATTATATTTATGATGTAATGGATATAAAAACTAAAGCGGTAGAGCTAAATATTTCTCAAAGGACTAATCACATTATTAGTAAAACCGATTCAGAAGAAGCCTTTGAGCTTGGATATAAATCATTGGAATGGAGCAGAGAAAAAACAAATATAGTACCAGTTATAAAAAGAAAAGATACTCAATCATATGAAATAGAGTTTAGTCATGTTATTTCAGGTGAGATTGCAAATATGGAAAGTATAATACCGCAATCATGGATGAAAGATATAGAAACACTAGAACAAAAAATTTATCAATACGCACTTCCGTTGGTAAAAGGGGAGATGCCACAAGAGTTTGAAAATGGAATGATAAAATATATTACTCTTGATGATATTATCATTTAAGTTTTCATCTCATTTTGGAGGTAAAATTTGAATAAGAAAAATAAGATAATAATATTGTTAGCAGTATTAGTTTTTGCGATAAGTGGATGTAGTTTATTTAAAGATGGAAATGAAACACTATATGAGAAAAACACTGTCGACGAAGTAGAGACAAGTGAAGATACAAAAGATACGTCAGAAGAAAGCTTGATTGAAACAGAGACAGAATCAAAAGAAGAAACTGAAACTGAAACTGAATCTGAAGAAGAAACTCAAGATGAAAAAACACCAGAGACACAAAAAGAAGAGATAGTTTATGAAAAAATTCCTAATGATGAGATTGATACATTTAATGGTATACCAATAAATTTTGAAAATTCATATAAAGTGATTTTTAGGGATGATAAATTAACTATTGTAAATAAGAAGTTTAGATTAGATCCAAAATATAGACCAGAAAATATTGTAAATATTGATGAAAAATATACTGTTTATGGATATGCTCAATTAGAAGGTGAAGCTTATGAAGCATTCTTGAAGATGAGAAATGCATCGGAGGCAGAAGGGCTTGATTTAAGAATTTCAACAGGATATAGAGACTATGATTTCCAAAAACAACTTTATACTGGCTATTTAGCAAAAGATAGTCAAGAAGAAGTTGATAAATTATCTGCAAGACCAGGACATTCAGAACATCAACTTGGTACAGCTGCTGATTTTTCTGGAGGTAAAAATAATCTTGAATCATTTACCGGTACTCCAGAGCAACTTTGGATGGCAAAAAATGCTCATAAATTTGGGTTTATTTTAAGATATCCAGAAGGTAAGGAAAATATAACAGGATATTCTGCGGAATCATGGCATTATAGATATGTTGGTGATATTGCAGAGAAAATATATAATTCTGGACAAGTATTAGAAGAATATTTGGGGATAGAATAATAAAATATAAAAAACTGCTAAATGACATATTTTAGTCATCTAGCAGTTTTATTTTTTTATGAATTTCTTACAATATAGTTATTTGCACCAAGGCCAGCAGTAGCTCCGCTTCCTAATGCAATTACTATTTGTTTAAATGCTGTATCTGTACAGTCTCCTGCTGCAAATACTCCTTCAATAGATGTTTGACCTTCAGGGTTTACAATGATTTCACCCATTTTTGTCTTTTCAACTTTATCACCTAAGAATTCTGTATTTGGCACCAGACCAACTTGGATAAAGCATCCATCGATGTCTCTTGATATTGAATCACCAGAAACTCTATCTGTATATGTTAAACCTGTTACCTTACTGTCGCCATCAATTGAAGTTGTTTGAGCATTTGTAATTATTTCAACATTGTCTAAAGATTTTAGTTTATCTTGTAAAACATTGTCTGCTTTAAGTTTATCAGCAAATTCTATCAATACTACTTCACTAGCAATTGGAGCAAGATCTATAGCTGCTTCAACTCCTGAATTTCCACCACCAATAACGGCAACTTTTTTATCTCTGAAAAGTGGACCATCGCAGTGTACACAATAAGCTATACCTTTATTTTTATATTCTTTTTCTCCAGGAATGCCTAAAAGTCTCCATCTTGCACCTGTCGCAATAATAGCTGTCTTTGCGTTTAATTCTTGTCCATTATCTAATTTCACAGAGATATTGTCATTTCTTTCAATATCTTCAGCTCTATAGCCTTCAAATAATTGGATATCATATTCTTTAATATGGCTTTTCACTTGTTCCATATATTTTGGACCTTCAGTGTAAGCAGTACCAATTATATTTTCAATACCTAAAGTTTCAGTAACTTGTCCGCCAAATTCATCACATACTATTGCTGTTTTTAAGCCTTTTCTTGCTGTATAGATAGCAGCAGCACCTGCAGCAGGACCACCACCAATGATTAATACATCAAGATTTTCAACATTTTTAATGCTATTTGATGATTTAGCACCAGCAACTTTATCAAGTATTTGGTCAAGATTTGTTCTACCACCCATTAATTCTTCTCCATTTAAGAAGATGGTTGGTACTGCCATAACACCTCTTTCTTCAACAAGATCTTGGAACGCTCCACCTTCAATCATAGTGTGTTTAATCTTAGGATTTAACACGGACATGATATTTAGGGATTGTACAACATCTGGGCAATTATGACATGTTAAACTTACAATAGTTTCAAAGTTTAACTCTTCATCAATATCTTTTATTCTTTTAACTTGTTCTTCTGAAATTTTAGGAGCTCTGCCTCCAACTTGTAATAGAGCCAAAACTAGAGATTCAAATTCATGACCTAGAGGAATCCCTGAAAAAACAATACCTGTTTCTTCATTTTCTCTATTTACAGTAAAAGATGGAGTCATGCTCAATTTTTCTTCTTTAACTGTGATCTTATCTGAAAGATTAGAAATTTCAGATAAAAATTCTTTCATTTTATTTGAATTATCACTATCATCTAAACTAGCAACTATTTCGATAGGATTTTCTAATAGCTCTAGATATTGAGATAGTTGATTTTGTAAATTTGAATCCAAAATCATTAGATTTTACCTACTAAATCTAATCCTGGTGTTAATGTTTCTCCAGATTCTTTCCATTTTGCTGGACAAACTTCACCTGGGTTTTTTCTAATATATTGTGCAGCTCTAATCTTATCAATTAATACTGAAGCATCTCTACCAATACCATCAGCATTGATTTCTAATGCTTGAACAACTCCGTCTGGATCAATGATGAATGTACCTCTTTGTGATAATCCATCTTCACCAAGGATATCAAATTGTTCTGAAATTACATGACTTGGATCACCAATCATCTTAAATGTAATTTTTGAAATTTTTTCTGAATGGTCATGCCATGCTTTATGCACAAAGTGTGTATCAGTTGATACAGAATATACTTCTGTGTCTAATGATTTTAATTTTTCGTATTGTTGTTGTAAATCTTCTAGCTCAGTTGGGCAAACGAATGAGAAGTCTGCTGGATAAAACATTACAACGCTCCATTTACCTCTTAAATCTTTGTCTGTTACTGTTACAAATTCTTCTGTTGAAGGATTGTAAGCTTGAGCTGTAAATTCTTGTATTTCTTTACCTACTAATGACATATTGTCCCCCTTTAAATATTTAAAGTATGTAATATTCTTATTACATATTAATTATATCAAATATGGATTTTATTTCAAAAAACAAAACCATTCATAAAGTTAATTTTTGTTAAGAAAAATAAAGAATTAGTTAAATATTCAACATATACAGGAAAAAATGAATATTTTACTTTAAAAAAAGGCGAAAATGAGGTATGCTATTTTAAAAGAAGGTATCTATATATAGTAGTATATAGACGTTTAAGTTATTTTTTAGGGGGAATAATGAAAAATAAAAGAGCAGCAAATAAAGTATTAATATTTTCTGTGATATTCTCTTTGATGGCAAGTTTTGCATTTAATAGTGTTTTCGCTGCTACAGAAGATGATATTGCCAATATTGAAAATAAGATTGTAAACATTCAAAATGAGATAAATCAATTAAGCGAGTTATCAGAATCAAAAATTTCAAATATTAAAGAAGAAGCTCAAAGACAAAAAGATGAACTTTTGACAAAATTAAATGAAATTCCAAATGATGGAACTGCAGAACAAGAAAGAAATAATTTAATGGCTGGTATAGAAAATCTAGAAAAAATTATTAGTTCTGCTGATAATGTTGATTTTTCAGATCCTAGTACATATCAAAGATTTATAAATGAAGTAAATGAATTAAATATACTTCATACAAAGACTGAAGAATTAGCGAAATTAAGAGAAGAGTTAGATGAAGCTAAAAAGACATTAGATACTAGTCAAGAAACATCTAAGGAGACTCCAAAAGAGACTCCAAAGGAAACTCCAAAAGAAACAGAAAAAGAGACACCAAAGGAAACACCGAAAGAAACTATTAAAGAAACACCGAAGGAAACAATAAAAGAGACTCCGAAAGAAACATCAAAGGAAACTCCAAGTGAAACTTCAAAAGAAACGATAAAAGAGTCACCAAAGGAAACTATCAAAGAAACTATTAAAGAAACAAAAAATGATAATAGAGTAGAAACGACAAAGGAAACAGAAGAGGATAAACCATCTAGTTATCCAAGTCAGGGTAATAACGGTAGCAATGACAATAATAACAACAATAGTAAAGTAGAAACTCCAATAAATAAGCAAAATACACCAATTATGGTGGGAAGCCTTATTGATTCTAAAATATTTAATAAAATTATTGACGATAAGAGAAATAATATAATAAATAATCCTAATAATAAGGACAATATTTCAACAGATAGCGACAAAATATCTGATACTAGCTATATTGGAGCAGAAGCGAAAGTTGAAAATCCAGAGACTTCAGATAATTTTGATTTTACTTTAATGGGAGTGCTATTAGTAACAAGTGTTATTGGTTTAGTTGTCATTCAGAAAAATAAGAATAAAATGTAACATTTTTGAAACAGTAGAGAATTTAGACGATTCTTTACTGTTTTATTTTTTTAACCATCTCCTTTGTTATTGATAACAAGAGCTTTGGGTAAATTTATATTGACTGAAAATATAATACAAGGAGGAGAATAATGAAAAAAATAATTGCATTACTATTATCATTGGTATTGGTATTTTCAATCTCAGCATGTGGTAAAAATAATGACACTGCTGAGGAAGGGGATACAGTAGAAACCGTAGGTGATGTAGAAAGTATTGAAGAAACAAATAATCAATAAGATTTAAGTAGTACAAAGTAAAAATTAATTTTTTTGTTTAAAACAAGGATGAAGAAAATTCATTCTTGTTTTTTTATTTGTTGAGAAAATTTAATTAGTAAATAAAAATATTAGAATTAATTATCTGAATATCACAGATATCAAAATAAGCATATTTATCATTATATAAGATATTTTATTTGAAAAAAAATATATTTGCCATGCTATAATGGAAAAATCCCACGAAAAAAAAGGAGGGGGTATTAAATGAGAAAAAAATATACTACAAAAAAATAATTTCATTTGTGTTAGCTTTTTCAATTGTTTGTGGTTCATTCAGCAGCCCAGCGGTACAAGCAAAAAACGCTAAAACACAAACAAAAAGCGAGTCAACATATAAGGCGGGGAAACAAGGTACAAAAGAAATGTCTTGGAAACCATCCGAAGATTTAATGAAATTTTAGAAAAATGAAATAGATTTTACTAACGTATCTGCACCTTTATCCTATGATTCTATAAAAGATGAAGCACAATATAAAAATTTATTAAAAAAATATATATTAAAATCTACAGCAGAAATGCAACCAGTTATTTACCTTTATGGAAAAAGAAATTATGCAAAAGAAATCTTTGAATCTGTAATTTATAACCCAGCTTATGCTTCAACAATAAAGCAAGTATTGAATTGGGGAATTGAATCAGAAGAAGTAGATTTTTCAAAAGGAATCTATTTAAATAAGATTTATGTAAAATATTTAGAAAATAGAGAAAGTGGAGCATTATCCGAAAAAGTAGTATCAAGAATAGTAGATTTCCTTAATAAGAAGAAGGAAGAATTTATGCTTAAAAACAAAAATCTTAGCGAAGATTTTGTAAAAGCTAGATTAATCCACGACTTCTTAGTAAGATACATAAAACCAGATGGTGATACAAACAAAAACGAATTTAGCAGAAATAAAGATATGCTTTTCGGTACAGATAATCAATACGAAACACATACTTTAATTAGCGCAATGTTGTCGCAAAAAGGAGTATGTCAAGCATATGCAATGGCATTTGATAGAATCGGTTCAAGAATGGGATTAGAAACAAGATTTGTCAGAGGTAAGAAATCAGGTGTGACTTTAAACGATGAATCTGCAAAAGAAAAGGAAAAAGTTACATATGATATTTTTGTTAATCAATACCATATCCAAAAATTAAGATGGCCAGAAGCTAATCATGCTTGGAATCAAGTAAAAGTTGATGGAAAATGGTACAATATCGACATTACAGATGATGCGTTTTATTCAAATATAAATAGAGAATATCAATATAGAAAATTCTTATTAACTGATGAAAAACTAGGTGAAATAAATTATTATGATATTTTAACAGAACAAGGAAAGAAGAAAGCCACCAACTATGTATTGTGGAAATCAGAAGAAGCTGAAAAAACATCAAATGAATATAATCTTGAAGATATAGTAAATGAATATACTCGTATAGGTTTAGGAAAATTAAGATTTACAAAATATAAAACTAATTTAGATAGTATGAAGTTATTCGGTGATGCTGCTCGTAAATATTCCGAAGGAAATAGTGATCAAAAATTCTCTATCGAAGGTTTAGAAACTAAAAGTGAACCAAACTTAAAAGAAGTTTCATTTATTTCAGCTGCACTAACAGGAAGTAATGAAAATCCGGTTGAAGTTGAAACTAATACAGATGAAGCAAAATTAATTAAAAAATTAGGCGTTTCTATTTTAACAAGTACTGAAAAAAATAGAGAAGAAATAGGAACATCAGGTAAAAAAAGAAGTTGAGCTTACTGAAGAAAGTAAGAAGAAATATGAAGAAGCTAAATCTACAGAAAATCAAGTTTTAGAATTAGAATTTTTTGGAAAAGAAAACAAACAACAAAAAATTAAAGTATTTGTTAAACTTCTAAAACCAGAAAATATGAAGAAATCATCTCTAAGAATTAAGCTTAAAGATGAAAATGAAAACAAAGTAATTGAAGTTAATAGAGAAAAATACAAACAACCAGTTGATGGAGATCAAACATTAAACGATAGAGCTAGAAAGAAAATCCAAGATTCTATTTTAGAACAAGTTAAAAAGAATATTGTTGTAGAAGAGAAAAAAGAAAATGATTGGGCTAAATACGAAGGCGGAAACAAAGTAGAAGCTTCAAATTGGGAGGATTTTGATTTCCTTGAAAAAAATGTGGAAAAACCAAAAGATGATTCAACAGTTTCTCTTAATTTATACGTTAAAGATGCAAATGGCTTGATATCAGAACTAAGGGATACAGTAAAGGTTAAAATCAAAAAACATGTAAAACCTAAATCAACAAAAATCTTCCAAACAAGAGATACAATCACATTTAGTATGACAAAGGAAGAATTTGAAGAGCTTGCAAAAAGACCATATACAATAAATGATGGACACAGATTTAACTACTATATTGAAAATAAAGCTGGATTAAAAGCTCAAAAAAGAGTTTATGAAGATAGTGATTTGTTAGCTAACACACCAGTAAAACTTCAATATATTGATAAAGATAAAACAGTATATGATTACGAAAATAACGAAAAACATGTATTTGAGTTAAAATCAGATCAAAATGGTAAAGAAAAAACAATTGACCCATGGGATTTCTTTAAAACACCAGGTGAATATGAATTTGTTTATTCTGCAGGACATAATATTGATGCTGAAATTAGCAAAGTTACAGTTAACCTTATAGTTGTTGGAAAAGCTTCATCTGAAGAAGAAAAAGAAAATATAGATCTTCAAGAACAAAATAATGCTGAAGATTCTGAAGATTCAGAAATCAAAGTAGAAGAAAAAGATAATGCTGATACTGAACAAGTTACTGAAGATGCGACTGTAGAACATTCCAAAGAAGGAGCTACTGAAGATGTTGCAGTAGAACATTCTAAAGAAGAAGCTGATGAAGATGCAAATGGTGAAAATTCTGAAGAACAAGTAGCAGAAGAAGGAAATGTAGAAGAATCTGAAGAACAAATTATAGAAGAAGGCAAAGTAGAAAACTCTGAAGAACAAATAGCAGAAGAAGGAAATGTAGAAGACTCTGAAGAACAAATAGCAGAAGAAGGAACTGTAGAAGATTCTAAAGAACAAGTAGCAGATGAAGCGAATGTTGAAGATTCTCAAATTCAGGATGAAAATGTTGATGCTCAAAAATTATCGGAAGAACCACAAGAAGATGAAAAAGAAGTAAATGGATGGGTGAAATCTGGAGATAAATGGACATATTTTGAACACGGCAAACAAGCAAGATCTGAATGGAAATGGATAAAAAATGCTTGGAAATTCTTTAATTCTAAGGGTGAATCTATGGCGCAATTCTACCATGAAAATGGCATGATTTGGTTATCCTTAGAAGGTCCAGACACAAGATATCAAAAAGGTTGGTGGACAAATCCAGAAAATGGATATAGATACTTCTTTAGAAAGTCCTCTGGAACAATGGTAAAAGGAAGACAATTCATCGATGGTAATTGGAGATTTTTTAGAAGTTCAGGAACAATGGCGACAGGCTGGCAAAAATTATCACAAGGCTGGATGTATTTCAGACTAGGGACAGGTACACAAGCATTTGGATGGCAATTTATCGAAGGAAAATGGAGATATCTAATGCCTGAAACAGGTGTAAGAGTTTCCGGTAAAAAAATAATTGATGGAAAAATGTACAATTTCACTTGGGATGGAAAATTAATAGGAAAAAAATAAAGGGAAAAGAGGCTTTGGCCTCTTTTTTTTGATAGATGAAAAGAGGTGGATACCCCGGAGGGGTATCTACTGTCGGATTTTGTTTATTTGAGAATGATAATGTGTTTTGCTATAGGAATTTATAGATTTTATGGTCCTAATATACCCCTAGGGGGTATAAGTTAGACCACGAAAAAAAATAATATGGTCCGTAGATACCCCAGGGGGGTATAAGTCGGTCCAAAAATTTCATTGTATAAATTGTGTATATACTATGATTTTGGGGATATATGGTCCTAAATATACTGGGGAGGGATATTTAGGGACCATAAGATTTATTATTTTTCTCTATTTTATGGTCCTAACTATACACACCCCCGGTATATTAGGACCATAAAAAATAAGACATGGTCCGTAATATACGGTAGGGCGGTATTTAAGGACCATGAAATTCCTTATTTATTATGAAATAATATAATAAATATGCAAGAATTATCCAAAATCAACTCGAAACTATAAAAAACAACTCAAAATCAACAAATCCACTATATGAATTTATATTTTCAATGATTTGATATATAATTGTCTATATACAATAAAAAGAAAGTAGGAGTATTTATGAATCAAACAGTAGAATATATAAAAAAATTGGTGGCACTGCCATCTCCAACAGGTTATACAAAGGAAATAATGGATTATATTGTGGAAGAAACAAAATCTTTTGGATATGAGCCAGTTTATACAAATAAGGGTGCAGTAATGGTAAGTGTTAAGGGAAAAGATGACACAAGACATAGGGTATTGACTGCGCATTTGGATACTTTGGGGGCAATTGTGAGAGCAATTAAACCAAGTGGAAGATTGAAAATAGATTTGGTGGGTGGTTTTACTTACAATTCTATTGAGGGGGAAAATTGTATCATTCATGTTACAAAAAATGGTAGAGAAATTGAAGGTACTATTTTGATGCATCAAACAAGTGTACATGTGTATGCTGATGCAGCGAGTGCTAAGAGAGATCAAACTAATATAGAGGTTAGAATTGATGAAAAGGTAACAAATGAGAAGGAAACAAGAGATTTAGGTATTGAAGTAGGAGACTTTATTTCATTTGATACTAGAGCGACGGTTACTAAATCAGGATTTATAAAGAGTAGACATTTAGATGATAAGGTAAGTGCGGCTATTTTACTTAATCAATTAAAGAAAATTAAAGAAGAAAATATTGAATTACCTTATACAACACATTTTTATTTTAGTAATAATGAAGAAATTGGATATGGTGCTAATTCAAGCATTCCGGCTGAAACTGTAGAATATATCGCTGTGGATATGGGCGCTATGGGGGATGACCAACAAACTGATGAATATTCTGTTTCTATTTGTGTGAAAGATGGATCTGGTCCATATAATTATGAGTTAAGAAATAAATTGGTTAATTTATGTAATGAAAATAAGATTGAATATAAGTTAGATATTTACCCAAGATATAGTTCAGATGCTTCTACTGCAATGCGTGCAGGATATGATGTTAAGCATGCGTTATTTGGTGCAGGTATTGAGTCAAGCCATTCTTATGAAAGAACACATATTGATTCAGTAAATGCTACAGAAGAATTGGTTGAAACATATATAAAAAGTGAGATGTGATAGAGTTGTAGATTTCTAAAATGTTTTCTTAATAATTTTGTAATTATTAGTTAATTATGTTTTAGAAAATGATTGATAATATATATTTGGAGGGACAATATGTACAAATATAATATTTTAGTTGCAGAGGACGATAAGGCTATTAGAGAATCCATTGGGATATATCTGAGAAATGCAAATTACGAGGTTCATTATGCAGATGATGGGCGCGAGGCTTTATGTATTTTTGAGAATGCGAAAATAGATTTAATTATAATGGATTTGATGATGCCGAATTTATCTGGAGAAGATGCTATTAGACAGTTGAGAGAGATTTCTTATGTTCCAATAATAATATTATCAGCAAAATCACAAGATTATGACAAAATAATGGGCTTGGACATTGGTGCGGATGACTATATGACAAAACCATTTAATCCAATGGAATTATTAGCAAGAGTAAACTCCAATATTAGACGATTTTACGATTTTGGAACAAAAATAAATAATTCAAAAGAAGATGAAAAAATTGTTATAGGTAATATTACGCTTGATTTAATTAATAAAAGTGCAAATGTAGATGGTGAAGATATTGCTTTGACTTCTACAGAGTATGGTATTTTGGAATTGTTTATGTCAAATGTTGGTAGATTATTTAGTGTGGATCAAATTTACGAAAGTGTTTGGAATGAGCCTGCTCTAGATACGAAAACTGTGACTGTACATATTAGAAGAATAAGGGAAAAGATAGAAATAGATCCGAAAAATCCGAAGTATTTACAAGTTTCTTGGGGTTTAGGATATAAATTTATTGATCCTTACAAAGGAGACAGTCATGAAAGAAAAGGGAATTAGGTATTCAACAGTAGGATTAAGCGTATTAATTATATTATCAATAATTATTACAATTATTTTTTCCGTTGTAAAGCCAGCGTTTAAAAATTATTTTATTCCAGAAGAACAATTAAAAAGGGATGCATTCTATAACATCTTAAATAAGACTTTATATAGATGGGAGAATGGTTACGAGGAAAGTTATTTCAAAAGTAACAATCCTCCAATCAAGTATTATTCATCTATAAAAAAAATATCAAATTATAAAGAAACTGAAAAATATATAAAATCTAATCCAAATCTATATATCTATAAAAATAATGACGTTCAAAAGGATTTTATAGAGATAGAGAAAGGTGAAGCTGACTATATAGAATATTATGAAGTTAGTCAGGAGACATTAGATGATTATTATCATATGATTAGTGATGGTTCTGGACCTTTTGTAGAGCAATACAAAGAGCCGCAAATAGAAGAAATGATAAATATAAACACTAGAAATTTAGAGTTTCTTAATTCAAATCCGAGTTTGTTGAAAGAAAAGCTTAAAGATGAACTTTATGTGGATGTTACATTAGATAAAAATAAGCTTAATGTATATATAAATAATGAAGAAAAACTTACGGGTGATACAAAGGAATTTGTCGATTATTTTATTGATAGAGCTAAGGATTCTGAAAGTGATCCTTCAATTGATTCGATGAAAATTGTTGCATTGCTTGAAAATAATGGTAAGGAATTGGTTAAAAGTTTTGATAATAAAATCGAATATTATAAGACAACCGCTAATATGGCGATATTTATTACATCGTTTTTAGCTATGTTTTTTATAATTGCCTTAGCGACTGGATATGAAAAGAGTAAAAATGTAAAATTTTATCAAGTTATAAAATCCATTCCAGTAGAGTTTTCTATATTGGGTTTAGTAGCATTTTTCTTTGGAATGTATGGATTTACTATATATATAGCTGATACTGCTTGGGAAGTTTACAATATTGATATTAACCTAATATTTGGACTAGTTATAACATTTACACTTGCTGGTTTGTCAATATTTATTTTATATTTAATAAATGGATTAAAATCTTTTTATCATGAAGGATTTAACGCATTTTTAATTCAAAATTCTATAATAGTTAGGATAGGTAAAGGCGTATTTAATATTATTCGAAAAATTATTTCTAAAATTTATAGAATGATAGTCGGAAATAATTTAACTAATACAAATAGGAGACTTTTTAGTTTCTTATTACTTTGGTTATTAGGTTCTGCAGCATTTGGTTTCCATCCGTATGTTTTGATTATTCTATTTATAATTTTAGGAAGCATATATTACTTAATTAGTAGAATATTAAGCGATGTACAAAATATTGAGGATGCTACTTATGAAATAAATAAAGGCAATTTTGATATTAACTTAAATGAAGATAACACTTATTTTGGTAATATTTCAAAGAATTTGAACAATATCAATGAATCACTTACAAATGCGATGGATAAGGAATTAAAGTCAGAAAGAATGAAGACTGAATTGATTACAAATTTAAGTCATGACTTGAAAACTCCATTGACAGCTATCATTAATTACTCTGATTTAGCTACCGATGAGAATGTTTCTCCTGAAGAAAGGAAGAAATATTTAGCTATTGTAAATGAGAAATCATTAAAATTGAAATCTTTAATTGAGAGACTGTTTGAAGTGTCAAAAGTTACCAGTAGAAATATCGTAATGAACTATATGGATATTGATTTGAATCAAATGATAACTCAGATGATCGGGGAATGGCACGAAGATTTTTCAAGAAAAGGAATAGAGGTAGTCTTTAATGCTCAGAAGGATACCACTATTTGTAAGCTTGATGGAGAGCAAACGTCAAGAATTTTAGACAATATTTTTTCTAATATAAACAAATATGCTCAAGAAAATACAAGAGTATATATTGATTTAATACAAAATAGTGAAACTAGACTAGTAGTTAAAAATATTTCAAAATATTCACTTAATATCACACCAGATGAATTAAAGGAAAGATTTACTAGAGGTGATGAATCCAGAAACACTGATGGTGCTGGGCTAGGATTAGCCATTGCAAGTTCACTTACTGAATTGCAAAATGGAAAGTTTGATATTGAGATAGATGGAGATTTATTTAAGACTATAATCACTTTTAATAATTAATTTTGCCAAGAAGCGGCATTTCTGTATTTATTTAACATTAGTATGATGTAAATTCGTTCCCTTACAGAATATGCCGTTTTTTGATATAATAAAATATATTTGAAAAATGTTTAGGAGTAAAAATGTCAAAAAATAAAGATAAAACAAATGTGATGAGACTATTAGAACAAAAAAATATTGAATACATTCCTCATAAGTTTGAAACAGACAATACTCTAACGGGAAGAGATGTTGCCAAAATAATTAAAAAAGATGAAAATTCTGTTTTTAAGACTTTAGTAACAATAGGTAAATCAGGAAAAAATTATGTTTTTGTAATCCCTGTAAACAAAGAGTTAAACTTAAAATTAGCTGCAGAAGCTTCAGGGGAAAAGAGTATTCATATGATTCCTTCAAAAGAACTTCTAGGGCTTACAGGATATATTCATGGAGGATGTTCACCTATTGGTATGAAAAAAACATTTCCAACTTTTTTCGATGAAGAGATAAATAAGCATGAAATTATTACATTTTCTGCAGGTAAAGTAGGTTATCAAGTAGAATTAAATACTTCTGATTTATCTAAAATAATTGAATTTAAAATTGCAAATCTTGCAGAATAAATCTTTAATTGCATTATTTAAGTTTAAATGTAATAATGATTTAGGATAATAAAAACTTGAAAGTCGAGTTAGTCTCGACTTTTTTTAATGCAAATAATTGCAAATGACCGATAATGTCGTTCGGTTACAAATAGGAGAAAATATTGAAATTTAATGAATTAAATTTGTCGAATGAGTTAATTAAAGCTGTAGCAGATATGGGATATGAAAAACCATCACCGATTCAAGAAAAAGCCATTCCTACTCTTTTAGAAGGCAGAGATGTAATTGCTAGAGCTCAAACGGGTACTGGGAAAACAGCTGCTTTTGGGATACCTTTAGTTGAAATGATAGAAGATGAAAATCATATACAAGGGCTAATTTTAGTGCCAACAAGAGAGCTTGCAAAACAAGTTTCTGATGAAATAAAAAAGATTGCAAAATATAAACCGCATGTTAAATCCATTGCGATATATGGTGGTTCAGATATGAGAAGACAAATTAAGTCTTTAAAATTGGGCACAAATATTGTAGTAGGTACACCTGGTCGTGTTATGGATCATCTAAATAGAAGAACATTAAAGCTTTCAAAATTAAAATTTTTAGTTTTAGATGAAGCTGATGAAATGTTTGACATGGGATTTAGAGATGATATGAAAACTATCATAGACCAAACCAACCCGAATAGACAGACTTGTTTCTTTTCGGCGACAATGGGCAATGACATAATGGAATTTTCAAAGCTTTATCAAAACATTCCTCAACAAATTCTAATAGAGCAAAAAGAACTAACTGTAGAAAAAATTAAACAGTACTATTTAGAAATGGATTCAAAGATGAAGAAAGAAATTCTAAATAGATTATTAGGTATGTATAATCCGAATCTTTCAATTGTATTTTGTAATACAAAGCGCATGGTAGATCAACTTGTAACAGATTTAACAAAATTAGGCTACAATGTTGATGCGCTTCATGGTGATATGAAACAATCCCAAAGAGATAATGTAATGAAGAGATTTAGAGCATCCACCATTGAAATATTAATTGCAACAGATATTGCTGCGAGAGGTTTAGATGTGGAAAATGTAGATTTAGTAGTAAATTATGATTTACCTCAACAAAATGATTACTATGTTCACAGAATTGGCCGTACAGCTAGAGCTGGTAAAAAAGGCATTTCCTTCACCTTTGTTACTTCAAGAGATCGCAATAAATTAGGCGAAATTGAACGTTATACCAATTCAAAGATGGAAAAGATGGAGCTTCCAACTATTTACGATGTTAGAAATAATAGTAGAAATCAATTGAAAAAAGATATTCTTAAAGCTCTAATAAACAATACTAACAAAGATGAATATATTGAAGTATTAAATGAAATCTTATCAGAAGGTAATAGTTTATTTGATGTTTCTCTAAGTTTAATAAAAATGATTGATGATATGCAAAATCGTAAGAAACACGAGGAGCTGAATAATGTAGACTATGGTAAAAAGTTTGAAATCTCTAAACCTCGTACTAATTCAAAAAGAGGTTCAAAGGTTAGAAAAATCAAAGGTCCAAAGATGTTTATAAACAAAGGCTCCAGAGATGGCCTGGATACTAATTTAATGATTAAAACAATAAAAAAATACACTAAAATCTCTGCATCAGATATTGGCAATATCAATATAATGCCAAACTTTTCTTTCGTAGAAATCCCAATTGACTTACTAAGAGGAGTTATAAAAGAATTGAATGGTAAGAAAGTTGGTGGTAAGGTGATGAGAGTAGAGTATTCAGACAAATAATATAAAAATGCAAGCCATTTTGGAAATTTTCTTCGTATGAATATAATGAAAGCTGCGGAACTCGCAAATTCTTCGAATTTGCTCAGACAGTCCTCGCTTTCAATATTCATTTACTCGAAAATTTCCAAAATAAGAGGCTTGCATTATTTTTATATTATTTGTCTTCGTATTAGGGTGTGTGGTAGCTGATGTTGTGGTGGCTAAAGGGGCTGAGGTTTCATAAAGGTGTAAAGAGTTAGTTGGAAGAACCATTGTAAAAAAAGCATCATAGCCCTAGTGGATTTAGAAAAATAATAAACGCTAGGGTCAAAACGATAAATTTACTAAGAGGGGTTATTATATATAGATTTAGTAATATATGTATATAATTTTGAAATAATATTTATATAATGCTATTAAAAATAACCGTAAAAGCTATAATTCATCATGAAAATACTCTTTAGCTATGAATTTTACTTACATTTAACGGGGTTATTTCATTAATTAATTATAAGATGATATAATAAATATATAGTTATTTTATTATATTAAAAGGAGATGTGTATGAGTAAAAATGAAATTTATATTTTTGCTACTGTTAATTTATTAAATTTATTTATAGTATTTATGATATATAAAATAAGTCGAGATAGGGATAAAATTCGTATTCATGTAAAAAATAGGTTAATTACAAATGTATTTATCGGTTTATTTTTTGTTATTTATCTTGCTATAATTTGGGAAAGATTTTCAAATATTTATATTTTAGGTTCTTTAATTGTCATGTTAGTTCTAACTGTTTATATGAATTTAATTGCTCCATATATTGTAGGGATTGGGGATGAGTTTATTTATTATTCTAATAATAGAAGCTATGGTAGTTTTCCTGTAAGAAAAATTAGAATTGATAATCTTAAAAACGTGAAATTAACTATTAAAAGAGAAAAAGATTATGTTAAGCTTGAGGTTTTAAGGACTCAACTTTACCAAATTTATAGGCTTGATGATTTAGAGGAAATTAAGAAAGTTTTAGATGGAAAAATATATAAAATAGAGGATAGAAGTAAATAAAAAATGGGGTTGAGATTTTACAACTCCATTTTTTATAAGATTTTATTTAATGGGATTAACTAACTATAAAGTGATATAATGAATATATAAATAATTTATTATATTAAAAGGAGATGCGCTGTGAATAAGAATGAAATTATTATTATTATTGTTAATTTTTTAAATTTTTTCTTGATGTATTTGATATTTAAAATAACTCAATATAAAGGTAACATTCGAATTCATGTAAAAAATAGGGGAATTAGCAAGGTGTTGATGGGGATACTTATTATTATATATGTTGCTTTAATTTTGATTAGATCAACAAATGCTTATGTTTTAATGTCTTTAATTACGATGTTATCCTTTATTGTTTATATTAATGTAATTGCACCACATGCCGTTGGTATTGGGTATGAGTTTATTTATTATTCTAACAATAGAATTTATGGACGTTTTTTTATAAAAAAAATTAGAATTGATGAACTAAAAAATGCGAAATTAATTATTAATAAAGAAAAAGATTATGTGAGACTTGAAGTTTTAGGGACTGAAGTTTATCAAATTTATAGGCTTGACGATCTAGAGGAAATCAAGAAGGCTTTAGAAGGGAAAATATCTGAAATAGAAGATAAAAGTAAAGAATTATGATTAGAATTAATTGAGTTGGTGTAATAGCCAGCTCTTTTTTGTTGAGATTTTTAATCAAATTATATTTATTTTTATTTGAGAATGTGATATAATATTAACATTCCACAGGAGGTTTTATGATAACAAAAGAAATATTGTTTGATTCTTTTTCAGAAGTGAAGAAAAAGTTTATTTATTATTTATTGGTTGCTGTTTTTCTTTATGGTCTGAATGAGTTTTTTAGTTATTTTAATTTAGATTTACTTTACATGCTTTTTATTTTAGTCTTTCTGCCATTTATTAATTTGGAGTTTTATCATTCTATCAAAGAAAATAGAAAGCCTAAATTTATAAATATGGTAAGATACAAAAATTCACGACCATTAGTAATGAATTTATTGGAATCATTTTATTTACTATTTTGGTATTTGTTATTTTTTATACCTGGAATGTATAAGACACTAAGTTATACATTAGCAATAAAATTTGTAAGTGAAGATGATGAGATAGGCTACAATGATGCATTAAAGAAATCCGATGAAGAAATGAAAGGACTTAAAAGTCCATTATTTATTGCGCAATTATGTGTGTTTTTACCACTATTTTTTATATTATTCATGTTAACATTTCCTAATGAAATGAGAATCTTAAATGGAGAATCTAATTTGGCAGATATAAGGATGGTTAATGTGGTGCAATCAGTAATAATTGTTTTGTCTAGCATAATATCATTAGCATTTATTCCTGTTTTCTATGCAAAATATGATAAACTTAAAGATAGAAATATATAAAAGTAAAAAAATGGAGTTGAGATTTTTAACTCCATTTTTTATTTATATCTGAAGTTAATGGAAATGTGATAAGTTTAGAGAAAAGTATACTGAATTTAATATTTTTAATTTTAGTTCCAAATAAAATGAATAGAAATGGAACCTTATTTCATAATTTTAATTTTAGTTCCTTATTTTGTTTGTGAAATTTGGTACTGTATTTAATATTTTGTAGTTTAGTACCATTTAGAGTGAAAATTTTTGGAACTGTATTTTAATTTTTTAAATTTAGTACCATTTTGAATGGAAAAATTTGGAACTATATTTAATTTTCTTTTATTTAGTACCATTTCTACTTGTTTTTCTCATTATTCCATAAAATCATCTATCAATAAAATTTCATAATCAAATCCCCTAAAAGTTGTCAATAAAAAAGTGTGAGGTGCTATTCATGGGAAATATCACCCCCAACTGAAATTGATGAAACACAAAAAAAACACTGTTCCCCGCAAAGGGGGGAGCAGTGCGTTTTATTTTTATTTAATTTTAGCAACCTTCATATGCTTGATATAAGATTTCTTTTAATTCTTCTATCATTGGTTCTTTTGGATTTGCTGTTGTACATTGATCTAGGTAAGCTAATTCTGCTAGTTTGTCTACTTTTGCTTCGAATTCTTCTTTACTTACACCTTGATCTTTGATGCTTAGTTTTAGGTTTAGGTCTTTACCTAATGTGATTACTTTTTGTACAAGAGCTTCTACTAATTCTTCAGTTGTGTTTCCTTCGCAACCTGCTAATTTAGCGATTCTTGCGTAGTCTTCGTCTGCTCTGAAGTATTCATATTTTGCCCAAACTTGTGTTTTACCATTGTTTTTAGCGTTGTATCTAATTACATGTGGCATTAAGATTGCATTTGCGTATCCGTGAGGAATGTTGAATTCTGCACCAATTTTGTGTGCTAGTGAGTGGTTGATTCCTAGGAATGCATTAGCGAATGCCATACCTGCAATTGTTGATGCATTATGCATTGTTTCTTTTGGTTCGTGAGCATCTGTATAGTATGAATCTTTTAATGAACTAAATACTAATTCAACTGCTTGTAAACTTAGACCTCTTGTGTAGTCTGAAGCCATTGCAGATACATATGATTCGAATGCGTGTGTTAATACGTCCATACCTGTGTAAGCAACCATTGATTTTGGTAATGTGTATGTGAATTGTGGGTCAACAATTGCTACTGAAGGTGTTAATGAATAGTCTGCAATTGGGTATTTAACATGTGTTTCTGAGTCAGTGATTACAGCGAATGGTGTAACTTCTGAACCAGTACCTGATGTTGTTGGTATACATACTAATTGACATTTTTCTCCTAAGTCTGGTAATTTGTATGCTCTCTTTCTAATATCTAAGAATTTTTGTTTTGCACCGAAGAAGTCAACTTCTGGGTGTTCATATTGTAACCACATCATCTTAGCGGCATCCATTGGAGAACCACCACCGATTGCGATAATTGTATCTGGTTCAAATGCTTTAATTTTATCTAAACCTCTTTGAACTGTATTTGTTGTTGGATCTGGTTCTACGTCTGAGAAGATTTCATATTTTACGTCATTTGATCTTCTTCTTAATACATCTACTACTCTTGCAACTAAACCAAATTTAACCATTCCTGGGTCAGTGATGATAACGACTCTTTCAACATCTGGCATTTTTTCTAAGTATCTAATTGAATTCTTTTCAAAGTATAATTTTGATGGAAGTTTTTGCCATTGCATGTTATTTCTCCTTTTAGCGATAGTTTTTACATTAATTAAGTGGTGAACTGAAACATTTTCACTTACTGAGTTTTTACCGTATGAACCACAACCCAATGTAAGTGATGGTCTCATTTCGTTGTATAAGTCACCAATACCACCGATTGAAGATGGAGAGTTAACTAAAATTCTACATGCTTCCATTTGTTCTGCAAAGCTTTCGATTAATTCGTTGTTTCCACCAAATGTATGAATAGATGCTGAGTGTCCCATACCATTAAATTCAAGCATTTGTCTTGATTTAGCGAAACCATCTTCTGTACTTTCAGCTTTTAACATTGCAAGTACTGGAGATAATTTTTCTCTAGTTAATGGATAATTTGGACCTACACCTTCAACTTCTGCGATTAGAAGTTTTGTACCTTCTGGTACTGAGATACCTGCCATTTCAGCGATGTGCATTGCTGATTGTCCAACTATGTCAGGATTTGCCATTTGTCTTTCTTCATTGATTACATATTTTTCTAATTTTTTAATATCTTTTTTAGGAACGATATAAGCTCTATTTCTTTCAAATTCTTTTTTAACTTCATCGTAAATTTCTTTATCAACGATAACTGCTTGTTCTGAAGCACAGATCATACCATTATCAAATGTTTTTGATACGATAATGTCATTAACTGATCTTCTGATATCTGCTGATTTTTCAAAGTATGCTGGTACGTTTCCTGCACCTACACCTAATGCTGGTTTACCAGTTGAGTAAGCTGATTTAACCATCGCATTACCACCAGTAGCTAAAGTGATAGCAACATTTGGGTGGTTGATTAATTGAGTAGTTGCTTCCATTGAAGGTTTTGTTACCCATTGGATACAATCTTTTGGAGCACCAGCTTTAACTGCTGCATCATAAACAGTTTTTGCTGCCATTGAAGAACAGTTTTGTGCATTTGGATGGAATGCAAAAATGATTGGGTTTCTTGCCATTATTGAAATGATTGATTTGAATAATGTTGTGGATGTTGGGTTTGTTACTGGAGTGATACCTGCAACAACACCAAGAGGGGAAGCCACTTTTATAACCCCTGTTTGCATATCTCTATCAATTACACCACAAGTCTTTTGATATTTAATTGAATGCCAAATTGTTTCTGTTGAATAAAGGTTTTTAATACATTTATCTTCGTAAATACCTCTTTTTGTTTCTTCTACAGCAGCTTTAGCAAGTTCCATATGTTTATCTACACCTGCCATAACCATTGCGTGAACAATTTTATTTATTTTTTCTTGATCTAATTTCATTAATTCTACAAGAGACTTTTTAGCCTTAGCTACTAATTGATCAACTTCATTAATTTCAGTTACTTTTTTTTCTTTTGTTTCAGTCATAATTTTCTCCTTAATTCGATGTTATTAATTTAACAACTATATGATAAACAATTAACAATAGCTTGTAAATAGCTTGATGCAATGTTTTCGTTTGCCTATGATAAGATTTTAACAAAATGTAACATTTTAAAAATTTAGAAAGATAAATTCTTATTTGTTATAATAAATTTATAGGCTTAAAAGGGGAAAACTATGCGAAATATTTTAAAAACTTTATATCACGATGCAACAAAATTTTATGTTTCAAAACCATTCCCACGAAGAGGAGAAGAATTTGAAATAAAAATTAGAGTAATAAAAAATGACAAAATTAAAGGAATATATTTACGATATAGACATCTAGGCGAAGAAAGAATCGATAAAATGAATTTTTCTTATGAAAAGAATGGTTTGGAATATTACACTACTAAGGTGAAATGTTTCGAAGATATTTTCTCATATCATTTTAACGTCGCCATCGAAGATACAATTTATTCATATACACAATATGCGGTGGAAGATTTTAGAAGAGATAATTCTACAAATTTTAAAATTTTAATGGATTATAAAGCGCCATCTTGGATGAATAAGACTGTATTTTACCAAATTATGCCAGATAGATTTTATAATGCTAGACCAGATTTGACTATTAAACCAGGATCATACACTTATCAGGGAAGTAAACCGATAAATATGGAATGGGATGAGATTCCGTTAGATTATGAAGATTCAAAATGTATGGATTTTTATGGCGGTGATTTATATGGGGTTAAAGAAAAGCTTGATTATTTGCAAGATTTAGGTATCAATGCAATTTATTTTAATCCTTTGTTTACATCTCCAACTATGCATAAATACGATGCTTTAGATTATTTTGAGATTGATCCTTCTCTTGGAGGAGAAGAGGCGTTAATTGAATTGATTAATGAGATGAAAAAAAGAGATATGAAAATCGTGCTTGATATTTCAATAAATCATACTTCATCATCAGCAAAATGGTTTAATAAAGATGGAGAGTTTTATGAAAAATCAATAGGTGCATATAATAATCTTGATTCTAATGAAAGAGATTTTTATTTTATTAATGATGATGGATCATATCATGCTTGGGCGGGTGTGCCTACAATGCCTACCTTAAATTATGGTTCTGAAAAATTGAGAAATATTATTTATAAAGGGGAACATTCCGTATTAAAGAAATATTTAAATGAACCTTTTAATATTGATGGCTGGAGATTTGATGTTGCCGATGTAATGGCGAGAAATGAAAAGCTTAATGTTTATAACGAAGTTTGGGAAGAGATAAATAAAGAAATCAAGGATACAAATAGCGAAGCACTTATTTTAGCGGAGGAATGGCAAGATTCATCAGAAATGTATAATGGAAGAAGATGGGATTCAACGATGAATTATTTTTCTTGCGAACTTCCAATAAGAGAATTTGCTGGGGAAAAAGATGTTTTTACAAGAAGAAATCCTGATTTGGCAAAGATTGATTATAAATTTAATGCAAGACAATTAAAAGGGAGAATTGTTCAATTTTTAAAAAATCAACCAACACAGATTCAATATCAAATGTTTAATTTAATAGATAGCCACGATGTAACTAGATTGCACAATAATCCTAAAATTGATTATGAAGTATATAAAGGAGCTGTGATTACACTATTTAGTTTGCCGGGCGCTGTGAATGTGTATTATGGAGATGAAAAATATTTAGATGGTAGAATAGATTCCAATGAAGGCTGTAGATATCCTATGAATTGGAATGATCAATTAACATCTATACAACAAGAAACTTTTGATTTATATAAAAAATTAATACAATTAAAGACGACAAATGAAGCCTTGCAATTTGGAGGATATAAAATCCTGTTTGCGGAAGGTGATGTATTTGTAAGTGCAAGATTTACAGAAGATGAACTATTTATTTTTACTTGGACTAAGTCTGAAGAGAAAGAAAAAATAGAAATTGATTTAAGACAGTTTGGTTTATATAATGAGCTTGAAACCATTATTGGCTATGGAGATTTTAGGATACAAGATAAGACATTGATTTTAGAATTACAACCAAAAATTTCATCTGTTTTAAGAATAAGATAGGAAAATAATATGGAAAATTTTTTACTGTTGACATTTAAACTAGAAAGAAAATATAAGGATTTGATTCAATATAATATTTATGACTATGAAAATATTGGTTTTGAAGTAGATGATCCCATTGAAAAAAGACAGATTCTTTCCAATATGCCAGAATGGGAGATTTCTGAGATTAAAATAGTAGATGAGAATATAATATCCTATGGTGTATATTTTGAAGATAGCGAATCTGGTCAAATTGAACTAGACAGACTTGTTTCTTTTTTGAATGAAAGAATTCCAAATTTTAAGTTTGAAAAATTATTAATTGATAATTCAAATTGGGAGGAAGAATGGAAGAAGTCATATAAAGGATTTGAAATAGGAAATAAGATTTATGTTAAGCCATCTTGGGAAGAAGCTAATGTGGACGATAAAATAATAATTGAAATAGATCCTAAAATGGCGTTTGGTACAGGGACACATGAAACTACTTCTTTATGTATGGAATATGTTGAAAATCAAGATTTTTCTGATAAAAAGGTTTTAGATATCGGATGTGGTTCTGGTATTCTTTCAATCTTAGCAAAAAAATTAAATGCGAAAAAAGTGGATGCATGTGATATTGATGAAATAGCAGTTTCTTCAGCAAAAGAAAATGCGAAGATAAATGATGTATCGATAAATGTTTTTGAATCAAATTTATTTTCAAATGTAAAGGATAAATATGATATTATTTTTGCTAATATTTTAGCTGAAATTATCGTAGAAATGTTAAACGATGTTAAATCATATTTAAATGAAGAAGGTATTATCGTCCTATCTGGTATCATTAAAGAAAGAGAAGAACTAGTAGTATCAAAACTTAAGGAAATAGATTTTGAAATTATTGATACAAAATATAAGAATGAATGGGTATTAATTTCCGCAAGGAGAAGAAATGCATAGATTTTTTGAAAAAAGTGAAAATTTGTTAAATGATAAAATAATCTTAAGTAAAGATAATATTAAACATCTAAATGTATTACGTATAGAAGAAAATGAAGAGTTTGAGATAGTGATTGATGGGGTCGTATTTTTAGTAAAACTGAGTGAAAGAGATAGGGATTATATTGATTGCGATATAATTTCACAAAAATTTGATGAAAATGAATCAAATATTACCATTAATTTATATCAAGGGCTTCCAAAATCGGACAAATTAGAAATGATTATTCAAAAGTCTGTTGAACTGGGAGTTAATTCAATTATTCCATTTGAGTCTTCTAGGACTATTGTAAAATGGGATGCAAAAAAAGAAGCTAAAAAAATAAAAAGATATGAAGAGATTATTGAATCGGCTTCTAAGCAATCAAAACGATCAGTTTTTGCCTCCATGAATGGTTTAATCTCATTTAATCAACTTTTAGAAAAAACAAAAGAAAATTTTACTATAGTCGCATATGAAAATAGAGGTATTAGTTTAAAAGAGACGATTCATAAAAATGACACTTCTATTTTTAATATAGTGATTGGTCCAGAAGGTGGATTTTCTGAAGATGAAATAAGTCAACTAGAAGAGGCGGGAGCATATATAGTAAATTTAGGAAATAGAATATTAAGGACTGAAACTGCTGCTATTGCACTAAGTTCAATGATTCAATTTGAAGCTGGTGATATAAATCAAAAATAGAATATAAAAGACTATTTAAATCTTGCAAATTCTAATCCCATCATATATAATTGTTAGGTAAACCTCAATGGTGATTAAAACGTGTAGGGAGGTGAAGACATGACAGAGATTAAAGTAGGAGAAAACGAATCAATCGATAGCGCATTAAAGAGATTTAAAAGACAATGTGCACGTACAGGAGTTCTTTCAGAATATAAAAGAAAAGAATTTTATGAAAAACCTAGTGCTGTAAGAAAAAGAAAATTAGACGCAGCTAAGAGAAAAAAAAGAAGAGACTAGTTTCTTTTAATATCGATATAATTAAAGAGATATATGCAGATGAAATATTGTTTGCATTATCTCTTTTTTTAGTTGTTTTAGAATATTTTATTAAAATAAAAACCCTAGACGTTAAATCTAGGGCCTTTTATTATTTAATATTAATATGCATATTTAACTTTAGCATCGCCAGAAATTTGTTTTTTAATAATTTCTTGTGCTCTTTGTTTGAATTCTTCAGGGGTATCATTTTTGATTAAATCTTCTTTAGTTTCTAATATACCTCTTCCGTCAAACATTACAAATACGCCTGTTGTTGATTGATGATAAGATTGAGCCAAACCAATTTTATTTTTTCCGTATCTTACTACCCATCCAAGTGATTCGCTATCCTCATAGCTCGCAATTGCTTGTAAATCTTCTTTAGGGAATAAATCTATCGTGTTTCCTCCAACTGAAACAAGAGTTACTGCATACTTTTTAAGAGCTTTTTGCATTTCTTCTGTCATCTCATTGTCGAATTGGTCTTGGTCAGATTTTTCTGTATCAATTGTTTCAATAATACCGACATTTTCATCATCACTTTTTTCATCTTCTCTAAGTTTAACTATTTTGTCGTCTTTAGATTCTTCTTTACTTTCGCTATTTGTTTCTTCTTCAGTTTCAGTTTCTTTAACTGTTTCTTTTTCTGTTTCTTCTTTAGTTTCTTTTACGGTTTCTGGTTTTGTTTCTTCTTTTGATTCATCAACACTTTCAATTACAGACTCTTTATTTGTCTCTTCTTTAGTATCTTTTTTGTCATTACATGCTACAAGAAGTAGTGACAAAATCAATATAGAAAATATAATTTTATATTTTGGCATATTTTCCTCCTTGTTGTAAGCTAATAATAACATAATACTCATTTTAAATAAAGTTATTATTATTCAAAAATTCTTTAGAATGTTATATAATAAAAATGGGTAAAATTATGTCAAGGAGGATAATATGCTTACAGGGTTTATAACGAATGAGATAATATTTACAGTTATACTTACTTTAGGTTTTACACTGTTAATATTAGAACTATTTGTTCCGAGTTTTGGTTTACTAGGAATATCAGGAATATATTTATTAATTGAATCTTTTCTAGCACTTAAAAATATTGAAAATGCAAGCTTGTATGTAATTATATCTTTAATTTCATCTGCTATAATTGGTTTCATATTAGGGAAAATATTCTTTAAAAATATGGATAAAAACAAACTTGTACTTCATAGTAGTTTTAATGATATAAAAGGTAACAAACTACAAAATAAAATCAATAAAGAAGCACTATTAAATAGTGAAGGTGTTGTAGAAAAGGTGTTAAGACCTGCGGGGACAATAAAGATAGACGGCATAATTTACAATGCTGTTTCAAATGGTAATTTTATCTCAAAAGGGAAAAAGGTAGTCGTAGAAAAAATAGAAAATAGTCAATTATACGTAAGGGAAATTGAGGAGGATTGATGTTAGATTTATTACAAGTAGCTAGCTATAGCTCAGATACAAATTATTTAAGTGTTTTTATTATTGGTGCAGTAGTTTTAGTTTTATTATCAATATTCTTTTCATTTATACCAGTAGGATTGTGGATTACAGCATTCTTCTCTGGTGTAAGAGTAGGATTAGGTACACTTATTGGTATGAGATTAAGAAGAGTTTCACCATCAAGAATTATTAATCCATTAATAAAAGCTACAAAAGGTGGGATTAAAATTGAAATCAATGAACTAGAAGCTCACCATTTATCAGGTGGAGATGTAAATAAAGTAGTAGATGCTCTTATTGCGGCGCAAAGAGCGGATATTGACTTAGAGTTTGAACAAGCTGCAGCTATTGATTTGGCTGGTAGAGATGTTTTTGAAGCTGTTCAAATTTCAGTTAACCCAAAAGTAATTGAAACTCCAATAATTGCAGCAGTTGCAATGGATGGTATTGAAATTAAAGCAATTGCAAAAGTTACTGTTAGAGCAAACCTTGATAGATTAGTTGGGGGTGCTGGAGAAGAAACAATCATCTCAAGAGTAGGTGAAGGTATAGTAACAACTGTAGGTTCTTCTAAATCTCATAAAGCAGTTTTAGAAAATCCAGATTTAATTTCACAAACTGTATTATCTAAAGGTTTAGACTCTGGTACAGCATTTGAAATCCTATCTATCGATATCGCAGATGTTGACGTAGGTAGAAATATTGGTGCTGCATTGCAAGCAGATCAAGCTGAAGCTGATAAGAAGATTGCTCAAGCTAAAGCTGAAGAAAGAAGAGCTATGGCGGTAGCACAAGAACAAGAAATGCAAGCAGAAGTTAGACGTATGAAGGCTAAAGTAGTAGAAGCTCAATCACAAGTACCATTGGCACTTGCAGAAGCACTTAAAAGCGGTAAATTAGGTGTAATGGACTACTATAATTTAGAAAATGTAAAAGCTGATACAGGCATGAGACAAACAATAGCAGGAAATGATTACTCAGACACAAGTGAAGGCGATCAATAATGGGAATCTTAAAAGGTATATTTGATGAAATCAAAAGTGAACTAAATAATGAAATTGAAAAAGCTAAGAATACAAGTAGCTCTTCAAAAAAAGACAATCTTGAACAAATTCAAAATATGTTATTTGGTACTTCTTCAGCCAAATATACAAAACATCACAGAGATAATCAAGGTGTGCTAAGACCACAACCAAAAAAATCTGTGAATAAGCCTCAAACCTCTAATCAACAAAAATTAAGAGACTTGAAGGCGAAAAGATATGAAGAAAAGAAAAAATCATTTAATCAATCATTTGAAAGTAAGTATGTAAATTCAAAAAATTCTAATGGATCAATAAAGAATAAAAAAACTTTGATCGGTGAAGAAGGAGAAGGAGCAACAATTTACACAAATGATTTGAGTAAAATGCAGATGTCAACAAATCAAATTATTAGGATAGATGCAGTTAATCCAATTGCAGGATCTGCTAATACTAGAAAAGTTAGCAAAATTGGAAAGCAAATAATTAACCCTGAAAATGCAAAAAAAGCTTTTATTGCTAGCGTGATATTTGAAAGAAAGAAATGGAGATAGTTACGATATAGAGGAAATTTTTCCTCTATATTGTGCTATTGTAGATAAATTATTAATTAAGTTTTAAGTTAAAATGATATAATTGAATTTGACAAATATGATAATAGATATAATATAGTAGAATGTTAGGACAAGTATCGATTAGATATAAATGTCAAGGAGGAAATCATAAAAGAAATAAATTATAAGATTAATGATTCAGAAAAATTGAATATGCTTTTTGGTAATTTAGATAAAAATATTATTTTTATTGAAAATGAATTTGGCATAAGGATAAAAGTTGCAGATGGAAATCTGTTTATAAGAGGAAATAAGGAGATGGTTGAATTAGTAAATCATCTTTTAGACATCCTTGTGGAAATGATAGATACTAGAGGCTATTTAACGTTTGAAGATGTAAGATATGCAGTCAATATGGAAAAGCAAAATAATAGTGAAAATATTAAAAACTATTTAAATGATATTGTCGTGACCACATATCAAGGTAAACCTATTAGACCTAAGACAATTGGTCAAAAAAAGTACATTGATATAATTAGAGATAATGGTGTAGTTTTTGGTATAGGACCAGCAGGTACTGGTAAGACTTATCTTGCTATGGCAATGGCGATTGAAGCTTTTAAGAATAAAGAAGTTTCTAGAATTATCTTGACTAGACCGGCAGTTGAAGCTGGAGAAAGTTTAGGATTTTTACCTGGCGATTTACAAGAAAAAATTGATCCTTATCTTAGACCTTTATACGATGCGTTATTTGAAATAATGGGACCTGAAACATATCAAAAATTAATGGAAAAGCAAGTTATCGAAGTTGCTCCATTAGCATATATGAGAGGTAGAACATTAGATAATGCATTTGTTATCTTAGATGAGGCACAAAATACTACTCCTCAACAAATGAAGATGTTTTTAACAAGGCTTGGATATGGCTCAAAGGCTATCGTTACAGGGGATATTACTCAAGTAGACTTACCAACAGGCAAAAACTCAGGTTTAGTAACTATTCGTTCTATATTAAAAGATGTAAAAGGGATTGAATTTGTAGATTTAGATAAAAATGACGTAGTTAGACATCCATTAGTTCAAAGAATTATTGAAGCATACGATGATTATGAGAAGAGGAATAATTATGGAAATACTAATAGACAATCAAAATAATCTTATTAAGTTAGATGAAAAATTTGAAGAACAAATTCAAAATGCGATTAAAACAAGCCTAGAGCATCTAGGTTATGGATTAAATTATGAAATTTCAATTTCAATAGTAAATGAAGAAGAAATAAGAAAACTAAATAAAGAGTATAGAAATAATGATAGTGTGACAGATGTTTTAAGCTTTCCTCTTTTTGAAAGAGAGGACATTCCAGAAGAGGGCATGTTAGGTGATATTGTAATCTGTGTTGAAAGAGTGAAAGAACAAGCCAAGGATTTTAATCACTCTGAAGAAAGAGAACTAATTTATTTAACGGTACATTCTTTATTGCATCTTTTGGGTTATGATCATATTGAAGAAGATGATAAACTTGAAATGAGAACAAAAGAAAAAGAAATAATGAAGAAATTAGGAATATTTAAAAATGAAAAATTATGATAATCATGAGACCAATAAGATAAAAAATAATGATAGTATTATCGCTTCATTTAATAACGCAATAAATGGGATAGTAGAAAGTGTAAATACCGAAAGAAACATGAAAGTGCACATAATTTCTGCTATTCTAGTTATGGCGGTTTCATTTATACTTGATTTTACTAGAGTTGAGCTAATAATTATTGCGATTACAATGATGCTTGTGATTGTTGCGGAGCTGATTAATACTTCGATTGAGACGCTTACTGATTTGGCAAGTGGCGGTAAATATAATGAGCTTGCAAAGAAGACTAAAGATATTTCGGCGGGAGCAGTTATGCTTATGGCGATAAATTCTGTATTTGTTGGATATTTACTTTTATATCCAAAAATCAAGAAAATATTTTTGACAAAGTCAGTATTTTCAAAGGTAATGCATAGTAGCGAACACTTGGCAGTTATCTCTATTGGTTTAGTTTTATTATTAACCTTATTAATTAAAGGTATATTTTATAAAAAACATACAACACATCTTCAAGGAGGTACTGTATCTGGTCATACATCAATAGCGTTTAATCTTGCCTCAATAGGCACAATATTATCTAAAAATATTACTATTGGTGTAATATTGTTTTTCTTAGCCTTTTTAGTTGCAGAGTCTCGTTATGAAGCCAAAATCCATACAGTTAAGGAAATAGTTGGCGGTGCAATCATGGGTGTAGTAATTGCTTTAATATTGTTTATAAAATTTTATTAGGAGAAATATGTTTAAATCAGGATTTATTACAGTGATTGGTAGACCAAATGTTGGTAAATCAACGCTTTTAAATGGTTTAATTGGAGAAAAAATTTCGATAATTTCCGATAAACCTCAAACAACTAGAAACAAAATACAAATGGTATTGACAACTGATAATATGCAATGTGTATTTTTAGATACTCCAGGTATACAAATGCCAAAAAATAAACTTGGCGATTATATGCTTAGTGTGTCCAAAAGTACGTTAAATGAAGTTGATATAGTGACATTTATTGTTGATTTAAGTGAGGATATTGGAAAATTAGACCAATATATTCTTGATATACTAGATGGAGTAGATACAAAAACTATATTATTAGTAAATAAGATTGATATTGCAGAAAGTCAAGATCAAATTGACAATATCATAAACAAGTACAAAGAGATGGATAAATTTGATAGGATAGTACCTATTTCAGCCTTAGAGAAAACTAATTATGATAAATATCTTGAAGTGCTTTATGAATTGCTTGAAGAAGGTCCTATGTATTATCCTGCGGATATGATTACTGATCAGCCAGAGAGAAATATTATAGCAGAGATTGTAAGAGAAAAAGTTTTAAGAAATATGTTCGATGAAATCCCACATGGGATAGCAGTCGAAGTTATGAAGATTTCTGAAAATGAAAATGAAAAGATGCAAATCGAAGTTAATCTTTACGTTGAGCAAAACTCTCATAAGGGAATGGTTATCGGTAAGGGCGGATCTATGCTTAAGAAAATTGGTATAGAAGCGAGAAGAGATATAGAAAATTTATTAGACGCTAAAGTAAATCTAAAAATATGGGTAAAAGTTGCAAAAGACTGGCGTAAAAAAGATTCAAGGGTAAAGGATTTTGGATATAGATAATATTAGAGGGATTGTGATAAGAGCCGTTGATTATGGAGAAACGAGTAAAATCTTAACCGTTTTTTCATATGAAAGAGGTATTATTTCGGTGATGGCTAGAGGTGCAAAAAATCCCAAATCAAAAAAATTAAATCTGATTTCTATTTTTACAGAAGTAAATTTTGATTTAAGAAAATCGAAGAAATTTTACTATTTAAATGATGGTGAAATTATAGAATATAATTCTCATATAAGAAGTAATATAAAAAAAATATACTTAATCCAAATGTTTTTTGATATAATAGAACGTACGACATTTAAGAATGAAGAAATTAAAGTAGTATATGAATTACTAATTAAAACCATGAAATACTTTGGATTAGAAGAAAATTATTTAAAATTAACAAATATGTTTTTGATAAAATATATTTCTATGTTAGGATATAAACCTGTACTGAACGCGTGTAGTAAGTGCGGAAAAAGACAATTTAGAAGTGTTTATTTTTCATTAGAAAATGGCGGTATAGTTTGTGAAGATTGTAAAAAAATCAATAATATAGCTCTTACAGTTGATGAATACAAGTATATATGCAATATTTTAGTAGAAGTTTACGAAAATACTGCTATAATAGATGATGAAATAGACGAAAGAAAAATATTTAAATTACTTATAGATTTTATTATATACAATACAGATATTTCGATACCAAGTTCATATAAATCATTTACAAAATTAGAAGGTATTGAATAGTGGAGGAAAAGCAATGTATTTACAGGAAATGATGGAGAAGTTGAAGACATACTGGGCTTCAAAAGGTGCAATAATTTTAGAACCTTATGATATTGAAAAAGGTGCAGGTACAATGAATCCGCACACTTTTTTACGTGCATTAGGACCAGAACCATGGAATACAGTTTATGTTGAGCCTTCAAGAAGACCAGCGGATGGACGTTATGGAGAAAATCCAAATAGATTGTATCAACACCATCAATTACAAATTATATTAAAACCAACACCTGAAGACATACAAGATTTGTATTTAAAATCATTAGAAATTATTGGTATAGACCCAACAATACATGATATCAGATTTGTCGAAGACAACTGGGAATCACCAACACTTGGTGCTTGGGGAGTAGGTTGGGAAGTATGGCTAGACGGTATGGAAATCACTCAATTCACATATTTCCAACAAATAGGTGGTATTCCACTTGAAATTGAATCAGGTGAGATCACTATGGGTATTGAAAGACTTGCGATGTACATTCAAAATGTAGATTCAGTATATGAATTAAAGTGGAATGAAAATATAACTTATGGGGATTTATTCTCTACTGCAGAATATGAAAATTCTGTATATTCTTTTGAAGAAGCAGATATTGATATGTTGGAAGATTCATTTCATAAGTATGAAGAAGAAGCGAAGAGATTAAATGAATTAAAGTTAGTTATGCCAGTATATGACTATGTGTTGAAATGCTCACATATTTTTAATGTGTTAGATGCAAGAGGTGCTATTTCTGTTTCAGACAGAAATAATTACATTCAAAAAGTAAGAAATTTAGCAAAAAGAGTGGCAGAAAATCATTTAGAAAAAAGAGAACAATTAGATTTTCCGCTATTGAGAAAAGGGGCAGACAATGAGTAATTATTTATTAGAAATTGGTGTTGAGGAATTTCCTGCCAAATTTATAAAACCAACTCAAAGACAATTTAATAATTTAATAGATAAGTTTTTGAAGGAAAATAATTATACTTATGAAAGTCTTACAATTAATAGTACTCCAAGAAGATTCGCTATTTTAGTTGAAGGTATAGAGCCTCTTGAAGAAAATAGTGTTGAAAAAATAAAAGGACCTTCAAAGAAAATTGCTTTTGATGAAGAGGGAAACCCAACAAGAGCACTTGAAGGATTTATGAAAAGTAAAAATATTGATCTATCCGATATTGTATATGAGGAAATAGGCGGAGTAGAATATATTTTCGCTAATATTAAAAACGAAACTAAAGATATTAAAGAAGTGCTAAAGAAAGAAATTCCAAATACTATAAAATCTATTTCAAATCCAAGACAAATGAGATGGGGTGGAAAGAATTTAAGATTTTTACGTCCGATTAGATGGATAGTTTCACTTTTAGATGATGAAATTTTATCATTTGATTTAGAGGGTATTAGAGTTTCAAATATAACTAAAGGTCATAGAACTTTAGGAAGTAATGCGATTGAAATAAATTCAATCGATGAATATAAAGAAAAATTAGCAGAAAACTATGTGATAATTTCTGAAGAAGAGAGAAGAAGCATGATATTAAAAGGAATTAATAGACTTGCTAAAGAAAAAGGCGGAAATTATCATGAAGATGAAGATTTACTTGAAGAGTTAATCAATATCAATGAGTACCCAACACCATTTATAGGTGAAATCAACAATGAATACCTTGCTTTACCAAAGGAAGTTATCGTTACACCTATGAAAGATCATCAAAGATATTATCCGGTGGAAGATGATAATGGAGATTTGCTTCCATTCTTTATAGCGGTAAGAAATGGAGATAGCAAGGGCATATCAAATGTAGTTGAAGGCAATAAAAAAGTATTAATCGCAAGACTAGAAGATGCTAAATTCTTCTACGAAAAGGATATATCCATTCCGCTTGAAGACTATGTTCCTGAATTAGAACATCTTGGATATCATGAAGGTCTTGGTAATATGCTTGATAAGACTCATAGGTTGATGAAACTAGTTGAATCAATTGGTAGAGATTTTGGCTGTGGTAATGAAGTGAAGGATATCGCTAAAAGAGCGGCTTATCTATCAAAAGCAGATTTGGTAACTAATACAGTTATTGAATTTACTGAGCTACAAGGTGTAATGGGAAAAATATTTGCAGAACATAGTGGAGAAAATCCATTGGTTGCAAAAGCGATTGAAGAGCAATACATGCCTGTTAAATCCGGAGGAGAGCTTCCTTCAACAACAAGTGGTATACTATTATCAATAGCAGATAAGATTGATAATATTGCAGGATTATATTCACAAGGTATTGAAGTTACTGGTTCACAAGATATGTATGGACAAAGAAGGGCTGTACTTGGTATAATCAATATTCTTCTAAAAAATAAAATTAAGGTAAGTTTAAGGGATATTATTAAAGATGCTTTATATAATTATGTTGAAAACTTCGGTGAAACTTTTGATTATAACGAAGTAACTGACAAAATCGAAGCATTTATATCTGCAAGACTTAAAAACTTAATGCTTGATGAAGGATATAGATACGATATCATCGATTCTGTACTTGCTGTATATAATGACGATGTTTGTGAAGCGTATGGTAAAGTTAAATTCTTTGATGAAATGGCAAAAAATAAACATCAATTTGATGCTAATGTTGAAAAGTTTGTGAGAATTGTAAATATTTCACAAAAAGCAGAAAATACAGATATCAATGAAGAATTTTTATTAGAAGAAGATAAAGCTATTTATGAAGAAATTGCTGTATTAGATAAATTTGATAAATTATATAATGAAAGCAAGTATACAGATGCGTTTATGATAATTACAGATATTGCGAAATCATTAAATAATTATCTTGACAATACTTTAATTATGGCAGAAGATGAGAATGTAAAGAAAAACAGATTATCTATTGTAAAAACTGTTAGTGATAGGATTATGAGAATGTTTAATCCGATTGAAATAGTGAGGTAGTGATGATTAATTTATATGTGATTTCAGATTCAACTGGTGAGACCGCCAATCAACTTGCAAATGCGATTGCTATACAATTTAAACAAGCAAATTTCTCAAGAAAAAGATTTTCTAATATCGTAGAAGCTGAACAAGTAGAAAAAATATTAGGTCCCATTGACAGAAATAATTCTGAAAATAAAACTATTGTTTTGATGACGGTTGTTGCAGAAGCTGTAGTAGAGAAGATTAAAAGTTATGAAAATGAAAATCTACTTGTAGTAGATTTACTTTTAAGACCTATCACAGAAATGGAAAATTTCTTAGGCGTAAAGGCCGATAGACAAATAGGTTTGATGAGAGATTTAGATAATAGCTATTTTGATAAAATTGAAGCTATAGAATTTGCGATGAATTTTGATGATGGTAAAAATCCAAAGGGGTTCTTAGAAGCGGATATAGTTTTGCTTGGAGTTTCAAGAACTTCAAAGACTCCACTTTCAGTGTATTTAGCTAATAAATCATATAAAGTGGCTAATTTGCCATTAGTTCCAGAAATTGCCATTCCAAAAGAAATTTATGAAGTTGAAAGAAAAAGAATAATTGGATTAATTATTAATCCTGAAAAATTAAATGAAATAAGAAATCAAAGATTGGTAACTTTAGGTTTGAGTCCTCAATCATCATATGCTAGTGATGAAAGAATTCAAGAAGAATTAAAATACGCTAAAGATTTGTATGAAGAATTATGTTGTACTGTTATTGATGTTTCATCATCAACTATTGAAGAGACAGCTGCAAGAGTGATAGAACAAATTGAAAATTAGCTTAGATAGGGGGATAAAATGGGCTTTATTCCTGAACAGCAAATAAATGATTTAAAAGATAGAATAGATATTGTAGATCTAATATCAGAATATGTAAACTTAAAAAGGGCAGGATCCAGTTTCAAAGGGTTGTGCCCATTTCATAATGAAAAGACTCCTTCTTTTATGGTAAATAGAGAAAAAAACAATTTTCATTGTTTTGGCTGCCATGAAGGTGGAGATGCTATTTCATTTATAATGAAAATAGAAAATTTAGGATATATTGATGCTATCAAATTTATTGCGGATAAATTAGGAGTGGTGCTCGAAGAAACAGAGTATTCCAAAGATAGAGTCAATAGAAACAATAAATATTATGAGATCAATTCTTTGGCTGCGAAATTTTATTTTAAAAATCTTCTTACTTATGATTTTCCACAAGAATATCTAGCAAAAAGAGGTTTAGATAAAAAAGTTTTAAATAAATATTTTTTAGGTTATGCAAGAAATGACAATAGCCTCTATGCATTTCTAAAAGAAAATGGCTTTGAAGAAAAAGATATGTTGGATTTGGGACTTATCGGAGAATCAAATGACAGATATTATGATAAGTTTAGAGATAGACTAATGTTTCCAATACTTAATAATAAAAATAAAGTTATTGGATTTGGTGGTAGGACGTTAATAGATCATAAGATAAAATACATAAACTCTCCAGAATCAGATATTTTCATCAAAGGAAAAAACATTTATGGAGTAAATGTTGTAAATAGAAATAGAAGAAATAAGGTTATTTTAGTTGAAGGATATATGGATGTCATCGCCTTATATAACAAAGGCATTGACTATGCATTAGCTACCTTAGGTACTGCTTTAACAGAAGATCAAGCTAGGATGATAAAGAGATATTCCAACGAAATTTTTATAGCCTATGATGGCGATACAGCAGGGGTAAAGGCAACACTACGTGCTATTGATATATTTAAAAATATGGATGTACATCTTGGTATATTAGAATTTCCAGATGATATGGATCCGGATGAATATATTAAAAAATATGGTAAGGAAGCTTTTGAAAAGTTAATGGATAAAGCGACTACACCTATTGATTTTAAGTTAAATAAACTTATGGAATCAACAAATAATAAAATCGAATTTATTAATGAAATCATTATGTTTTTATCAACTATTCAAGGAAATGTGATTAGAGATTTATACATAGATAAGTCAGCGAAATTTATCGGTGTGACTACAGATTCTCTTAGAATAGATGTAAATAAAGAAATAGAAAAGAATAAAAGTAAGGAAAAATATAAAACAAATATAAAAAGACAGAGTAATGGGTATATATCAAATAAGGTTGCGCCTAAGAAGGTAAATTATATTGATAATCATAGAATTAAACTAGAGAAAGAAATTATTATATATTCACTTCTAAATAAAGAAAATTTTGAAAAATTAAGTTCAGAATCAGATTTTATAGAAGATGCTGCTCTAAAAGAAATATATTCTAAAATTACCGATATGTATTTAAATCAAAGTTTGGTTGAATCTGTTACAAGTTTAGATGTTTTTAAGAGCTTAAATCTTGAAAAAGATTATGAAGCTGCAAAAAATAGTGAGTCTAGTTTAGATGGTGTACTTGAAGAGCTAAAAGAGAGGGTTGAGAAGTTTAGATTGAAATCTCGTATAAGAGAAATCAAGGAAGAGCTTAAAACCAAAAAAAATGATAAGAGTTTAATTTCAGAGTATACAAGTCTATTGCAAAGATTGACTTAGTCAGGAGGAATTATGAAGGATAAAGATATTGAACAAGAAAATTTAAGATTGTCAATTTTAGAAGAAGCAAAATCAATGGCTGAAGATAAAAATGGTACAATTTTAATTTCTCAATTAGAGTCAATTGATGGTTATATAGAGCTTGAAGAGGATGAGGTAGAAAAACTAAAAAAAGAATTAAATGATATGGATATAGATCTATTGAAAGATGGATTTGTTGAAGTAGAGGCCGATCTTGATGAAGTTGATTATGATAGTATTGATGATACAGATGATTACGATGATGAAGAGGACTATTCTGAGGGTGATGATCTAAATGAAATTAAGGGGGCATTTGTTGATGACCCTGTAAAAATGTATCTAAAGGAAATTGGTAAAGTCAATCTATTATCAAAAAAAGATGAAATTGTTTTAGCGAGACAAATGGAAGAAGGAGATATCTCATTTAAAGCTGTACAAGGTGAGAGATATACAATTGATGAAGAAGTAGAGTTGTCAAAAAAACAAGCATATTTCGATTTAGCTAAGAAAATCATTTTTGGGAATGCTTTATTAGAAGATGGTAAAGAAATTGATAAGGAAACTTTAGATCAATTAAAGTTCATTTACTATATTAGGAAATTCACAAATTCTCCAGATAAAGATACTGAAAGAGAAAAAGAAGGATTAGAAATTCTAAAATCATTAAACGATTTAATTGTTACAAGATTAGATAAAACAATACTTACAGATGATCAAATGAATGACATTTCAACTGCGATTGAAATGATAAAATCCATTCTATTTGATTTAGTCATTCCAGAAGGTGAAACTTTAATTTTAGATGGAAAAGAAGTTTCATCACAAGGTGACAATACAGAATTTACTTATGCTAATAAGGAAGAAATAATCAAATTAGCTAAAAAAATCAATGATAAATCAGATGCTGAGTACAATTTCTTTGATGAGTTCTCAGATTTTGATGTTGATTTAATTGATGAAGTTGATAAGTTATCTACTGAAACAAAGTATGACATTCTTAAATATTATGTATATTCAGATTTACTTGTTCGTGAAAGATATGAAAAAGAAAATAAAATTGTAATGTTCTTTGAAGAAGACAACTATAAACATCTTGACATTGGTTTAGAAAAAATCTTAAACAGAATCAATGGCAATTGTGAAGATGAGTTGATGTGTACTTTAAGCATGGACGAATATGATGTAATTAAACAAATCTTTGAAAAAGGTAAGTTAAATGAAAAGATGATTCAAAGATCTGGACTTGAAGATGAAGACATTAAATATCTAAAGAAAAAATACAGAATAGGTAAAGCTGCCAAAGGTAAGCTTGCCGAAACAAACTTAAGACTTGTTGTTTCCATTGCGAAGAGATATGTTGGACGTGGAATGAGCTTCTTAGATTTAATTCAAGAAGGTAATCTAGGTTTAATGAAAGCTGTAGAAAAATTCGACTATAAGAGAGGATTTAAGTTCTCCACATATGCGACATGGTGGATTAGACAAGCAATCACTAGAGCTATTGCAGACCAAGCGCGTACAATACGTATCCCTGTTCACATGGTTGAAACAATCAATAAACTTGTAAGAGTACAAAGACAATTGGTTCAAGAATTAGGTAGAACACCTACAAACGAAGAAATTGCAAAAGAAATGAATATCGATGTTGATAAAGTAAGAGAAGTGAGAAAGATAGCTCAAGAACCAGTTTCTCTAGAAGCACCAATTGGTGAAGAAGATGATAGCCACTTAGGGGACTTTATCGAAGACGAAAGAGCGTTAGCTCCAGATGAAGCAGCAAACCAAACAATGTTGAAAGAGCAATTAGAAGACATTCTTTCTTCCCTTTCAGAAAGAGAAAAAAGAGTAATCGAACTAAGATTTGGTTTAATCGATGGTGTACCAAAAACACTTGAAGATGTAGGTAAAGAATTTGACGTAACCAGAGAACGTATTAGACAAATTGAAGCAAAAGCAATTAGAAAACTAAAAAGACCAGGAAAAGGTGATAAAATAAGAGACTACCTAGAAGGGTTTTAGTATGACCTAATCCAGCGAAGACGAGCGTAGCGAAGTTTGAGCTGAGGTAGGTCAACCGCGAGGCTTCCCAAAGAAGCTCGAAGAGCTGATTTGTAGGAAGCTACGGCGAAAGATACCCAATTTCGCTTTGCGAAATTGAGTGGGAAGTTATGCAGTAGCATTTTGCGATACAAGACTCGAAGAGTCGCAGGGGAGCAGACAAATGCGTCTCTGCATCGAGCATGAGTGGTGGAAGTAAAGCAGTAGCATTCTGCGAT
>NZ_JH601088.1:1299191-1358596 GCF_000245755.1 Helcococcus kunzii ATCC 51366 | reverse complement strand
TGAGTGGTGGAAGTAAAGCAGTAGCATTCTGCGATACAAATTTAAACTTAAAAGAAACGATAAAAATTAAGGGGAGAGAAATCTTCCCTAATTTTATGGGAGAAAATATGAATAGATTGGATACAATAATTAAATATGTTGATGCAAACAAGGTGGTAGCTGATATTGGATCAGATCATGGAATCACAGCAATTAAAGTTTATGAAGAAAAAAAACCTAAAAAAGTAATTGCGACAGATATCTCAAAAGATTCATTACAAAAATTGATAGATAAGCTTGAATATTCCAAATATGATATCAAAACTATTGTTACAGATGGTATTGCAGACATTGATGAAGATATGGATATTATAATCATTTCGGGAATGGGTGGATATCTTATCGCGAAAATTTTAGATGAAGGCATTCTTCAAGCAAAAAAATCAGAAAAATTAATTTTACAACCAAACAATTCCCAAGAATATCTGAGAACATGGTTACATGACAATGGTTTTGACATAATTGATGAAGATATGTGTGAAGATGATAATTTTATTTACAATATCATAATAGCTGTACCTGACGAAGACGGTATTGCCGAAAAATATGAAAATCCAGACTATTATAAATATGGAAAATTCAATTTTGAAAAAAAATATCTATTATTTCTAAAATCATTAAATAAAGAAAAACAACACTTATCAGATATCTATGATAAAATTAAAGACAAAGATACTGACGAAGCAGAAATGAGAAAAGAAGAATTATTAAAAGAAATTAAAAATATTGAGGAAATATTATGGAAATTAGAGAAATAATTGATATTTTTGAAGAAAAACATCCGAAATATTTACAGGAAGAATGGGATAATTCTGGTGTTCAAGTAGGAAATATAGATCAAGAAGTGAAAAATGTACTTTTAACTCTGGAAATTACTCCTGAGAGTATCGAAGAGGCAATAAATAATAACTGCAATTTAATTATTTGTCACCATCCGATAATTTTTCCAAACATTCATTCCATAGATGAAAATCATTTTAAAGGCAAAAAAATTATAGAAGCAATTAAAAATGACATAGTAATTTATGCTTCACATACAGCATCAGATGTTAGTGGATTTAATGAATTTATCTTTGAAAATATGGGCTATAAATCACAAGGGAAAATAGTGAAAACTTCTGAAGAATATGGTTACGGCTCCTTCGCAGATGTAGATGAAAACTTAGACAAAATAATTAAAAAAATTAAAGACAATTTGAGTCTTTGTAAAGTTTTAGTTTATGGAGAAGACATTCCGGTTAAGAGAATTGGACTTGTTACAGGAAGTGGAATGGATTTTATACAAGAAGCTATAGATGCAAAAATAGATCTATTTATTACTGGTGATATAACTCATCATGATGCAATGGATGCGATGGAACAAGGGGTTACATTAGTAGATGTTGGACATGAAGGTTCAGAGGGAATGTTTGCTGACTTCGTTGAAGAATTATTTTCCAATAACAATAAATTGTCAGAAATAAAAACCTTCAAATACTACAATGACCAAAAATATCTTAGAAGAGTAGTTTAATTGATAAAACTACGTAAATGTGTTAATATTTGAATTGCGAGTATGTCAGATAATCGCGAGCATTGCTCGAGGAAAGTCCGTGCACCACACAGCAGGATGCCAGATAACGTCTGGTGGAGGTGACTCTAAGGCTAGTGCAACAGAGATATACCGCTGAAACCCTAACTTATGTGATTAAAAATGAAAACAAGTGGGCTTCCGCCGACGAATCTAGCTAATCGAAGCTTCTGAGGTCGCTTCTCTTAGAGATTCTTGGCATGAGACCTACTTTATACTTCAACTAATTCATGGTGCTTCACACCATGAATTAGTTGAGCGCATAAGTTAGGGCTTCAGTAAGGGTGGAAAGGTGAGGTAAGAGCTCACCAGCATATAGGTAACTATGTGGCTATGTAAACCCCATTCGGTGCAAAATCAAAATAGGGTAAAACCTGGCAGCTGGTCAGGTCCGGTAGGTAGATTGCTTGAGTGTATAGGCGACTATACAACTAGACAGATGATTATCAAATACAGAACACGGCTTATAGATATGCTCGTACACTTATTGTGTTAAAAAATACAAAAGGAGATCAATATGAAGTTAAAAATGGTGACAGAAAAATTTACACCAACATATGCAACAGAAGGTTCAGCGGGGTTTGATTTATACTGCAATAATGAAGAACCAATTGTAGTAAAACCAAATGAAGTTGTTAAAATTCCTACAGGAATAAAAGTATCCATTCCAGAAGGATATTTTGGAGCAGTTTACCCAAGATCTTCCGCAGGTATAAAACACAGAATAACATTAGCAAATACAGTTGGTATCATAGATAGCGACTATAGAGGAGACATACAAATATTTTTTGTAAACGAATCAGATAAAGAATACACCATTAATAATGGTGATAGACTTGCTCAGATGATTATCCAACCATACGTAAGAGCAGAAATAGAAATCGTAGATAGCCTTGATGAAACAAAAAGAGGCGAAGGCGGAATAGGTTCTACTGGTAAATAATTGATTTTAGAAACTGACAATAAAGTCAGTTTTTATTATTTTAAATGATAAACCTTGAAAAATGCGTAGTTTTATTTGTATCGGTTTATGATTTGTTGAAATAGATTGTAAATTTGAAATAGTGAACTCTATAAAGTGTAGGAGAGAATGGATTTTTTAATTTTTATGGTTCCTGAAATACCCCACGGGGGTATAAAAAAGACCATAGAAAAAAATTTTATGGTCCGTAGATACCCGTAGGAGGTATGAATAGGACCATAAAAGTCAATGTATAATTGTTGTATATCATATATTTTTATGAATGTATGGTCCCAAATATACGGGGGAGGGGTATATAAGTACCATGTTATTGTATGTTGTACTTTATTTTATGGTCTGAAAAATACCCGGGTAGGGTATATTCGGACCATGAAAAATAGGCTATGGTCTGAAGATATACCTGGTGGGGGTATATTGGGACCATAGATTTTGGTTTAAAATTTCAAATATGAGATTTTTTATGCAAAAATCCTTTCAATCCATTTTTTTTACACAAAAACTCCAAATAATCCTAACAATCCATTTTTTTTAACAAAAATTCCAAAAAAATTCCTTTCAATCCATTGATTTTCCACAAAAATTCCCCAAATCTATACCATTCATGTTTTCCACAACAAATCCATTCCAACACAATGCTATTTAATTACAGAAGACCTATTCCAAAACCATGCTACTCCATTCCAAAAGGCCTATTCCAGCACCATGCTACTCCATTCCAAAAGGCCCACCCCAACAAACCCTATTTCATCATTCACATTCCAAAAAAATTCCACTTACATATTGTACAATTTTTAACAATATCATATAATAAAGTGTAGCGAAAATGCTAAAAAATTTTAGGGGGAAATATGAAAGTATCAAAAAGAATAGTAGCGTTATTGTTATCTTTTGTGATGATTTTTTCTTTTGTAGCATGTGAAAATGTTAATGAGACAAAAAAGGAATCACAGGCAGAAGAAACAGATAAAGAAACAAAAAAAGAAGAGTCTAAAAACGAAGCTAAAGGAAATACATTTGAAGGTGTATCAAAGGGATATGCTGGAGATGTAAAGGCAATGGTTACAATTGAAAATAGAGAAATAAAGGATATTAAAGTTGAAGCTGGAAAAGAAACTCCTACAATTGGTGGTGCTGCTTCTGAAAAATTAGCAGAACAAATTGTTAAATCAAATTCAACTAAGGTTGAGGCTGTTTCTGGTGCAACAATGACATCAAATGCGCTTATCGAAGCTGTAAATCAAGCTATTAAGGCTGCTGGATTAAATCCAGAAGATTTGAAGGCTAAAGAAGTGGCTGAGGATAAGTTAGATTTAAATCAAGAGGCTGATATTGTTGTAGTAGGTGCTGGTGGAGCTGGTTTAACTTCAGCTATTAAGGCTACTGAAGCTGGTAAGAAAGTAGTGATTGTGGAAAAAGCAGGAAATACTGGTGGTAATACAAACAGAGCCACAGGTGGTATGAATGCTGCAGAAACACATTATCAAAAAGAAGCTAAAATTGAAGATACTGTGGAACAATTTATTGCTGATACAATGAAGGGTGGACATGATAAAAATAATCCTGAACTTGTAAAAACATTGGCAGGAAATTCAAGTAAAGCTATTGATTGGTTGGATTCTATTGATGCTAAATTATCAGATGTAGGTTTAGCAGGTGGTGCAACTAACAAGAGACAACATAGACCAGTTGATGACAAAGGTAAGATTTTATCAGTCGGTACATATTTAGTTGAGAAATTAACTAAAAAAGCTGAAGATTTAGGTATTAAAATTATCTATAGTGCAAAAGTTGATGAAATTTTAATGGATGAAGATAAGGTTGCAGGAGTAACTGCTGAAACTAAAGATGGTAAATTAACTGTAAAAGCAAAATCAGTTATAGTTGCTTCAGGTGGTTTTGGTGGTAATGATGCGTTAGTATCAAAATATCGTCCAGAATTAAAAGGTTATGTTTCAACAAATGCTCCAGAAATACAAGGTGATGCGATTGCATTCTTAGAAAAAGTGGGAGCAGATTTTGTAGACATGGATCAAATTCAAACTCATCCAACTGTAGTACAAAAAGATGGATCATTAATTTCTGAATCACTTCGTGGTGATGGTGCCATTTTATTAAATAAAGAAGGTAAGAGATTTACTGATGAAATGCAAACAAGGGATTACGTTTCAAATAAGATTAATGAACAAACTGATAAAACAGCATGGTTAGTTGTTGATCAACAAATGTTTGAAAAATCAAAAGTTGTTTCAAAATATGTTGATAAGAGTTTATTAGTAAAGGCGGACGATTTCGCAGGTATTGCTAAGGTTTTAGGTGCTGATGCGAAGACAGTTGAAATAACATTAACTGATTGGACATCATATATCAAGGCAGGTGAAGATAAAGAATTTAATCATAAGAACTTAGATGCTGTACTTTCTGATTTAGCTAAGGGACCATATTATGTTGGGCCAGTAGGACCTGGAATCCACCACACAATGGGTGGTGTTAAGATTGACACCAAAGCTCAAGTGTTAAATAAAGAAGGTCAACCAATTAAAGGTTTATTCGCTGCAGGGGAAGTAACTGGTGGCGTACATGGTGGCAATAGACTAGGTGGAAATGCCGTAACAGATATAATCGTGTTTGGTGGAATTGCAGGAGAAAGTGCTGCAGAATATGTTAAATAAATAGAACATTTAAAAAATGACTAATTCGAAAGAGTTAGTCATTTTTGTGTGTTATAATAAAGTAAATAAAATGCTTTAGGAGAATTATGAAAAAGAAATTTGGTTTATATATTCATATACCATTTTGTCAGAAAAGATGTCATTATTGTGATTTTTTGACTTTTATTGGTCATGATGAAATGATAAAAAAATATGTGAAATACCTACAAAAAGAAATTGAAATGTACAAATCTGAAGATGCTATTTTGGACACGATATATATTGGCGGAGGTACGCCGTCTTATCTAGATGAAGATTTGATGGTTGAAATTTTGCAGTCAGTATATTCTACATTTAGTATTGATGATCAATGTGAAATCACGATTGAAATGAATCCAGAATCAGTTAAAGAGGAAAAAATAAAAACATATCTTGAGAATGGTATTAATAGATTTTCTACGGGAGTACAGTCATTTGATAATGAGGTACTTCAGATAACTGGAAGGCTTCATAATAATGTTACAGTTTTTAAGAAATTAAAGTTGATGAGACAATTGGGTTGCAAAAATATAAGCATAGATTTGATGATGGCAAATCCAAAACAAGACTATAATGTTTTATTAAATGATCTTACAATTGCGACAAAATTAGACATCGACCATATTTCATATTATTCATTAATTCTAAAAGAACACACATATTTTGAGCTGTGGTTAAATCAAGGTCAAATAGAATTATTTAATCCAGAAGAAGAACGTAAGATGTATCATACAGTTGTTCACACGCTTAAAGACCACGGGTTTATTCAATATGAAATTTCAAGTTTTGCAAAATCAGAAAAATTTATGAGTAAGCATAATCAAAAATATTGGAGATTAAATGATTATTTCGGAGTGGGAATGGGTGCTGCTTCAAATCTTGGACTTATTAGAAATGTAAATACTCGTGATTTTGATGAATATTTTGAAATGATTGAAAATGGTGAGAAACCCATAAAAGAAACTGAGAAATTAGATATCGAAACACGAGAAAAAGAATATTTAATGTTAAATCTAAGAATGTTAAACGGCTTTGAAATACAAGACATTAATAAAAAATTTAATATAGACTTTTTAAAAAAATATAAAGATATCTTAAACAGAAATATCGAAAATGGCATATTAAAATTAGAAAACAATAGGGTTTCATTTACTGAATATGGCATAGATAATGGGAATATGTTCTTTAGAGAATTATATGGGTTAGATGAATAAAAAAGCTGATGCGTGATTATTTTGCATCAGCTAAATTTATATTCTATTTTATCTCATGTACTGATTCACCAACGTTTGAGCTGATAAATTCAGCTTCAAGACCAGTGTCTTCTTTGTATTTTTCAAATACATATTTTTTGAATTCTTCGATTTTATCTTCTTTTACGATTGCGATTCCACAACCACCAAATCCTGCGCCTGTCATTCTTGCGCCTAGGCAATATTCGAATTCGTTGGAATGTTTTGTAATTGAATCCAGATGTTCTCCGGAAACTTCATATAATTCTCTTAATGAATCATTAGATTCTATTAAGAGTTTCCCAAGTTGTTCAATATTTCCATCTTGAAGAGCTTGTGCAGCTTCTTTAACGCGCGCATTTTCTAAAATTGCATGTTTTGCTCTATTTCTAACTATTTCATCAGGAATGTTTTCAAGTAGATGTAAATCTTCTTCTCCTAATTCACAAAGATATTTAATATCTTTATAGTTTTTTAAGATAGAAACAGCTTCATCACATTGTGCTCTTCTTTCGTTATATTTGGAATCTTTTAATTCTCTTCTTTTATTTGTATTTAAGATTACAATTTTATTGTCTTTTAAATCGAATGGATAGTGTTCAAATTCTAAAGTATTTGTATCTAAAAGTAGCGCGTGATCTTTCTTACCATTTGCTATGATAAATTGATCCATAATACCTGTATTTAATCCAAAGAATTTATTTTCTGTATCTTGACCTAATAAAGAAAGTTTTGTTCTATCAATTTTCTTTTCGTTATAGAAAATATTAAAGATTTCTCCGATTAGCATTTCAAGTGATGCTGATGAAGATAATCCAGATCCATTTGGAATATTTCCGTAAACTAATACGTCCAATCCTCCAATGTTAAATCCGCTTTCTTTAATATATTTAGCCATTCCCGCGGCATAATTCATCCAATCATTTTCTTTTTTATATACAAGATCATCTATGTCAATTTTTCCATTATTTTCCATATTTAGACTATATAGATTTAGAACATTATCGTCATTTTTTCTTGCGATTGCGTATGTACCTATTTCTAATGCACAAGGAAATACTTTACCGCCGTTATAGTCGATATGTTCACCTATAATATTTATTCTACTAGGAGAGAAAAATCTTTTTATTTCTTTATCATTTTCTCCAAATTTTTCGATAAATTTTGATTGTAATTCTTTGATTTCCATTTTACTTACCTTCATTTTCTTTATATTTTTTATATGTTTGTCTAAGCTCTTCAGATGTTTCTTCCACTTTTCTTGGATTAGTCTTTGCCCAAGCAGCAGTCTCAGAAGAAGCGTTCCATTTGATTGAATTTTCTCCTCTTAAAGGTGGGAAGAATTTAACGTGGAAATTATAATATTTCTTTGATTTCTCTTCTAATTCGCTATTTATTGGTGTTTGATAAATTCCCATCATATATGGGAATGGTTTATCATATAGAGTGTCAAAAGTTGCTTGTGTTTCTTTTAAGATAATTGCAAAGTCTGTTGAGATTTTTTCATCAAAATCTTCAAATGTATAAATGTCGTCAACTTTTGGTACGATATATAGTCCAAATGGATAATCGGTATAAAAAGGTAAAAATGCAACAAAACTATCATTTTCTAAGATAATTCTCTTGTTTTCTTTTATTTCTTCATCACGGATTTTTAGAATTAATGATTTTTGATTTTCTTCATAATATTTTTTTGAATTTTCTAATTCAACTCTAATTCTTAAAGGTAAAAATCCATAACCATATATTTGACCATGAGGGTGAATTTGTGTCGTTCCTACTTCTTTTCCTCTGTTTTCAAAAGGTAAAATATATTTGATATGTTTATCTTTTTTTATTTCTATGAAACGTTCTTTCCATAAAGCTACGATTTCCTTGATATGATCTATTGGTAAATGCCATAATGATGCATTATGATCTGATGAATATAAAATTACCTCAGCCTTACCATATGATTTTGCAGTCTTATAAAAATCCGTAGCTACATCATCCGGTTGAGGAGGATTTTCCATCATTGAAGGCCAATCATTATCATATTTTAATACTTTATAATCGTCCTTAATTTGCTTAGAACCAGGGCAAAAGGCGCAATAATCCTTAGGCATATCAGGTCTAAACTGTCTATCTCCATTTACAATTGTCCAATCATCTAATAGTGGGTTATATCTAAATTCAGCCATACGATCTCCTTGTGTTTTAGTCTCATTTTTATGATACTCAAAAACCGTTAACATTTCAAATAAATGTTAACTGATTAACATTTATTTGAGTCTTTACACATTTATAGTATAATGAAAAAGTGATAGGAGGCGAAATGAATAAAAAGAAAAAGAATATTGTATTAACAATAGTTCAATTAGTGTTAGTCGCAATAATTATTTATAGCCTTTATAATATTGGATCATATTATTACCAAAATTATAAGTCAACAAAAGCGTTGAAAAAAATTACAGAAGAAGTTTCTAGTATCGAAGAAAATATACTTAATAAAAGTGATGTTGCTGGGATAAATAATGTTACAGGAGTTAAAAATAGTACTGGCAATAAAGATGAAAATAAAGAAGAGATAAACATTCCTAAGAAAAGTAGGGATCAAGTTGCAAAAGAAGTTGTCGCTAAATTAAAAGAGAGAAATAAGGATATTATTGGATATATAAAGGTTGAAGGTGTAAAGATTGATTACCCAATTTTATATACCAAGGAAGATAATGATTATTATCTATTTAGAGATTTGGATGGTAATTGGTCAAGACCTGGAAATATATTTTTAAATGGTTGGAATAATCCTGATTTTTCTGATATGAATACAACAGTATTTGGTCACAATTTGAGGACAAATCCAGAAAAATATGCACCAATGTTTAAGTTGATATTGAATTTCGATAATGAAGAGTTTGTTAATTCTAAAAAAGAACATATTATTGAAATCTACACTGAGGAAGGGTATAAGAAATATCGTATTTTCTCAGGATATTATTCAAACATTTCAAATGACTATATGGAAGCAAATAGAGATAAGAGAATTTGGGTAGATTATTTAAAAAATATAAAAAATAAATCGACACATGATTTTGGTGTGGATTATAAGTTTAGTGAAGATACGAAAATTGTCACTTTATCTACATGTGATAATGATACAGATGAAGGAAGATATGTTGTACATGCTTATGAGATTGAAGAATAGTTAGGAGTTTAATCTTAAGGCAAGAGGGAGAGGAAATGGAAAACTATATTATTGAAGAGTTTGACGGTGGTATTAAAGTTAAGGGATTAAAGAATTTTGATTTAACACATATATTTGAATGTGGTCAAGCATTTAGATGGGAAAAGACTGTCGATAATTCTTATATTATCGTTGCTTATGGTAGAGTTATAGAGCTTATCAAAGATGCCAGTGACGATTTAATAATTTATAATACAAACAAAGAAGATTTCGTAAATATCTGGCATAACTATTTTGACTTGAATAGAGATTATGATAGTCTTAAACTTGAATTGGCGAAAACTGCTGCATACAAACTAAATACTAGCTTAAAGGAAGCAATAGAATTTGGTTATGGCATTAGAATACTTAGACAAGAAGAGTTTGAGATGATTATTTCATTTATAATTTCTGCGAACAATCAAATCCCAAGGATAAAAAATTCTATAAGACTTTTATCTGAAACTTATGGCGAATTTATTCAAGAATACAAAGGTCAAAGATATTATTCATTTCCAACGCCTGAAAAATTAGCTTCAGCAGATCCTCTAGAAATCAAGGAAATATGCAGAGTTGGATTTAGAAATGAAAGAATAGTGCTAACTTCAAGATTATATTTAGAAAATCCAGAAAATTTTAGCAATCAATTAGATGATCAAACTCTTGGAGATAATTTACTAGCTTTGCCAGGAGTTGGCCCAAAAGTAAGAGATTGTATTTTGCTATTTGGTTATGCTAGAGGAAATACATTTCCTGTAGATGTCTGGGTGAAAAGATTAATGGAAACATTGTACATCAAAAAGACAATTCCAAATAAACAAATTCTGATATATAGTGAAGATTTATTCGGAGAGCATAAAGGAATTGCTCAACAATATTTATTTTACTATGCTAGGGAGAATAAGATTGGGAAATAAGTCGCTAAATTTCAATGTTGGTAAGTGGTAGCTGTAAAATTCTCATTTATTGTATTTATTTATAAAAACCAGAGTGTATTTTATAATATAATAATTTCGGAGATATTAAAACTCTGTACTTTATTTATATCCCTTATCAGGAGAGAGTGGTAGGGGATATTTTTATAATAATTTTATATAATTGTCAACTAGACCTATCTTTTCAAAATTTACTTTTTCTTTATAGGAATTAATTAGGTTTATAAACGAAACTTTGAAGTCTTTCTTTAGCGGTTTATTGGGCAATAATCTACTAAGTGTAATTATATAAGCAAATAAGCTATCATTTTTTATATCTGGATTAAATCTCAAAAATCCTTTTGTTAATTTTGTAGCTGGTCTAAATGTCTTATTATATAATCTGTTATTATGGGCACACATATTTCTTAATACTGACATACAATGTAACCAATTTGAAAGGTTGTTATTGTTAAAACCGACCAAATTTGCAATTATTTTTTGGTCCCATGTATATAATGAATTATAATATTTTGATAAATTTGAGAAAGAAATTAATTCAACTAAAACCCAAAGAGGCATTTTTTTGCCGTAATTGGTATTATGATGTTTTACAACATCAGAGTCTTTGTTATATCCGATTTCTCTTTCAATAGAACTCCATATTTTTTTAATGCTAGTCTTATTATAATAATTATTTATATCATAATGTTGATCGTGTGGGGAATTTTTACATTTATTCAACGAAAACCCTTAAGATATTTGTGTTCTATAATAAATTTCGATTTTAAGCAAGTATTCTAATAGTAATAGCCTTAAATCTTCATCAAACCTATAAATATCATAAATCATATTAAAGTTAGTATTATCTATAAAATTACTATCACACTTATTTTTTCTAAATTCTAATGCGTATCCAGTAAATCTATAATAATTTATTTCTTTAAGAATAGATTTAGCATAATCAGGGTCATCAATACGTAATTTATGTTCTTTAAGTCTATTAATTTGTTTATCAAAATTTAATGGTTCTTTTAATTCCATATTTTCTCCTAAAAAAAAGACCGAGCAGTCTCGGTCTGGTCCCTAAAAATCTTAAATAAGCATAGGCAACTCTGTCAAGACAATTATATCCTTAAATATATTATATTGTCAATGTACTGATTAAAGTATATTTTAAGTTATATATACAATATGTAGTTGCTAAAAAACATTTATTAAGTAGAACGTATTCCCTAGGAGCTTTTTTAAAGTTATATTTTTTTATTATCAATATGAAAATAAAATAGGGAAATAAATCGCTAAATTTCAACGTTCCGAGAATGTGACCGTGACAACGCCGTGACGTTATAAATTTAACGATTTTATCGCATCCTTTGCTTTATTCATTCCTTCATCTGTAGAATGTATATAAGTATCAATTATAGTTTCTAAGGTATCGCCCATCAATTTTGCAATAGTTGGAAGGTCTACTCCTTCAACTATTAAATTAGATCCATAGCTATGTCTTAAATCATGAGTAGATAAATTAGGCATAAATCGTTTTAATTTTCTATTTATTGTTCCGATCGCAGAATCTCTTTTGTAGTGATTAAAGAGTTTACCGCTAATATTTAATCCTTTCTTCATAAATACTTTTATTTCATTTAGAGTGTATTCTGGAACAGGTACTATTCTATATGAATTTACAGTTTTTAAACTTTCGTCAATATCTTGCACTTCAATTCTTAAAGATCCATTTTTTACATCTATATATCTTAAAGAAAAAACTTCTCCAAATCTAAGCCCACATGTTCCTTGAATTAACATCATTAGTGCCAATTCAATATTGAAAGGTTTAAGGAATAGATATAATTCTTTAATTCTTTCAGGTGATAATATTATTCTATCTTTTTTCTTCTTTTTATTTTTCTTTTTAACATTTTCAAATATCTTTAATTTTGCAGTTGGATTATCTTTTATTAAATGCATGTCAATAGCTAGTTCACATACACCTTTGATTGCTATTAAATATGTTTTAATTGTTGAGGATTCAAGATGAGAACTTTTATTTATTAAATTTTGTAAATCAATTTTTCTAAGTTTTGTAATATCTAAATGCAGCAAATTCTTATAAAATGTTTTAGATTGAGATCTAATTTGTATAGTTTTATCACTTCTGCCGCTTATAATTAAATTATTGATATATGTATCAAATAATTCGCTAACAGTAGTTATATTAGTTTCGACATCTTCCCGTATGACTAGGCTATTTATTACTTCTATAGCAGCGTTGTTTGCTTCTTTTTTACTTTCAAATCCTTGTTTGGTAATTCTTTTTAATTGATTATTGGTTTCTTTATATCTTATTTCATATCTCCAATTTATTTTTTTTGATTCAGTTCTATATAAAAAATAAGATATACCATTAATATTAGCCATAAAAAAATACTCCTTTCTTGTATTTTAAGAGGAGTATATGCTATAATTCTATTGTGATTAGGGTATAGCAATATACTCTTTCTTTTAAGTCTCTAATTGTTGGTAGCAATTAGGGGCTTTTTTTTATTCTATTTTTATTTTTTGCTTTTAAAAAAATTTAATGGAATTTTCCACCAAGCAATAAATACTATGTAAAAAATGAAAAGTATAAGTTTATACCACCAACCTATTAAAATCCACCATAATATCCCATGGCTATTATTGTTTGAACTTTTAAATATGTCAAAAAATGAAGAGGAAGTTTTATTATAAACTTTATTATACATAGATTTCTTAGGATTATTTAAAAATCCCATACCCTTTTTACCATAAAAAGGATTTATAGATTTTTTAATGTGTCTATTTAATTTTCCTGTTGTTCTTGCCTTAAAACTCTTTTTTAAGCTAGGTTTTCTTATTCCAAATTTCATTACACCTCCAATATTATATTAATTATTTTTCTATAATATATCTAATAACCCCCTCACTAACACATAAATCTTTAGCATACTCTTCAATTGTATAGTTTAATGTTCTATCAATACTTTTATTTAATAGCTTAAAAGCAAAATAATCAGCTTCTTTTTCATACTTAGATTTTGAAATACATAATCTAGAAAAGTAAATCATTTCTATATCATGAAGTATTGCGTGTCCAATTTCGTGTGCAAGTGCAAATTCAATTAATTCTGGTGGTTCATTTTCAGAAAGAAAAATGTATTCTTTACCTTTAAGTCTTACAAACATTGTGTTCATTTTAGAATTAACAATAACTTTTATACTTAAGTGATCTATAATGTCATAGACATTACGAGACCCAACAACCTCAACTAATCCATTGACAATATCATCAATTTCTTGTTTTGTCATTATTCATCCTTTAGTAATCTATAAAGACTATGAAGTTCTTCATCAGACATATCATTTAAATTTTTACCAGATAAAGCTGCAGCTTGCATGTCATTATCGGAAAAAAAGTTTAGAATTTCATCTCTGTTAATTATAGGATATAGTTCTACCATCTCTTCTGAAGTGGACATTATTCTTTTTTTACCTTTTTCATTAGTTGAATTGTAGTTTTTTAAAAGTTGTTGTTCGGATTGGGTTAAATCATAGCTTATAATCTTTTTATTTCCATTTAACATAGGTACATCATACCCAAGTAGCCAAGCAGGACTAATATTAAGAGCTGTTGCTATTATATCTATCTTATCTTGTTTAGCTTCATATTTTCCGTTGAGCCAATCACTAATAGATGAAGCGGTGATTTTAGTTATTTTTGATAATTCTGCTTGCGAAATTTTTCTATCATTCATGATTTTTTTTAATCTTGATGGAAAATCTTCTTTTTTTATATCTTTCATTTTTCCCTCCTCAATTGAATTATAAAGAATTCCGTTTTATTTGTCAAGAAAACTTTATAAAATATAAAAAAAAGACTTGACTTAATACGGAAAACCGTATATAATAAAATCAGAAGTTAAGGAAAGGGGGTAAACAAGTGAGAAGAAAACGGAAAAGAGATATAAAAAAAGATGACAATCACAAATTAATCATAGTACTAACGATACTGATGATAATTGAAAAAGTGATTGACATCATCTCAAAAATAGTAGATAAGTTAGGGCGATAAGCCTTAACTATCTCACTTGTAATTATATATGAAAAACACAGAAAAAACAATTAGAAAGTTACTATATATATTGATCGTGTTAAATTTGATTAGTATATTAATTAGAATTTTTTAAGGAGGGGAAATGGAAAATATAGAAATATTTATCAATAATGATGAGTTTCAAGTAAAAGTAGACGGTAAGAAATTGAATAATTTGAGAATGTGTAATATAGAAAATCAAGAATCAATTACAAGTGTACAGATGGAATTTCAATTCTATCATAATGGATTAATAAATTACTCAGCACCTGCTGGGGCAGGTGCTGATAATAATTAAAATTGTTTAGTAATATACGATACTAATATTTGGCCAAGTGGTCCAGATATCCAGGAATTTTTTTGTAGAGTATTTGCAAATTTTGCAAATATACCTGGTTTAAGTTCTTTAGAATTATTAGTAATATTTTCTAATTCGTTTACTAGCTCATTTAATGATTCCCTGTCATTAATATTTGAGTTTTCATTAATTAGATTTCTAATCTCTTCAAAAGTTAAACCTATATTAACTGTATTGTAATTACCAATGTTAGAATTTGAAACGCTATTGATGTTAAAGATTTGATTTGATTTTTCTGGTGAACGATCATAATAAGCATGAAGAACACTTGGCTGCCTATGCCAATATTGAGTTTCTACTTCTTGGATTGTGACTTGTTTTCCATCGGGTAATATCACTTTATCTGAAGACTCAATATCAGTACCAACATATAGCATTAGAAACTTTTCTTGTGACTTGTCATCTTTATTTGGTAAAACCGTTGTTTCAAAAGTGGTGCCATTTTGCTTTTGGACTAATGCTTTGATGCCAAGTCTGTCAATAAAAGATTTTGCTGACATAAATTATTCTCCTTTCATATATATTTAGTGGTGTAACACTATATATAAATTATATCAAAGGAGATTAAATATATACCTAAAATTTAGAAAGGAAAAACAATGAACGAAAAATTAATATTAAAGAAAACAAAAGACTGGGGAGCTAATGATACTGCAATAAGAATCCCAGATGATCTAACAGAAAAAATCAAAGATATATTAGCGAAAATTAACATGCCTGTTAAGTATGTTTGTGCTGAATTAATAGATTTTGCTTTGAAAAATTATCAAATTATAGATTAAAGAAAGGAGAGGAAATGCCAGTTTATAATTATAATAAACTTAGAGGATTAATAAGAGAACATTTTGGAACATTAGATAATTATGCTGATTATATAGGTATTTCGTATACTAGTTTACAGGATAGACTTAATAGTAGATTACCATTCAAACAAGATGAAATTGAAAAATCGATAAAAGGTTTAAAAATTAATCCTAAAGATATAGATATTATTTTTTTTGCTAAGTAAATACGGTTTTCCGTAAAAAGTAACAAAACAACCACAATTAACAAAGGAGACCAACATGGAAAAATTTGAATTAATAGACACTAAGGAAAAATTTGAATTAAAAGTAAATGGAGAGCCAATACCAAATATTGTTGGATATAAGATAGAAGCTACTCCATTTAATAAAAAGTTATATCTTGAATTAGATATACCAAAGAAAGATATTAAAGTCCAAGCTGTTTCATCATAAATTCACTAGCTACTTGAGACATTATTTGAAGAGAAGCAGATCCAATTTCTTTTAGAACATTTTTTGTATGTTCTACAGCTTTTGGATTTCTAATATTATTCAAGAACTCGTGACCATTATATGTAAGTTCTTTTACGTATATAGTCGTGTTGCCATCCATGAAATTTGAAACAGTTGCATTAATAAAACCAGCTTCTATTAGCTTTTTGAGAGTATATACATCGTCTTCGGATTCTTGAGAATTAAATTCCTTAAAATGATTTAATGGAATATTTTCTTCAATATCTAGAAGTAGAAATCTTACCCTATCAAAATTAAGTTTCATAGCATAACCTCCTTTCATAATTATTAGGTGTTGCAACACCATAAATTAATTATATCAGGAGATTATAAATAATTAAAAGAAAGGAAAAATCATGATTATAGTATCTCAAAGCGAATTAGCATTAAGGCTTGGGAAAACTTCTCAGACAATAATTAATTATGAAAAACAAGGATTAATTAGTAGGTTAAATTTGCCTGGTGCTAAATATGATTTAGAAGAATGTCAAAGGAGATTAAACAAAGATTATAACGCAAATTTTGAAATACGACGACTCAATAAAGAAAATCAGGAATTAAGAGTTAGAAATAAACAATTAGAGGATTATATAAATTCTACATTTGAAAGTTTAAAGCAAGTTAAAGAAATGTTATAAGGATAAAAAATGGATTATAAAAAAAGATCATTAGAAAGAAAAAAGAAAAATAAAACAATTGACACAATCCAAAATGTATTTATTTACGCAACAGCCATTGCTGCAGGTTTTGCACTATGGGGTTGGATAATCGCAGGCATGTGGCTTTTATATATTGTAATGGGGAGATAGAGAATGATAAAACATTATATTACTAAATATATAGAAAACGGAAAAATGTATGTAGAAAGTTGGTTGCAAATAGATCTTTTTGGAAAATCATTTTGTTTTTCAAAAAAGAGAATTGAAATAAAAAAGAACTAGAGCTGTAACTCTAGTCCAAAAAAATTATTTTTTAGTCCATTTATGACCAGGTTTTTGCGTAGGTGGTAGCCTATCACCTTGGTCTATCAGAAAGTAAATAAGTTCACACCTTATTTACTTAATTATATCACAAATAATAATTAAGGAGAAAGAAATGCAAAATTTACGAACAGAAAAATTAACGATTAGAAAAATTAAGACATACACAATCAGACATGGTAGACAAGTAAGAGTTTCAGAAGAAACATACGAAAGAATAAAAGATTTAGCAGATGAAACAGGTAGAAATATTGGAGAAATATCTGAAATGATAATGGACTGGGCTATTGACAATGTTGTCGTAGTAGAAGATTAAGGAGAAAAATATGTCAATAAAAATAAATAGCTTAGAACTAGAAAATGTAAAAAGAATAAAGGCTGTCCAATTAGAGCCAACAAAGGAAGGCTTAACAATAATTGGAGGAAATAATAGACAAGGTAAATCAAGTGTACTAGATAGCATTGCATGGACTTTAGGCGGGAACAGATATAAACCTTCTAATCCAAAGAATGATGAATCGGTTGTAGATCCATACTTAAAAATCACTTTATCTAATGGATTAATTGTTGAAAGAAAAGGTAAGAATAGTGATTTAAAAATAACTGATCCTAATGGTGAAAAGGCTGGACAACAATTACTGGATAGTTTTATTTCTACATTTGCGTTAGATATTCCAAAATTTATGGAAGCAAGTAATTTAGAAAAAGGAAGAATGCTCTTAGGTTTAATTGGTTTAGAAGAAGAATTCCAGGAGTTATTAAATAAAGAACAAAAAACTTATAACGAACGATATGAAATTGGAAGAATCGCAGACCAAAAGAAAAAATATGCTGAAGAATTAATTGAACATGAAGATGTTCCAAAAGAAAAAATATCCGCTATAGATTTGATTAAAGAACAACAAGAAATACTTGCTAGAAATGGAAAAAATCAAGAAATTAGAAATGATTTACAAGATTTGTTAAAAGGCAAAGAAAATAAACAAAAAGAATATGAATTAATTAGTGCAAGAATTAATGACTTAGAAGAACAAATAACTAAACTTAAAAATGATAGAGGTTTAGCAGGGACAATGCTAAAAGAATATGATGTCAATATTGCTAATTGTCAAAAAACAGTAGACCAACTGAAAGATGAATCTACAGAAGAAATAGTAAATTCAATAAATAATATTGAAATTATAAATCAAAAAGTAGAAGATAACAAAAACAAAGAACGTGCATTAAAAGAAGCTAACGATTATAAAATTCAATATGACGAATTAACAGAAAAAATAGAATGGTTAAGAAATGAAAAAACTAATTTACTTAAAAATGCAAAACTTCCACTTAATGGACTATTTATTGAAGATGGAGAACTTACATTTAATGGTCAAAAATGGGACGGTATGAGTGGTAGTGAACAATTAGTAGTTGCTACTTCAATTGTAAAAGCATTAAATCCAGAATGTGGTTTTGTACTTATGGATAAACTTGAACAATTGGACTTAGATACATTAAAAGAATTTGGAGAATGGCTAGAAAAACAAGAGTTACAAGTGATTGCAACAAGAGTATCCAAAGGCAAAGAGTGTTCTGTAATTATAGAAGATGGCAAAATTTTAGAAAAAGAAGTACAAAATGTGCAACCAAAATGGAAGGAAGGTGAATTTTAATGTTTGAAATTAATTCAGGTAAAATTGCTAAAGCGCAAAAAGTAGTAATTTATGGTGTTGAAGGAATTGGAAAGTCTACTTTAGCGAGTAAATTCCCAAATCCATTATTTATAGACCTTGAAGGATCTACAAATAATATGAATGTAAACAGAATAAAAAATCCTACAAGCTGGGGGTTATTGCTGCAACAAATTGATTGGATTATCAAAGAAAAACCATGCGAAACATTAGTAATAGATACGCTAGATTACGCGGAAGAATATTTGTGTAAGCCCTATGTTGTGGCTAGTAGACCAAATGCGAATGGACAATTTGTAAAAAATATTGAAGATTATGGTTATGGTGCAGGATATAAACATTTGGCTGATGTATGGGGAAAGGACTTATTAAATAAATTGTCAGATGTTATAGATAAAGGAATTAATGTAGTGCTACTTGCACACGCTACACAAAGGAAGGTAGATAGTCCAGATCAGTTAGGGTCATATGATAAATATGAACTTAAGTTAGAGAAAAAAACATCATCTTTAACAAAAGAATGGGCAGACTTATTACTTTTCTTAAACTTCAAAACCGAAGTGACAACAATAAAAGATGGAATGACAACTAAAAGAAAAGGAACAAGTCAACAAAGGGTTATGCATACTACTAACCACCCAGCATATGACGCAAAAAATAGACATAACTTATCTGATGAATTAGAACTTGATTATTCAATGATTGCTCATATTTTTAGTAAAGAGAAAAAAGAAAAATTTTATGCAAATAACGATAACGAAACAACAAAAGTGGAAGTCGGGAGTAAAGCAGAAAAAGTAATAGAAGAAATAAATGAAAATTTACCACCAAAAGAAAAAGTTAGAGAAATTTCCGAAGATGAATTTGAAATGATAAATACAGATCAAGTTAGAATACCATTTGATAGAACTAAAAAAGATGAAATACATGTTAAACATAATGCGTTAAGAGACTTGATGAATCATCATGGAATTAGTGTTGAACAAATAGAAAAGGCAGTTACTTTAAGAGGGTATTTCCCTCAAGATACAGGAATAAATAATTATCCTACTGAATTTATTGACCAAGTTTTAGTAGGAGCATTTGAACAAATTAGAAAATTTATAGAAGAACAAAATCTTTAGGAGGATTTAAAAATGGCAGATATACAAGATAGAGCATTAGGTTGGGATGAAGAAATTAGTCAAGAAAGTGAATTTATTTTACTTGATGAAGGGGATTATGATTTTAAGGTAGAACAAATTGAAAAATCATATTTTAATGGGTCAGAAAAAATGGCACCTTGTCCTCAAGCAATAGTACATGTATTAGTAAATAATAAAGTTAAGTTAAAAACAAATTTATTCTTAAACACAAAATCTGAATGGAAATTGTCAGAATTCTTTATCTCTATTGGACTAAAACAAAAAGGTGAACCTTTAAGAATGAATTGGGCAGCTGCTCAAGGGAAAACAGGCAGACTAACAATTTCTCATAGAGAGTGGAATGGTGAAAAATACAATGAAGTCAAAAAATTCTTAGAGCCTGAAGCGAAAGCTAGTTGGACTGGCGGTACATTCTAATGAAATTAAGACCATACCAGCAAGAAGCTAAAGAAAAAGTGCTTAATGAATGGGAAGAGGGCAGAGATAAAACTCTGCTTGTTCTTCCTACTGGTACAGGTAAAACAATAGTTTTCTCAAAAATTGTAGAAGAAAGAGTTAGAAAAGGTGACAGGGTTTTAATTCTTGCTCATAGAGGAGAACTTTTAGAGCAAGCTTCTGATAAGTTAGAAAAATCTACTGGATTAAAAACAGCGACTGAAAAAGCAAATGAAACTAGTTTAGGATCATGGTTTAGAGTGGTTGTTGGATCAGTGCAAACATTAATGAGAGAAAAACGTTTGATGCAATTTTCTCCAGATTATTTTGGAACTATTATTGTTGATGAAGCTCATCATGTAATGAGTGAATCTTACCAAAAAGTGTTAAATCACTTTTCTAAAGCTAAAATATTAGGTGTTACAGCTACTCCGGATAGAGGAGATATGAAGAATCTTGGGGCATTTTTTGAAAGTCTAGCATTTGAATATTCTCTTCCTAAAGCAATAAAGGATGGATATTTAGCTAAGATAAAAGCATTAACTATTCCTATTGATTTAGATTTATCAAGTGTTACCCAACAAGCGGGAGATTTCAAAGCAAGTGAATTAGGAAATGCATTAGATCCTTACTTAGAACAAATAGCTAATGAGATGTGGAATGTTGCTAAAGATAGAAAGATTGTAGTATTTTTACCACTTATAGATACGTCAAAAAAAATGGTAAATTTCCTAAATAATGCAGGATTTAACGCAGTAGAGGTAAACGGTAATTCAAAAGATAGAGAAGAAATTCTTTCAGATTTTGATAAAGGAAAGTATAACGTTTTATGTAATTCTATGTTACTTACTGAAGGCTGGGATTGTCCATCTGTTGATTGTGTAGTTGTACTTAGACCTACAAAAGTAAGAAGCTTGTATTCTCAAATGGTGGGAAGAGGAACAAGGCTATATCCTGGAAAAGACCATGTACTACTTTTAGATTTCCTATGGCATACAGAAAGACACGCTTTATGTAGACCCTCACATTTAATTACTACAAATGAAAAAGTTCAAAAAAAGATGGATGAAAAGACTGAACAAAATCCAAATGAAGAATTTGATATAGAAGAATTAGAAGCTAAATCTATAGAAGAAGTTATTCAAGAAAGAGAACAAGCCTTAGCTGAACAACTTAAAGAAATGAGAAAAAGAAAGAGAAAACTTGTTGACCCAATTCAATTTGAAATGTCTATACAAGACAGTGATATTGAAAATTATGTACCAAACTTTGGTTGGGAAATAGCTCCAGCAAGTAAGAAACAAATTAGTGCACTTGAAAAATATGGAATACTACCAGACTCAATTGATAATGCAGGTAAAGCGAATTTACTGTTAGATAAATTAAATAAACGTAGAGATGCTGGTCTTGCTACGCCAAAACAAATTAGATTTTTAGAAAATAAAGGATTTTTACATGTTGGGACTTGGCAATTTGATGTTGCAAGCAAAATGATATCTAGAATATCAATGAATAATTGGAGAATTCCACAAGGAGTTAATCCTGAAACATATAAACCAGGGGGGATAAATGAACAATAAAATAAATCACAAGGAATTACTAAAACATATAGAGCCCTCAAGGTTAGATTATCAAGAATGGATAAATGTAGGAATGGCTTTACAACATGAAGGCTTATCTGCATATGATTGGGATGAATGGAGTAAGAGAGATATAGAAAGATATAAACCAGGAGAGTGTTACATAAAATGGAATACATTCTATGGTAACCCTACACCTGTAACAGGTGGAACGATAGTAGAATATGCAAAACAACAAGGATTTAGATTTCCAGGTCAGAAAGAAGAATTTGCTCTTGATTGGAATGATACTATATCAGACGAATTAGTAGTTGTAGATCATAACTACATAGAAGAAAAAGAAATAAAGATTCCAACTGATAAAGAGTTTAACCAAGTAGAGCAAGTAAAAACTTATTTAGAAACCTTATTTGAAGCTACAGAGTATGTAGGATATGTTACTGAAACATATGACTATGATGGAGTTAAAAAACCTACAAAAGGTGTTTATAGCCGAACTGCTGGGGACTTACTTCAAGAGTTAAATAAATATAACAATATAGAAGATGTATTTGGTACTTATGATAAGACTGCTGGTGCTTGGATAAGATTTAATCCGCTAGATGGAAAAGGCATAAAAAATGATAATGTAACTGATTATAGGTATGCTCTTGTAGAATCTGATGTAGTAGAAATTGAAAAACAAGAATCTATTCTTAGAGAACTTGAACTTCCAATAAAAATGTTAGTTTTTAGTGGCGGAAAATCTGTTCATGCAATAGTAAAAATTGATGCAAATACTTATGAAGATTATAGAAAAAGAGTCGATTATCTTTACAAAGTATGTGAGAAGAACGGTTTTGCAATAGATAAGCAAAATAGAAATCCATCAAGACTTTCAAGGCTTCCAGGTGTTTATCGTGGAGATAAAAAACAATTTATCATAGATAAAAATATAGGTAAACATTCTTGGGAAGAATGGGAAGAGTGGATTGAAGGTGTAAATGATGATTTGCCTGAACCAGAATCACTTGCTGATGTATTCGATAATCTACCAGAATTATCTCCACCATTGATTAATGGTGTGCTTAGACAAGGTCATAAAATGCTACTTGCTGGACCTAGTAAGGCTGGTAAATCATATTTAATGATACAACTAGTAATAGCTCTTGCAGAAGGAAAAAAATGGCTAAATTGGGACTGTGCACAAGGTAAAGTGCTATATGTCAATTTAGAACTAGATAAACCTTCAGCACTTCATAGATTTAAGGATGTATATAAAGCTCTAGAATATGAACCAAAAGGGATAAATAACATAGAAATATGGAACTTAAGAGGTAAAGCTGTACCAATGGATAAGTTAGCCCCAAAGCTAATCAGAAGAGCTCAAAAAAAAGACTATATAGCAGTTGTAATTGACCCAATATACAAAGTTATTACAGGGGATGAGAATTCTGCTGATCAGATGGCTCACTTTACTAATCAATTCGATAAGGTTGCTACCGAATTAGGATGTGCAGTAATTTATGCGCATCACCATAGTAAAGGTTCGCAAGGTAGCAAAAAAGCTATGGATAGAGCTTCAGGTTCTGGAGTTTTCGCTAGAGATCCAGACGCATTACTTGATGTAATTCAATTAGAATATGATGAAAAAATGAAAGATATTGAAGAATCAAGACTTGCAGGATTGTTCTTATCAAGATTAATTAAGCAAAGAAATCTTGAATATTATACCAATAAAATTACCGCAAATGATGAAAAGCTAGAAACTAAGATGAGATACCACGCTGAACAGATATATTCTAAGATTGAACTTGCGGAAATCGAAAAAGAAATATTTAAAATTAAAGATGATGCAAGGCATAAAACAGCGTGGAGAATAGAAGGAACTCTAAGAGAGTTTAGGTCATTTGATCCTGTAAATATTTGGTTTAAGTATCCAATACATGAATTAGACGACAAAAAGGTGTTGGAAAAAGTTATTCCTCAAGGTGAAAAACCAGCATGGCAGCAGGCTCAAGAAAATATTAAGTCACCAGAAGAAAAGAAAGAAGAAAGAATGAAGGCTCTAGAAGTTGCTTTTAAGGCTTGTTCAGTTGAAGGTGATGTTACTATAGAAGATTTATCTGACTATTTAGGCGTAACTAATAGGACTGTTTGGAACAGGATTAAAGAACATAAGGGGTTTGAAACTAAAAAAATTGATGGACAAAAAGAATCAATTGTTACCCTAAAGGAAGAAAAGTAACATGTGTGAAGAAAGAAAAATCAATAGTATTTTCATAGGTCAATTTTAGGCTTAAGTGTGAAAAAACAATAGTTTTTTCCTTTCACAGTTAATGTGTGAAGAAAGAAAAATCAATAGTATTGTCATGCGAAGCAAAAACTATATATATATATATATATTATTTTCTTCACAGGTGAAGTTCGGCACAGGTGATTGTGAATGAAAAAAGGGCGTTAAGCTCCGCCCTTTTATTCATGCACGACCATCACCTAAGAAAAATTTTCAAAGGAGGAAAATTGGAAGATAGACAAATAAATAACACAATAGAGTTTTTTATACCTCTTGAAAAAATACCTACAGCTACAGGTCAACAGAAAAAAATCACTTGGAGTTATAAAGATAATAAACCAATTATATATGATGCACCACTTTTAAGAGAGGCGAAAGAAATATTTAAGTCTGAACTTTATAGACATAAACCAGATAAGCCTTTAATAGGTCCTTTAAGACTTGTTACTAAATGGTGTTATGGAACTAAAGATAAGACTAAAATTGGAGTCTATAAAGATACTAAGCCTGATACCGACAATATCATAAAAGCTTTTAAAGATCAGATGACTAAATTAAGATTTTGGGAAGATGATGCACAAGTTTCAAGTGAAATTACTGAAAAATTTTGGAATGATGTAGTAGGAATTTATGTAAAAATTGAAAAAATACAATAAAGGAAAATAAAAATGAAATGGATAAAAAAGAAAAAAGTAGAAGTAAATAAAAATGATAAAAAGTTTAAGATAGGGAAAATATATAAATTCAACGCGATTAATAATAGGAATGAAAAGCTATTAATTCATAATGATAAAGCAAAGTGTATTGAGCTATACGAAACATATGGATTATTTCAATTCAAAAATTATAAAGAATGTTTCTTGTATAGTGATGATAATTACATAATTACGGAAGTGTAATATGGTCGCTAAATACAAAATAGATGTAGACAAAATTCTAAAAATCAAAGAGGAACAAGGACTTATGCTTAAAGACATATACGAGGAATTAGACATATGCGATGGTTCTTTTCAGAGATACATGAGATTAGGATATACATCAACGAAAAAACATTATGAAAAAATTAGATTGTGGATATTAAAAAACGAGATTGCCTTATATATGGAAAAAAAGATTAGTTTCTATGAGGAGGGAAAGTGAATGAGAAGTTTAGCAAGATTTAACTTAACTAGTGGAAAAAGGACACAAATTACAAATGATGAACTTAAAAGCATACTTAATAATCTTACTTTGCAAGGACTGATTAATTATATAGCAGCCTACAGAGAGAATCAAAATAATTATGAATTGTCTTTTGAAGATTTTAGTAGTTTTCCAAAAGTTTTAGTAAAAATTATTAATTTTTATAATGGAGACATTGAAAGGCTTAAATCAGAATTGAATGAGTATTTGATTGAAGAGGATTATTTTAATATTAATTATAATCCAGAAATTGAAGAGGTGGAAGAATGAAATTTACAAGATACCCGAGCTTAACAAATCATTATGCGATAGGGAAAACAAGAGATTTAATTGGGAAATTAGATGATGAATATTATGCAACTGAAAAAAATCATGGAACTAATATTCAATTAACAGTTGATAAAAATTTAAGAGTTGGAGTTGGTAAAAGGTCAACTTTTATAACTGATGAAAAACCTTACTCTGATGTATTTGAACTATCGGAAGATATTATTGCAGAATTACAAGGTTTTATTGCTGAAAATGCAGATATAGAACAAGTTACTTTGTATGGAGAATTGTTTGGTAGTGGAGTACAAAAAACAGATTATCAAGCCAATAAGGATAAAGAAAGGCAAGTTAGGTTTTATGATTGCTTCATTCACTTTACAAATGGAAAAATTATAGCGAGTAAAAAAGATTTGTACGAGTTAGTAAAAGAAGAGTTTGTGGCAAAAATTATAAAAACAGGAAAATTGATTGATTTAGTTAAAGAAGAATTACCTAAAGAATCAACTTATGGTGGAAATACCTTTGAAGGTTATGTTTATAAACCTAATGTAGATAACTATGTATTAAATTCAAATAACAATGGAATATATTATCCAGTGGTAAAACACAAAACAGAAGATTTTTCAGAGGTTAGAAATAAAGTAAAAATAGAATTAGGGGAAGAAGAAATTAAATTACACAACTTGGTAGAAAGTTATATTACAAAGAATAGAGTAGTAAATGTTTTAAGCCATGGAGATATTGAACTGATTCCACAAAATATTGGGGAAATTATTAAATTAGTACAAGAAGACATCAAGAAAGAATTAATTAAAGAAAATCCAGAAGTTGACAAAAATCTTGTTTATCAAATAGTTAGAAAAAAAGGAAGTTTGATAGTTCCATTGATTAAAAAAATAATGTTTGAAGAGGTGGAATAATGGATTTATTGAGAGCGAGTATAAAAGAAATTCACAAAGAAGAAATAACTACATTAAATGGAAAGACTTATGTTGATGTTGAATTAACTGTGAATATATGGGGGAGTATAAGAAGAGAAGAAAGAGTTTTTAGGTTATCAGATTGGGAAGATTATAAGGAACAAGGATATTTTTTAACATAAGGAAGAGGTGGAGGAATGATTAATCAAGAAAATTTACTATTAGAATTATACAAAATAAAAACAAGAATAGAAGAAAGATTGATAGAAGTTGAGAAATTGCAATTTGTAATGTGGGATAAAGAAAAGGAAAAATCAAAGCTAATCGCTAAATTAGAAACAATTAACGAAGTAATTGAAATAGTGAATGTTGGAGATGAGGTGGAGGAATGAGTTTATTAGATTATATAGGATACATACTAGCAGGGATTGTAATATTTAATATTATATTCATCATTTGGGCATATTGGAGGTATAGAAAATGAGTGAGAGGGATCAGTTAACTTTAGATTATCTGAACAACCTAGATAGGATTAAAGTTTTAGAACAAAAGTACGATGATGACATAATAACTGGTGATGAAACTATTGAACTAATAGAGTTATATAGAAAAAATAAAAAGATTAGGAAGAAAATAAATAAGATATTAGATAGGGGGTGAATCTTGACGTTTGATGAAGTAAAACAATGGCTTAATAGAGCATATAAAATAGATGAGCTTATCCAATTAGATAAAAAGAAAATTCAAGAGTGGAATGAGTTAGCTACAAGTATAGGAAGTTTTTCTAATAGTGAAAAAGTTCAATCATCCATTAACACTGAAACCACATTTGTAAATAAATTATTTAAGAAAGATGAAGCAATAGAAAAATACAATCAAAGAATTATTGAAAGGTACAATATCAAAGAAGAAATTGATGAAGTTATAAATTCAATTGATGATAATGAAATAGTTATAGTATTGAGTTATAGATACTTAGAATTTTTAAGTTTTAGAAAAATTGCAACACTTATATATTCTAATAAAAGTACCGTACAAAGATTGCATGAAAAAGGTATACGAGAAGTTGAAAAAATTTTGGGACAAAGAGGGACACTCACTTGTGATAATATAGTATTATAAAAGAATAGGTAATTATAAATAGCTTTTAAGGATAACTTGAGATGGATAAACGATGTGATTATGATTAAATCACACGTGCCTGGGGTTGTCCTTTTTCTATACCTATTATTAAAATACAAAACGAATAGGAGGCGAATAATATTTGGCTAGACAAAGGAATCCAAATCGAGAAAAAGCCTTTGAAATATACCAAGAAAATAAAGGAAATATTGATTTGGTTGAGATTGCTAGACAGCTAGATATTTCAGCAGGAACTGTTCGAGGTTGGAAAAGTAAAGATAAATGGGAACAAAAATTAAACGGAACGTTCCAGAAAAATACGGAACGCTCCAAAAGGAAAAAAGGCGGACAGCCGAAAAATACAAATGCAAAAAAACATGGGTTGTTTGAGAGATTTCTTCCAAGTGAAACATTAGAAATAGTTGAGGCTATAAAAACAAAAAATCCAATCGATTTATTATGGGACCAAATAGTATTAGCTTATGCTGCAATTATTAGGTCTCAAAAAATAATGTATGTAGATGACAAGTATGACCATAATATTATAAAGTCTGGTTATTCTGCAGGTAAAACTATAGGAGAACAATTTGCAGTAGAATCAGCACAAACAAAACAAAGTAATTATCTTAATTCATTATCTAGAGTGCAATCACAATTAAATAATATGATTAAGCAATATGAAAAGATGATTAATGAAGATCCATTGGCTACTGAGGAACAAAAGGCAAGAATTGAAAATATTAAGGCAAGAACAGCTCATATAAAAGGATCTGATAACGACTATGAAGATATAGAAGATATAAGAGGTGTGATTTATGGCGACCAAAAGCAAGAGGATTAATTATAATTTTGGGCAAAAGCACATAGATTATATTAGAGCCTGTAGAAATTCAACGATAAACGTTGCAGAAGGGGCTGTAAGAGCAGGAAAGACTATAGATAATGTATTTGCCTTCGCGTATGACTTAGACCACTGTAGAGATAAATTACACCTTGCTACAGGTTCTACAGTAGCTAATGCAAAGTTAAACATTGGAGATGCAAATGGATTTGGACTTGAATATATTTTCAGAGGTCGTTGTAAATGGGGAAAATATAAATCAAATGAAGCACTATTTATTAAATCCTACACTGGTCTAAAAGTTGTTATATTTGCAGGTGGAATGAAAGAAAATTCTTACAAGTCTTTTAGGGGTAACTCATACGGAATGTGGATTGCAACAGAAATTAACCAGCATCATGATAATACAATTAAAGAAGCATTCAATAGGCAGCTAATGGCTTTGGATAGAAAAATATATTGGGACCTTAACCCAAGTGCTCCAAAGCATAAGATATACACCAATTATATTGACAAATACAAAGAGAAAAAGCTGAAAGGATACAACTATCAGTCGTTTACTATTTTCGATAATATTAATTTAACAGAAGAGCGTAAGCAAGAAATTATAGATCAATATGATAAAGAATCAATTTGGTATAAAAGAGACATATTAGGACAAAGAGCAATAGCAGAAGGATTAATATACAGGACGTTTGCTAATAAACCTTTGTCTTTTTATTTGGATGAAACTGAAGAAAAAAGATTCTATACGAAAAAAGTAATTGGAATGGACTTTGGTGGAAATAAATCCAATCATACATTAGTAGCTTCAGGAATGACAGTTAATTATAAAGAGCTGCATGCTTTATATAGTTCTAAATTAAGGGCTGAGGGGACAACGACCCAAGATATAACTAAATGGGTTATTAATTTTATAAAAGCAGTAGAAAGCCTATATGGTGCATTTGATTATTTCTATTATGATAATGCTGAGTCGGTGCTTGGTAGAGATGTTGAAAAGGCAATTTATAATGATGGATTAAATCATATTATTGTAAAAGGAGCTTGGAAACTTGAAATTAACGACAGAATAAGAGCTGAAAATATATTGATGGATTCCAAAAGATTTAAAATTACAAAGCATTGTAAAACTCTGGAGGAAGCATTATGCAATGCCGTGTGGAATAGTAAAAAATCAGACGAAGGAATAGATGAAAGGCTTGATGACGGAACGAATGATATTGATACGCTTGATGCGTTCGAATATACATTTGAAAGAGATATAAAAAGATTAATCGAAAGGAGGTAATCCATGTTCGATAAAGTAAAATCATTTTTTAGGAGGATTTATACAATGATTTTTCCTGTTGAGAGTGTTGATAAAGCACTTAATATTAAAATACCGGTTAATGCAGAAATGGGACGAGCAATCCAAAGATGGAAAGATATTTATCTGAATAAAGCTAAGTATATTAAATCAGGTGATAAAACAATGGAATTACCTGCTGCAATAGCTTCTGAATTAGCTAGATTAACTACGATTGAAATGAAATCAGAAATTACGGTTTCTAATAATACAGAAAACAAGTTAAATGATTTTTATCAAATAATTGTTGAAAAATTGAGAGTTCAAACGGAATATGCTATTGCTATGGGGGGCTTAATGTTGAAACCTTATCTCGATGATAATAAAATTTCGGTTGAATTTGTAAAGGCAGATAGATTTGTACCTGTAGGTTTTACAGATGGTGAAATGACTTCAGTTATTTTTATTGAACAGTTTATTGAAGGAGATAATACTTATACCAGATTAGAGCTACATGAACTTGCTGGAATCAATTATTATGTTACTAATAGAGCTTATAAGAAAGGGCCTAAAGATTATGGAGAAACTCCACTTGGTAGAGAAATAAAGTTATCAAGTGTAGGTGAATGGAAAGGGTTAGAAGAAAATATAGTTATTGAAAATGTTGAAAAACCATTATTTAGCTATTTTAAAATGCCGTTTGCTAACAATATAGATCCTGACTCTAACTTAGGTGTATCTGTTTATTCTAAAGCTGAAAGTTTGATACAAGAGGCATCAGAGATGTGGAACAGAATTAACTGGGAGTATAAAGCAAAAGAAGTTGCACTTGAAGTTTCTGAAACAATGATAAAAGATAATAAATTTCCAGAGGGCAAGGAAAGGCTATTTAGAAAGTACTCTATTGATAAACAAGGAGATGACACTTTCTATAATGTTTATAGCCCGGAAATAAGGGATTCTAGCCATTATAACGGACTTAATAAGATACTGCAAAGAGTAGAGTTCAACTGTGGACTTGCTTATGGAACATTATCAGATGTTCAAGAAGTTGAAAAGACAGCCGAAGAAATAAAAACAAGTAAACAAAGGTCTTATACCACAATATCAGATATTCAAAAATCATTACAAATAGCATTAGAACAATTAGTTTATGGAATGTGTATATTTGCTAAATTCTATAATATAGGGAAATTTGATGATTATGAAATCTCTTTCGAATGGGATGATTCCATAATAGTTGATAGAAAAACAGATGCAAACTTAATGTTACAAGAATTAGCTGCAGGCTTAATTAAACCTGAATATTATTTAATGTATAGATATGGGGTAACTGAAAGCCAAGCAAAAGAAATGTTACCTAATTCTGAAAATACTCAAACAGATTACGAAGTGGATGATTCTGATGCTTAATCATAAAGAATTAATAAATTTATCTAAGGAATTATCTTATCAGTTTAACGAGTTAGAAAGAATGCTAATATGGGATATAGCTAGAAGGATAGATTCAGAAATTAACGGTAAAGGTAATTATACACAAACTGCTGAAAAGCAAATGCAAGATTTAATAGATATTGGATATGACTCTAAAAGAGCAAGAGAGATGATAGCTAATACTTTAGGAATAAGTGCTAGTGTAGTCGATAGTATAGTTTATAAATATGGATTTGAAAAATATAGAGATGATTTTAAACATTACGCAACAGTTGGAAAAAAATTACAAGATTTTGAGAGAAATGGATTCGTTGTAAATTTAATAAGAGCTACTCAAGAAGATTTGAAAAAAGGTATATTAAATTTAAGTGGTACTATAGGTTTTGTTGATGAAAAAGGAAAATTTAGTCAAGTTGATAATTATTATAGACAAGCTATAAATACAGCTGTTTTTCAAACGACGAGTGGAGCCTTTGATTATCAGAGTGTTACTAGAAGAATTGTAAAACAGATGGCGAAATCAGGTGTTAGAACTGTTAATTATGAGTCAGGGGTATCTAGAAGTTTGGAATCAACAGTAAGAAATAATTTATTAACTGGAATTTCTCAGATGGCTGGTAAAATAGCTTTGCAAAATGCTATTGATATGGGTGAAGATTTAATGGAAATTACAGCACATGCCGGAGCGAGACCATCTCATTCTGTCTGGCAAGGTCAGATTGTTTCACTATCTGGTAGAAGTGGTTATTTAAATTTAATTGATATAGGTTATGGAGATGTTGCAGGATTTCAAGGGGCTAATTGTTATCATGACTGGTTTGTTTTTTTTGAAGGAATAAGTACTCGAAATTATACACAATCACAATTAGATGAATTTAATGATCAATCAAAAAAATATGAGTTTAACGGTAAAGAGTATAGCGAGTATGAAGCGGGTCAAAAAATGAGACAAATAGAAAGGTCAATATCTCAAACTAAAAGAGAACTAGTAGGTTTAGATGCAACAGATGACAAAGAAATGTTTACTGCTAGATCAATATATCTAAAAAGACAAAGAGAATTGTATGATGAATTTTCTGAAGTAACAGGTAAAGAAAAACTACCTCTCAATCAATTAGTGTATAATTTTGATAGGAAAAAAGCTGTACAGGCTACTTGGGCGTATAAGAAAGTAGATAAATTAGCTGAAAAGTTGTATAATATATATAATAAAAATGAGAGAATTAATCTTCTTGCTAGACATAATTTATTTAATGAAAAATGGAACAAATCAGAATTCAGAACTGAAAAATCCTTACAAGGCCATTTTAAATCTCATGGGAAAGAATTTAATTTTAAGACTAAAGAAGAATATATTAAGTCTGCAAGAAAATTATTATCTAAAAAAATCGACGGTGAAAATATCTTCGGATATGAAACGAAAGATGGAAGAACAGTAATTTATGATAAAGCTAAAAATGAGATTGCTATTGGACAAAATGGATATATAAAAACATTTTATAAACCAACAAAACAGTATGATTATTATCTAGAGCAATTAGAAAAGGATGTAAAAAATGGAAAATAAGAAAGGTGTCATAAGAATTGATGGATTCCCATATATACATTGTCCCGTTTGTGGAACATTAGTAGAAGAACATGACATTTGCGAAAAATGTGGATATCATAATAGTGGATATGGAGAGAAATTAGATGGTCCACAAGGACCAATGAAATTAACTCTAAGAGAGTGTAAAGAATTATATGAAAAAGGATTACCATTTAAATAAGCCATCCTAGAATTAACTAGGGTGGTATTTTTATGTCAAAATTTGGAAAGGAGGTTATTTCGTGAGAACTATTAAAGAAAAATAGAAAGCGAGGTGATCCAACAATCTCCCATGCAATAGGGTTAAAATGCACTTAGTCATACAAGGAATTTCGCTACCTTATGACATGAAAAGACCTGGATAAGTCTTAAAACTGTCCTAAATATAATTTTACTAATGAGCCTTTCAAGGCTCTTTTATTTTGCCTAGCTATCGGCGTTTAAATTTAGCAATCACAGATGACTGAGTGAACAGTCGATTAATAAAATCAGTGATTAAAGGAGTAAATATGGAAACTATAAAACAATTATTTTGTGATAAATCTTTAAGTTATGATCAGTTTATTTCGTTAATTAAAGACAATGGTATAAAGCTAGCAGACCTTAGTCAAGGGCAGTATGTGGACAAACAAAAATTTGATAATAAAGTTGAAGAAGTAAATAATTTACAATCTCAATTAAATACTGCTAATGAAACAATTAAAGATTTTCAAAATACTGAGAATGATTTAAAGACTTTAAGACAAAAAGCTGCAGAATATGAAAAGGATAATGCAGAATGGCAAGATAAATATGATAACTCAATTAAAGAATATGCTTTAAGAGAAGAGTTAATGCTTGCTGGAGCAAAAAATCCTAAAGCTGTTGCTGCAGTTTTAGATTTGTCAAAAGCTGAATTTAAAGAAGGTAAGTGGATAGGACTTGAAGACATAATTAATGCTCATAAAGAGTCTGAAGACTATATGTATAAAGGAAATGACAATACAACTCCACCAAGGTTTGTTAAACCTGGAAATAATACAACTAGTAATCTTACAGTTTCAGAAATTATGTCAATTCAAGATTCTGAAGAGAGAACGAAAGCTATAATTGAAAATAAAGAATTATTTAATAATTAAAGGAGAAATAAAATATGGCAGAAGAAAATTTACAATCAAAAACAGATTATTTAGCGGCAAAAGATATTGATTTTGCATATAGATTCGAGGAAAAGATAACAGGCTTAGAAAAAATGCTATCAGTAATGAGAGTTATACCTATGCCAATGGGAGCAACTGTTAAGACTTATAAATCTTCAGTTACTTTAGCTGGAGGTAAGGTTGCTGAAGGTGAAGTAATTCCTTTATCTAAAGTAAAATTTGAACCAGATAAAACATATGAATTAGAGTGGGATAAAAGAAGAAAATCTGTACCAGGTGAACATATCCAACGTTACGGATTCAAAAAAGCTGTATCAATGACAGATGATAAATTACTTAACGAGTTGAACAAGAACTTGAGAAATAATTTATTTACTAATATGAAGACTGGTACTGGTACTGCAACAGGTGTAGGTCTTAAAGGAGCCTTAGCACAGGGTTGGGCACAACTTGAAATAGCTTATGAAGACCAAGAGTTTGTTTCAGTAGCGTTTGTAAATCCGCTTGATGTTGCTGATTACTTAGGACAAGCTCAAGTTAATATGCAAAAAGAATTTGGAATGACCTATTTAGAAAACTTTTTGGGGTATGATGTAGTATTTATATCAAATTCAGTAGATAAATCAACTGTAATAACTACAGTAGCTGAAAATATGGTAATGTATTATGTTCCTGTAGCTGGATCAGATGTTGCAAATGCATTTGACTTAATTACAGGCGTTAAAGGTTTCTTGGGTGTTAAACACTTCCAAGATAATATTTCATTCACTTATCAAACATTGGCTGTTTCTTCAATGCTTTGGTTAGCTGAAAAATTAGATGGAATATTTAAGGTGACAATAACTAAAGCTGAATTATAAAACTAAGGGAGGGATATTATCCCTCCTGTTTTTATAAGAAAGGATAAATTATGTATATACAATTAAATCAAGATGTAATTTTCAAAGATTATAAAGAAGACGGTAAACAAGGTCAAGTTGTTGAAGTTACGGAAGAATTAGCAAAAAAAATTGTTGCCGCAGGGTGCGGAAAAGAAGTTAGACTAATTAAGTTAAGTCCAAAAGAAGATAAAGGACTAACCGTACATGAAATAAAAGAAATACTAGATAAAAATAAAATAGAATATAATCCAAAAGCTAAAAAAGAGGAATTAATGAAATTACTTCCTCAAGAATAGGAGGTAATAAATGTATATAGATTATTCATTTTATTCAGGTGAATATGGTGGAACAGTAACAGAGCAAAAGTTCAATAAATTAAATATACAAGCTCAATCAAAAGTCGATTATTTTACTTTTGGAAGAATAAAATATTTAGAAACAATCCCAGATACAGTTAAATTTGCTGTATGTGAAGTAATTGATACTTTAGATGAGTATTATATTGAATTATCGAATAAAAGCTCTGCAAGTCGTAGAATAGCTTCGGAAACTATAGGTTCCCATTCGGTATCATTCAAATATGGAGACGAAATAACTACCTCTAAAAACAAAGATAAAACTATTGATGATAGAGTGTATGAAGTTGTGTCTACTTATCTGATGAATGAACAAAATCTTATGTATAGAGGAGTTGAATGTCATGATTACGGAATCTAATATTACGATTTATAACAAATACTTAGATAAAATTACAAGATTAGATAAGTGGAAAAAAACTCAAATACTAAATGTTCATTGGGAAGAAACAAAAGGTATCAATATAATCAAATCTGGAATGTCAAATGCTGATTCTGTTAAAGTATTTATTCCATATTTATCTATTGAAGATCTTGTTTATATAGACCCAATACAATTTAATGGTAAAGGGTTTACAATAAAACCTGGAGATTATATTGTAAAAGGGTTAATTGAAGATGAAATAACTTCATCAAGTGAACTTGAAAAACAATATAAAACTGCTGTGAAAATAAAAACTGTTAACAACAGAAACGATTCATTAATAAAAGATTTATGGCACTTTGAGGTTGGGTGTGAGTAAACCTATTGTATATTTAAGAGCGTTTCAAATAAAAGCAGCAGTAAAACTTGCAAGTGCAAGAGGTCTAAATACAGGTGGAAATGTTCAAAAATTTATAGATAGTGAAGTATTAAGGAAATCTGAGCCATATGTTCCTAAGTTAACTAGGACACTTATAAGAAGTGGTACTATTAACACTCAAATAGGGTCTGGTGAAGTTATATATAGAACTCCATATGCTCGTAGACAATACTATGAAAATGCAGGTCGAGGACAAGAAGGTATGGCGAAAGGTGGAAGAAGAGGGAAAATGTGGTTTGAAAGAATGAAAGCTAATCATTTAGAAGAAATTTTAAGCGGTGCTGCAAAGATTGCAGGGGGTAAACCAAGAAAATGATTAATAAGATAAGAGAATATTTTTTAAAATGTCCATTTTTAGAAGAAAATGCAAAGTTAGGAATAGATTATTTAACCGATGGAGCTGTTAACTATTCAATTAATGTAGACCCTTCAGGTGCACCTATAAAAAGATATACAGATGGTAGTTGTATAAAAGGCTTGAATTTTAGTTTCAAATCTCATGAATACTATTCTTCATCTGAAGTAGATAACACTTCTAATTTGGAGTTTTATAATAAACTTGAAAGATGGATAAAAGAAAATAATGAAAAAGGTATAGTTCCAGAATTAGATGAACAATATCAATATCCACAAGAAATAGAAGTATTGACAAGTGGGTATTTGTTTGATAATGATGAAGCTATAGGGCAATATGTCATTCAATTAAGATTTATTTATATGGAGGATTAAAATGGCAAAACAAAGAAAATTAGTAGTAAGAGCTAGAAAAGTAAGTTATATGAACACTGGTACTCAAGAAGTACCAGTTTGGACTAGAATGAGGGGTTTTACTAGCTTAAATAAATCAAAAGAAGCTCTTGAATATTCAAGACAATATGTAGATGAATATTTTGAAACAACAGATAGTGTAGGTATGTCTGAAGGTATTGAGTTTGAATTTGATCAATATACAAATGATGAACCGCACAAGAAAATTGCAAAAATATTTGATGATGAACTTGTAGGAGATGATGCAAATGTTGAAATTCTTACAGTCGATTATTCTTCAATGTTAACAGCAGAAAGTGAAATGCCAAAAGAATATGATGGTATTCAAAGAACCTATACTGTAATTCCGGATGGTGAAGGCGATGGAACAGAATCATATAAATATAGTGGAGCATTTAAAGCAAAAACAGCGATAAAGAAAGTAAAAGTAACTGCACCACAACATGATAAATCAGAAGTTGTTACTATCGGAACAAAAGAATTGTAATAAGAGAGGGCTGAAATAGTCCTCTTTTTATTTTAATTAATAGGAGATTAGAATGTTAAAATTAGAATTAAATTTTGATAAAAAAGATATAGAAGTTGAGATTAATGGGAAAATTTATGGCTTTGATTTGAATAATGAGAAACTAGAACAAATGGCAAGTTTAAAAGAAATTGCTGATAATTTAGATTCAAATAATGAGACTGAAGTTATAGAAGCTTTAGAAGATGGTTTGGAATTAATTTATGGGGAAGGTACTATTGATAGTATTTATGGAAATAAAGAAACTACAAGAGCAACCTTATTAGATATATTATTTTTAACTATAAAAGCAATAGAAAACTATGGTGGAAAATTTGGAATTAATATGAAAAATAGTGAAGATGAAAAAAAAGCTGATGATAATGTTATTAAATTAAATAGACAACAAAGAAGAGCACAGCGAAGAGCAAATAATAGAAAGAAATAGTTATATATGAACTATCCAAAATATATAATATACAACAACACTGAAATTCCAATAAATTGGGACTTTAGAGCAGGAATAGAGTTTGAAAAATTAATATATGATAGTAGTATTAGTGAAGAAGAACGATTAATTAAAATACTTGAAAATTATTTTAAATTATTACCTAAAATAGATGAGCCACATTTATTAATAAATGAAATATTAAAATTCTATAGATGTGGTAAGGAATTGCCTAGAATAAATGAAGAAGATGATGTTATAAGGAAAAAACAAGCTTATGATTTTGTGGAAGATTGGGGATATATTCATGCAGCATTTTTACAACAATATAGAGTTGACTTAAATACTGTAAAAAATCTTCATTGGTGGCAATTTAAGGGAATGTTTGAAAGTTTAGATGAAAATACTCAATTTAAAAAAATATTAGGATTTAGATTAATTAAGATAGATTCTAAAATGAGTAAAGAACAAAAGAAATATTATAATGAAATGAAAGAAATATATAAGCTTCCTGATAAGAGAACACAGGAGGAAATTGATGAAGAATTTGCAAATGCCTTTTTCTAGAAAATGGGTTACCTGTCCACATTGTGGGAAAAGATTAGCAATGATTGACAAAAACTCAAAGATAGAAAAGGTTTATATAAAATGCACAAGATGTAAAAATGAAATTGAAATTAAAAATAAAATAAATAATTAAAAAGAACGCTCTGACGTCATTATTTATCATTTTATAAATTGGAGGTGTAAACAATGGCTGATGGGCGTTTATTATTTGATACTAAAATTAACACTTCCGGTTTTACAAAAGGACTAAAAGGATTAGGTTCTTTAGCGGGTAAAGCAGTAGCGGGTGTAACAAAGGCTGTAATTGGAGTTACCGCTGGTATAGCTGCGTTTGGAGTTGCTGCAGTAAAAACTGGAATGGAGTTTGAGGCTCAAATGTCAAGAGTTCAAGCAATCTCTGGGGCAACCGGAGAGGAACTCAAAGAACTAAATAAATTAGCTGTAAAACTTGGAGCTGACACAGCATTCAGTGCAAAAGAAGCAGCAGATGGTATGGAAAACTTGGCTTCAGCAGGTTTTGATACAAAAGAAATTATGTCAGCAATGCCAGGACTTTTGGATTTAGCGGCAGTATCCGGAGGAGATGTTGCTAAAGCTTCAGAAGTTGCAGCATCTACATTAAGGGCTTTTGGTTTAGAAGCAAGTAAAGCGGGTCATATTGCTGATGTTTTTGCAAGAGCGGCAGCGGATACAAACGCTGAAGTTGATGACATGGGCGAAGCAATGAAATATGTTGCTCCAGTTGCGAAAGCAATGGGTCAAACTGTTGAAGAAACCGCTGCAGCAATAGGATTAATGTCTGATGCTGGTATAAAAGGATCTCAAGCAGGTACAACATTAAGAGGGGCATTCTCTAGATTAGTAAAACCGACTAAAAAAATGAATGCTGTAATGGATGAGCTTGGATTGAAGTTTTTTGATGCTCAAGGAAATATGAAACCATTAAATGGTATTATTTCAGAACTTCAAAGAGGAACAAAAGGTTTAACACAAGAACAAAAAAACCAAGCTATTGTTACTTTATTTGGTCAAGAATCACTTTCTGGAATGCTTGCACTTGTAGAAGCTGGACCTGATAAACTGAATGAATTAACAAAGTCATTAAAAAATTCAGATGGAGCAGCTGATGAAATGGCTAGGACTATGCAAAACAATGTTCAATCTGGCATTGAACAAATGCTTGGTTCTTTAGAGACTTTACAAATAAAGATTTTCCAAAGTGTAGATAAGCCATTAGGAAATGCAATTGGTAAGATTACTGATTATATTAACAAAATGGGGGATGCATTTAGTGGATTAGATGAAGCAACAATAAAGAAATTAAATAATTCAAGTAAAGGTCTTGAGGAATTAGGTATAAGTGCTGCTCAAGCAAAAGGTGGAGTAGAAGGGTTAGTAATGGTTTTAGGGGGCATGCTAACCGAAGCATTAATAGGATTGGCGAAAAGTTTACCTAATGTTGCTCAATTAGCTGTTAATGTAGTTAGTACTTTTGCTCAATCGTTAACTAATAACTTACCTCAAATTAGTAAATCTGCTGCAGATTTAGGGATAATTCTTATTAATGGATTATTAAAGATTGTACCTCAAATATTAGTTGCTGGTATAGAAATAGTGTCTAGTTTTATAGGTGCTATAGCTGATAAATTACCATCATTAATACCGACATTTATTACAGGGCTCCAAAATGTTATAAACACAATAATAACAAACTTACCAAAATTTGTTTCTGCAGCAGGAAAAATTATTGATTCCTTAGTTCAAGGTATATTAAAGTCGTTACCTATATTAATACCTGCAATTATCCAAATTGTTGATTCATTTGGTCAGGTAATTTTAGAAAATTTACCAATACTATTAGATGCTGCCCTTCAAATTATATTAGCTTTATCTGATGGTATTGTAACAGCACTTCCTACTTTAATACCTCAAGTAGTTCAAATAATTTTAACAATTGTAGAATTTATAACTGAAAATATCAATTTAGTTGTAGATGCTGCTGTAAAAATTATTTTAGGATTGGTCCAAGGTTTAATTCAAGCATTACCACAGATTATACCTGCAGCATTAAAAATGATTGTAGCAATTTGTGATGCTTTAATTGAAAATATACCAGTACTTATAGATGCTGCCTTAGAACTAATTATGGCATTAGCTCAAGGTTTAATTGATAATTTACCATATTTGATAGAACAAGTACCGCGTATTATTAATAGTTTTGCAGATGCACTATTTGGTAAAATTCCACAGATTATAGCTACAGGATTTAAGCTTTTAGTGGCTTTAGGAAAAGGATTAATTAATGCAATACCAACTTTAATAGCAAATATCCCTCAGATAATTATGGCTATTATAAATGCGTTCACATTAATGAATTTTTTGAGTCTTGGTAAAAACCTTATTAGTCATATTGGTAAAGGTATTACTTACATGAAAAATAACATTGGGGGGATTGTAAAAAATCTTGCTAATAATGTTATTGATTTTATAAAAAATATCTTTACTAAAGGTCTTAGTATAGGAAAAGATTTAATATCAAGCATTGGACGAGGAATCCATTCAATGTTTTCTTTCATTGGTGGAGTTGCAAGAAACTTAGGTAATACTGCAATTGACGCGATTAAAAGTGCTTTCACAGGTGCATTTGATATTGGAAAGAATTTAATACAAGGATTGTGGAATGGTATTAAATCTGTAACTGGATGGATAAAAGATAAAATTGCTGGATTTGCTGGAGGAATATTAAGTAGTATAAAAGGTTTCTTTGGCATTAAATCACCTTCAAGAGTAATGGCTAAGGAAGTTGGTAAATGGTTACCACCAGGAGTTGCAGTAGGTTTTGATGATAGTATGCCAAAATTAGAAAAAAATGTTAAAAAGCAACTAGGCGGCTTAACAGATACTATGCAAAAAACTGTAGAAGCTGAAAGTACATTAACAGCTGGAAAAATAGCAGCCAATAGTAATGTATATTTACCAAGCCCATATGATAGAAAAGAAATTAAATCAGGAAGTACAGCAATGATTATTGGTGATATACACACTACCGTAGACCTTGAAGGAAGAACAGTTGGTTATAGTACTGCAAGGTATAGTTCAGAAGAACAAGCATTAGATAGTAAAAGGAGAAGATATTAGTGAAAATAAATGGAATAGACTTAAAAAACTTTAATGCAAGATTAGTTGAAAGAAGTTTAGAATCTTCAGAAATAAGAATTGATACGGAGTGGCCAGAAAAGTCACTCCTTCCATTTATTGGAGATGATATTTTTTATAACTATAAACCTCTAAAACTAGACATTGAATATAAAGGAAATTTTCAAACAACCAATTTGAATAAGAGTAAATTAATTGCCCAATTATCAAAATGTGAAATAACGGAATTTGGATTAGGGAAAAATATTCTATTTGGATATTTATCTAATCATTCTGTAAAAATAGATAACGGAAAATATCAAAGAGTTGAATACGAATTAATGGTTATCGAGTATATGCCAGAAGTAGAAACAACAAATTTTAAAATAATAAATCCTGGTACTGGAATAACACCTGCAACGATAGAAATAACTCCAAGTAAAGCTGGTGCATATGTTCTTTATATAAATCAGGGGACAATTAATGAGGTAAAAATTACATTAAATAACATGATAGTAGGAAAAGCAAGAACTATAGGAATTGAAAGTGGCGTATTTGAAGGAGTAAATAATAAATTTTCAGATACAATTTTCTTCACATATCCTAAGTTAATACCAGGAGAAAATAATATTAAAATTACCCCAGCTGCAACTATAAAAACTAAATTTAAACCGAGGATAATATAATATGGATATTTTAGGATTAAAAAGGGAATATTTAAAATCATTTGATACTTTTTCTGATGCTTATATTGAGAGAGAATTGAATTTAGTTCCACTCTTAAACTTTAGTGTTCCTAAAGAGATGGGAAAATACTTTAAGGAGGAATATTATATTCAAGTTGAGGGTGAAGGAGAGTATATTCTTAAAGAAAAGAAAAAATCAGGAGATAGATACGATATTATATGTAAGCCTAATTTGGACGATCTACAAAAGGATTATTATCCTAATTATACTTATACTACAGCAACTCTTAAAGCTATCTTATCACCATTATTAAATCCTTTAGGTTGGGAAATTAAATGTGATGATTCTAGAAAAGAAACACTTACAGGCAAAAATAAAACGTTGCTTGAGATAATTCAGCATGGAATGGAGTTGTTTCAATATGAATATGTATGGGACATTTTAAACAAAAAGATTATTGCAGCTCCAAAAATAGGAGAAGACAAAGGCTCATATTTACATCAAGAACTAAATTTACGAGAAATGAATGTAACTACGCATAGTTACGACTATGTAACAAGATTAATAGTTAAAGGTAAAGATGATTTAGGGATTGAATCAATTAATAATGGTATACCTTATTTGGAGCCTACTGTTAAATATACAAATAAAATTATTTATGGTACATGGCAAGATCAAAGGTATACCGTTGTAAAAAACTTAAAAGAAGCTGGACAAAAAATAATAGATAGTTTAGGAGCTATTTATAAATCATATGAAGTCGATATTATTGATTTAGCTAAATTAAGTAATAAATACAAATATTTAGATTATCAAATAGGAGATACATTAACTCTTGTAGATAAAGAAAACGAGACATTTTCAAAAGAAAGAATAATGTCAATAAAAGAATATTTAAGAGAGAAAATAAAAAATTCTGTTATATTATCTAATGCTCCATTAAGTATAAATCAAATTAGAGAAATACAAGAATCTAACTTAGAAAATGAAATAAAGGTAACTAGACAATACATTACTGTATTACAAGGGGAGATAAAATCTAAAGTTTCTGAAGAAACTTATAAGGAGCTACAAGATAGAGTATCAAGTGCAGAAGAAAAAATAACACCCGAAGCAATTACTGAAACTGTATCAAAATCTGTGGAAAGTAAATTATCATCTCCTGAAATAATTGATAAATTCAAAGGTGACAAGGGAGATCCTGGCAAGGATGGTGAACCTGGAAAAGATGGTGAAAATGCAACAATTTATTCTGAAGAACCTCCAAGTGATACAAGTAAATTATGGCATGATGCTAAAGAAAATAGAGTAAAGTATTTCAATCATGATGTTAACGACTGGGTTAATTTAGATTCTGAAGTAGCAGAGAATTTAGAAAATATCAAAGTGGATATTACAGCTCAAATTGAAAATAAAGGTACTGAAATTTTACAGACAGTTTCAGAAAGTTTTTATGATACATCAAAAGTTGATGAACTTATACAACAACAAGAAACTAAATTACTACAAGAAAGTGATAGTTTTAGCGTTGCAATTGAAGCTCTACAACAAGTAGTAGATGAGAATAAAAATCTAACTGATGATGAATTAACGTTTATAAAAACCTATTTCGAGTTTAATAGAGATGGCTTAATTATAGGGAAAAACACAAGTAATTTAAAAGTAGAAATAACAAATGAAAAAATGACATTTTTAGATGATGGACAAGAAGTAGCCTATTTATCTAATAACAAGCTATATGTATATGATGCACACATTATCAACAGTTTAAGGCTAGGTAATTTTGAATTTGTACCTAGAGAATCTGGCAATTTATCATTCAGGAAAGTGAGGAATTAATGGCAACAGTTAACGGACTACACGGAACAAACAATAAATACAATACAGTGCTAACTGTGAATCAAGGGAAACAGAATATATTAGCAAATTCAACTACTGTTAGTTACAGTCTAGTTACTAATTTCTCTGGGGGAAGTGGTGCTTATGCTAATCAAGATTCAAGTGGTGCAAATTTTTCAGTAATTATAAATGGAAAGGTTGTAAGTTCAGGAAAGAAAGCATATAACTTTAACTCATCAAGAACAAAAACATGGGCTAGCGGCTCTTTAACTATCCCTCATAATGCAGATGGTAAAAAGACTTTATCATTTTCATTTAGTTTTACAGGTAACAACGGTTACTTAGGAAATGCAAACGGAAGCTCATCAATGACTTTAACGGCAATACCTAGAGCGACGCCATTTACATTAAGCACTTCAAATTTAATAATGAATAATGAGATGACAGTAAATCTTAATCCAGCTACAAGTTCATTTTCTCACGTTATTTACTTGAAATATGGTAGTAAAGGTTATACATCTGTAGCTAATTTATCTAGTGGGGTAAAAACGGCTAAATTCACTCCTACAACCGATGTATGGGCAATTGCTAATACTAATAGTGTATCAGGGGTTGCAACAGTAATGGTAAGAACTATGAACGGTTCTAATATTATTGGGGAAAAATCTAAAACTTTTACATTAACTATACCATCAAACATAGTTCCAACTGTAAATCATTCAGTAACATTAGTTAATGGATTAAATGGTCAATATATAAAAGGTTTTTCAAGTGCAAAAATCGTAAATACAGCTTCGGGAATCTTAGGATCTAGTTTTAGAAGTTTCAGTACTAAAATTACACAAGGAAATACATTATTACAATCAAGTAATCAGCAGATATTTACATCAAATATATTTAATGATGCTGGAGATGTAACTATAAATACTGAAGCTACAGACTCTAGAGGAAGAAAAGCACAAATTAAAACTACTGTAAATGTTAAAGACTATAACTATCCTAAACTATCAAATATCAAAGTATACCGTTCAAATGCATCTGGATTAGTACAAGATGATGGTGCGTATGCAACCATAGAAGCTGATGTTAGTATCTACAATATTTCCAGAAATGTTGGTAGTTTGAAAATTAGAAGTAGAACAAAAACTTTAGATAATTCTAGCTATTTTTCAGATGTTAAGACTATAAGTAATTTGACTGGCACTTCAACACAAAAATTAACTGTACCAGCGAGTACTGAAGAAGAATACGAATTTGAATTATTTGTAAAAGATTCTCTAAGTGATTCTACTTATTACAATTCCATTTCTACAGCTAATGTAACAGTTGACTTTTATAAAACTGGAAATGGGATAGCAATAGGTAAAGTGGCAAGTAAGGATTATTTGATAGATATTGATAGAAATTGGTCTGTATTAGGGAGTTCACCATATGAATTATATACAGAAAATCTCAATGATGTTTTAGATATGGGATTTTATATCCAAACTCAAACATCAAGGGCTGATACTAATTTGAATTATCCAATTAATTCTGCAGGATTCTTAGAGGTAATCTCGAAATATGGTACTACTTATGCTTATATTATTCAAAGATATACGCAGTATCAAAGTAAATCTGTATGGATAAGAAGTAAGTATATGAATTCGTGGAGTGAATGGGCTTTAGTTTCAGGAACGATAGATATAACAGATACAATTATTTCTAACAACTATCAAAACGTTACGGTTGTACATGCATATCAAACACCTGAGTATATCGCTATGGAACTTAAATGGGATGCAAAAACAACAGGTTGGGTTGATATATGTCAAGTATCTATTCCACCAATTATGGGTGTAGTAGTAGATATAAGACAAGGTGGCTATGTGGATATGACTACTAAGGTTATCACAGGAAGATTATTTGAAAACGGAAAACTGCAGATATGGAATCAAGCAGCACATGCAAATACAATTAATATATCAGTTATTTATCCATATCTAACAAAATATCAATTTTAGGAGGTAAAGATGGAAGTAATAGAATCTAGAATAAAAGAATTGAATGATAGAATAAAACAATTAAAAGAGGAAGAAGTTACGCATAAACAAAATCTTGAGAAATTAAAAACCCAGCAATATTTAGAGGATATGAAATTAATCCCTATAGCTCAAGAAATAGATGAAATACTTGGAGAATTGAAAGAGTTAAATATTACAAAGTCAACATTTGAGAGATTAAATAAGTAAAAGGAATAAAGCCTATGGAAAGTAAAATTTATGATGATGTAAAAGAAAATACAGCTCGTATTTCCAATCTAGAGAAACAATTTGTAGATCATGACGCAAACATCAAACTAATGCAAAAAGACTATGAGTATATGAAAAAGTCTTTAGATAATATTGAGCATCAAACTTTATCTAATTTTAATGTAATCAATATGAAATTAGATGATATATTCAAACAAAAATCTGCAGAAACTAAAAAACAAGTTGAAGATATGAAAGAATTAAAATCTTATGTAATAAAAACTACATTAGGTTTAGTTGTAGGAGCAATTTTATTATATTTGTTCCCATTTTTAAAATAAAAAGGTCTGTAATTAAGTAATTGCAATAGCTACGTTCTATAATCGATTTTAAGCGATTTTTAAGAGTGTAGCTATATGATTGTATAGCTTATACAGTGAATTAGGAGGAAAAATGAAGAAAATTGTTTTAGATATTTCAAGTTGGCAAAAACCATCTCAAATTGATTATGATAGAATATCAAAAGAGATTGATGGTGTAATACTAAGAGCAGGTTACACAGGATATGGAACAGGGCAATCATTAAATAAGGATACAGCATTTGAAAAACATTACTCTGAATTTGTAAAAAGAGGTGTATCAATAGGTGCTTATTGGTATTCATGTGCTAATTCAACTGGAGAAGGTCAAAAAGAAGCGGAATATTTTTATAACATAATAAAAGATAAAAGATTAGCTTTGCCAGTGTATTGGGATACAGAAGACCAATACCATCAAGCAAAAGTAACAAAAACGCAGCTTGCAAAAGTAGGAATTGAGTTCTTAGATTATTTAGAGAAAAAAGGATACTATGTTGGTATTTATGCTAGCACTTCGTGGCTTAATTCTAAGTTAGACATGAATATGCTTAAAATATATGATGTTTGGGTTGCTCATTACAACGCAAATAAACCAACATATAATGGAGTGTATGGTATGTGGCAATATACTGCAGATGGAAAACTAAACGGATACAGTGGGAAATTAGACCTTAATTACATGTATAGAGATTATCCAAATCTTATAAAAAATGCTGGATTAAATGGTTACACTAAAGTAGAGAAAGCAGATGTTAAATCCGCAAGTGACTATAACGGATTCAGAAAGAAAAACGGAAACACATATTATTATAGACAATCCGGCACTCAAGCATTTGAGTGGCAAAAGATTAAAGGAAATTGGTATTATTTTAGAAAAAACACCGGAACGATGGTAACAGGATTCCAGTGGATCAATAACAGGTGGAGATATTTTGACGGCGAAGGTCGTTATATAGGTGATGCAAAAATTGAGAAGAAATCTACAGCAATGCCTTTTAATTAAAAAAAATTACGCTCTAACTTTTTAAAATAGGCTATTTTTTAAAATAGAATCATAAATCCAGGAGGGAAAATGGAAAAATTATCAGATAAACTAGCTAGATTAATAGATGTTAAAAGTATTATAACAATAATGTTAACAGTAACTTTCATTATTTTATCAGTTAACGAAAAAATGACTCAAGAATTTTTAACAATTTACACAGTTATTATTTCATTTTATTTTGGCACACAATATCAAAAAAATTATAAAGAACAAGAATAAAATAATTAGGAGCTGTTGAAAAAAAATACAACAGCTCCTATAAAAATAAGATTTATAGCATATACAAAATAATAAATAAATTTGTGTTAATATATAATTAATAACATTATAAAAACCGTGACGATTCCGTGACGTTATTTTTTAAAATTTTAGAAAATTTTTATAAATGATAATATTAATAATTGTGTAAATTAAGCATTTAGTATAGGTTCTTAAATTAATTACAAACTAAAAAATTATTACCAATATGATAGTAAAAATTATTTTAATTAAAATTAAATATATTTAATTTTAAAAATTTGAAAAAAGTTTATTTTCTATTTTTATATGATATAATATTATTATCAGTCGATGTGACTGAGTGATAAAACGCTAGGAGGAATATATGAAAATTAATCCAATAGGTGAAAGAGTACTATTAAAAAGTGTAAAAGCGGAAAGTAAAACTTTATCAGGTATTATTATCCCTGAGACAAATCAAGAAAAACCAGTATTTGCTGAAGTTGTTGCATTCTCAAAAGAAGTAGAAAATAAAGAGTTATTTGAGATTGGTGATAAAGTTTTATATACAAAATATAAAGGTACAACAATAAATGATGGCGATGAAGAATACATCGTAATTAATTTAGAAGATATTTTGGCGATAGTTGAAGAATAGATTAAGGAGTAAAATTATGGCGAAAGAAATAAAATATGGTGCTGATTCTAGAAAAGCATTAGAAATTGGTATTAATAAACTTGCGGACGCTGTAAAAGTTACAGTTGGACCAAAGGGTAGAAATGTAGTTATAGATAAAGGTTTTGGGGTTCCATTAATTACAAATGATGGTGTTACGATAGCAAAAGAGATTGAATTAAAAGATAAATTTGAAAATATGGGTGCCCAATTATTAAAAGAAGTTTCTATAAAGACAAATGATATAGCTGGTGATGGTACAACTACAGCTACAATTTTGGCTCAAGCAATAGTTTCAGAAGGATTGAAAAACATTGCAGCAGGGGCAAATCCAATAATTGTACAAAAAGGTATAAAAAATGCAGTTAAATTAGTTGTAGATAAGATTAAATCATATTCAATCATAATTGATTCAAGTGAATCAATTGCTCAAGTTGGAGCGATTTCATCAGCGGATGCAGAAATTGGTAAATTAATTGCTGATGCAATGGATAAAATCGGTAAAGATGGTGTGATTAGCATTGAAGAATCAAAAACAATGGATACCCAATTGCAAATAGTTGAAGGTATGCAATTTGATAAAGGATTTTTATCCCCATATATGGCTTCAAATACAGAAAAGAAAATTGCTGAATTAGAAAATCCATATATTTTAGTTACTGATAAGAAGATTACAAATATGCAAGAAATACTTCCGATATTAGAACAAATAGTAGAATCTTCAAAACCATTATTAATAATTGCTGAAGATATTGAAAGCGATGCATTAACTCCTTTAATTATCAATAAAATAAGAGGAACATTTAATGTAGTTGCTGTAAAAGCTCCAAGCTTTGGTGAAAATAGAACAAAAATTCTTGAAGATATTGCAATTTTAACAGGTACAAAAGTATTTAAAGAAGAATTAAAAGACGATTTAAAAACAGTTCAGTTGGAAGATTTAGGTAAATCTAGAAAAGTAGTTGTTGATAAAGACAATACAACTATTGTAGATGGTTTAGGTGCAAAAGAAGAACTAAAAGCAAGAATTGATTCCATTAAAAATGATATTGAAGAATCTGATTCTGAATTTGATATTGAAAGATATAAAGAAAGACTAGCTAAATTAGCTGGTGGTGTTGCTATTATCCAAGTTGGTGCGGTAACTGAAGTGGAAATGCAAGAGAAAAAATTGCGAATAGAAGATGCGCTTGCAGCAACTAGAGCTGCTGTTGAAGAAGGTATCGTACCAGGGGGTGGTACAGTACTAATTGATTCAATAAAGGCATTGGATGAATATATTGAATCTTCAATTGGAGATGAAAAGACAGGTGCTATGATTGTTGCTAAATCACTTGAAGCTCCAGCAAGACAAATTGCAGAAAATGCAGGTCTAGAAGGTGCTGTTATCGTAAATTCTGTAAAATCTAAAGAAGATGGTATAGGATATGATGTATTAAGTGATGAATTTGTTGATATGATTAAAAGTGGTATTGTAGATCCTACAAAAGTTACGAGATCTGCATTAGAAAATGCAGCTTCTATAGCTTCAATGATATTAACAACAGAAACATCTATTATTGATTCACCTGAAGATGTTGAAACTCCAAATATGATGAATCCAGGAATGGGTGGATTAGGATTCTAATAAAAAATATAAAACTGGGATTGTTGCAGAGTAATTGTGACAATCTCTTTTTTTATTTGTTGCACTTAGATTGTAAATTCAAGTTTTAAAAGATTTTAATGTTTTTAAGATATTTTAACATTTCGTAATAATATGGTAAGCATTCTAACTCGCTAAATTTACACGTTTCACATTTTTATTTGAGGTAAATATTACATTTATGTTATAATTTACCTAAGAATAAAAAGGGAGGGGCAGTTGTGAAATTACTATTAGCTAACTCTAGTCAAGAATTTATTGATAATTTTAAGTATAGTTTTAAGTCTGAAGAGTATGAAATTAGCTATGCTAAAAATATAAAAGAGACTATAGAGAACTTAAAAAATAATCAATATGATTTAGTAATTATAGATATGATTTATAAAGATGGCACAGGCCTAGATTTAAAACGTAAAATGAATGAATTGGGTAATATTCCTACAATAGTTGTATCAAAAAGTAATGAGCCTAATGATATAGTATTAGCTTTAGAATATGGTTGTGACGACTATATTGTTGATCCATTTTATTTACTTGAGTTAAAGGCTAGGATAAGATCTGTTCTTAGAAGAACTAAAATTAAAGCTGAAGAAAAAGTAAAGATTATTAAAGAAGATGTGAGTTCATTAGTTAAAGGTAAATTTGAGTTTAATATCCTTGGAAGGAAAGTAAAAGTTGAGGATACAGAGCTTGATTTGACCGGTAAAGAATTTGATTTGCTTTTTATTTTAGTTTCAAATAAACAAAAAATATTTTCTAGAAAAGATTTGGCGAATGAATTATGGCAAGGTATAGAAGAGTCAAACATTCGAACTGTAGATGTGCATATTAGAAGACTTAGAGAAAAACTTGAACCAACTAATACTGATAAATACATTCAGACTAGATGGGGAGAAGGATATTTTTATAACGACGAAATTGGTGAAGTAAGGGGAAAAGATGAGTAATACAATGAGATGGGATTTAGAATCAATTTTTAGTAATATTGATGAAGCCCAAAAAGAAAAAACAGAAATAGAAGAATTGCTTAATGAACTAAAAGAATTAAAGGAAGATAAAGAAAACAATCTTGTACAAATTCTATTAAAATATAGAGATATCAGTAGAAAGGCGGAAAAATTAGGTGCATATTCTCATATGAAAAAAGATGAGGATTCAAATGTAACCAAATATCAAAAATTAGACAGTGAAGTGATGAATCTTTACACAGATATTAATTCAGAATTTGCGTTTCTAACTCCATTGATTTTATCTTTAAGTGATGAAAAAATTGAGGAATTAAAATCAAATGAAGAATTGAAAGATTTCGATATATATTTAGATAGAATTTTAAGATACAAAGATCATACACTTTCAGATAAGGAAGAATTTATCATTAGTTCATTGAGTTCAACAACAAGAACTGCTTCAAATATTTATTATTACTTAACAAATACAGATATCAAATTCCCATATTTAGATAAACATGAAACAGAAATAACAAATGTTAATTTTACAAAATTACAAACTAATGAAAATAGAGAATTAAGAAAAGATGTATTTGACGCATTTTACAATAAATACAATGAATTAGGTAATACTATTGCACAATCATATTATTCACATATTGATGGGTTATCTAAGGTAGCAAAATTAAGAGGATACAATTCAATTAGAGAAATGTATCTGTACCGAGATGATGTAAGTACTGATGTTTATGATGCTTTAATTGATTCAGTTCATCAAAACTTAAAACATATTCATAAATACTATGAAATTAAAAAGAGAGCGTTAAAACTTGATGAACAACATATGTATGACGTATATATGCCAATTACAAGTAATTTTGATAAAACATATACTTTTGAAGAAGCTAAAGAATTAGTTATTGAATCTGTTAAACCTCTAGGTGAGGAATATGTTGAAAACTATAAAAAAGCTTTTGAAGAAAGATGGATTGATGTAGAACCAAGAGAAGGTAAAAGAGGTGGGGCATATTCATCAGGATCATACGATACAAAACCATTCATACTGTTAAACTTTGATGGTACATTAAACAATGTATTTACCTTAGCACATGAAATGGGACATTCACTTCATAGTTTCTATGACAGATCTTCAAATGAATACATGCATTCAGGATATACAATCTTCGTTGCAGAAGTTGCATCCACATTTAATGAAGCGCTATTGCTAAAATTACTTATGGATAGAGCAGAATCAGAAGAAGAATTAATGTATCTAACTGATTTTTACATCAACAACTACAAATCCACAGTATTTAGACAAACGATGTTTGCAGAATTTGAAAGAACAGTTCACGAATTAATTGAAAGTGGACAAGTTTTAACTAAGGAAGATTTCTCTAAAATTTATTATGAATTAAATGAAAAATATTTTGGAGATGCAATGGTTTCAGATAAAGAAATTGCTTATGAATGGATGAGAATACCTCATTTCTATACAAATTTCTACGTATACAAATATGCTACAGGTTTTTCTGCATCTTCAATACTTGCGAAACGTGTATTAGAAGGCAAAGAGGGAGCTGTTGAAAATTATATTAAATTCTTAAAAGATGGTGACAAACACTTCCCAATTGAACAATTAAAAATTGCTGGTGTTGATATGTCTAAACCAGAAACAGTTAATGAATCATTAAGTATTTTTGCTGAATTAGTAGAAAAACTAGACAAAATGGTAAAATAGCCATGTGAATGGAGATGTAATTGGAAAAAGTAATTTACAGATCTAAGTTTACTTTCGATATTTTTAACATAATTTTATATGCCGATAACAATAATTTATTAGCAATAAAATTAAATGAAGATAGTCCGTTAAATTTTAATGGAACAATTATAGATGAGAAAAATTCCCTTATAGAAATGGCAGAAACTGAACTTTTAGAATATTTCAATGGTAAGAGAAAAACATTCGATATACCAATAAAGAATATGAGTAAAGGTTTTGAAAAGAAAGTTTATGATGAATTAGTGACTGTGGATTATGGCGAAGTTATCACATATAAAGAACTTGGAGAAAAAGTAGGCGTTGAAAATTCAGCACGAGCTGTAGGAAATGCAATGGCTAAAAATATTTTTCCAATTATTATCCCATGCCATAGAGTTGTAAGAACGGATGGAAACATTGGAAATTATACCGGTGGTACAGAATTAAAGATAAGACTGTTAGAACTTGAGAAAAAATACAGAGATTAAGAGATGATATGGACAATCAATTAAAAGTTACATTGTTGTGTACAAGTGATATTCACGGATATTATATGCCTTGGGACTATTCAAAAGATGAATATTCTAAAATAGGAGGATTAACCAGAATATCTACTATTGTAAAAAAAATCAGAGAAGAAAATCCATATACTATTTTGATTGATAATGGAGATTTAATTCAAGGAAATAGTGCTGAAAGTTTCTTAAAACGAGACAAATTTCCGGGGATTGAAGCCATCAACGCTATGGGCTATGAAATCTACAATATGGGAAACCATGAATTTAACTTTGGTATGCCTCAATTAATTAACATTGTAGGTCAATTTCAAGGAATCCCAATGATGGGAAATCTTTATAGAAAAAAGAACACTATGCGTTTTATGAATGGAATTTATTATAAAAACATTCAAAATATAAGAATCGGTTTTATTGCTCTAAATACGCCACTTGTACGTAAGTTTGAAGCGAAAAGAGGAAACCTCAAACATTTTGATGTAATTGATGCAGATTTTGAACTATCTCGATTATTGGAAGAAGTCGAAGATTGTGATGCTTTAATTGGTCTGTTTCATATGGGTGATATAAATGAAAATTCAATAGAAAATACCGGTGTTGATGATCTTTTAAGAAATGTAAAAAACACTGAAAACATAAATGCGGTTTTTGGTGGCCATATGCATCAGGTAAAAGAAGGTAAAATAAACAATACTATTTTTCTAGAGCCGGGATATCATGGAGAAGCAATAAGTAGAGTTGATTTATTTTTTGATAAAACAAAATCAAACAAATTAATTGACATCAAGCATTCACTAATAAAAGTTGATGAAAATATAGAATCAGATAAAGAACTTGAAAATATATTAAAACCATATCATGAAGAATTGCGTTCCTATGTAAATGAACATATTGGATACTCCGATACCAATTTAGTCTACCCAGACACAATAAAAGGAATACCAGAAGTTAGGATTAGACAAACACCTATCGCAGATTTCTTTTTAGATGTCATGCTCGATGCAAGTGGAGCGGATGTCGCAGCCGTCCACTTTGACAATCCGTATCCCATTCTTACTAAAGGAGAAATAAAAAGGAAACACATAAACAATTCCTATAGCTATTCTGGTGGAGAAGTTTCGGTCTATGAAATTACAGGACAAAATCTGCGAGACTATATGGAATGGTCTGTTTCTGTCTACAATACATTTAGAGAAGGAGATATAAACATTTCTTTTGAACCAACGAGAAATGAATACAAATATTCAACTTTAGATATATTTGGAAGCATCAAATATGAGGTAGACATCACAAATCAATTCGGTAATAGAATAGAAAATTTAAGATATGAAGATGACACAAATATTTTGCCAGATGACAAAATAAAACTTGCCATCAACAAATACAGAATGGACTTACTCATTTCAGATCAAGGTCCATTAAAAGGACAACCTTTAGAGCCACTTTGGTCCTCAATCACAGCACTAGGTCAAAATGGCACAATAAGGAAATTTGCAGAAAGCTATATTGCAAAACAAACGGATCAAACATACAAATATCACTTTATCAATAGGTGGCATATAAACATCGATAATTCACACGAAACACTAAGACAAAAAGCAATTAAGCTAATAAATGAAGGTGACTTACTTTTATACAAAAATGCCGATGGTGAAATTGACATTACTAGATCGCTTAACCTATTTAACAAACTTGAAGAATACCAAATTGAAAAACTATCAGAGAAATATCAATTTGATAGAAATGAAACTCTGGGGGAAATTTTAGAAAATATGTATAAGAAATGATAAAAAAACGAGTTATAAATTTTAAATTCACTCGGGTGAGCATTTTGGAAGGATTGGTCGGGACGAATTTTCTGGACAACACATTTTGAAGATATTAACAGAATATGTTGAATATGAGTGGAGTGAGACAACACAACTCAACATTAATGTAAGAAGTGTGTTGAAATTTTCTTACAAATGACAACATACTTTCTTCGAAATGGCTAAATGTGTTGACTCCCATTACCTCAAGACAACATAGATTTAGAAGAATAGTAGAATGTGTTGTTTTGCTTGCGATTTATACATAAAATCCCATTTATTGGAATCTATGTATAAAATAAAGTACAGCCTTATACATAAAATCTATTTACTAAAATTTATGTATAAAATTTTTCAGTATTTTATACATACTTCCTACAAATAAGCAAAGATGTGTATAATTAGACCTTATAATACTATACACATAAAAGATAAAAGATCCATTTGTGTATAAATTTTTCAAAATTGTTATACATAGAAATTAAAATAGGAAATTTATGTATAAATTATTTTTGTGCTTATACATAAAATCAATAAACCAGTGAAATGTGGATAAAATATTTAACCATAAAAGAGAGTTGTTGCAAATGACTAACTTCATTTTGTAACAGCTCTCTTTTATATGTAAAATACTAAATCCTAGATTTACTTAAATTTGTTCCATAAAGAATTGATTAATCAATACCTCTACTAATATTTTATCTAATTTTTTCCAATAACTTCTATCCCAAACAATTTCGAATAGAATTTGTTGTTCGATACGTGGCATTGCTTTTTGAAATAAAAAAAGCTACTACATAATTTTACCAGAATAAAGTGTGTACCCACACAATATTGAATAGATTTGTTGTGAGTAATTGCAACATCGTGCGAATATGAGAAAAGAAATTACAAGAGTAAATTAGAAAAGCGAGGATGTCCGAAGTTCGCGAAGCGAACAAGTTCCGCAGCTTTTCGTTAATTTACCGAAGTAATTTCTTTTCGAATGCACGCAGTTGCAATACGCAACAACAAATCTAACCTAACGCCACATCCAACACCATCATTATACAAAATCCAACTAAAAATGCCATTGTGGCTATATCTGTGTATTCAGACTTTTGTGATTCTGGTACTAATTCTTCAATAACGACAAATAACATTGCACCTGCAGCAAAGGACAACCCATATGGTAATATTTCTGTGACAGCTGTAACTGCTGCTGCACCTAGTACTGCACCGACTGGTTCTACTAGTGCAGACATTTGTCCCATATTAAACGCATATTTTTTTGAACGTCCTTGAGCTCTAATCGGAAGAGAAAGTGCTGAACCTTCAGGGATGTTTTGTATCCCTATACCAATTGTTAGAGCGATTGCTGCAGCGATTGAAGCTCCAGATACTTGTAATCCGGCAGCAGCAAAGGCAACACCTAATGCCATTCCCTCTGGTATGTTATGTAATGTAACTGCTAAGAAAAGCATTGTGGATCTTCCTAAAGTAGATTTTTTGATATCTGTATCGCCATGATCGCCTGATAGATGAATGTGAGGTATAACTATATCTAAGAATCTTAGAAATATTCCTCCACCTAAGAATCCAATTGTTACAGGTAACCAAGTTGGTAAGGAAGAATGTCCTTTTTCAGCAAACTCTAGCGCTGGAGCTAAAAGTGACCAAAAAGAAGCGGCGGTCATTATGCCAGCTGCTGCACCTTGCATTATCGCAAGGAATTTATTATTAACTTCTTTAATAAAAAATACTACCGCAGAACCAACAAGCGTACATAGCCAAGTGAAAATCCCAGCTAAAAGTGCTTGTAAAATAGGCGATAGTGATAAAAACCATTCCATTATTTCTCCTTATAAAATCCCTATAAATTCAATATATCCTATAAGAGAAAAATTTGCAAAATATATTGATATAGTAAAAATATAAATTTAAATTTTACCAATATTACTAAATGGTATATAATTAATATTAAATAAGAAAAGGAGATAATTATGAAATTTAGAGAATTAGAATACACAAGACCTGATTTTGACTCATTACTAAATGAATTAAATGAAAAATTAGATTTAATTGAAAATGCAAAAACTAGTGATGAGTATCTTAAACTATTACACGAAGTTGATACAATGACAGAAGATTTTTCTGAAGCTGCAAATATTGCATATATTAGAAATACAATTGATACAAGAGATGAGTTCTACGAAAAAGAAGTAGAAGTATTTGACGAAATTTTTCCAAAGTTTTCTCAATTTTCCAATAAATTGCAAAATATTAGATTAAAATCACCATTTAGAAAAGATTTTGAAGAAAAATATGGAAAAAACATTACAAAAACTGATGAATTACAAAAAGATATTTTTAATCCTTCAATAATGGAAGATAGAATTAAAGAATCAAAACTTGCGAATGAATACCAAAAATTAATGGGTACAGCAGAAATCGAATTTTATGGTAAAAAATTAAATCTTTCTCAATTAACACCATATAAACAATCAAAAGATAGAGCAGTGAGAAAAGCTGCTGCTAAAGCTTCATCTGCATGGTTTAATGAAAGAAAAGATCAATTTGATAGAATATATGATGAATTAGTTAAAGTAAGACATCAAATTGCGAAAAAATTAGGATTTGATTCATATTTAGATGTAGCATATAGAAGCTTTGGTCGTACAGACTGGGGAAGAGAAGATGCTAAAAACTATAGAGAACAAATTGTAAAATATATCGTTCCTTTAGCGAATAAGCTATATGAAGAACAAAAAGAAAGAATAGGAGTAGAAGATTTTCTATACTATGATATTCCATTAAAATTCCTATCTGGTAATCCTACACCAAAGGGCACAGAAGAAGAATTAGTGGATTATGCTAAGAAAATGTACAAAGAACTTTCTCCAGAAACTGAAGAATTCTTTAATGCCATGATTGAACATGAAATGATGCATTTAACTTCACAAGATGGCAAAGCGCCTGGTGGTTATATGACTCAACTAGATAAGACAAAATTACCATTCATCTTTGCAAACTTTAATGGTACAGCGCATGATGTTGATGTTTTAACTCATGAAGCGGGACATGCATTCCAAGGATACTTAACAAGAGATGTTTATCCAAGTGATGTTAGAGGTGCATGCATGGAAATTATGGAAACACATTCTATGAGTATGGAATATTTCACACATCCATGGATGGAAGGTTTCTTTAAGGAAGACACAGAAAAGTATTACTATAATCATGTAGTATCTTCATTAGAATTCTTGCCTTATGGAGCTTCAATTGATGAATATCAAGAATGGGTTTACGATAATCCTGAAGCAACCCCAGAGGAAAGAAATAATAAATTTAGAGAAATAGAAAAGAAATATTCTCCACATATTGATTATGCTGATGATGAATACATGGATTCAGGTAGAAGATGGCAAGTTCAAATGCACGTATATTCTTCACCATTCTACTATTTAGATTATACAATTGCACAAATGAACGCATTCCAATTCTTTGTATTGGATATGGAAAATCATGAAGATGCATGGAACAAATACCTTGAATTATGTAAACTTGGTGGAAAATTAGGTACTAAAGAAATCATTAGTAAAGTTGGATTAAAAAATCCATTTGAAAAAGAAACATTTAAATATGTAGTACCAAGATTAGAAGAATATTTAGAATCTTTAGATCATGATAAGATAAAATAATTTATAGATAGACACTGTTGAACAGCTCAATAGTGTCTTTTTTTATTTGTTATTAGAGTAGGAATGGGAACTGAAAAGTATTAGGAAATTTACGAGTATAATGTGGATTTTCCTAATTGTCCTCGTATTAATTTCAGAATAGAAACGATGATAATTTATTTTTTTACGATTATCCTCGTCTATTTAGCCAGTTTTTACGATGATAATTTACTTTTTTGCGATTATCCTCGTCTATTTAGTCAGTTTTGTACGATGATAATT
>NZ_JH601088.1:1236759-1299091 GCF_000245755.1 Helcococcus kunzii ATCC 51366 | reverse complement strand
TTTTGTACGATGATAATTTACTTTTTCGCGATTATCCTCGTCTATTTAGCCAGTTTTGTACGATGATAATTTACTTTTTTGCGATTATCCTCGTCCATTTGCACGTTTTTGTACGATGATATTTTAAAATTTTCCATCCATCCTCGTATTTTAGCTAATTAAATTGAAATATAGAACAATCTTTAATAGTTGTGCAAAATTCTATAATGTCGTGCAAACTTTAGCTATTTACGGAATACGATTTCATTGATATATTATTAGTAAAGAATAGATTGGAGGAATAATATGGCGATTAAAAAAATTATGGCAGCTTGTGGTTCTGGGATAGGATCAAGCTTGATTATTAGAATGAATGTAGAAAAGACATTAAAGGCAATGGGACGTGATGACATAGAAGTTTTCCATTCCACTACATCAGATGCTCAAAAAGGAGCTGCTGATGCGTTTGTAGTAGGTAAAGATTTAGAAGATTTTGTTGATGGATTAGATAATGTTATCACACTAGATAATATAGTTTCTAAACAAGAAATAGAAACAAAACTAAAAGAACTTTTTGATAGGATTGGTGAACATTACGAAGAAAACTAAATTTTGAAAGGATTACTATGCGAAAAAATGATTATATTGAGTTAAAAAAATTTAGTGCAAAAATACGTATAGAAATTTTGAAGATGCTTAAATGGAGAAGATATGGACATCTAGGAGGTTCAATGTCAATTGTTGAACTTTTATCTGTCTTATATGGAAAGCAGATGGATATAGATCCTAATAATCCTAAAAAAGAGGTTAGAGATTATTTTGTATTGTCAAAAGGTCATGCAGGACCTGCACTTTATTCTACATTAGCATTAAAAGGATTTTTTGATAAAGAATTGCTTTATACATTAAATGAAATCGGCACAAATTTACCTTCACATCCGGATAGATTAAAAACTCCAGGTGTAGATGTAACAACTGGCTCATTAGGACAGGGAACATCCTTAGCTGCAGGATTAGCATATACTTTAAGACTTGAAAATTCAGATAAAAAAGTTTATCTGATATGTGGCGATGGAGAGTTAAATGAAGGACAGGTGTGGGAAGCATTTCAGTTTATTGCACATAAAAAATTAAATGAAGTGATAGTGTTTATTGATAACAATAAAATGCAATTAGATGGAAATACTGAAGATATAATCAATCCTTTTGATATTAAGAAAAAGATGGAAGCATTCGGATTTTACACACAAGAAATTGATGGTCATGATGAAAGTAAAATTGATGAAGCCATCGAAAATGCAAAAAAAGTAAAAGATAAAGCGGTTTGTATCATTTTAGATACTGTAAAAGGTCAAGGATTCCCTTATTTTTATAATACTCCTGCTAATCATTCACCAAAATTTAATAAAGAAGTGGATGAAGAAACAGATAAAGTAATAAAAGAATTAGAAAACTTCATTAGCGAGAATGGAGGAATGTAAAATGTGGAAAAGAAGTAAAGATACAAAAGATATTGAATTAAGACAAGTATTTGTAAATACTTTAGATAAATTAATTATGGAAAATCCCAAAATATTAGTGTTTGAAGCAGATTTAGGCGGTGCTTCTGGGACGACCAAATTAAAAGAAAAACATTCCAAACAATTTGTACAAGTTGGTATCTCTGAAGCTAATATGATAGGTATGGCTGCAGGGGCTTCTATAAGAGGATATGTACCATTTGTACACACATTTTCACCATTTACAACTAGAAGAGCCTTAGATCAAATTTTTATTGCTGGTGCGTATTCTGGTAATACATTAAATATATATGGTTCAGATCCAGGATTTTGTGCTGGGGCAAATGGAGGTACACATTCCACATATGACGACATTTCGACTATGAGAAACATTCCAGGGACAACTGTTTTAGCTCCGGCAGATTCAGTTTGTTTTGAATGGTGTATGAAGGAAGTTTCTAAAATAAAAGGTGTAAATTATATTCGTGGTAATAGAAAGGCGAATCCGAAAATTTATGAAGATGGTTCAACATTTGAGTTAGGTAAAGGAAATATTTTGAGAGAAGGATCAGACATTGTAATTTACACGATGGGTGAATTAGTTCTTTTTGCTTTAGAAGCAGCTGATATTCTCGATAAAAAAGGAATTGATGTAGAAGTCATCGACATGTTTTCCATAAAACCATTTGATAGAGATTTAGTAATTTCTGAAACTTGTGATAAGAAATTAGCTATTACATTTGAAAATCACAATGTCTTAGGTGGCCTTGGAAGTACAGTTGCAGAAATTATGACAGAAAATGGGATTTCTACTCCGTTACATAGAATTGGCGTTGACAATAGATTTGGACAAGTTGGTAATCCTGAAGATCAAAGAAAAGATTATGGATTAACATCGGAAAGAATTGTTAATGAAGTGATAGATTTTCTAAAGGGATGATATATGGATATAACTAAGATAATAAAAAAGGAAAATATTTCGATAATTGATAAAAAACTGAACTGGAAAGAAGCAATTAGATTAGCGGCATCTCCTCTAGTAGAGCAAGGATATGTTGAAAAGAGATATCCTGAAGAAATAATAAAAAATACTTTAGAGTTTGGGCCTTATTATATTTTGGTTGAAGATGTAGCTTTTTTACATGTAAGACCCGAACAAGGTGTAATATCAGATCAAATTGGTATCTTGCTAAATAAAATTCCTGTTTCATTTTCAAAAGGTGACAAAAGTAAAGATGTAAAGCTATTTATTACTTTTGCAGCAGAGTGTTCAGAAAATCATTTAGAAATAATGCAATTATTGGCGGAGATTTTGGGTGATGAAGATAAGATTAAATCACTTTTAGACTCTGTCGATGAGAACGAAATATATAATTTAATAACGAATTTTTGAAATAAATAATTTAAAATAAAGGGGGGAAATATGAAAGTTCTATTATTATTTCAAGAAATTTTATCAACACCAGCAATTTTAGTTGGTTTTATGGCATTATTGGGGTTAGTTTTACAAAAGAAATCAGCTCCAAATGTAATTAAAGGAACAATAAAAACTATTGTGGGTTTTTTAGTTCTATCTGCAGGTGCATCATTTCTTCAAACGGGTTCTTTAATAGATTTTGGTGTTATATTTAATTATGCGTTTGATTTAAAAGGTGTTGTACCAAACAATGAAGCGATAGTTACGACAGCTTTAGTAGATTACGCAAAAGATACTGCTTGGATTATGATGTTTGGTATGCTTGCAAATATTATTATTGCAAGATTTTCAAGATTAAAATACATATTCTTAACAGGTCATCATACTCTTTATATGGCTGCAATGATTGCAATTGTATTAACCGTTGGTGGTTTGTCTGGATGGCAATTAATTATGGGTGGATCTTTAATCCTTGGTTTAGTGATGGCGGTGTTCCCAGCATTGGGACAATCTACAATGAAAAATATTACTGGGACTGATGATATTGCTTTAGGCCATTTTTCAACTGTAGGTTATTGGATTGCTGCACAAGTAGGTAAATTAACTAGAGGAAATAAAGATAGAAAAGATGTTAAGTCTACAGAAGACATTAACTTTCCAAAATGGATGGCATTCATGCGTGATACAACTGTAGCGATATCAATAACAATGATGATTGTATTTATAGTTGTTTGTGGTGTAGCAGCTTCAAAAGGTGATTATCAAACTGCACTAAAAGACACAGGAATGGTAAACTATACCAATTGGTTTGTATTTGCATTAATAAGTGGTATGAATTTCGCCGGAGCTATTTATATTATTTTAGCAGGTGTTCGTTTAATTCTTGCAGAAATTGTTCCAGCGTTCCAAGGTATTGCTGATAAATTAGTACCAAATGCAAAACCAGCTATTGACTGTCCGGTTGTCTTCCCATATGCACCAAATGCGGTATTAATAGGTTTCTTAACTTCTTTTGTTGGTGGTCTTTTAGGAATGTTTTTATTAGTAATGATAAATCCAGCCTTTTCAAATGCTTTACCAATTATTCTTCCAGGGGTAGTTCCTCACTTCTTCTGTGGTGCTACTGCAGGTGTATTTGCCAATGCGGAAGGTGGATTAAAAGGTACAATAATTGGTGGTATAATCCATGGGTTATTAATTACAATATTACCAGTAATTACAATGCCTGTAATGGGTAGTTTAGGATTTGCAGCAACTACATTCTCAGATGCAGATTTCTCCACAACAGGTATAATTTTAGGAAATATTGCAAGATTTATAAAAGGTACACCTTTATTAATTATATGTGTTATATTATTCTTGATACCAATATTATTTAGTGGATTTGGTAAGAAAGAAGTAAAATAAGACAAAAGTAAGTAAATAACATAATAGGAAAAAGATATTACGTGATGTAGTATCTTTTTCTGTAATTACATAAGAGAGAATAATAATGAAACAACGTCAATTTGATATACTTCAAACGATTTTACAAAATAGGAGAGCTTCTTTAGAGGAGTTGATGGAATGTTTTGAGGTTTCAAAAAGAACAATCTATTATGATATTAACGAGATAAACTATGAAATAAGAGACTTTGGTAGGATTGAAAATATAAATAAATCTTTTGTTTATCTTGGGCAAGATACCATATATCAAAAATACAATTTAAATATTGACTATACTTACAATATTGAAGATAGACAGAGATATATTTTAGAAAAAATTTTTGTTGATGAGTTTACAACCATTGAAGAGATGAGTGAATCATTGATGGTTAGTAAAAGCACAATTGTAAATGATATAAAAGTAATAAAAAATAATTTAAGTAAAGAGGGAATTGATTTAATTTTTGATAAAAAGTATAAATTAATTGCTGATGAATCCAAAATCAGAGATGTTTACATTAACTATATGTATTCAGATCAAAATTTAATAGAATATTTTGATGAAAGGATTGAAAAGATAAATATAGAAACAAATTTACATCTAACAGATTATTCAATTTCTATGCTTTCAAAATTCATTAAATTTACAGATAAACGAAGAAAAAGTAAAAATTTTCTTAAGGAGTCATCTTTGTATGATGATGTAAAAAATTCAGATTGCTACAATAAGGTAAAATCGATTGTTAATTATGATAATGAGCATGAAGTGAAATTACTTGTTGCATTTATAGCTTCAATGACAAATTTGAATAATGATAATATACTCGAAAATATTGAGAGTTTTGTTGAAAATCTGATAATGAACTTTGAAAAATTTTCTGCAACTGATATTACAAACAAAGAGGAATTCAAAAAAGAAATTTCACGTCATTTACAAAGTTCATATTACAGGCTAAAATTTAAATTCCCTATTTATAACGGAAGCTTGGAAGATATAAAAACTAACTATCCGCATTTGTATAGTTTAGTTGAAAATTCAGTTAAATCTACAAATGAAGAAGTGTTCAGAGATATGAGAGAGTCTGAAATTGGATTTTTAGTTATGTATTTTGGAGCGAGAATTGAAGGTATTTCAAAATCAAGAAACAAAGTGGTTATAGTTTGTCCAAATGGGAAAGTTGTATCTAGAATGCTTCAAACCCAGTTATATAATTATCTACCTACTATTGATATAGTTGGAGTAATCTCAATTTTTGAACTAGATAATGCTAAATATCAATATGACTATATTATTTCCACAGTACCTATTGAAAATCATAATAATGTTATTTTAGTAAAACCAATTTTGACTACACATAATATTTCGGAATTGTATCAAAAATTGCTAAACATTAATTCTTTAATAGATGAGTCAAGTATAGATAAAATCATTAATGTAATTTCAAAGAATGCAGTAATAAAAGATAAAGAAAAGTTAAAACTTGATTTATTAGATTTTATTACAGAAAAGAATAAAGATATTAAACAATATCATTGCTATACAAACTTAAGTGAAATACTGACTAAAGAAAAAATCTTGAAATTAAAAGAGGTAGAAAATTGGGAAGAGGCGATAAAAAAAGCTTCACAAATATTAATTGATAATCGATCAATTAATAAACAGTATGTAGAAGATATAATTTATAACATTAACAAAATAGGACCTTATGTAGTTTTAGTAGATGGTGTTGCTCTGCCTCATGCACAAAATCACAATTCAGTATATAAAGTTGATGCAAGCTTGATGATTGTAGAAAAGCCGGTTGAAATGAAAGGAAAAAAGGTTGATATATTTATTGTAATTTCAGTCTTAGATAATATAAGTCATTTAAAGATGTTAGCAACAATCTCGGACATATTGGATAATAAAAATAATATTGAAATTTTACGAAGAGGAGATTATCGAGAAATAAGGAAACTTCTATTGAAATATGAGGAGGAAGTGATTATATAAGAAAAAGCCACATATTAACTAGTCTCAAACCTAGTTAACATGTGGTTTTGCTTTATTCTATAGCCATTGTTTTCATTTATTCTAAAACAATAAATGATGGTAAAATCATTAAAATTAAAATGATTAAAATGTAAACAAAAAATATTGGGTCAGTTAGTAATGCTTTTAAATATATTTTTTCTGAACGTGTATATTTTAAGTTTTTCTTAATGTTGTCTCTTCTCTTTTTAATAAATAGAGAGATGATTGCAAAAACAATAAGGCCAAGTATTGCTAAATCAAAGGCAATAAATAATGTTTTTGCTGTATTTTGATTGGCCATGGTACTAACCATTCCTAATAGTGATACTATTAAGTTGTTTAATATGTGAAGTATTATAGCATCTTGGAATGAATAGAAGTATGCTACATAACCTAATACAAATCCAATACCTAATGTGCCGATACCTTGCATGAAGTTGCCATGGGCAAATGAAAATATCAATGTTGATAATAGTATAGAGGAGTAGGCACCGTATCTTCTTGTGTTATTTAGGTGAAATCCTCTGTAGTTTAATTCTTCAAAAAATGGTCCTATAAATACTGCGTATATAAATAGTGTAGTATTTAGACTCGTTTGTATCATTTCTGTTACATTTATTGAACGTATGTTAAATGTTCTCATGAAGAAATTTGTAATATGGCTAAATGCGATAGATAGTAGATACATGATACCTACAAAAAATAATAGATCTACAACACTTAATTTTTTTGAAGGTCTTATATCTTCAGTTTCTTTTAATGCACGTTTACCCATAAATAAGTAAATTGGGATAATGCTAATAATAACAGATAGGGCATTAATCAATCCTACATCTTTGATGAAAGGCTCAAGTAAAAGGTATGCTAATATATTTGAAATAAAATATACTATAAACATTAAAATTGATTTTCTATATCTAGATTTGGCACCGTCAATATCAATCTCTGGTTCCTCGGGATTTATGTTATTATTATCTAATGTTTGATAATGTGAAAATCCGTGATTTGAATTTTCGTCATAAGTTTTATCTTCTGTTTGAAAATTTTCGTCTTTCATTTATCCTCCAAATATTAAACATTGTGTCTAAAGTGAGTTATATCGCCATCTTGCATTATATATTCTTTACCTTCAAGTCTAACTTTTCCAGCTTCTCTGGCTTTTACCATTGATCCATCATATTCCATTAATTCATCATATGAGATAACTTCTGCTCTGATAAAGCCTCTTGAAATGTCGGAATGGATTTTGCCTGCTGCATCAACTGCTTTTGTGCCTTTTTTGATTGTCCAAGCTCTTGTTTCCATTTCGCCTGTAGTAATAAATGACATCAAACCTAATAAGTCGTAACTTGCCATGATTAATTTGTCTAAACCTGGTTTATCTAAACCAATCATTTCTAAGTATTCTTCTTTTTCATCACTGTCTAATGCTGAAATTTCTGCTTCTATTTTTGCTGATATAACTACAACTTTTGCGTCTTCAGTTTTGGCAAATTCTCTAACTTCTTGTACAAATTTATTTGAGTTACCGTCATCAGCAACTTCATCTTCAGAAACATTCGCAACATAGATGATTGGTTTTGAAGATAAAAGATTGTATGATTTAATGATTTTCTTTTCATCTTCATTTAAATCTAAAACTCTAGCGCTTTTACCTTCCATTAAAACATCGTAAACTCTTTGTACAACATCAAGTTCGGCTCTTTTATCTTTATCTGCCTTTGCCACTTTAGTTAAACGATTAATGACATTTTCAAGCATATCAATATCGGAAAAGATAAGTTCTAAATTAATTGTTTCAATATCTTTTAATGGATTTACTTCTCCATCAACATGGATGACATTTGGATCTTCAAAGCATCTTAAAACTTCAACGATTGCTTCGGATTCTCTAATATTAGCCAAGAATTTATTTCCTAGACCTTCACCCTTGCTTGCACCTCTTACTAATCCGGCAATATCGTAAAATTCAATATAAGCAGGAACTATTTTTTTTGAATTATTTAGTTCCGCTAATTTTTCTAATCTATAGTCAGGAACATCAACAACTCCGATATTTGGTTCTATCGTTGTAAATGGATAATTTGCTGATTCTGCTCCTGCTTTTGTAATTGCATTAAAAAGTGTAGACTTACCTACATTTGGTAGTCCAACAATACCTAATTTCATATTTACCTCGCTTTTCTATTCTAAATAATTATATGTTATACTTGAAGATATTTAAAGCTAATATAGAAAAATATAATAATAAATAAAAATTTAATTAATATTTTTTTAATATTTATCTGATATACTTATTATAAGAAAATATTAGATTATTAGAAGAGAGAGTAAAAATGATGTCAAATAAAAGTTTTAAAAATTTAATAATGACTTTATCAGTTATATTTTTGGCGATAGTACTATTTATGAATTTTGAGAAAATTACTGATATGTTTGGGAAGAATAGTGAATTTAAATATCAAGATTCTCCGGCAATTAATGACTATAAAGATGGGAAGATCTTAGGAAAATATAGCGAACAAGAATTTAAGAAAATGTTAATAACAGCAAAGAATAGTTTCTCATATGATAATAATAGAGATAAATTGCAACAACTTGAAGAATTGAAAGTATACATTCCAGAAGTTCAAGATATTATTGATAAATATGATGGTATACCACAATCAGTGATTAAAACGGTATTAATGTATCCAGAAAATTTTCTTTGGGTGCATGGTTTCACAAATTCGGATATGACAGAAAATGTTATTTCAAAATATGAGAAAAAACTGGATATACCGTACTTTTTACAAACTGATACCCGATGGGGATATAAACGTGTTGGAAACTATAGATTTGGTGTTGTTGGTTGTGGACCGACATCCATGTCAATGATTTATATGGCTTTGACTAAAGATTATAGTATGACACCGGATAAGATGATAGATTTCTCACTAGAGAATGGATATTATGAAGAATCAATTGGCACATTATGGAAATTTATGACTGAAGGTGCTGAAAAATTAGGGTTAAAATCAAAAGAAGTTCCATTAGATAAAAATAGAATGAAAGAAGAATTAAGCGATAGCAAATTGATAATAGCAAGTGTAGGACCTGGGGATTTCACAAGATCTGGACATATATTGGTGATAGTTGGATATAACAATGGTGAGTTTAAAATTTACGATCCAAATAGTTGGGTAAACACAGAAAAAACATGGTCATATGAAAGAATTGCCCCACAAATAAAAAATATGTGGAGTATTAGTAAATAGAATGAAAATTGATCAATATATGCGTTATAATTAATATATGAAGTTATTTTTTGAAATAATAGGAGAGGATAATGAGAAATCGATCCAACAAAAAGTGAAATTGTAAAAACAGAAGAATAATAGTTATAATTAAAATAAATAATTAAATTAAGGGGAATTAATGGAGATTAAATGTATAGCACTTGATATGGATGGTACTTTACTTATTGATGAGCAAAATATGCTTGAAAGCTCAAAATTAGCATTGCTTGAAGCGCAGAAAAAAGGCATAAAAGTGATTCTTGCATCTGGTAGACCCATTGGAGCTATGAAAAAATATATTGATATTTTGGAATTTGAAAAATATTCCGGTTTTTTAATTAGTAATAATGGGGCATTAGTCTATGACTGTAAAAATAAAGAAATAATAGCACAAAAGACTATGAATAGAGAAGTATTAAAGAAAATCATTGAAAAGACTAGAAAATATGATTTAGGATTATGCACCATAATTGGAGATACTTTATTTACTGAAGATATTAATAAAGGTGTTATTAATATAGATGACCCAGAAGAAGATCATTTTAACTTTATGAAGCTTGAAGCAAAGATTGCAAATGTAAAAATTAAAGAAGTCGAATCAATGTTAAATTTAATTGATCAGCCAATTGTAAAATTGTTTTATGCTTTTGAAGAAAAATATATTAATAAGTACGAAGAAGAGATTTTTGGTGAATTTAGAGATATGGCAAGTATTTCAAGAATGGGACCAAATCATTTAGAAATTGTCGATAAGGAATTAAATAAAGGTGTTGCGCTTAAAGATTTAGGATTTAAGAGTGACGAAATTATTGCTTTTGGCGATAGTATAAATGACTATTTCTTATTAAAGTATGCAAAATATGGTATTGCAATGGATAATGCAGTAAAGCCGCTAAAAGAAGTGGCTTTTGAAATTACAGATGACTATAAAAATCATGGAATTTACAATAGCCTTGTAAAGCATGGAGTTATTGATGCTAATGAAGAATGGAAGCAGCTTTAGTGTTAAATTTTTATTAAAATGCAGTATAAGTTTTTTGTATCTGGTGTTATAATAGATTAAACAGATAAATAAGGGGAAGATAATGAGTATATTTGAAAAAGTAGATAAATTAAGAAAAAAAATGGATGAAAGAGATATTGAAGCATATATCGTGCCAACCTCTGATCCACATCAATCAGAATATTTAGCAGATTATTATAAAACTAGAGAATATATTTCTGGTTTTACCGGTTCTGCAGGTACTGCAGTTATTACACGTGATAAAGCTGGTGTATGGACTGATGGTAGGTATTTTGTACAAGCGGAAAATGAATTAAAAAATTCACCATTCAAATTATATAGAATGGGCGAAGATATAGATTATTTGGAATTTATTAATAACGAAGTTACAGAGTTTGGCAAAATAGCAGTTGATGGCAAATGCTTATCATTATCTGAATTTGATAAAATAAATGATGCAATTGGCTCAAGATTATTAATCACAAATATTGATCTAATCTCAGGTATTTGGGATGATAGACCAAAATTACCTAAATCTGAAGCTTGGATATTTGACGAAGAATACACAGGAAAATCTTTGACTGAAAAGCTTGATATTTTAAGATCAATGATGGAAACAAGACATGCAGATTACATATTTATAGGTGCGTTAGATGATATAGCTTATCTTTTCAATTTAAGAGGAGATGATATTTTTGCTACACCTGTATTTTTCTCATATGCACTTATTAGCAAAGATAAAGCCATGTTATTTATTGACGAAAATAAAATTGACATGGAAGTAAAAGAATATTTAAGAGTAAATAATATTGATGTTTACGAATATTCCACAATATTTGAAAAAATAAATCAAATTGCTGGTACAAAGACAATATATCTTGACCCAGCAAGAACAAATGTAATGATTTATGACAATATAAATAAAAATGTGAAGATTCAAAGAGGTAGAAATTTAACTACTCTAATGAAAGCATTAAAAAATGATGTTCAAATTTCAAATTCTAAGAAAGCATTCCACAAAGATGCTATCGCATTGATGAAATTCTTCAATTGGGTAGAAATAGGGGTTAAATCTGGAAATATTGATGAAATATTTGCAGCGAAAAAATTATTATCATTTAGAGAACAACAAGATAATTTCTTAGAACCAAGTTTCCAAACTATTTCTGCTTATGGTCCAAATGCTGCTATGCCACATTATGATCCAGAAAAAGTAGTTCCATTAACATTGAAAACATCAGGATTATACTTAGTAGATAGTGGTGGACAATATCTTGAAGGTACAACAGATATCACAAGAACTATTGCTCTTGGCGAATTAACAGATGATGAAAAATTACATTATACATATGCGCTAAAAGCATTGATTGCAGGTATGACAGTAAAATTCAAGAGAAAATCAACAGGATATTTCATTGATTCTGTAGTAAGATATCCACTTCTAAAGAAAGGTCTAGATTTCAACCATGGTACAGGCCATGGTGTTGGATTTGTTTTAGGCGTACATGAAGGACCGATGAGTATTTCAAGAAACGATCAAGGTGTGCCATTAGAAGAAGGAATGGTATTTTCAATTGAGCCAGGAGTTTATATTGAAGGCTCACATGGTATTAGACTTGAAAATATCGTATATGTAAAAGAATCAGAATTTGATGATATTTTAGAGCTTGAAACATTGCTATATCTACCACTTGACACAAGACCAGTTATCAAAGAAGAACTTGATAAATGGGAATTAGATTGGTTAAATGCTTATAACAGAGAAGCTTATGAAAGATTATCTAAAGATTTAGAAGGATCTGATTTAGAATACTTAGAAAAAATGACAAGAGAGATATAATGAAAGACTTAAAATATGAACTTTCCAGATTGCCTGATTTGCCAGGTGTATATCTTATGAAAGATGAAAATGATGAGATAATATATGTAGGTAAAGCAAAAAATCTAAAAAATAGAGTTAGATCATATTTTAATAGCGATTCTGGTAAATCTATGAAAGTAATTAAAATGGTCGAGAAAATCGACCATTTTGAATATATAATTGTTGAAAATGAAGTAGAGGCTTTAGTGCTTGAATCTAACTTTATAAAAGAACATAGGCCGCATTACAACATTCTTCTAAGGGATGATAAACAATATCCATATATTATGCTTACAAATGAGGATTTTCCAAGAATTGAAAAAGTTCGACAAGTAAAAAATGATGGTAATGAATATTTTGGTCCATATCCAAATGCATATGCAGTCAACGATGTAATTAGGCTATTGCAAAATACTTTCAGACTAAGATTAAATAAAGGGATACAAAGCTATAACAGTAGAAAACGCCCACCATTAAAAGATTTTCTCTATAAATACAACGATCCAACCCATGACTATAACGATAGGGAAAGATATTTAGAAAATGTAGAGAAAGTTAGATCATTCTTAAGAGGAAATACAAAAGAATTAACAGATAAATTAGAAAGTAAAATGCTCGAATATTCAAAAAATCTGGAATTCGAGAGGGCTAGCGAATACAGGGATCATATAAATTCTATTAATCAACTTATGGAGAGACAAAAAGTTACTACTGTTGGTTTAGATAATAGAGATATTGTTTCAATGGTAAAAGCGAGAAATTATGTCACCATTCAAGTTTTCTTTATGAGGAATGGTAAAATAATTGATCGAGAACATTTTATTATTAAAAATGAATTCAATGATAGTGATGCAGATATCTTATCTTCATTTATGAAACAGTTCTATATTGATATGACATACATTCCAAGAGAAATATTAATCGTAGAAAATCCTGCTGAACAGGAAATTATTGAGAAAATTTTGTCTGAGAAAAAAGGGAAAAAAGTTTATATCAAAGTTCCTAAAAGAGGAGAAAAAGTGGGATACATCGAAATGGCTACCAAAAATGCTCAAAAAATGATGTATGAATACTTAAAGAAAATCGATGACAGAGAGAGAAGTAAAAATCTTGGATTAAAGAAATTAGAAGATTTATTGGACATTCATCCATTGGATAGGATTGAAATATATGATATTTCTAATATTTCTGGTGTGGATTCAGTTGGTTCAATGGTTGTATATGAACAAGGAAGAAAGGCTAAAAAAGATTATCGTAAATTTAAGATAAAAACTGTAGAAGGTCCTGATGATTACGCATCTATGAGAGAAGTTTTAACAAGAAGATTTACGAGATTGATGGATGCGGAAAATTCAAATAATAGTTTTAGTAAAAGACCTGATTTAGTGATTATGGATGGTGGTAAAGGTCAGGTTAATGCAGCGATTTCTGTATTGAACTCATTTAATTTAAAAATCCCCGTTATAGGTTTGGTTAAAGATGATAAACATAAAACTAGAGGCATTATCCTTGATAATAATGAATTAAATATAGATAAAGATAGTGCAATTTACAGATTTCTATATGATATGCAAGAAGAAGTTCATAGATTTGCGATAAATTATCACAATACTGTTAGAAAGAAAAAATTATTTGAATCAGAATTAAAGAAAATAGATGGACTAGGTGAAAAACGTATTATTGCGTTGTTGAAACATTTTGGTTCTATAAATAAAATAAAAGAAGCAAGCAAAGAGCAATTAAAAGAAGTCGATTTAATTAATGAAAATATTGCAGATAATATAATAAAATACTTTGGAGAAAAAAATGGGTAGAAGCGTTAAACTTTCACAATTAGCAAAAGAATTAGATTTACAAATTATAAATCCTTCTAGTGATTTTGAAGAAATCGAAATAAGTAATGGTGATGTAAATAGACCAGGTCTTCAACTTACAGGATTTATGGAAGCATTTCCATACAAAAGGATACAAATTATTGGAAATGTAGAATATTACTACTATATGCAAATGACACCAGAGCTAAGATATGAAAGATTTAGAGGACTATTATCTGAAGATATACCTTGTTTAATTTTTTCATATGCTCGAGAAGTCACACAAGATATAATTGATTTGGCAAATTATTACGATAAAACAATTATGTTGTCAGAATATGCCACAACTAAATTAATCAGTAAATTAAGTGTGGCAATAGAAAGACATTTGGCCGAACAAACAACCATTCATGGGGGGCTTTTAGATGTATATGGCTCTGGAATGCTAATCTTAGGAGAATCTTCAGTGGGTAAATCTGAAACCGCCTTAGATCTTATTACTAAAGGACATAGATTAGTTGCAGATGATGTTGTAGAGATAAGTAAAATAGATGAAAAACTTTATGGTCAATCTCCTGAAAATATCCGTCACTTCATGGAAATTAGAGGAATAGGCATATTAGATATTAGAAGATTATATGGTACAGGTTCTGTAAAAACTGATTCCCAAATCGACATGGTAATTGAATTAGAAAATTGGAATGAAGATAAAGAATATGATCGACTTGGTTTAGAAGAAGAATTCGAAGAAATTTTAGGTATTAAGATTCCTAAATTGACCGTTCCTGTAAAACCAGGTAGAAACATAGCAATGATTATTGAAGTTGCAGTTAGAAATCTAAGACAAAAGAATTTTGGATATAACTCAGCAAAATATCTTACAACAAAAATATATAATGATATGAATCCAAATAATGAAATTGACAAAGACTACGTTGATTTTTATGAGGATAAAATTTAAGATGGGGTAAGGTTATTTGCAATATATATGTTGCAATTAACCTTTTTTTGTTGGGGTTTCCTGATTAATATGGATTTCTTGATTTAATCAGGAAAATTTCCATTATTTCCATTTTTACATGTGTAATTCTAAATACTTTATTTACACATGTAAGGTTTTTAGCTATTTTACATGTGTATTCTTGATATTCCCATTTACACATGTAATTTCCAAAAATTTGTCATTTAAATTCAAAAATATCTATCGAAATATTCCGATAGATATTAATGTATCTTTATTTTATATTAGCTTTTCTTCTTTTTTTCTTAATTCTTGAATATAATATATTAATTAGTTTTGTAACTTCTGGTATTCTCATAAATAGTATAACTATTGTGTATACTAAGATTGAAACAATTATTGAAATTAGGAATGCTAATATATAGTTTTTACTGCTTAAGCCATGATATGTGAAATATGTTGCTATGCCCATGATTAAGCTTGTTAATAGTATTTTTAGTCCATTGATTGAAAACTTCTTAAAGTTGATTCTGCCGTATTTTTGTCTAAATAGATAGGCGGATAGTACGCCTCCAATAAATGATGAAACGGAAGTGGCAAGTGCAAGTCCGTTTAGTCCTAATCCAAATCCCCAGTTATAGGAAAATACATAGTTTAAGACAATATTTGAAAATACTTGAACAAATGTAATTAGTATTGGTGTTTTGGTATTATTCATTGAATAAAAGCCACGAGTAAATATTTGGTTTATTGATTGACCAACTATTGTAGGCATATAAAATACTAAAATTGAAGAAGTAATGGCTGTTGAGTTAACATCGAAATTTCCTCTTTCAAATAATAGTTTTATTAAAGGTTCTGATAATATCATTACTCCTATCATTGAAGGAATGATTAGTATAAATGAGTAGATATTACCATCCATTATTGTTTTCTTTACTCGACCGATTTCTTTTCTACTTGCATATTTTGACATTTGTGGATAGATAGATGTCGTAATGGAAGCTACGATTATCCCACTTACAAGCGTCAATATTAGTGAGGCTCTTCTCATTGATGAAACCCCACCATGAGTTATCATCGTGGAAGCTAAAGATTGATCGACTATTGTTGATATATCGACAGCGGCAATTGATAAAAATATCGGAATTGCTATTCTTAGCATGTTTTTTATATATTCGTCATGAATGTCAAATATAAACTTATGTTTATAGCCCTCTTTTTTTACGAAATGAGGGAATAATATATATTTTAAGTATTCAGAAAGCACATAACCTAAAGGAAGTATGTACATATTGTTAAATTTAAATGCAAGTACTAGTACTATTACATTTAAGAAGTTCATAAATAGTCCAGCTGATTCTGCAATGATAAATCTTTTTTTCATTTGTAAAAAACCAATGAAAACAGAAGAAATCATTGTTGCATATAATGAGAATGACATAAGTCTTGTAAATCTAATAGTTATTTCTCTCTTATCGCCTTCATATCCTGAAGCGAAAATTGAAACTAATGCTGGTGCGAATATTATTATCGCAAAAATGATAACTGTTGTAATTACAATCAAGATGTTTACTAAATTCGCTGTAAATTCCTTAGCTTTTTTTTCTCCATGCTCGTATTCTGCCTTTGAATATATAGGAATGTAACCCGCTATTACACCGGCTAAAACAAAACCGAAAATTATCGTGGGTATTGTCATTGCGGTATTGTAAGAGTCACTTATCATCCCATTCCCTAAATAATAGGCAAAAAATTGTTCTCTAATTAAACCTGAAACTTTTGAAATTAATGTAAATAACATTAAAAAAATTGCTGTTTTTCCCATATCACCTCTCCATAAAAAGATTATAACATAATAAATTATATTATATAAAAATTATTTGCCTATGTTATAATATTTTTGAGGTAAATTGATATGAGCTATGATATTGATGTAATACAAGAGATATTAGAAGAAATAGTAGATGAGATAGATCAGGACTTGTTTGAAGGTCTAAATGGTGGGATTATCTTAAAAGAAGAAATCAAATACCATAAAGAATCTATAAATAATGATTTAGTTGTCTTGGGTGAATACACAAGATTTGGGGTATTAAAGCAAATATTAATATATTATGGTTCTATTAAAAATCAATATCCAGATTTTGATAGAGAGCAATTAAAAGATAGATTAACAGAATTAGTAAATCATGAGTTAAGACATCATGTTGAGTATAGAGCTGGTGTAAATGACTTAGTTAGAGAAGATGATGAATTTATAAGCAAACATAAAGAAAAAAGAGGTGATTTATGAACGGTTTGATGCTACAAGGTTTTGAATGGGAGCTAATTGATGATGGAAATCATTATAATTTTCTAAGAGAAAATTTAGAATATTTTAAAGAAAAAGGATTTACTTCTATATGGCTGCCGCCTGTTACAAAAGCTACAGGAACAAATGACGTGGGATATGGCACATATGATCTTTATGATTTAGGTGAATTTGACCAAAAAGGTTCAGTAAGGACAAAATATGGTACAAAGGAAGAGCTTCACCAATTGATAGATAAGGCGCATGAATTAGGTATAAGCATATATGCGGACCTTGTATTAAATCATAAAGCTGGTGCGGATGAATCAGAAGTGTTCAAAGCTGTAATGGTTGATCAAAATGATAGGACAAAACAAGTTTCAGAACCAATGGATATTGAAGCGTGGACCAAATTTACATTCCCGGGTAGAAAAGGGAAATATAGCGATTTTATTTGGACATTTCAACATTTTAATGGTGTTGATTATGATGCTAAAACCGGCACAAATGCAATATATAAAATACTTTGGGAAGATAGAGACTGGAATTATGCCGTTTCTTCTGAAAAAGGAAATTATGATTATTTAATGTTTGCGGATATCGATCATTTCAATCCTGACGTTAGAAATGAGTTATTTAGTTGGATTGAATGGTTTATAAAAGAAACAAATGTTGATGGAGCGAGATATGATGCGTTAAAACATATAGATCAAAACTTCATCAATGATTTTTCAAATCACATTTTACAAAATATTAAAAGTGATTTTTATCTAGTTGGAGAATATTGGGAAAATGATCTAAATCGTCTAGTAGACTTTATAGATGGGACATCTAACAATGTTGATTTATTTGATGTTACATTGCATTATAAACTACACGAAGCATCAAAGAGTGGTGGATATTTTGATTTGAGGACATTATTTGATAATTCTGTGGAAAGTCAAAGGAAATTTAATTCTGTAACATTTGTAGATAATCACGATTCACAATTGGGACAATCCCTAGAATCATGGGTTGATAATTGGTTTAGAGAAATTGCTTATGCGTTGATTTTACTAAGACAGGATGGATATCCATGTGTATTTTTCGGCGACCTCTTTGGAATAGGTGATGGCACACTTTATGGCGGTATGAAAGGTAAATTGGACATACTTATGGAAATTAGAAGAGATTATGCATATGGTAATGAACACGTATATTTACAAGAAAAAAATGCGATTGGTTTTGTAAGATATGGAAATGAAGAACACCCAGGAAGAATGGCTGTTGCAATTTCAAATGAAGAAGCAAAAACAGTAAGAATGGAAGTCGGTGCAGACCAAAGTGGAAAAATCTACATCGATAAGTTAGGTAATAATGATGCTGAGATAACTATTGGAGAAGATGGATTTGCAGACTTCTTTGTTTCCCCAGGATCAGTTTCAGTATGGGTTGAAAAATAAAGTAAAACATTCATAAAAAATATTCAAAAATTACGATTTTGACAAAATTATAGTTAAGTGTTAATATATAATTGATAAAAATCTTCAGGGCAGGGTGTGAGTCCCTACCGGTGGTATAGTCCACGAGCGTTAGCATGAATCGGTGAAATTCCGATACCGACAGTAAAGTCTGGATGAAAGAAGATATAATATAAAAGTTTCAACAAACTTATTGATATTATAAATTTTCGTGCCCCGAAGTATCGGGGCATTATTTTTGCCCTAAAAAAGATATTAGGGAGGATTTTATGGAAATGACAGGTAATAAAAAAGTAGTAAGAGTGTTCTCAATAGGAAATATGGCGAAAATTGCTATATTTTCAGCGTTAGCAGGTGTGTTGATGCTGTTTAAGTTCCCAATACCAATAGCACCAGCGTTTATGACAGTTGACTTTGGTGATGTGGCAACATTAGTTAGTGGTTTTGTTTTAGGACCAATATCCGGCATTATCACAGTAATCATGAAAAACTTAATCAATATAGTTTTAGATGGAACAATGACTGCATATGTGGGTGAACTTTCCAATATTATCGTGGGTAGTACATTTGTTGGAGTTTCATCATACATTTATAGTAAAAATAAAACAAGAAAATCTGCTATAATAGGATTAATAGGTGGTATAGTTGCTATGACAATATTAGCAACATTATCAAATTACTTTGTAATTTTTCCAATTTACGCAAAAGTAATGCATATAGATTTAGAAGGTTTCGTAAAATTTGCACCAAAATTTGTTAAATCATATAATCAACTTATAGTGCTATCAGTTATACCATTCAACCTTGTAAAAGGTTCATTAAATGCTATCGTTACTTTAATTGTGTATAAGAAAATTTCAAGATATTTTAAAAATATGAGATAGAAAGGTTTAATTATAATCGTGAGAATAGACAAGTATTTATCTAACACAGGGATTGGTTCAAGAAAAGAAGTAAAAGAATATATTAAAAATGGATTGGTACTTGTAAATGACAAAACTGTTCTAAAACCAACACAACAAGTTGATGAAAACAATGATATAATTAAATTTAAAAATAAAGAGATCATATTTAAAAAATATATTTATTTAATGATGAATAAACCACAAAACGTTATTTCAGCGACAAAGGATTATAACAAAACCGTTATTGATCTTTTAGAGGAAAGATACCAAAATAAAGAAATTTTTCCTGCGGGTCGATTAGATAAGGACACAGAAGGGCTAGTGTTATTAACAAATGATGGTAAACTTGCTCATAACATTCTATCACCAAAGAGAAAAGTTGAAAAAAAATATTATGCTAAAGTAGATAAAAAATTAGAAGAAGCTGATATTGAAGAGTTTAAAAAAGGTATTTTCTTAGACAAAGAACAATATATGACATTACCGGGAAAATTGGAGATAATCTCAGACTATGAATGTTATGTCTATATTATGGAAGGTAAATATCATCAAGTTAAAAGAATGTTAAAACATTGTGGTAAAGAAGTGCTATACTTAAAAAGACTCTCTATTGGAGAACTAGTTCTAGATGAAAATCTTGAGTTAGGCGAATATAGAGAACTAAATGAAAATGAAATAAAAATTTTAGAAAAATATAATAAATGAGGCAATATGGATAAAGTAACTATTATTGGTGTTTGTGGTGGTTCCGCTTCAGGGAAAACAACGATTGTAAATAAACTTAGAAAAAAATATGAAGATGATTTAATCATTTTAGGTCATGATTTTTATTACAAAGCTCATGAAGGTTTAACTTATGAACAAAGATGTGAATTAAACTATGATCATCCTAGTGCATTTGATACTGAAAGAATGATTGAAGACATTAAAAAACTAAAAAATGGTGAAGAAATCTTAAGACCTGTTTATGATTACACTATTCACAACAGATCAGATGAGGTTGTTCTTGTAAAACCAAAATCTGTTATAGTTGTTGAAGGTATACTAATACTTGAAAATAAGGATTTACGAGATTTAATGGACTTAAAAGTGTATGTTGAAACAGATGCCGATGAAAGAATCTTAAGACGCATTCAAAGAGATGTAATAGAGCGTGAAAGAAGTCTAGAATCAGTAATTGCACAATATAGAGAAACTGTAAAACCAATGCACGACATGTTTATCGAACCATCAAAGAGATATGCAGATGTAATTATTCCATATGGTGGCAAAAACAAAATAGCTATAGAAATGCTAATGAATACAATTGAAAGATATGTAAGTATCAATAGTTCGAATTAAAATTATTAGAGATTCATCGATATTTGCGAGAGTTCGTAGATGTTGATGAATCTTTTTTTATTTGTTGCTAATTTTATCAGAAAATTTTATTACCATTTCGTTTATTTTATATTATGGCGCTAGTTTTTTCACTATAAATTTATTTCTCAAAAACACCATTCCCCTAGAATTACTTTGTTTCTTGAAATAAAATTAAATATAGAATAAAATTAGAATTAATAATATAAGAGAATAATTAGAAGTAGAGGAATCAAATGATACAAAGACAGAAAAACATTATTAAAGATCTGAAGTATTCAAAGATGTCCATTAAGGAAATTAGTGAAAAACAAAATGTTACAGAACGTACAATTAGAAATGATATAAAAGCTATAAATGAAGAATTAAGACCATTTGAATCTGAGCTATTAAAAAACAAAGATGGCAATTATTTTTTATTTATAAATGATGGCAAAATTTTTAATGAATTTGAGAAACAAGAATTATTAAACTTCGAATTTGATTTTTCTGAACCACGAGATAGGATCACATATATTTCATTAAGATATTTATTTTCTGCAAAATACATAAAGTCAGAAGAATTTCTTGATGAAATGTTTATTTCAAGATCTTCCATGCAAAATGATATGAAAGACGTGAGGGAGTTGCTTGCAAAATATAATTTAGATTTTGATGTAAAGCCAAATTATGGTCTTAAATTAGTAGGGGAAGAAAAGGATATAAGAAATGCTATATCCTATTTACTTAATAAAGTAAATGAAAATAAATATTATAGCACGATTGATGATTTTAGCTTAATATTTGATAAAGGAATTTTGAAAAAAATTTACAATATAATTGTAAAAAATATAAATAATTCTGATGTTAAATTATCAGATTTTGCACTTAATAATTTAGTGATACATATAGCTATTGCTATAAGAAGAATTGAGATAAATCAGTATTTTGAAAAGAAATTAAATAATGAATTTACTCATACATCCGAGTTTGAAATTGCTAAAAAGATTGTAAATGATATTGAAAGGGAATTTTCTCTTGATTTTCCAATAGACGAAGTGTATTACATTACAATGCATTTATTGGGTACTAAACTTATTTTAAATAAAAATGTTAAAACTATAAGTTCTAAAGATGATATAAAAATACTAGATTTAGCAACCAAGATGATTAAAGCTGTTGATAAAGAGATGAGGGTAAATCTAATTAAAGATCCAGAATTATTTAATTCTATAGTGCAACACCTAAAACCTTCTATTTACAGATATAACAATAATATGAATATAAGAAATCCATTATTATCATCTATAAAAGCCAACTATCTATCGGCGTTTGATGCGGCAAAGATTGCATCAAAAGTTATAGAAGAAGAATTAGGGATTAAGTTTAATGAAGACGAGCTTGGATATATAGCAATTCATTTAGGTGCAGCGATAGAAAGAGATAAATTAAACTATAAAATAGCGAGAACTCTTCTAGTTTGTACAACAGGATTAGGTAGTTCAAAGCTATTAAAATATAAATTAGAATCAAGATTTTCAGACAAAATAGAAATAGTTGATACTACTGAATTTTATAATATAGATAAATATAGAGATAAAAGTTTGGACTTAGTAATTAGTACAGTGCCGTTTAAATCACAACTAGATGTGCCTGTTATCTACATTACTGATATTCTTGGAGATACTAGTTTTGGGGAGATTGATAATTTTATCAATAATTTTAATATGTCAAAAGATTTTGAATTTTTAAATATGAATGATATTTACTTAGATTTAGATTTTTCTACTAAAGAAGAAGTGTTAAAATATCTAACAGATGAAATTGTAAAAAAAGGTAAAACGCCAGAAAGTTTATATGAAAGCATAATGGAAAGAGAACACATCGCGACTACGAGTTTTGGCAATAATGTTGCCGTTCCTCATCCTATTGAGCCAATTGCTAAAGAAACTTTTATTACCATTGGCGTATTAAAAAATCCGATAATATGGAGTGATAAGAAAGTTCAACTCATCATAGTATTAAATGTAGCTAAAAATACAGCTCAAAATTATGATAGTATGTATAAATTATTGCTTCAAATAATTGATAATGACAAAGATGTAAAAGATCTTATTAATTCAAATTCATCAAAAGAATTATACGATAAAATAGTTGATAAAATAAAAGAAGATTAATATTTGTGGGGTTAGATTTTTCTAACTCCTTTTTTTATGGAAATATTTCAAAATATTTTTCTTATTTCTAATTGAAATCTATTTATAATTCTGGATATTACTCAAAACACTTAAATTTTAACGTTTTGGAACTCTTAGCTATCGTTTTCCAAACGAATGGAAAAATTATATATTAATAATACTTATAATTTGTATTACTATAAGTTATGAAAATGAGAGATTGCGAAAGGAGGCAGGAATGGACTTAAATATGGAAGAAATCATCATGGGTATTATTGTTCATTCAGGAAGTGCCAGAACTCTTTCTATGGAAGCTATTCAAGAAGCTAAAAAGTCTAATTTTGAAAGAGCATATGAGCTTATCGAAGAAGCAAATAATGAATTTTTGGAAGCTCATAAGGTGCAAACTGACATGATACAAAAAGAAATGAATGGTGAAAAAACTCCAATTGGTTTATTAATGGTTCATGCTCAGGATCATCTGATGAATGCATTGACGGTAAAAGACTTAGCGGAAGAATTTATCGAAATTTACAAAACAAGACAAAAATAAAAAAGAGGTAAAGAAATGAAGAAAGCTTTAATTATGTGTGCCGCAGGAATGTCAAGTTCCTTAATGGCATCAAAAACAACAAAATATTTAAATGAAAAAGGTTATGACATTGAAGTGGAAGCAACTATTGCGGCTACTGCAAGTAATTTAATCAAAGAAGCAAAATATGATTTATATATGATTAGTCCACAAGCTAAAATGTATTATGATAAATTAAAAGTTTTAGCAGATGGAGCTGACAGACCTTTGGTAATGATACCACCACAAGCTTATGCACCAATCCCTTTAGGTATTGGTAAATTAGCTAAAATTGTAGTTGATAATATTAAATAGTAAATTGTATGAGTAGAAAAAGTAAAAACTCAAATAAAAAGATGCGAGAATTTGAAAAACAAAGGCATGAATTGGGATTAAAGTATGCTAAAACCACTTTTATTAGATATATGTCAGCATTTTTGCTGGTATATTCTATTTATTGGTTTTATTTAGCTTTATTAACTAAGCCAATTCTTGCAGTTGTACCTTTCATCTTTTTCGCAGCATATTTGATATGTATGGTAGATCAATATGCTTCACTACATAATCACAAACAAAAGCAATTTAATTGGACACTAAATGTAATGAAAATAACATTAATATTGGATGTTTTAATGATAATCGTTGTAATTATAGATTATAAGATGTTATTTCCTTACTATAGTAAATTTTATTATCCAATTATTACATTTGCGATTGGGATGATTATAAAACTTTTCGTGATTAGAAAAATAATAAGATTGAATAATGAAAAATAATATATTGGAGGAAAAATGTTTAAGTTTTTAGAAAAATATCTAATGGGTCCAATGTCAAAAATATCCCAACTTAGATTAGTTAGAGCTATCACAGCTGCAGGTATGGCATCCATACCATTCACAATTGTAGGGTCAATGTTTTTAGTATTGACAATTTTACCAGATGTAATTACACCATTACAAGGTATTTGGGATGCGACATTCCTAAAAGTAACTAATATTTACATGTTAGCAAATAAAGCATCTATGGGGATTATCGGTTTATACTTCCTATTAGTAATTTCATACGAATATACAAGAATAATTGCTGAGGAAGAAGAAATTGAAAAGATGAATCCAATAAACGGTATGTTATTATCAGTGTTTGGTTTCTTTATGTTAATTCCACAATTTGCTAAAGAAGCAGGATTCAAATTATTAACTGATATTTCAGAATTAGAAAAAGGTGGTTCTGCAGTTATTAATGGTTGGGCTGTTGGTGGCGATGGTCTATCAAGATTAGGTGCTACAGGTATATTTACAGCAATCATAACTTCATGGCTAGTAGTAAACATTTATAAATTCTGTATTAAGAAAAACTTAATAGTTAAAATGCCTGAAGAAGTGCCTTCTGGTGTAGCAAACTCATTCTCAGCGTTAATACCAACTGCAGTTTTATCATTCGTAATATTTATCATTCAAGGTGTTTTAGTAGCACTAAATACTGACTTATTCCAAATTATACAAGTACCATTTGGATTCGTAACAAAAATAGCTGGTACACTACCTGGTGTTCTAGTAATTCACTTATTAATACATGCTTTATGGGTTGTAGGTATCCATGGTGCAACAATTATTTCATCATTAGTTTCACCAATCGTGCTACAAAATATGCAAGCTAACGCACAAGGTGCAAACATACCATTTGCTGGTGAATTCTATAATGCATTTTCATATCCTGGTGGATCTGGTGCGACATTAGGTTTAGTTGTAATGTGTATTTTCTTAGCAAGATCAGAACAATTAAAAGCTATTGGTAAATCCGCTATTGTTCCAGGATTATTTAATATTAACGAACCTGTAATATTTGGTATGCCAGTAGTTTATAACCCAATATTAGCAATTCCATTCATGGTTGCTCCAATGGTAGGTGCAGCAATTGGTTATCTATCAATTGCATCAGGTTTTGTAAGACCAATTATTGCTCAACAACCTTGGCCAACACCATTTGGTATAGGGGCATTTATTGCAACAGGTGGTGACTATAAAGGTGCAATTGTTGCAGTAATTTCAGTTTTAGTTTCAGGATTAATTTATTATCCATTCTTCAAAGCATATGACAAGAAATTATTGAAACAACAAGAAGAAGGCGTAGACGAATTAGCAGATGTTTTATAGAATAAATTGAATTTGTTCTAAAATGAAAAAAGGAGGAGTTAATGGCATTTAGAAAAGATTTCTTATGGGGTGGAGCAACAGCTGCAAACCAACTTGAAGGGGCATACAATGAAGATGGAAGAGGATTGGCGAATGTTGATCTTTCTCCTGTAGGCGAATCAAGATTGGAAGTAATAACTGGTAGAAGAAAGATGTTAGACTTTGAAGAAGGCGAATTCTATCCAGCTAAAAATGCGATAGATCATTATCACAGATATAAAGAAGATATTGCACTATTTGCAGAAATGGGCTTCAAAGTATATAGATTTTCAATTGCTTGGACAAGAATTTATCCAAATGGTGATGACGAACAACCAAATGAAGCAGGATTACAATTTTATGAAAATTTAATTGATGAATGTCTAAAATATGGTATTGAACCATTGATTACAATTACACACTTTGATTTTCCAATGAATTTAGCAAATAAATATGGTGGTTGGAGAAATAGAGAAATTGTAAAATTCTATGAAAGATTAGTAACAACTTTATTCAAGAGATACAAAGGTAAAGTAAAATATTGGTTAACATTCAATGAAATTAATATAATTTTACATGCTCCATTTATGGGTGCTGGACTTTATTTTGAAGAAGGTGAAGTTATTGAAAAAACTCAATATCAAGCTATTCATCATGAATTAATTGCTTCAGCAATTGCGACAAAAGTATTAAGAGAAATTGATCCAGATGCAAAAATTGGTTGTATGTTAGCTGCAGGTTCATTCTATCCTGAAACATGTAATCCAAAAGATGTATTTGCTGCATTAAAAGCAAATAGAGATAATTACTTCTTTGTTGATGTTCAATCAAGAGGATATTATCCAGAATATAAATTAAGAGAACTTGAAGCTAAAGGAATTCTTCCAGAAATTACAGAAGAAGATAAGAAAATCTTAAAAGAAAATACTGTAGATTTCATCTCATTCTCATACTATTCTTCAAGAGTTGCTTCAGTTGAAGATGTTGAACAAACAGATGCAAACTTAGTAAAAAGTGCAAGAAATCCTTATTTAGAATATACAGAATGGGATTGGGCGGTTGACCCATTAGGATTTAGAATTACTCTAAATGAAATTTATGATAGATATCAAAAACCACTATTTGTTGTTGAAAATGGTTTAGGTGCTGTTGATAAGCCTGATGAAAATGGATATGTTGAAGACGACTATAGAATTGATTACTTAAGAAAACATATCAAACATATGCGTGATGCTGTGACAATTGATGGTGTAGACCTATTAGGTTACACAACTTGGGGGCCAATTGACTTAGTATCTGCTGGTACTGGTGAAATGAAGAAGAGATATGGATTTATTTATGTTGACCGTGATAACTATGGAAACGGAACATTAGAAAGATCTAAGAAAAAATCATTTGATTGGTACAAAAAGGTTATCGAAAGTAATGGTGAAGATTTAGACTAGGTCGTATAATTGTGATGAATATGACCGAAAACTTATCTATCCAAGTTCTCCTTTAGTTGCTTGTAAAAAAGCATATCATGGCTAGATATATTGGGGGGATCTAGCCAGAGGAGACCTAAACTGACATAACTTTACAGAAGCTCAGATTTCTGAGCTTCTGTATTAATGTTATGGATTAAAAAATAAATTATATAGGAAAAACATGAAAAAAAGTAAATTAAAGTCTTATATTTTGCTTATAGTGCTCATTCTTATACTAAGTTTTGGTGTGTCTATGATGTTTAAGGCTGACGTTGGTATGCCAGCCTGGGATTCTATGGGGACAGCAATTTCCGCACTAACAAATATAAAGATTGGTTATATTACCATGATTGTGAATGGTTTACTGATAATTACTCAGATACTCTTATCTGGTAAAAAATATAAAAAATCTAATTTACTACAGATTCCAATCATTTCATTTTTAGGATTTGTAATAAACTTTTTCATCTATGATGTTTTCAAATTTCATATATCATCATATATTGGAAGAATAGGATTTTTTGTAATCGGAATTTTCATCACAACCATGGCAGTATCAGCAATGATGTGCTTAGATATCGTAACTATGCCACCAGAAGGTTTTTCTGGAGCATTTGCTGATAGATTTGGCATCAAATTCTCAAAAGTGAGACTATCTCTTGATTTGATTGCTGTAACGGTAAGTATAGCGATAAGTAGAATATTCTCTACACATTTATATGTAAGAGAAGGAACGATTTTGGGAATATTGATCTTTAATATTTTTATAGGTATTTTCATCAAAATACTTAAACCGATAGTAAAGAAAGTTACTCAATATTAGAATTTCATAAGAGGAGAGAATAATGGAAAATGGAAAATTAAAAATCGTAACTATTGGTGGTGGTTCATCATACACACCTGAATTAATGGAAGGATATATTAAGAGAAAGGATCAACTAAACATTGGGAAGATTGTTTTGGTTGATATCCCTGAAGGTGAAGAAAAACTTAACATTGTAGGTGCAATGGCAAAAAGAATGGTTAAGGCTGCTGGTCTTGATTGGGAAGTTGAATTAACATTAGATAGATTTGAAGCCTTGAAAAATGCAGACTTTGTAACAACACAATTTAGAGTTGGACTATTAGATGCAAGAGTCAAAGATGAAAGAATTCCATTATCACATGGAGTACTAGGACAAGAAACTAATGGTGCTGGCGGAATGTTTAAAGCATTTAGGACCATTCCAGTGATAGGACAAATAATCGATGATATGAGAGTTCAATGTCCAGATGCTTGGTTAATCGACTTTACTAACCCAGCCGGAATAGTAACTGAAGCTGCAATCAAACACTTCGGATGGGAAAAAACTATTGGTCTATGTAATGTGCCAATTAATCATGTTACAACAGTGGCTGAAAAACTAGGTGTTGAAAAAGAGGATTTACACTTTAGATTTGCAGGCTTAAATCACTTCCATTGGCATAGAGTTTGGGATAAAGATGGTAATGAAATAACAGACAAGGTTATCGAATTACTTTATGGACAAGAAGATGCAGAATCAGACTTGAAAAACATTCACGATGCATCTTTCCACGTTGAACAATTAAGAGATCTAAAAATGCTTCCATGCGGCTATCACAGATATTATTACATTGAAGATGAAATGCTACAACATTCCATAGAAGAATTTAAGGGAGGCAAAACTAGAGCACAAGTCGTAAAAGAAACGGAAAAGAGACTTTTCGAACTTTACAAAGATCCAGCATTAGACTACAAACCTGAAGAATTAACACAAAGAGGTGGAACACATTATTCTGATGCGGCTTGCGAAATCATCGCTTCAATTGTAAACAACAAAGGTACACAAATGGTAGTATCAACAAGAAACAATGGAACAATAACTGACCTACCATACGACTGTATAGTTGAAGTTTCTGCTACAATAGATTCAAGAGGAGCAAACCCAGAAAACTGGGGAGCATTTATGCCTGCAGCAAGAGGAATGATTCAATTAATGAAAGCTATGGAAGAAACAGTAATCCGCGCCGCAATCGATGGTGACTACAATGCAGCACTACACGCATTTACAATCAATCCATTAGTACCAGGCGGAAAACTAGCAAAAAGAATTCTAGACGAATTACTATATGCACACAAAAAACATCTACCTCAATTTGCAGATAAAATAGCAGAAATTGAAAAAGATGAAGACATTGTATCTTATGTAGATGAATTAATGAAAAGCAACTAGTAATTAAGGTATCTTAATCTAAATTAATAAAAAGAGACTGTTGCGAAATGACTGAAAAGTTGTTTTGTCCCAGTCTCTTTTGATTTATTGTTGATAGTGGTTTTAATGATGATACCCCGAAGAGGTATCTTCTGTAATAGGCAGAGGAATTGAGGGTATATAAGATAGAAATGATAAGATGTGGAATATGATGTACATTATTACATTAATATTTGTATCAATTGTTACTGATTTTCCATCGGGAATGGTTTGTAGATACCCCTGGTGGGTATATTTTAGACCATAATCTAGAGGAGATATGGCCCTTGGATACCCCTGGGGGGTATATTTTAGACCATAGTTTAAAAAAATATGGTCCGTAGATACCCCTAGGGGGTATAAAAAAGACCATAGATTTTAAAAATTTTATTGTATTCATTAAATATTCCTTTTTAAAGTGGTCCGAAAAATACCCAGGAGGGGTATATCTAGACCATATTGATGAAGAAATACCTTTTGCGTATGGTCCAAAATATACCTATAGGGGGTATTTTTAGGACCATAAAAATTAAGGCATGGTCTGAAATATACGGGGGTGGGGTATTTAGAGACCATAAAAAATGTGATAAAATATTATTTATTTTAAAATTTATACAACAAAACATAATATATACAACGAAACATAATATATACAATGAAATATAATTTATACAGCAAAACATAATTTATACAGCAAAACATAATTTATACAATAAAACATGTAATTGTGACAATTTCTCCAACTATATAACGAAATATTTAACTTATGAAAAAGTGTTGGCTATTCTGAACTACGACTCTAATCCAATATGTTAAAAAAATATAGAAAAAATTTGACAAACTAATTCTATTAATGTAGAATATATAAAGTAATCACAAAATGTGTGGTGGATATAGCCAAGTGGTAAGGCACAGGGTTGTGGCTCCTGGTATCGTGGGTTCGAATCCCATTATCCACCCCATGCGGATGTGGCGGAACTGGCAGACGCGCTAGACTTAGGATCTAGTATCGAAAGATGTGGGGGTTCGATTCCTCTCATCCGCACCATAAAATATTTATTCAACGGGATAAACCGAGATGTAGGGAAATGCACAGTTATTGGTTATAAAAATTCATAAATTTTGCATATAAACCTATATAAATCGGTATAAACCACTTAAATGTAGCTAAAATGTAGCAAGTTATAAGTAGTAAAAATGTTGAAAAATAATGGACTAGAATTAATCTAGTCTATTTTTTTATCCAAAACTCTCCAAAAAAAGAATGGAGCTTTCAGCTCCATACCTTATCATTTCCTTCTAAATTTCCTTTAATAACTTAATTACTTCCTTCATTTCATTTGTTAAGAATTTTGCTTTGTGGTAGAAAAGTTGTCTCGACATTTCTAATTCAAAGTCATTGATGTTGATTATTTTTATGTTTGTTTCGTCTAGACATCTGTTGTAGACAAAGCTTGGTAAGAAGGAGATTCCTTTTTTCTTTTGTAATAGATTTATGATGATGTCTGTGTTTGAAACTTCTAGTATTGGGGAAATTTCAATGTTGTATTCCGCAAGTTTTTGGTCTAGTGCGTGTCTGTAGTTGTCCATTTTTTCTGTTAGGTAAAAATGGTTATCTAATATGTCATGGATTTGATGATCTTTTTCTTGTAAGCTTTCTATAGAAGTTACGAAGTTTAGTTGCTCCTTAATATCGAAGACTTTTACCCATTTTTCTGAATATGTACTTTTATCAAATATGTACACAAAATCTATAATGTTTTTGTCCAATAATTCGAATAATTTCTTGATTGATCCAGTGGTGATATTTATATTGATATCTAGATTTTTCTCTGCCATTTTTGCTAACATATTTGGAATGTAATAGTTGCAAATGGAATCAATACATCCTATTCTAACTCTTTTATCTTCTGAACTTGGGCTACCCATATCAGATTTTGCTTTTTTGACTGTGTTTATAATATTGTGCGCATGAGTCAATAGCTGTTCACCGGCAGGCGTTAAACTCAAGTTTTTGCCAATACGGTTAAACAACTGTACACCGAATTCGTTTTCTAATTTCTTTATTTGTATTGTGATCGTCGACTGAGAATAGTTTAATTCTTCAGCGGTTTTGGAAAAGTTAAGTAATTCCGACGCTTTAATGAAAGTAATCAAGTCATCCGTATTCATAAATTCCTCCTTACACAAACATCATACAATTGTTATTGACAAAATTCAACAGGTCTTATTATTAATAAAATTCAACTATATGATTAATAAATTCAATTTTACAAACGGTAAAATTATCACTACAATGTCTGTGTAAGGAAAATGATTTCATAATCCAAAACGTCTACTAGAGTGTTATGCGCGCGATAATAACTTTAGTAAATAACATATTCTAAAAGGAAAAAACATACATAATAGGAGAATAAAATGGATTCAATTAAACTTGCAAAAGAAAATGAAAGCCTGATTATTGAAATAAGAAGAGAATTACATAAGATTCCAGAATTAGAATTGGAATTACCTAAAACGGTAAAATTTGTTAAAAACAAATTAGATGAATGGGGAATATCATATGTAGAAATGGTAAATGGAAATGGTCTAGTTGCTTTGATTGAAGGAGCAGAAGAAGGTGAATGTCTTGCTATCAGAGCAGATATGGATGCTTTACCAGTTGCGGAAGAAACTGGATTAGAGTTTGCTTCACAACACGAAGGAAGAATGCATGCTTGTGGACATGATTCACATACGGCAATTGCGTTAGTAACAGCTAAAATAATTAATGAAAATAAAGATAAGATTAAGGGAGCGGTTAAATTTATTTTCCAACCAGGGGAAGAAATACCTGGTGGAGCAAAACCAATGATAGATGAAGGAGCTTTATTAAATCCTAAAGTTGACTATTTCATATCTTTACATAATGGGAAATTAGCAGATTTAGGACATGGAAATATTGGTTTTAGAGAAAACGAATTAATGGCTTCAATGGACAAATTTTCATTGAAAGTGACTGGTAGAGGTGGTCACGGGGCAAGTCCTCATTTAGCTATTGATCCTATAGCTATTTCAGCTGAAATTATTTCTGGTATTCAAAAGATAATTTCAAGAGAAATCGCTCCAGTTGAAAGTGGCTTGATTTCAGTTTGTATGATAAAAGGTGGTTCTACACAAAATATCATTCCAGATCAAGTTGAAATGTTAGGTACAGCAAGAGCGCTTAACGAGCAAACAAGAGATTTGATTGAAAAAAGAATCGAAGAAATCGCTAAAGGAATAGCTCAATCTTATGGTGGGGATGCTGAATTAAATTATGAAAGAAAGTATCCAGTACTTGTAAATGATCCTGAATTTACACAATATGTTAAGTCATTAACTAAAAATCTATTCTCAGATTTAGTAGTTGATATATCACTTCCAACAATGGGATCTGAAGATGCGGCATTTTACTTACAAGAAGTGCCTGGAACATATATTTTCATGGACAATATAAAACCACATAAAGATGGAGTTTGTTATCTAAATCATAACTCTAAATTTGATTTGGATGAATCAGATTTCTATAAAGGTGTGGCTATATTTCTAGAAACAGCATTTAATAAATTAGCTAAAAAATAGGAAGGTGAGGAAATGGAAACTAAAACTAATTTATTAAAAGATTATAAATTACATATCGTTGCTATTTTAGCGACAATTTTAGCAGAACTTATTGGGAGTAAAGTATTAAATATTTCATCAATAACAATAGTGTTTTCTCCATTGATTTGGGCAATGGTAATTGTTTTTATTATTTATAAATTGCCATTAAAATTGGTTACAGAAAAAAATGCATCAAATGCCAATTTAATGATGGGTGCGATTGTAGCTTTACTTATTGCAAAACTTGGTGTAACAAGTGGTGGACAATTAGAAGAAATTAAAAGAGCAGGATTAGCACTTGTTTTACAAAACTTTGGTAATTTGGGAACAATTTTCCTATCTTTACCAGTTGCCTTATTATTGGGATTAAAGAGAGAATCAGTAGGTATGACATTTGCGCTAAGTAGAGAAGCATGTGTTGGTTTGATTCAAGATGAATATGGTGCAGAGTCAGCAGAATTTAGAGGAGTAATGTCCATATTTATCATTGGTACAATTTTTGGACCTATCATATTTAGTGTGTTAGTTTCATTGTTTGTAGGATTTGGTATTGTAAGTCCTTTAGCGGCTGCTATGGGTTCTGGAGCAGGATCAGCATCAATGATGACAGCAGGATTAGGTTCTCTATTAGCTAACTATCCAGAATTATCAGAACAATTAACAGCCTACGCTGGTTTAAGTAATTTGATTTCAAGTGTAATTGCTTTACCTTTAGGTGTGTTTATTGGGCTACCTTTAACAAATTGGCTATATGAAAAATCTCAAGGAAAAGTTTGCAAAAGAGAGGTAAAAAATGCATAATATAAAGAGACTATTGCCGGTAACATTAGCAAGTATTGCATTTGCTATAATAATTTCGATGGTAAGTAATATGGTGGGGTATGGATTTTCATTTATGGAATCAATACCAGGTATGTTAATTTTGGGTGGATTAGCTTTAGGTGGGTATTTATTATCATGGATAGTGCCAATAAAACAAATGTCAACAGTTTTATGGATTTCTATTTTAGCGATACTAATAGCTTCACCAATTTCACCAATTGCAGATTATGTAATTGCTCAAGTTGACAAAGTAAGCTTTATGTCAGTAGTTACACCAATTCTTGCATATGCCGGCGTTGTAGTAGGAAAAGACTGGGCATCATTCAAGAAAGTTGGAGTAAAAGGTTTAGTAGTAGCACTATTTGTAGTTGCTGGTACATTCTTAATTTCCAGTATGCTTGGTGATTTATTTATGAAGATTTTTTAAAAGATAAATATAAAGTATTACATTTATAGAAAGAGTTAAATATGAATATTTTTAATATAATTGGTCCAAGAATGATAGGACCATCTAGTTCACACACTGCTGGAGCAGTAAGAATAGGGAATGTTGCCCATAAAATAATGCAAGGAGCAAAACCTATAGAAGTAAAATTTGAGCTTGCAGGTTCTTTTAAGGCTACATATAAAGGTCATGGGACTGATAAAGCTTTAATCGCCGGACTTTTGGGCTATGAAACTGATGATGCAGAAATCAGGGATATATTTGAAATTGCCGATAAAGAAGGGTTAAAATATGAATTTGTCGGAATTGACCTTGAAAATGCTCATCCAAATACTGCTATTATCCATTTCTTATGTGAAAATGGACAACAAGGATGTGTTAGAGGAGCTAGTATTGGAGGAGGAAATATTAGAATTGAATCAATAAATGGCATGAATTTCCCAATGACTACAGATAATCCGACAATATTAGTCGTACATAACGACAGGCCAGGAGTTATTGCTAGAGTTACAAGCTTATTAAGTGATAGATATAGTGATGCAAATATTTGTAATATAACACTTGAAAGAGATAAAAAAGGCGGCATTGCAATAATGAAGGTCGAATTAGATGAACCTACTTCTAAATATATTGAATATGAAATAGGTGCATTAGATGATGTTTTGAATGTTGTCGTTATAGAATAATATTTAAGGAGTTCAATATGTTTAGATATAATTCAATCCAAGAAATTGTAGATTTAGCAAATGAAAAAGGTGTAAAAATTAGTGAACTTGTAATGGAAGACCAAGCGAAACAATTTGGGTATTCAGTTGACGAACTTTATAAAGAAATGGAAAAAGCCTTTGATGTTATGATTGAATCCACTCACACTGGTATGGACAAAGATTTGAGATCCACATCAGGTTTAACAGGTGGAGAAGGTTATAAAGTAATGGAATACGCAAAAAATAATAATGGTGGATTCGCTGGTGATTTTATGACTAGATCAATTGCAAGAGCTATGGCTACATCAAATACAAATGCTGCTATGGGCAGGATTTTAGCGACACCTACCGCAGGGAGTTGTGGCATTTTACCTGGTGTTTTAGCAACATTATATGAAGATGAAAAAATTGAAAAGGAAGTAATCGTAAAAGCTATTTTTACAGCTGGTGCATTTGGAATGGTTGTTGCAAAACAAGCGTCAATCTCCGGTGCAGAAGGCGGATGTCAAGCTGAATGTGGCTCAGCATCTGGAATGGCTGCTGCAGCAATAGTTGAGATAAAAGGGGGAACACCTCAACAAAGTGCGGACGCATTAGGAATGTGTGTAATAAATCAATTAGGTTTGGTTTGTGACCCAGTTGCTGGTTTAGTAGAAATACCATGTATAAAAAGAAATGCATCAGGTGTTTCAATTGCGATATCTTCAGCATCAATGGCTTTAGCGGGCGTTGATTTATACATTCCAGTTGATGAAACATTAGTTGCTATGAAACAAGTTGGTGATGCGATGAGAGACGACTTAAAGGAAACTGCAAGAGGAGGGTTGGCATCAACTCCAACAGGTAAAAAATTAATGGAACAAGTTTTTGGAAAAGAAAATAATTAAATAAATTAAACAGGAGATTGTTTTGAAATGACTTAGAAGTTATTTTGAAGCAGTCTCTTTTTTATTTTGTCAAATTGCTAAAAAAGTTTAACATTCCCAAAAATATCGTGTTCTTGGGCTGATATATATGCATTTAAAAGTCAAGTAGTATAAGATGGTATATAAGGGTAAAAATTTATCCTTAAATAAGTTTAATATTTTGATTTTCTATGACAAGCTATCCAATATTGGGGTATATATATCCATATAACATAGCTTGATAATGGGAGAGGGGTAGGTGATTAAAATTATTGAATTTCAAAATGTAACTAAAAAATATTCTAAAGATGTTACTGCTGTAGATGGCATTAGCATGAAGATTAACAAAGGGGAATTTATTTGTTTAGTCGGTACTTCAGGTAGTGGTAAAACTACTTTAATGAGGATGATTAATAGGATGAATGTCCCAACTAACGGAAAAGTTTTAATTAATGGAAAGGATATTAGTAAGGAAAATCCTGTAAAACTAAGAAGATCAATAGGTTATGTTATTCAACAAATAGGATTATTGCCGCATATGACAATATTTGAAAATGTTGCGATTGTTCCAAGAATGTTGAAATGGCCTGAGTCTAAGATTAAAGACAGGGTTGAATCCTTAGCTGAAAAAGCGTCATTGGATAAAGATTATCTTAATTTTTATCCTTCAGAGTTATCTGGTGGTCAGCAACAGCGTGTCGGAGTTATCAGGGCGCTTGCTGCAGATCAGGAAATAATCTTGATGGATGAGCCATTTGGGGCGCTTGATCCGATTACAAGAGAAAGTTTACAAAAATTTACTAAAAACTTGCAAAAAGAATTAGGTAAAACTATTGTCTTTGTAACACATGATATGGATGAGGCGATTGCTCTAAGTGATAAAATAGCCATTATGGATAAGGGAAAATTAATTCAGTTTGACACACCAAAAAACATTCTTACTAATCCTGCATCTGAATTTGTTTCAGATTTACTAGGGGAAGAAAGAATTAAACAAAGTAAATTTAATTTCCAAAGTATTGATAATATAATGATGAAAAATCCAATCACGGTGACAAAAGATACAACTTTAAGAGAAGCGGCAGATATCATGAAAACAAAAAGAGTTGATACGCTTTTCGTTGTAACGGAAGATATGAAATTATTAGGTTTAATCAATATATTTAATTTACAAAGGCATACTGATCCAAATAAATTGGTTGGAGATATTATGGAAGAAGCGTTTTATCTACCAACTCATACATTAGTGCGAGATGTAATCTATTATATACAAAAATTAGGTTATAGAAATATCCCGGTTTTAGAGGGGGATAAATTAGTAGGGCTTATAACTAGATCTACAATTGTAGATTTTATCTATTCTGGTTATTGGGAAGGATACACTCCTGAAAATGATATACTAGAAGAACATAAAGCCGATAAAAGTAAGGATGGTGAGGTTGATGAAGTGGATATTAGATAATTTAGATACAATATTTAGTAAAACTTTTGAACACTTTATTATTTCCTTATTATCACTTGGTATTGGTTCTTTAATATCCGTACCAATTGGGATTTTGGTAAGTAAATCTAAAAAGTTATCTTCTATTGTATTATCTATAGCTTCAGTTTTACAGACTCTACCATCTTTAGCTTTATTAGCTATTATGGTGCCATTTTTTGGTGTAGGTAGACTACCTGCAATTGTAGCTTTAGTTGTGTATTCTCTATTACCAATACTTAGAAACACAATATTAGGAATAGAATCCGTAGACAAAAATACAATAGACGCTTCATATGGAATGGGAATGAGTTATTGGCAGGTTTTAACTAAAGTTCAAATACCTTTAGCATTGCCGATTATTATTTCTGGTATAAGTTTATCAGGGATTTATGTAGTTGCCTGGGCGACCATAGCCTCATATATTGGAGCTGGTGGTTTAGGAGATTTAATATTTATTGGATTAAACAACTACAATTTTGCGGCTATATATGCTGGAGCTATCCCTGTTACATTGATGGCTCTGTTATTTGAATTTGGTATTGGCAAAATAGAAGAGAGATTTACTCCTAAACATTTAATGAGAGAGAGGGAATAGTATGAAAAAAATAATTACATTATTGTTATCCTTCATCTTTCTTTTAACCGGATGTGCATTCCCAGGATTAGGTGGAAATGCGCAGACAGATGGCATAGTAGTAACAAGCGGAAGCTTAACCGAGAGACAGATTCTTTCAGAAATCACTGTTCAAATGATAAATCACTATTTGCCAGATGTAAAAACAGATTTAATAAATAATATTTCTTCTACACTGTTGATTGTACAAACTGTTAGAAATGGAAATGCCAATGTTATTGGAGCTAACTATTCAGGTACATCATTGACAGGTGAATTAGGTGAAGAAGCAATCATAGATCCTAAACAAGCTTTTGAAAAAGTTGTAAAAGGATATGATGAACAGCTTGATATGATTTGGTTTCCATCCTATGGATTCGACAATACTTACGCATTTATGGTTACTGAAGAATTTGCTAAAAAGCATAATCTAAAAAACACAAGTGATTTAGAAGAATTAAAAGATACGATTAAAGTAGGTGCTGATGCGGGATGGATAGATAAAGAAGGTGATGGATACAAAGCATTTAAAGAAAAATATGGATTTGGCTTTAAAAACCTTATGCCTATGGAAATGGGTATAATTTATGATGCTGTAAAAGATGGAAAAATGGACGTAGTATTAGGTTATTCTACTGACGGAAGAATCCAATCAAATAATCTTGTATTACTTGAAGATGATAAACAAATATTTCCAGCATATGACGCATCACCGGTAACAAGCAAAGAAATATTAAAAAGATATCCTAAATTGGAAGAAATCCTACTAAAATTAGAGGGTGAAGTTGATAACGAGATGATGCAAAAGCTAAATAGAAAATCCGATCAAGACAAGATTGAACCTAGATTAGTGGCTGAAGAGTTCTTAAAAGCTAATAACTACTTTGAAAATAAAAAAGTAAAGAAATTAGAAGACAGAGAACTCTATAAAGAGATATTGAAAGGAAATTAGTATGATATCAGATTTAATAGAATATTATAAAACTAATGGTTCCTACGTGCTAGAACAAGTATATCGACACTTTTTAATATCAATTTATGGTGTATTGTTAGCTGCAATAGTTGCAATACCATTAGGTTTTTATCTTGCAAGTAAGAAGAAATTAGCCAATTGGGTCATTTCTTTAGCAAATATCATTCAGACTGTTCCATCACTAGCGATGTTAGCTATCGTTATGGGTGGATTTGGACTAGGTCCAACGACGGTAATAGTTACAGTTTTTCTGTACTCAATATTACCAATACTTAAAAATACCTACACAGCTGTTTCAAATGTTGATGAAAACATCATTGACGCAGCTAAAGGTTTAGGTATGAATAGATTTCAGCTTATTAGAAAGATTCAATTTCCACTATCATTATCAGTAATCATGGGAGGGATAAAAAATTCCATGGTCTTAGGTATAGGTGTAGCAGCGATAGGTACATTTATCGGTGCTGGTGGATTAGGAGACATTATTTCCAGAGGGATAAATGTCAGCGATGGTGCAGACATTATACTTGCCGGGGCTATACCCACAGCATTGATGGCGGTAGTCATCGACATGATTTTATCCTTTATTGAAAATAAATTGGATAAAACGAAACATTAATTAAATACATGTTTCAAAACAAGATTCATTAATATCTGTAGATTGATACAGGTATTGATGAATTTTTATATTGGAGATGTTTTAGTTGATGATGGCTCTAAGTGAGTACTACATCTACTGTACAACTGGAAAATATCCAGAAAGCATATTATGGGCCATGTAAAAATTCACACGATTGTCTACAAAATGGGGGGTACTTTTTATGATTACATGTGTGAATGGGAAAATGGTCCAAATCCTTACATGTGTAAATCAAGCATTTAATAATACACATGTAAAAATGGAGAAAATGAAAAATTTCCTGATTAAATCACAAAACCTGAAATAGACAGAAAAAAATATTGAGCAATTTTCCTGATTAAAATGGGTATTTGGAAATAAACAGGTGCAACTTACAGGTGCTTTTCCTGATTAAATCGAAAATATCAAAATAATCAGGAAAAACCAACAAAAATCCTTCCTGATTAAATCGCAAAATCCTAAAATAATCAGGAAAAACCATCCTGGCCACAAGTTTTATCTTAGTAATATATGTTGTTTACATACGGTTATGCATTCCCACAATAGTTAATGAACAAATACTAAGCAATAATTATTTTATTCAATCTAAACACATTTCCAAAATATAAAAAATTGCTTAATTTAAAATTTGTTATATAATCTTATATGCTACATATAAAGAAGAAAGTTTAAGAGCAAATTCAAAAAAATAAATATATTAAATTTTGTTAACAATTTTCTCGAAAATAAAAAGATTTTAAAAAAAAATTTGCAATAAATCATTGGTTTTAGTATTATATACGAGTACTAAATTTAGCAATGAGGTGAGAGGTTGCTTGAAACGCTACTTCTTATGCGTATTTCAAGGGAATTCACACTGAGTTAGTTCAAACAAGATTTTGGGCGAGATAGCTTCGCTTTTTTTATGAAATGGATTTGTACACCCGGAAGAGAGTATGGCTATCAAGAAAAATAGGAGGAAGAAATGGCAAAACAAAAAATTAGAATTAGATTAAGAGCTTACGATCATGAAGTAATTGATTCTTCAGCTGCAAAGATCGTAGATGCATGTAAGAGAAGTGGTGCGGAAGTTTCAGGACCAATCCCACTACCTACAGAAATTGAAAAGGTAACAATAATCAGAGCGGTTCACAAATATAAAGATTCAAGAGAACAATTTGAACAAAGAACTCATAAGAGATTAATTGATATTGTAAATCCAAATTCAAAGACATTAGATGCTCTTAAAAAATTAAATCTACCTGCTGGTGTAGATATAGAAATTAAACTTTAAAACTTAGTATGATTGTGCGAAAGCACAATCCACTGTAAGAAAGGGGAAAAAATGAAAGGTATATTAGGAAGAAAAATTGGTATGACTCAAGTTTTCGATGAAAACGGAAAAGTTACACCAGTTACAGTAGTAGAAGCTGGTCCAGTAGTGATTACACAAATTAAAACACTTGAAAAAGATGGATACAGCGCTATTCAAGTTGGTTACGGTGAAAGAAAAGAAAAACACTCAAATCAACCAATGAGAGGACATTTTGGTAAAGCTGAAACAGAATTAAAAAGATATTTAAGAGAATTCTTAGTTGAAGATAGCTCAGAATTTTCTTTAGGACAAGAGTTTACAGTTGAATTATTCAACGATAAAGATATAGTAGATGTTATCGGTACATCAAAAGGTAAAGGAACACAAGGTTCTATTAAGAGACATAACTATAGTAGAGGACCAGAAGCACACGGTTCAAAATCACATAGAGTTGCTGGTGCTAGATCAGCTGGTTCATATCCTGCTAGAGTGTTCAAAGGTAGAAAAGGCTCAGGTAAAATGGGGCATGATAGAGTTACAGTACAAAATCTAGAAATAGTTAAAGTTGACGTTGATAAAAACTTACTACTAATTAAAGGTGCTATCCCAGGACCTAAAGGTGGACTAGTAACTGTACAAGAAGCTAGAAAAGCATCAAAATAGGAAGGAGATAGAATATGCCTAATGTTAATGTATTAGATATTAAAGGTAACAGCGTAGGAAACATCGATTTACCAGAATCATTATTTGGTTCAGAAATCAACGAACACGTTGTTTATGAAGTTGTTAAAAATCAATTAGCAAACAAAAGACAAGGTACACAATCAGCTAAAACAAGAGCAGAAGTTAGAGGTGGTGGTAAGAAACCTTGGAGACAAAAAGGTACAGGTAGAGCAAGACAAGGTTCAATCAGATCTCCACAATGGAGAGGTGGTGGTACAGTGTTTGCACCAAAACCAAGAAATTATTCTTACACAGTACCAAAGAAAGTTAGAAGATTAGCATTAAAATCTTTATTAACTTCAAAAGTAGTTGAAGAAGAAATTATTGTATTAAATGAATTAAACTTATCAGAAATTAGCACAAAAGAAGCAAAAACAATTTTAGGTGCTATTAACGCAGATAAGACAGCATATGTAGTAATTGATGAAGCTAATGAAAATATTTATAAATCATTCAGAAACATTGATGGTGTTGAAGTTGTAGTAGTAAACAACATGAATGTATATGATTTAATTAAACATAACTCATTAATCATAACAGAAGCTGCAGTTAAAAAAGCAGAGGAGGTATTCGCATAATGAAATCACCTTACGATATAATTATATCTCCAATAATCAGTGAAAGATCAATGGATTTAATGGAAGATAATAAATATGTATTTAAAGTAGACAAAAGATCAAACAAGTCAGAAATTAAAGCAGCAATTGAACAAATTTTTGAAGGCGTAAAAGTAGCAAAAGTAAATACTATCAATATGATTGGTAAAACAACAAGAATTGGTAGAACAGAAGGTAAAAGATCTGACTGGAAAAAAGCAATAGTTACATTAAAAGAAGATTCAAAAACAATTGAATTCTTTGAAAATATGTAATATAGGGGGATAAAATGGCTATAAAAAAATATAAACCAACTTCTGCTGGGCTTCGTTCAATGTCAGTGTTATCTTATGAAGAATTAACAAAGAAAGCACCAGAAAAATCATTGACAGCTCCTCTAAAAAAATCAGGTGGTAGAAACAACACAGGTAGAACTACTTCAAGATTTAGAGGTGGCGGAAATAAGAGAAAATATAGAATTATCGACTTTAAGAGAAATAAAGAAAATGTACCAGGAAAAGTAGCAGCAATTGAATACGATCCAAACAGAACAGCTAATATCGCTCTAATCCACTATGTAGATGGTGAGAAGAGATACATTTTAGCTCCAAAAGGATTAAAAATTGGTGATGTTATTGAAGCTGGTAATGATGCAGATATCATGATTGGTAATGCATTACAATTACAATATATCCCAGTAGGTACAAAAATTCACAATATTGAAATGAAACCTGGTAAAGGTGGTCAATTAGTAAGAACAGCTGGTGCAGAAGCACAATTAGTTGGTAAAGAAGGTAAATACGGTATAGTAAAATTACCTTCAGGTGAAATAAGAAGATTAGATATTAGATGTAAAGCAACAATTGGTCAAGTAGGAAATTTAGAACATGAATTAGTTTCTTTTGGTAAAGCTGGTAAGAAAAGATATACAGGCAAGAGACCACATGTTAGAGGTTCTGCAATGAACCCAGTAGATCACCCACACGGTGGTGGTGAAGGTAGAGCACCTGTTGGTAGACCACAACCTATGACACCATGGGGTAAGAAATCACGTGGAGTTAAGACTAGACGCTTTAAGAAGAAATCAACTAATGACATTATAAGAAGAAGAAAAGGTAAATAGATCTAGGAGGTAAGAAATGGGTAGATCTCTGAAGAAGGGACCATTTTGTGATGACCACTTAATGAAAAAAGTGGAAGTTCTAAATGAAGCAAATGATAAAAAAGTTATTAAAACTTGGTCAAGAAGATCAACAATATTTCCAGAATTTATAGGACATACAATTGCTATTCATGACGGAAGAAAACACGTTCCAATATATATAACAGAAGACATGGTAGGTCACAAATTAGGTGAATTCGTACCAACAAGAACATATAGAGGACACGATAAAAACGATAAAACAAGTAGAGTTAAGAAATAGGGGGATAGAATGGAAGTAAGAGCAGAAGCAAAATACGTACGTATTTCTCCATTGAAAGTACATTTTATCTGTAGAGAAATAGTTGGAAAGAATGTTGATGAAGCATTAAATATTTTAAGATTTACACCTAAAAAAGGTGCGAAAATATTAGAAGATGTATTAAAATCAGCTATCGCAAACGCTGAAAACAATCACAACCTTAATAGAGATGCTTTGATTGTTGACAAAGCTTGGGCAAATGATGGTCCAACCATGAAGAGAATTAGACCTAAAGCAAAAGGTTCAGCTTATCCAATACTTAAAAGAACATCACACATTGGTGTTGTTGTAAGAGAAGAAGAATAGGAGGAATATGATTTATGGGTCAAAAAGTTAATCCACATGGTATGAGAGTTGGGATTATTAAAGATTGGAATTCCAAATGGTTCGCAGATAAAAAAGAATTTTCAAAATTATTAGCAGAAGATAATAAAATTAGAAATTATGTTAAAAGATCACAATTTCAAGCTGGTGTATCCAAGATTGATATTGAAAGAACATTAAATAGAATTAAAGTTACTGTAAATACAGCTAAACCAGGTATGATCATCGGTAAAGGTGGTGCTGGTGTAGAAGAATTAAAAAATGCATTAGAAAAAATGACTAAAAAACAAGTTATTGTTAATGTAGAAGAAGTAAAAAACACAGCTGTTAATGCGCAATTACAAGCAGAAAGAATTGCTTCAGACTTAGAAAGAAGAATTACATTCAGAAGAGCTATGAAACAAGCTATTCAAACAACAATGAAAGCTGGAGCAAAAGGTATGAAGACTCAAGTTTCAGGAAGACTTGGTGGCGCAGATATGGCTAGAACAGAAGGTTATTCAGAAGGTAATATACCTCTACAAACACTAAGAGCTGATATCGATTATGGATTTGCAGAAGCAGATACAACATACGGTAAGTTAGGTGTTAAAGTTTGGATTTACAAAGGTGAAATACTTCCAGGACAAAAAGCTGTAGAAGAAGTAAGACCAAATAATCCAAAGAGAAATAATAGAAATAACAGATCAAGAAACAATAGATCTAATAAACAAGACTAGAATGCTCCAATTAAGAGTTAATTGGTATAAGGAGGATAAACTATGCTAATGCCTAAAAGAGTTAAGCGTCGTAGAGTTCATAGAGGAAGAATGAAGGGAAACGCGCAATCAGGTAATCAACTTGCATATGGTGAATATGGATTACAAGCGTTAGAGCCACACTGGATTACTTCAAACCAAATTGAAGCTGCCAGAAGAGCAATGACAAGATATATTAAAAGAGGTGGTAATATCTGGATTAAAATTTTCCCAGATAAACCAGTAACAAAAAAACCTGCAGAAGTTAGAATGGGTTCTGGTAAAGGTGCTCCAGAATATTGGGTAGCAGTTGTTAAACCTGGTAGAATCCTATTTGAAATGGGTGGGGTTACAGAAGACATTGCAAGAGAAGCTATGAGACTTGCAAGTGCTAAACTACCAATCAAAACAAAATTTGTTGCTCGTCCAGGTTCTGGAGAAAGTGAGGGAAACAAATAATGAAAGCTAAAGAAATTAGACAATTATCAGATCAAGAACTTAATAATAAGTTAGTTAGCTTAAAAGAAGAATTATTTAATTTGAGATTCCAAGCTGCTACAGGACAAATTGAAAGTATGAGTTCAATCGGTAAAATTAAACAAGATATCGCAAGAGTTAAAACAATAATGACAGAAAGAAAGAATAATATAAATAGGGAGGCTTAATATGGAAAGAAACCAAAGAAGAACTTTTATCGGCTTAGTTGTTTCTGATAAAATGGATAAAACAATTTCAGTAGAAATTACAAAATCTGTTAAGCATCCAATTTATAAGAAATTCATTACAAGAAGTAAAAAAGTAAAAGCGCACGATGAAAATAATGTTGCTAATATTGGCGACAAAGTTTTATTAATGGAAACAAGACCTTTATCAAAAACAAAAAGATTTAGACTTGTTGAAGTATTAGAAGAAGCTAAATAGACTTTTATTTCTGGAAAGGAGATTGTGAATGATTCAAGCAGAAACACGTATGAAAGTTGCAGATAATTCAGGTGCAAAAGAACTACTAGTTATAAAAGTATTGGGCGGATCAAAGAGAAAATACGCAAACATCGGTGACGTAGTAGTATGTTCAGTTAAAAGTGCTACTCCAGGAGGAGTTGTTAAAAAAGGTGCTGTTGTTAAAGCAGTAATCGTTAGAACTAAATCTGGTATTGATAGAGAAGACGGTTCATATATTAAATTTGATGACAATGCTGCAGTAATAGTTAAAGAAGATAAGAACCCAGCTGGTACACGTATTTTTGGACCTGTTACAAGAGAACTAAGAGCAAATGGATTTATGAAAATTATATCATTAGCTCCAGAAGTTTTATAAGGAGAATAAAATGCATATAAAGACTGGTGATAAAGTACAAGTTATTAAAGGAAAAGACAGAGGTAAGGTTGGTAAAGTATTAGTAGCATTACCTAAGAAAAATAGAGTAATAGTTGAAGGTGTGAATGTTCAAATTAAACATCAAAAACCTACATCAGCTACACAACAAGGTGGAATCGTTGAAAGAGAAGGAGCAATTGATGCTTCAAACGTACTTTTATACGATGAAAAATTAGGCAGAGGTGTAAGAACAAGAACTGAAGTACAAGATGGAAAAAAAGTTCGTGTTTCAACTAAATCTGGCGAAAAATTAGATAAGTAGAAGGGAGACACGATGGCTTCTAGATTAAAAGAATTATATACAAATGAAGTTTTACCTGCATTGGTTAAAGAGTTTGACTACAAAAACGTTATGCAGGCTCCAAAGTTAGAAAAAATAGTTTTAAACATTGGTTTGGGCGAAGCTAAAGATAATGTTAAATTGTTAGAATCAGCTGTTGACGAATTAAGAACAATTACAGGTCAACAACCAGTAATCACAAAAGCGAAAAAATCAATATCTAACTTTAAGTTACGTGAAGGTCAACCAATTGGTCTTAAAGTAACTTTAAGAGGTCAAAGAATGGAAGATTTCTTTGATAAATTAGTTAATATTGCATTACCAAGAGTTAGAGACTTTAGAGGTGTTTCCGCTGATTCATTTGACGGAAGAGGAAATTATGCTTTAGGTATTAAAGAACAATTAATATTCCCAGAAATCGTATTTGATAAAATTGAACAAATAAGAGGTATGGATATTATTATTGTTACTACTGCTGAAACTGACGAAGAAGGAAGAGCATTACTAGCAAAACTTGGTATGCCTTTCAAGAAGTAGGTAAGGAGATAACATGGCGAAAAAGTCAATGATTGCAAAACAACAAAGAAAACAAAAATTTTCAACAAGAGAATACACAAGATGTAGTCTATGTGGTAGACCACATTCAGTACTAAAAAAATATGGAATTTGTCGTATATGTTTCAGAGAACTTGCATACAAGGGTGAAATCCCTGGTGTGAAAAAATCAAGTTGGTAAGAGGGAGGTAAATATTTATGATGACTGATCCAATAGCAGATATGCTATCAAGAATTAGAAACGGGAATTTAGCAAAACATAAATCAGTAGAAGTTCCAGCATCTAATATGAAGAAAGACCTTGCTCAAATCTTATTAGACGAAGGATATATTAAAGGGTTTTATGTAACTGAAGATGATAAACAAGGAATAATTACTATCGACTTAAAATATGTTGATGATCAAAGAGTTATTTCAGGATTAAAAAGAATTTCAAAACCAGGACGTAGAGTATATGTGGGTGCACAAGATGTTCCTCAAGTGTTAAATGGCTTAGGTACAGCAATTATATCTACATCAAAAGGTGTTATGACAGATAAAAAAGCGAGACAAGAAACTGTTGGCGGCGAAGTGATCTGCTACGTTTGGTAGTATTTCAACAAGGAGGAAGATATGTCAAGAATTGGATTAAAACCAATAGAAATCCCTGCAGGTGTTGAAATTAAATTTACAGACGGTCTAGTAGAAGTTAAAGGACCTAAAGGAAATTTAAGTCAAGAAGTTGGCAGTGGTTTCAAAGTTAATATTGAAGAAGGACAACTTTCAGTAGAAAGACCTTCAGAATCAAAAAATGATAGATCATTACATGGTTTATACAGAACATTAATACAAAATATGGTTATAGGTGTAACAGAAGGTTACAGCAAACAATTAGAAATTGTTGGTACAGGATATAGAGCTCAAAAACAAGGTAATAAATTAAACCTAAGTTTAGGTTTTTCACATCCATTAGTTTTAGAAGATCCAGAAGGTATCACAACAGAAGTACCAAGTGAAAGAGTTATTATCATTAAAGGTATTGATAAGCAATTAGTTGGTGATTATACAGCTAAAATCAGAGCTTACAGAAGACCAGAACCATATAAAGGTAAAGGTGTTAAATACTCAGGCGAACACATTAGAAGAAAAGTTGGTAAGACTGGTAAGTAGAAGGGAGTAAACAATGGCAAAAATTAATAAAAAATCAAATAGACTAGCTAGACATTTAAGAGTTAGAAAAAATCTTAGCGGTACTCCTGAAAAACCAAGACTAAATATGTATAAGAGTAATGCTAATATCTATGCCCAAATTATTGATGATGTTAATGGAGTAACTCTTGTTAGTGCTTCAACATTAGATAAAGAATTAAAAGGTGATCATGTAGGTGCAAATATTGAATCTGCTAAAAAAGTAGGTGAATTAGTTGCTAAACGTGCATTAGAAAAGGGTATTGATACAGTAGTATTTGATAGATCAGGTTATATATATCACGGCAAAGTAAAAGAACTAGCAGAATCAGCAAGAGAAGCTGGTTTGAAATTTTAGTCGGGAGGAAACATGAGAAAAGACAAAAGACAAAATGTATCAGAATTTGAAGAAAGAGTTGTTTCTATCAGCAGAGTTACAAAAGTAGCTAAAGGTGGTAGAACAATGAGATTCTCAGCATTAGTTGTTGTTGGAAACAAAAAAGGTAAAGTAGGTATCGGAACTGGTAAAGCAAATGAAGTTCCTGAAGCTATTAGAAAAGGTGTTGAAGACGCAAAGAAAAATGCTGTAGAAATTAATATTGTAAATGGAACAATTCCTCACGAAATTTATGGTGAAAAAGGTGCTGGTTTAGTACTATTGAAACCTGCTAAAGAAGGGGTTGGAGTTATTGCTGGTGGACCAGTTCGTGCTGTTTGCGAATTAGCTGGTATCCAAAATATTCGTGCTAAGTCACTAGGATCATCAAACGCTAAAAGTATAGTTAACGCAACTTTAACAGGATTAAGATCAGTTAAAACAGTTGAAGAAGTAGCTAGACTTCGTGGTAAAAGTGTTGATGAGATACTAAGCTAGGAGGTTGCAATGGCGAAATTAGAAATTACACTTACAAAAAGTACAATCGGTAGATTAGATAAACATATTAAAACTGTTGAAGCTTTAGGCTTAAAGAAAATTGGACAAACTGTTGTAAAAGAAGCAAATCCTGCAATCTTAGGAATGGTGAAATCAATCGACTTTATGCTAAAAGTTAAAGAAGTTGAGTAGGAGGTGTACGATGAAATTACATGATTTGAGACCGGCACCAGGTGGAGAAGTTAAGAGAAAGAAAAGATTAGGACGTGGTAACGCATCTGGCTTAGGAAAAACATCAGGCCGTGGACAAAAAGGTCAAAAAGCTAGAAATAAAGTGAGAATGGGATTCGAAGGTGGACAAATGCCACTTTATAGAAGAATACCAAAAAGAGGCTTTACTAATATTTTTGCAAAACAATATGGTGAAGTTAATCTATCACAATTAAATAGATTTGAAGACGGAACAGAAGTAACACCAGAATTATTGTTTGAAGTTGGTTTAGTAAAACCTTCTAAAGCAAAAGACGGAATCAAGATTTTAGGTTCTGGAGAACTAGACAAAAAACTAGTTGTTAAATCACATAAGTTTTCTAAATCCGCAGAAGAGAAAATTACTTCTCTAGGGGGAAGGGTAGAGGTGATCTAAATGTTGAAGACATTAGCCAACGCCTGGAAAGTAGAAGATTTAAGAAAAAAAATGTTATTTACATTAATGATAGTTGCGATTTTTAGATTTGGTAATGTATTACCATTACCATTCATTAATCCAAGTGTTGTTAAACAAATTTATGCTGGACAAGCTGGTAGCTTATTAAGTATCTTAAACTCCGTAACAGGGGGTAGTTTAGATAGTTTATCAGCATTTGCATTAGGGGTTGGTCCCTACATTACATCCTCTATCGTTGTTCAATTGTTAACATTTGCTATTCCTTCATTAGAAGAAATTTCAAAACAAGGTGAACAAGGTAGAAAACAAATTCAAAGAATTACAAAATACTTAGCATTAGGATTAGCACTATTACAAGCTTATGGTATTGTTATAGGTATCTTTAGTTCAGTATTTACAGCTGAAGGATTTTTACCAAAACTTATTGTTATTACAGCATTAGTAGCTGGTACACAATTTGTTGTTTGGTTAGGTGAATTGATAACAGAACATGGTATTGGTAATGGTATTTCAATGATTATCTTCTTAGGTATCATATCAAGACTACCAAACACTATAATTACTTGGGGTAAAGGTGTAATAAATGGAGCTCCAGGATTTGAATGGTGGAAAGCTCTTATACTTATTGCAATATTACTTTTATCCGTAGTATTTGTAGTATACCTAACACAAGGTGAAAGAAGAATTCCTGTACAATATGCAAAAAGAGTAGTAGGAAGAAAGATGTATGGTGGTTCATCAACACATATTCCAATTAAGGTAAATATGAGTGGAGTTATGCCAGTAATCTTTGCATCATCATTACTAGCTTTACCACAAACACTAGCATTAGTAATTGGTGGTGGATTTAGAGATTTTGTTCAAAAATATCTAAGTACAAACTCAACTATTTCAGTAATAGTTTTCGTTATAGTACAATTTGCATTAGTTATCCTATTTGCATATTTCTATAACTCAATACAATTTAATCCTTATGAATATTCTAAGAACTTACAACAAAATGGTGGTTTCATCCCAGGTATTAGACCAGGAAAACCAACTACAGAATATTTAGGAAGAATCGTAAGTAGAATTACTATGATTGGTGCTATAGGATTAGGTATTATAGCAGCTGCACCAAGACTATTCGGTCATTTTATGAGTGTTAACCTATTATTAGGTGGTACTTCAATAATCATCGTTGTTGGTGTTATAATTGAGACAGTAAATCAATTAGAAGCTATGATGCAAATGAGACATTATAAAGGTTTCTTAAATAAATAAAGGGGATTGATATGATTTTAATATTATTAGGCCCTCCAGGAGTTGGAAAGGGATCACAAGCTAATAAAATAATCGATGGATTTGGTGTTACACATATCTCAACAGGAGATATTTTTAGAAAAAATATCAAAGAAGAAACAGAATTGGGATTAAAAGTTAAAGAAATCATTGCTGCAGGAGAGCTAGTTTCAGACGATTTAACAAATGAATTAGTTTTTGATAGATTGAGCAATGAAACATCAGAAAATGGATTTATGTTAGATGGCTATCCTAGAAATATTAATCAAGCTGAAGCTTTAGACAAATGGTTATCTGAAAATGGTAAAGAATTGACTAAAGTAATTTATATTGATGCTGATAAAGATGTTCTTATTTCAAGAATTGCAGGTAGAAGAGTTTGCAAGAATTGTGGAGCAACTTATCATGTAGTAAATCATCCACCGAAAGAAGAAGGTATTTGTGATATATGTGGAGGCACATTGATACAAAGACCTGATGATAATGAAGAAACTGCTAAATCAAGAATAGAAATTTATGAAGAACAAACTTCTCCATTAGTTGAATATTACACAAAATCAGGTAAATTACAAAGATTTAATGGTAATAACGAAATAGAAGAAGTTTATTTAGAAATAGAAAATTCTCTGAAGTAATTCATATGAAGTTAAGTAAAAAAAATATTAGTGGATATTGTGTTGGGCAGCTTTGTTATTCTAAACAAGGGCGCGACAAAGATAAGGTTTATATCGTGTATGAAATTGTAGATGAGGATTATATTCTTGTAGTGAATGGAGATGACAGAAAAATCAGCAATCCAAAGAAAAAGAATAAAAAACATTTACAGAAGATGAATCATATTATAGAAGACTTTGATAAGATGAAATCAGAAGATGAAATTAATGATTTAATTGTTAAGAGATATATAAAGGAAAAGACACAGGAGGAAAACTTAATCGATGTCAAATAAAGAAGTTATAGAAGTTACTGGTAAAGTAGCAGAAGCATTACCAAACACAAAGTTCATAGTAGAATTAGAAAATGGTCATCAAATATATGCCCATATTTCAGGAAAATTAAGAATGAATTATATAAAAATTCTTCCAGGTGATGAGGTTACAGTTGAAATGTCACCATATGATTTAACCAAGGGAAGAATTACTTGGAGAAAGAAATAGGAGGATTTTATGAAAGTAAGACCATCAGTTAAAAAAATGTGTGAAAAATGTAAAATTATCAGAAGAAAAGGTAAAGTTATGGTAATTTGCGAAAATCCAAAACACAAACAAAAGCAAGGTTAAGGAGGCAAAGCTTTGGCTAGAATATCAGGAGTTGACTTACCAAGAGAAAAAAGAGTTGAAATTGGTTTAACTTATATTTTCGGAATTGGTAGATCAAGATCAAATCAAATATTATCTGATGCTGGAGTAAATCCGGATACAAGAGTTAAGGATCTTACAGAAAGCGAATTATCAGCTATTAGAGAACAAATCGACAAGTATTCACTTGAAGGTGATCTAAGAAGAGATATCAGTATGAACATTAAAAGACTTCGTGAAATTAATAGTTACAGAGGTCGTAGACATAAATTAAATTTACCAGTAAGAGGACAAAACACAAAAAACAATGCTAGAACTCGTAAAGGTAAAAAGAAATAGGGGGTAGAATTTGGCAAAAGCAACAAAAACTCCACGTGGTAAACAAGCACGTGTTAGAAGAAGAGATAGAAAACAAATCGAAAGAGGCCAAGCTTATATCAACTCAACATTCAACAATACAATGGTTATGTTAACAGATATGAATGGTAATGCTATTTCTTGGGCATCAGCTGGTCAATTAGGTTTCAAGGGCTCTAGAAAATCTACTCCATTTGCAGCTCAACAAGCTGCAGAAGAAGCAGCAAAAAAAGCTATGGAACATGGATTAAAAACAGTTGAAGTATTTGTTAAAGGACCTGGTTCAGGTAGAGAATCTGCAATCAGAGCTTTACAAACATCTGGTTTAGAAATCAATAGGATTAAAGATGTTACTCCAATACCTCACAATGGTTGTAGACCACCTAAGAAGAGAAGAGTATAGGGAGGATATTAAGATATGGCAAAATATAAAGGTCCAGTACTTAAAAGAGCAAGAGCTTTGGGTGTTGCTCCACAAGTACTAGGTATTAATAAAAAATCAAACAAAAACCCAAACACAGGTAGAAACAAATTAAGTGAATATGGTTTACAAGTTAAAGAAAAACAAAAAGCAAAATTTGTTTACGGTGTTTTAGAAAAACAATTCAGAAAATTATATGCTAAAGCTGAAAAAATGCAAGGCATCACTGGTGAAAACTTATTACAATTATTAGAATTAAGATTTGATAATGTTGTATATAGAATGGGATTTGCTAAAACAAGAAGTGAAGCAAAACAATTAATCGCTCACGGACATTTCCTAATTAATGGAAAGAAAGTTGACATTCCTTCATATACTGTATCACAAGGTGACGTAATTTCTGTAAGAGAAAAATCAAGAAATAACGGCATTTTCAAATATGCAGAAGATAAAGTATGGAACCAAGCACAATGGGTTAGTGTAGATATTGAAAAACTTGAAGGTAAAGTAAATTCAATTCCAACTAGAGAAGATATTGATTTTGAAATCAATGAACAGCTAATTGTAGAATTATATTCAAGATAATAGTTTAAAGCACAGGAGGCTAATCCGTGATAGAAAAGCTAAATACAAAAATAGAAATTTTAGAACTTAATGAGGCCAACAATATGGGAAGTTTTGTAATCTCTCCATTAGAAAGAGGTTACGGAACTACTCTAGGTAACAGTATGAGAAGAGTTTTGCTTTCATCCTTACCTGGTACAGCTGTATCAAGTATAAAATTTGATGAAGGTGTATTACATGAATTTACTACTGTTAAAGGTGTTATAGAGGATGTGCCTGAAATAATACTTAATATTAAAGGTATAGCAATTAAAAAATTAGTAGAAAATCCAGAACCAATTGTTCTAAGATTAGATATTGATGGACCAAAAATTGTTACTGCTGGAGATATTACAGGAGACGCAAATCTAGAAATTGTAAATAAAGATCACTACATCGCAACAGTTAACGAAGAAGGTTCTATTCATATGGAACTAACTGTAGTTGACGGAAACGGATACTCAGTTGCTGATCAACATCAACATAAAATTGAGAATGCTCCTATTGGCTTAATTTCTATAGATTCATCATTTACACCAGTTAAGAATGTTAACTTTATTGTTGAAAAAACAAGAGTTGGACAAACAATTGATTATGATAAATTAATCTTAGAAGTTATAACAAATGGAACAATCACACCACAAGAAGCTGTTTCAGATGGTGCAAAAATTCTTATCAATTACTTAGATTTCTTTACAGAGTTACCTAATTTAGATCAAGAGGAACCAGTTGTTGAAGAAGTTGAAGAAGAAGATGAGACAGAACAATTATTATCTTTAACATTAGAAGAATTGGACTTAAGTCTAAGAGCCTTTAACTGTCTAAAAAGAGCTGGGTTAAACACAGTTGGAGAAATCCTTGAAGTGCCAGTAAACGAATTATCAAAAATTAAAAACTTTGGTAAGAAATCATTCCTAGAAGTTAAAGAAAAAATTGAAGATTTAGGTTTAGAGTTATTAGATGATAGTGAAGAAGAATAATTAGGAGGCAGTATGTCAGATTTAAGAAAATTAGGTAGAAGAACTGACCACCGTAATGCAATGTTAAGAAATCTTGTTCAATCACTATTAGAAAATGGTAGAATCATTACTTCAGTTACTAGAGCAAAAGAAGCTCAAAAACTAGCTGAAAAAATGATCACATTAGCTAAAAGAGGTGACTTACATGCAAGACGTCAAGCGTTAGCTTACATCTACAATAATGACGTAGTAGAAAAATTATTTGACGAATATGGTCCACAATACAAAGAAAGAAATGGTGGATACACTAGAGTATTAAAAATGGGACCAAGAAGAGGGGATGCCACAGAAATGGCAATCCTAGAATTAGTTTAGTCGATAAAAGTTAGTTTATGAATAGGACTGTTGCAAAATGACTGAAAAGTTGTTTTGAAACAGTCTTTTTTAATGTGTGGGAATGGGGGGTGGTGGAAGAGTTGATTAGAATGTGCTGATGAAATTTATCCACCAACACTATTTATTGTACAACCTTATTTATTATAGAATCTTTATTGTAGAACCAAATAATCTAAATGATATGTGTGTAAATTTATAAGATTGATGTTTATATGAAATAAGAAAAGATGGTCTGTGGATACCACACGGGGGTAAGATTTAGACCATAAAAATAAAAAGTATGGTCCGTAGATACCCTGGAAGGGTATGCTACGGACCATGTTTTTTTAGATATTAATTCTAAAAGTTAGGAAAAATGACTAAAATTTTAGGTTTATATACATATTAAGTGCTTTTCCATTAGATTTATGGTCTTAGATATACGGAGGTGAGGGATTTACAGACCATAAAAATAATATTTATGGTCCAATAGATACAGAGGTGGGGTATATGCGAGAAAATGATTCAAATGGATGTAAATGACTTTATAAAATTAATAAGAAAAAAAAGTACTAGAAATATTTTAAAAAGATTTGCAGAATTGTTTACGAATTCACAGTCTCTGTTGACAAATAATTATTTATATTTAGTTTCAATAAGACGATTTATATTTATTTACATAAATATTTAGGTGATGTTTCTCTATAAAATAACAAAGTAAATTAAACGTGTAAATTTAGCTATTATAGGATTTTTTATATATTTTAATATAATAATATTACTGAATATTGACATATTAATAAATAATTGACATATTATGCATTTAAATATACAATGCTAATATAACGTTTGCACATCATTTTTTGTAATATATATATAATTTCTACTAAGGTAGATTAGCATTTAATAGTTAATGATGTGCAAATGTTAAAAATATTAATAAAAAAAAGGAGAAATAAATGTTTGAAAAATTAAGTAACATTGTTTCAATTTCCAAAACTATTAGATTTAAGCTAATACCAGTAGGAAAAACACTAGAAAATATAGAAAAACTTGGAAAATTGGAAAAAGATTTCGAAAGATCTGACTTTTATCCAATTCTAAAAAATATTTCTGATGATTACTATAGACAATATATTAAAGAAAAATTGTCAGATTTAAATTTAGATTGGCAAAAATTATATGATGCTCATGAACTGTTAGATTCTTCAAAAAAAGAATCACAAAAGAATTTAGAGATGATTCAAGCTCAATATAGAAAAGTCTTATTCAATATTCTATCAGGGGAATTGGATAAGAGTGGTGAAAAAAATTCTAAAGATCTAATAAAAAATAATAAAGCATTGTATGGCAAATTATTTAAGAAACAATTTATTTTAGAAGTTTTACCAGACTTTGTTAATAATAATGATTCTTATAGTGAAGAGGATTTGGAAGGTTTAAATCTATATAGTAAATTTACAACGAGATTAAAAAACTTTTGGGAAACAAGAAAAAATGTATTTACAGATAAAGATATAGTAACTGCAATTCCATTTAGAGCTGTAAATGAAAATTTTGGATTCTATTATGATAATATAAAAATTTTTAATAAAAATATAGAATATCTTGAAAATAAAATTCCTAACTTAGAAAATGAATTAAAAGAAGCAGATATTTTGGATGATAATAGATCCGTTAAAGATTATTTTACACCTAATGGGTTCAATTATGTAATAACTCAAGATGGAATAGATGTATATCAAGCTATAAGAGGTGGATTTACAAAAGAAAACGGTGAGAAGGTTCAAGGGATAAATGAAATATTGAACCTTACTCAACAACAGTTAAGAAGAAAACCTGAAACAAAAAATGTTAAATTAGGTGTATTAACGAAATTAAGAAAGCAAATATTAGAATACTCAGAATCAACATCATTTTTAATTGATCAAATTGAAGATGATAATGACTTAGTAGATAGGATAAATAAATTTAATGTTTCATTTTTTGAATCTACTGAAGTTTCCCCATCATTATTTGAACAAATAGAAAGGTTATATAATGCCTTAAAATCAATAAAAAAAGAAGAGGTTTATATAGACGCAAGAAATACGCAAAAATTTTCACAAATGTTGTTTGGTCAATGGGATGTAATTAGAAGAGGTTATACAGTAAAAATAACCGAAGGATCTAAAGAAGAAAAGAAGAAATACAAAGAATACCTTGAATTAGATGAAACTAGCAAAGCAAAAAGATATCTAAATATAAGAGAAATTGAAGAGCTCGTTAATTTAGTTGAAGGATTTGAAGAAGTTGATGTTTTCAGTGTTTTATTAGAGAAATTTAAAATGAATAATATTGAGAGATCAGAATTTGAAGCCCCAATATATGGTAGTCCGATTAAGTTAGAGGCTATTAAAGAATATTTGGAAAAACATTTAGAAGAGTATCATAAATGGAAATTATTGTTAATAGGTAATGATGATTTGGATACAGATGAGACATTTTATCCTTTGTTAAATGAAGTAATTTCTGATTATTACATAATCCCTTTATATAATCTGACAAGAAATTATTTGACAAGAAAACATTCAGACAAAGATAAAATAAAAGTTAATTTTGATTTTCCAACTTTAGCAGATGGTTGGAGTGAAAGTAAAATATCTGATAATAGAAGTATTATTTTAAGAAAAGGTGGATATTATTATTTAGGTATATTAATTGATAATAAACTATTAATAAATAAAAAAAATAAATCAAAAAAAATCTATGAGATTTTAATTTATAATCAAATTCCTGAATTTAGTAAATCTATACCAAATTATCCATTTACAAAGAAAGTTAAAGAGCATTTTAAAAATAATGTATCTGATTTTCAATTAATAGATGGTTATGTAAGTCCTTTAATAATAACTAAAGAAATATATGATATAAAAAAAGAAAAAAAATACAAAAAAGATTTCTATAAAGATAACAATACTAATAAAAATTATTTGTATACAATATACAAGTGGATAGAATTTTGTAAACAATTTTTATATAAATATAAAGGTCCTAATAAGGAATCATATAAAGAAATGTATGATTTTAGTACATTAAAAGACACTTCTCTGTATGTTAACTTGAATGACTTCTATGCAGATGTCAATTCTTGTGCATATAGAGTTTTATTTAATAAAATTGACGAAAATACTATTGATAATGCAGTTGAAGATGGAAAATTATTGCTTTTCCAAATATATAATAAAGACTTTAGTCCTGAGAGTAAAGGTAAGAAAAATTTACACACTTTATATTGGTTATCTATGTTTAGTGAGGAAAATTTAAGGACTAGAAAATTAAAATTAAATGGCCAAGCAGAAATTTTTTACAGAAAAAAATTAGAAAAGAAACCAATTATTCATAAAGAAGGTAGCATTTTACTAAATAAAATCGATAAAGAAGGAAATACTATTCCAGAAAATATTTATCATGAATGCTATAGATATTTAAATAAAAAAATCGGTAGAGAAGATTTAAGTGATGAAGCAATAGCCTTATTTAATAAAGATGTATTAAAATATAAAGAAGCTAGATTTGATATAATAAAAGATAGAAGATACTCTGAATCACAATTTTTCTTCCATGTTCCAATAACTTTTAATTGGGATATTAAAACCAATAAAAATGTAAATCAAATTGTTCAAGGCATGATAAAGGACGGAGAAATAAAACATATAATAGGTATTGATAGAGGAGAAAGACATCTACTTTATTACTCTGTTATTGATTTAGAAGGTAACATTGTTGAACAAGGTTCATTGAATACTCTAGAGCAAAATAGATTTGATAATTCTACAGTAAAAGTTGATTATCAAAATAAGCTAAGAACAAGAGAAGAAGATAGAGATAGAGCTAGAAAAAATTGGACAAATATAAATAAAATCAAAGAATTAAAAGATGGTTACTTAAGCCACGTAGTTCATAAATTAAGTAGATTAATAATAAAATATGAAGCTATTGTTATCATGGAGAATCTTAATCAAGGTTTTAAACGTGGTAGATTCAAAGTAGAGAGACAAGTATATCAAAAATTTGAACTAGCATTAATGAACAAACTTTCTGCTTTATCATTTAAGGAAAAATACGATGAAAGGAAAAATTTAGAACCTTCAGGAATACTAAATCCAATACAAGCATGTTATCCAGTTGATGCATATCAAGAATTACAAGGACAAAATGGTATTGTATTTTATTTACCTGCAGCATATACTTCTGTAATAGATCCTGTGACGGGTTTTACAAATTTATTTAGATTAAAGTCTATTAATAGTTCTAAGTATGAGGAATTTATTAAGAAGTTTAAAAACATATATTTTGATAATGAAGAAGAAGATTTTAAGTTTATATTTAATTACAAAGATTTTGCAAAAGCTAACCTAGTAATACTAAACAATATCAAATCAAAAGATTGGAAAATATCTACTAGAGGTGAGAGGATTTCATATAATTCTAAAAAGAAAGAATATTTTTATGTTCAACCTACGGAGTTTCTCATAAATAAGTTAAAGGAATTAAATATTGATTACGAGAATATTGATATAATTCCTTTAATAGATAATTTAGAAGAAAAAGCTAAAAGAAAAATATTAAAAGCATTATTTGATACTTTTAAATATAGTGTACAGTTAAGAAACTATGATTTCGAAAATGACTATATTATATCACCTACAGCAGATGATAATGGAAATTATTATAATTCTAATGAAATTGATATTGATAAAACTAATCTTCCAAATAATGGAGATGCTAATGGAGCATTTAACATTGCAAGAAAAGGATTATTACTAAAAGATAGGATAGTTAATTCAAATGAATCAAAAGTTGATTTAAAAATTAAAAATGAAGATTGGATAAATTTTATTATAAGTTAAAAGGAGGGAGGGAGGTTTAACCTCCCTCAAATATTATGGAACAGATGATAACTTTCGCTGAACTTAATGACTTTATTTTTTGTCCTATGTCATTATATTTCCATTCTTACTATTTAGACTTTAATGACGGAATATATAAAAGTACAAGTCAAATCAATGGAAGTCATGCACATTCTGCAGTTGACGAAAATAGATATTCAACGAGCAAAAATGTATTGCAAGGAACATCTTTATATTGTGAACGATATAATTTAACGGGGAAATTGGATACGTTTTATATTAATGAAGGCAAAATAGTGGAAAGAAAGAAAAAAGTAAAACAAATATTTGATGGTTATATATTTCAAACATATGCACAATATTTTTCTTTATTAGAAATGGGGTTTAAAATTAATTCTATCGAAATATATAGTATAGATGATCATAAACATTATCAAATTAAGTTACCTTGTGAAGATAAAGAAATGTTTGAGAAGTTCGAGTCTGTTATAAATCAAATCAATAATTTTGATTATTCAAATTTTAATCAAACAAATAGAAAAAAGTGTGAAAATTGTATTTATAATCCTTTATGTGGAGGTACAGATGTTGAGTAGAAATGATTATATGTTTAAGAAAATAATAATTGTATTTACTAATAAGGGTGAAAAATTTAGAATACAAAATGACAATTTAATTGTTGAAGATAATAATGGTGAAATAATTTTGCAAAGCACAGGTTATAGAATTTTTTCTTTGTGGATTGTAGGAAATTATAATATAACGACTCCCTTGATAAATAGAGCAAAAAAGTTTGGGTATTCTATTTTTTTATTTTCACATTCATTTAGAATTATTGAGTCATTCTGTATTCCTTTGGAAGGAAATACACTTTTAAGACAAAGACAATTTTATAATGAGAATAATTTTGATATTGCTAAGCATTTTGTTAAAAATAAGATCGAAAATCAAAAATATGCATTAAAAAAATCTGATTTAGATAACTTAATATTAAATAATGTAAATCTAAAATTAGATGAATATTATAATAAAATTGATAGTATTGAAGATGATAAATCTTTACTTGGTATTGAAGGGGCAGCATCAAGGTTATACTTTTCTACGTTATTTATTGGGAAAGATTGGAAAGGTCGAAAACCAAGAGTAAAACATGACATTAATAATTGTTTAATGGATTTAGGTTATACACTATTATTTACTTATATAGAAGCGTTATTAAAATGTTTTGGTTTTGATTCGTATATAGGGGTTTACCATAAAATATTTTATAAAAGAAAATCATTAGTTTGTGATATGATTGAACCTTTTAGACCGATTATAGACTATCAAATTGTGAAAATGAATAATCTTAATATGATTGATAATAATGATTTTACTATTAGAAATTTTCAAGTAACTTTAAATTATAAAGATTCAAAAAAATATGTTGGATGTCTAATGAAAGCCATACTCGACAATAGAGAAGATTTGTTTATGTATGTTCAAAATTATTATAGAGCATTTATGAAAAATAAAAATATCGTCGATTTTCCGGTATATAAATTTAGGTAGGTATGATATGTTATTTGTAAGTTATGATATTAAAGATGATAAGACAAGAACTAGATTTTCAAAATATTTGAGTAAATACGGGTATAGAGTGCAATATTCCATTTTTTGTGTGAAAAATTCAGATAGAATATTAAATTTGATTAAAGCGGAAATTGAAAATAAATTTAAAAAACAATTTAGGGAATCTGATAGTGTTATGATATACAAAGTTGATAAAAATAGTATTATTAATTATGGGTATCCAATTCACGAAAATGATGATATAATTATTATATAAACCCTATACTTAATATAGAATTTCTTAAAGGATATCTAAAAATGTATTCATTAAATGAGAGTTTATGCATTGCAATACTAACTATAGTGACATTCGGAGCGCTTGTATTGAATATATATGTATTAGCTCTTTAAGAGATACTATTAATTTCTACTATTGTAGAT
>NZ_JH601088.1:943033-1235781 GCF_000245755.1 Helcococcus kunzii ATCC 51366 | reverse complement strand
TACTTTAAGAGATACTATTAATTTCTACTATTGTAGATTGCTCCACCTGTAGTTTCCTTATTTAACTTTAAGAGATACTATTAATTTCTATTATTTTAAATCCACTCGAAAAAAATCTTCTTTTTTTATCAAAACAAAACAGTTATGTTACCTTTTAGTAACAATTTTGTTACTTTTGTTACCAAAACCATTGTGTTATTCTCCTATGTGGTATAAAATATGAATAAACGCTATTATTTTACTATTTTATGCAAGAGGGGAAAAAATGAATTATAAAAAGACTTTATTATTGTTTTCACTTACTATTTTAATGATTATTTTTGGAGCGGGATTTAGCAATGCTGCTAATTTAGATACAGCTGAAGAGTTGCCGGAAAAGGTTTCAGGTGAAACAATAAAGGAAAACAAGACTGAGACTTTAAACGAATCAGTTGATGAAAAATCTAACGAAACTTCTATTGAAGATACATATAAAGAAACTGAGACCGAAGAAGAGATAAATGCGGTAGACTCAAAAGAGGACATAACTAGAAAAAATACTATAGAAGAATCTACAACAAATAGGGAATCATTTCAAAATCAAAATAGTTTTGAAATGTCTGATTTTCAAATAGAAATGTCAAATGTAAAGAGTGGATCTAGAGTTTCTGAAGGTTGGCATTATGATGGTTCTAATTGGAAATATTTAGATAAGTCAGGAAATCCGGTGATTTCAAAATGGGTTTGGGCTCCTATTTTAGACAAAGATGGAAAGAGAACAGGCAAATTTAACTGGAAATATTTTAATTATAAAGGCAATAATATAAATCAATTTTATATTGAGAATGGAAAAATTTGGTTGTCTCAAGAAACACCAACTAAACAATATTTGAGGGGATGGTGGACTAATCCGGATAATGGATATAGATATTTCTTCAGATTGTCTTCAGGAACAAGAGTTTCAGGTAGACAATTTATTGATGGAAACTGGAGATTTTTTAGAACGACCGGTACTCTTGCATATGGTAGACAATTCATTAAAGGTGGATGGTCATATTTTAGAGAGGAAACTGGTGCGCAAGCTTTTGGTTGGCAATTTTATAATGGCGCATGGAGATATAATGATCCGGATGATTTCGGACATGAATACCATTCCGTATGGAAGTATATGCCATTAAATGATAAGAATGGATCTCATAGTTGGAAATATTTTAATGATAATGGAGAAAACATTTATCAAATATATAAAGAAAATAACAGTTCATATTTAGCACAACCTGGGTCTAATTCAGGATTTGGTAAAGGTTGGTGGAAAAATCCTACAACAAATCAAAATTACTATTTTAGAAATTCAACAGGCACAATGGTTAAAAGATGGCAATACATTGATGGTATGTGGAGATTCTTCAGAAATAGTGGGACTCAAGCATTTGGTTTACAATTTGTGAATGGAGAATTTGTGTATTTAAGACAGGGAACTGGTTCACATGCATTGGGTAGACAATTTGTAAATGGAAAATGGATGGACTTTGGCGAACATTATGATTATAGATTAGAGAAATATGTTAATGGGAATGGACAAGCTTCCGATATCCTTGGAGATAATAATACAACAAAAACATTTAAATTGGTTATAGATCCAGGACATGGTGGCGGTATAAAACATAATAGAGGTGGTGTGCTATTTAACGAAGGTGATCAAAACTATCGTTTTGCACAAGCTATACTTAAAGAAGCTTCCAGATATAAAGATGTTGAAGTGACAACAACAAGACCAAATATTGATGATGATCCTTCATTTGAAGATAGAGCAAAAGCAGGTTCAGGTGCAGACTTATTTGTATCTGTACATACAAACGCGGCAGATAAATACGTAAGAGGTGTTGAAATTTGGGGTTCTCAAAAAAATACTAAACTAGGACATGACTTTGCAATAGATATTACAAATACTTGGTCAAAACTGCTAAATACACCAAATAGAGGTGTAATGTATGACTATAGAGATCAAAATGAAGTTTTAAGAAACTTGTATTATCCAGATAATACAAAAGAAGATACATGGTTTATTTATAAAGGAAATACAGCAAAACAAAAAATCTTATTAGAATCAGTATTCCATACAAACTATGATGATTCCTCAGTATTCTTAAAGAATCAAGAACTTTTAGCTAGAGAATTTATGGCGAAAGTTTCAAAACACTTTGGGATAAAATTGAAATAATAATTTCTTCAAACTATATTTTTGTTCTTATACTTATAATGGGAACTATAAGTATTGTATTAACTAGATATAAAGCGGGATTAATTAAATAATAGTGATTTACCAAATATCATTAGTGGTTTTGCTACTATTAGTGATTCTTTAACTATCTATTGAAGAAATAGCTCTTGGATTTAACTTAGGATATAAAAATAAAATTTTTATTTAGAAGGGATATATTATGAAAAATTTATTTAAAATTTTGTCAATTATTCTTATAATCGCATTTGTAGATCAAATATATATGATTCAAAAATTTGGTAATATATCTAAAGAAACATTATTTATGACTTTTTGTTTATTATTAGCATCAATTAAATTTGGATTTTTTGATGAAAGGAAATATAACAAAATACATAAATAAGAACTACATAAATAAGAACTACAGAATATTATATAGGCCTTTACTTTTAAGAGTAAGGTCTATTTTTTTGCCTAAGTGTATTGAGTATATAAAAGCGAACGAAAAACAATATCTGGTATATAGGTGAAGAGAGTGAATACAAACAGTGTAGCTGATTAATTTAATTTCCCATTTCTACTAAACATCTCCATTCCAAATATGTTAATTTTCCTTAAATTAAGTATGTTCAATACGGGGATTGCATTGTTATTAAACATATCTTATGCTAAAATATAATAGATATTTGATATATTTAATTTGATATAATAGAAAATTGGAGAAAGAAATGAATAAAGTAGTAAAGAGGATTTTGATTGCTTTTGCTGTGGTCTTAGCAATTGTATATATCGCTGGAATTGTGTATTTTTCAGAAAATACTTTTCTTAATACAAAAGTAAATGGTTTAGACAAGAGCTTGATTAGTAAAAGTGATGTATTTAAATTTGATACTGATGAATATAAGTTAAATGTAGTAGGCAAGGATGATAAATCTGTAGAGATTGCATCAAAAGATATAGACTTAAAAAAAGATGTAAAAGGTAAACCTGAAGTAAAGCAAAATGTATGGTTGTGGCCGATTGAAATTTTTAAATCTCATGATTACGAAATTGATTTAGAAACAAAATATAATGAGACAAAGTTAGATAAGATTTTAAGTGAATCAGAATTGTTTAAAAAGGTGATTGAACCTAAAGATGCATATATTTCAACTACTGAAAATGCAGTTACATTAGAAGAAGAAGTGTTGGGAAATAAACTTGATAAGGAAAAGTTGATTGCAAGTATTAAATCATCAATTGAAAAAGAAGAAGAAAAATTAGAATTAAAAGAAGAATATATTTTACCAAAAATTACAAAAGAAGATGAAAATTTAAAAGCGCAGTTTGAAAAATTGTCAAAGATTTTTAAGAATAAGTTTGTTTTTGATTTTGAAGATAGAAAGTATGAATTAACAGGTCAAAAACTATTAGAAATGTACAATGTTGATTCAAAGGGTGTATATGTGTTAAATAGACAATCATTACGTGATTTTATCAGAGATATAGCGATTGAAACAGATACGTATAATACACCTCATAAATTTAAAGCAACAGGTATTGGTGAAATAACTGTGCCAGGCGGTATTTACGGCTGGCAAATGAATGTAGATAAGACTACTGACAATGTGATGGCTATGCTAGAAAATAATAAAACTGGAAATGTTGAAATTGTTTATTTGCATGAAGCTAAACATAGAGGTCTGGATGACATTGGTGACACATATATTGAAATTGACTTATCAAGACAACATATGTGGTTTTACAAGGATGGAAAATTGTATCTTGATACAGATATAATATCTGGAGATTTGAGAAATAGAGATGCTACAACACCAGTTGGTGTTAATAAAGTATGGTCAAAAGAAACAGATAGAAAATTAAACGGTAATAATGCAGTTACTGGTAGTAGATATTCATATCCTGTAAAATACTGGATGCCAGTAGGTTGGACAGGTTCTGGTATTCATGATACATGGCATAGAACCGAATACGGTGGAAATGTTTATAAGACAAATGGTAGTTCTTCTTGTATAAATACACCACCTAAAGCGATGGAAAAATTATTCCCTGCAGTGCCTCTTTACACTGCGGTGGTAATTTATGAAAGCTCAACTAATAATTCACCAACTGAATTTGAAAGACAAGAACAAATTCGTAAAGGTGAAGCAAAGATGGATGTTCAATAATGATTGAAATACAAAATTTGAAATTTAAATATGAAGAAGATGAGAAATTAGTTTTAGATGATATAAACTTAAACATTCCTTCTGGACAATTTGTTTCTATTTTAGGTAGGAATGGTTCTGGAAAATCAACTTTAGCCAAATTGCTAAATGCACAGATTATTCCTACTGAAGGTTCGGTTAAGGTATTTGGAAAAGATACTAAGGATGCTGATGTTTTCGAGGTGAGAGAAAAAGTAGGAATGGTTTTTCAAAATCCAGATAATCAAATTGTTGCCACAATTGTTGAAGAGGATGTAGCATTTGGACCGGAAAATTTAGGTATTCCAAATCCAGAGCTTAGAAATAGAGTTGATGAATCACTTAAAGCGGTGGGGATGTATGAGCATAGATTAGATGCTCCACATATGTTATCAGGAGGTCAAAAGCAAAGAGTGGCAATTGCGGGAGTTTTAGCAATGAAGCCAGATATTATCGTTTTTGACGAACCCACAGCCATGCTTGATCCAACAGGTAGAAAAGATGTTATGGAGCAGGCGGTAAAGTTAAACAAAGAAGAAAATAAAACGATTATTAATATTACCCATTATATGAATGAAGCTGTCATTTCTGATAGAGTAGTGGTAATAAATGAAGGAAAGATTGTTTTAGATGGTACTCCTAAAGAAGTATTTTCACATGTAGATTTGATTAGAAAATATGGACTAGATGTACCACAAGTTACTGAATTAGCATTTATGTTAAAAAATAACGGGGTTAACATTAATAGTGAAATATTAACTATTGATGAATTGGTTAAAGCATTATGAGTATAATATTAAAAAATGTCAGTTTTAATTACGGTCAAGCAGGAGGAAGCAATTCTTCCGCGCTTGACAATATTAATTTACAGATAAATAGCAATGAATTTATTGGGATTATTGGTCACACTGGTTCAGGAAAGTCAACATTAACTCAATTATTTAATGGTTTACTGTATGCTACTTCTGGGGAAGTTTCTGTTGATGGACAAATTATCTCAGAAGAGACAAAAAGTGAGTTAAAAAAGGTAAGACAGAAGGTTGGTTTGGTATTTCAATACCCTGAATACCAACTGTTTGAAGAAACGGTTGCGCTTGATATAGCTTATGGTCCTAAAAATCTAGATTTAGATGAGAGTGAAGTTGAAAAAAGAGTAAAAGAATCAATGGAACTTGTTGGTTTGGACTATGAAAAATATAAAGATCAGTCTCCATTCGAACTATCTGGAGGTCAAAAGAGACGTGTAGCCATTGCTTCTATTTTAGCTATGGAGCCAAAATATCTTGTCTTAGACGAGCCGACAGCTGGACTTGATCCTTTAGGAAGAGATGAGATTTTAGGAGAATTAAGACATATATATGACAATAGAGACGATCTTACTGTCATTGTGGTATCACATTCAATGGAAGATATCGCCAAAATTGCAGATAGAGTTATTGTAATGAACAAAGGAAAAATAATTGGTGATGATATTCCAGAGATTATTTATAGTAAAGAAGAGGAACTGGAATCCATTGGCTTAGATGTCCCACAAATTACAAGTGCAATGACTTTATTAAAAGAAAAAGGCTATAAATTTGATAAGACGGTCATCACTGTAGAAGAAGCCTTCGAAGTTTTGATAAAACAGTTAGGAGGCAAAAATGAATAACATGACTTTAGGACAATATGTTCCAGGGGATAGCATTATTCATAGATTAGATCCTAGAGTGAAAATAATTTTAGTATTATTTTATATGATAGCTCTATTTATGATAAATAATATATTGCTATACATTCCTATGTTTATATTTGTTTATGCAACAATAAAGATTGCGGGTTTAAGTTTTAGAAAAATTCTAAAGTCATTAAAATCTATCATCTTTATATTAATATTTACAACCATAATTCATTTGTTGACTACATCAGGTAAGGAATTAGTTAATATTTTAGGATTATCCATTTCTTATGAAGGTGTTCACAATGCGCTATATATCGCAGTTAGATTGATTTTATTAGTGATCGGTACGACATATTTGACACTTACTACAAGTACAACAAAGTTAACGGATGGTTTGGAATCATTGATGAGTCCATTAAAAATAATAAAATTCCCAGCACATGAACTTGCTATGATGATTTCAATTGCATTGAGATTCATTCCTACATTATTTGATGAAGCCAACAAAATTAGGAAAGCTCAATTAGCTAGAGGTGCGGATTTTGAGTCAGGAAATATGTTAAAAAAGGCAAAAAGTTTAGTGCCATTACTAGTTCCATTATTTATTAATTCATTCAGAAGAGCTACAGAGCTGGCCATCGCAATGGAAGCTAGAGGATATAGAGGTTCAGAAGGTAGAACGAGATTAAATCCGCTAAAATATGATAGAAAAGATATAATTATTTTTGTAGCAGTGACTATATTCTTCATTTTTTTAGTAATATTGAGTAGAGTGTTATGAAAAATATAAAATTGGAAATTTCATATGATGGTTCTAAATTTTTTGGCTTTCAGATACAGCCAGATGTTAGGACTGTGCAAGGAGAATTAGAAGAAGCGATAAAAAAAGTTACTGGGGAAGATATTACAATTATTTCAGCGGGTAGGACAGATACTGGAGTACATGCTAAGTCGCATGTTTCAAATTTTATCACTAAAAATGACATGCCTGCAATGTCGTACAAATATAAACTGAGACTATTTTTAAGTGATGATATTATCGTGCAAAATTCAACTGAAGTTGATTTAGATTTTAATGCCAGATATGATGCGAAATCTAAAACTTATCGATACATTATATATAATGATAGAAAGTTTTATCCATATTTCAATGACTATAAGCTTCACATCAAACACAAATTAGACATAGATAAAATGATTGAGGCTTCAAAACTTTTAATAGGAAGGCATGATTTTTCAGCCTTTATGAAATTGGGACAAGATAAAAACCCCGTTAGAAAAATAGATAAAATTGATATTTACAAAGTAGATAAGGAAATATATTTAGAATTTACAGCTAAGAGTTTTCTACACAATCAAATACGTATCATGGTAGGTTTACTAATTGATATAGGTAGGGGGTTTAGAGAAGTAAATTATGTAAATGAAATATTTGAAAAAAAGATAAAAAGAGCAGCTAAAACTTATGGTCCTCAAGGATTATATTTAATTGATGTAAAGTATTAAAAACATTTAATTTTACAAGATAAACTGCATTTAAATTTGACAAAACGGGATAAACCCGATATAATTATTTAGTATTTAAAAAGGATCTTGTATTCTTTTTGAGTATCTACGATCCATCTTCGCAGCGTCGATGTGCGAAAAAGAAATCGTCGAAGAAACAAAATCCGCCACCTATCTAGGCGGGGTCAAAATATAGCTAGGCTAGATATAGAAGAGAAAACAGGAGGAAAAATGAGTACATTTTTAGCAAAACACAACGAAGTTGAGCGTAAATGGTATGTTATTGACGCAACTGATAAAGTGCTTGGTGATGTAGCATCTAAAGTAGCTTCAATCCTAAGAGGAAAAAACAAACCAATTTTTACACCACATGTAGACACAGGTGACTATGTTATCATAGTTAACGCAGAAAAAATCAGAGTAACTGGTAATAAAGCAACTCAAAAAGTTTATAAACATTACACAGGTTATGCTGGTGGTTTAAGAGAAATCCCTTACGAACAAGTTTTAGAAAGACATCCAGAAAGAATTTTAGAACATGCAATTAAAGGTATGTTGCCAAAAAATTCTTTAGGTAGAAATATGTTCAGAAAATTACACGTATACGCAGGACCAGACCACAAACATGAAGGTCAACAACCTGAAGCGTTAGAAATTTAAGGGAGGGATCATGAGCGAACAATTTTACGGTACAGGAAGAAGAAAAACAGCTGTAGCTAGAGTAAGATTATTACCTGGTCAAGGTACATTTTTAATTAATGGTACAGATATCGAAGAATACTTCGGATATGAAACATTAAAAGAATTGGCAAAATCTCCTTTAAAATTAACAGAAAAATTAGATCAATTTGATGTAAATGTTAATGTTAAAGGTGGTGGATTTACTGGCCAAGCTGGTGCAATTAGACACGGAGTTTCAAGAGCTTTATTAGAAGTTGATGAAAACTTAAAACCAGTATTAAAAAGAGCAGGTTTCTTAACAAGAGATTCAAGAAGAAAAGAAAGAAAGAAACCAGGGTTCAAAAAGGCAAGAAAATCTTCACAATTCAGCAAGAGATAAAAACAAGTATATATCAACACTTCAAGCACTTTTTGGTTCACGCCATCAAGTGCTTTTTTGGTACATCAATATTTATGGTTCATCAATTTCATTCGGGGTGAGTTTTCTAGTAGATATTGGTGGACCAATTTTATAAAGTTCATCTTTATAAAGTTCATCGATACCTGTTGGGTAACTTCTATCAGATATTTATGAACCTTTATATATGTATGAAGCACTTCCATCGGTATTGATATCAATTTACTTGGTAAATCTTATATTCAATAATAACCAAGTAAATTTGAAAAATTTTATACTTTGTAAAATACATTTTCTAAAATAACCAAGTAATGAATGAAAATGATAACGGATATAGCAATATAGGAAGAATTAAATAAAGTATAATTAAGGTTCTATGTAGAAGATAATAATTTAAAAATGAAAACTGCCAATATGGCAGTTTTTTTTATGAGTAATTATATAAAATTACAGGTGAGTTAAGTTATATTAATATGCATGATTTATAGTGATAAAAGTTATATTAGCTATTATGGTTATATGAGCAATATAATGTTTATTGGTTTATTATCAAAATTAAGTGATAATAACCTCTTTAAAAATAAGGTAATTACCACTAATTACTACTAAAATGATATAAATATGTAAAAATGTTGAAATTTCAATAAATCAGAAATTATGAATAAAAACATATTGTTTTTTTAAAAATAATTATGTTATTATTAAAAAAAATAATTAAATTATGTGAGAAGATTAATGATATTTAAAAGATACCCATCAACTTTACAACATGAGTAATCGGATTGTGCTGCAGCGCTTATTTCAGGGGCTGTTGTATATTCTGTTAAGTGGGCTATTGAAAATGGTCTAAAATCAGTATTTGTTGGTACGAGCGTCCCGCTTCTTACATAGACTAAAAACGTTTATTTGGCATAAGATGAGGATAAGATGATATTAATAATTACGTTATTATATCTAGTAATAGATTATAAATTTAATATAATTCCAAATGATTATATATTAATATATATATTGTTCTTGGGAATATATAAAGGCTTAATTTCTACAGATATTAAAGAATTATTCAATTTAGAATCTACTAAACAACTATTTATAAAATATGGAGTCAAAAGTACTTTATCTACATTTTTTTCTGTAGTGCTCATAGTAGTATATTATTACGGAAGAAATTTATTTAGTTTAAATGTTTTTGAAATCCTATTAACCATTCTGCTGATTATAATTTTATTTAGGTTTATTTTGTGGGGAGTTGAGAAAGATGGAATAATTAATTAGAAAATTAAACATATGATTAATCAGATAATAATGTTTTAATATGATTAAGAGTCGCTTATTATTTATTAATAGTGGACTCTTAATCATAAAATTAATTTGAAAGAAATTATTTAGTATAAATTCTTATTAGTTGAATTGATTTAGATATAGCTAGTTTCTTTAGGTGAATTTGTAAAATTTTTAGATAGAATGGATAAGAAACAAAAAATGATTAGTATATTTGTGATAATAGAAGTTGTTTTAGTATTTTTAGGACATTACATTATTCATTTACTTTATTATGATGGGATTTTCTCAATATAGTATTTTGGTTAGGAATTATATACAGCCTTCAGAGGATTAAGTATACCGACATGGTCTGTAACAGGTACGATCACTGCTGTAACTTATGCTTTTTTAGCAGCAAGTGGAGGCGCCGTTGCAAGTGGTGGACTAAAAATAGTGCTTGGATCTATGGGATTGAGAAACGCTCTAGCTGCAAGTATTGTCAAGGCTTTAGGTGTAGTAGGAATAAAAATAGGAAATTCATTAGCTGCATCATGGCTACGTACTATAGTAAGTGGAGGAATTTCAGGATTTGCTAGTAGTTTTGCAAATAAGCTAGATAAAAGGGACGGAAAGCAAGATGGATGGATTAAAGTATTCTAATTTAGTCATTGGACTAATTACACTTATTTTAACATATTATATATTAGGGTTATTTAAAAAGAAAAAAGTAATTATTAGTTTTGCGATTATATTAATATTGATTAGTATTACAATACTTTTAGAATTAAATGAAATAGTTCAAATAATAATTGGCTCAATTTTTGGTGCAACATTAATTACTTTATTTGATGACGTAACCCAAAATAATAATAGAGTAAATTAATTCTTGTGATTAATATAAAAAAACAGTTTCATTTGCTATAGATGCCGTATTATTAGCAACACCAATAGGAATATCAAAAGCTCCACTAAAATGGTTAGGTAAAGAAGCTGCAAAAAGCATAGTAAAAAAATATGCTCCTAAAATAGCTGGAGTAGCAAAATGGGCTTTAACAAAGCAATTGGAGGAACAATAAATTTATCTACATCAGTAATGACAAAGCTATTAATTGGCAATGCGGTAAGTTTTTTTAAGTTTAGGAGGGTCCATAGCATTTTTATCTGATTATGCAGATGGAGATTTAAATGGGTGGATTTATTAGGAGATAATATGGATATATTTATTGAGTATAAAAATGTTACAATTTCAAAATATCTTAAAATTACTTCTGATAAAAAAACATATGCTTTTGAAGAACTTAAATCTAAAAATATTATCAATATTGATAAAATAGATAAATTAACCTGATAAAAAAACATATGCTTTTGAAGAACTTAAATCTAAAAATATTATCAATATTGATAAAATAGATAAATTAACTATTGAATTATTGCCATATTATGAAAAAATCTAATAAACAAAATTATTTATTATTTAAATTTTATATTAATATTTTTAACTGGAATAAGTGATGAGAATATATTTGAAGGTATAAAATCTACACAAATAAAATTCATTAATTTAGAAACAGTTGATAAAATAGAAATTAAAATTATAAAAGACATATATATTAGTGAAGGTGTTCAATATATATGTAATGAGTATGTAAAAAAAAAACACTTTATTCCTTTTTTCGTCTTATTCTGCATGCCTATTTTTCTATTACTAGGATATATATTTGTGAATACTTTTTATGTTAAAGATAATTATATTTTGAAGTATACACTTCTAACATTTATCGGTGCATTATTTAGTGTATTTTTTTTAAAAATTTTTAAGTTAATAAAGATTGTCAAATAGATAATTTATCGGTTAGGTATAAATACAATAAAAAAATAGTAATATCTATGTTTAAAATAATTAAAAAAAAATTTCTTCTAAATAAATATTTTAGATATTTTAGAAAATGATTTTGAAATAATAAAATACATGTAAGAAAGTCACCATTTTTATGAAAAATATCATAAAGAATAATACTAACCAAGGAGGAAAAAATGCAATTAGTATTACCAAATAATTATGTTGAGATAGAACAAAATGAGATGATGTATTTAGATGGAGGATGGTCAGTAACAGTAAATAGAAGATCTATTAACCAAGCTTTAGCAAAAGGAATTTTAGCAAAAGGGACTTTAGGATCTTGGGCTGTTGCATCATTAGGTTTTACATTATCGGGTGTATTAGTTGCTGTAGCAGGAACTTTAGCAATAGTATATGCAACCAATACATCTTTTACAATAGGTTTTTAAGTGATAGATATAATAATAGATTTTATATTAAGCTACATAGTTTTTTATGCGATTTTTTTTATTATAATCTTTTTAAGAAGTATAAAATTTGAATTAGGTAATTATTTTATTATTATTGAAATAGTCTTATTAACAATAATAATAAAATATTTTAAAAATAATAATGTTTTAGATTTAGGTACACTATTAATATTTGGGATAAATCAAATAATAATTGTAGCAACTTATTTAATCTTAAATCAAGAGAAAAAAAATCAGCTTATATATAAAATTTTACAAAAAAAACCATACAATAATTTTTGGATTTCAAATATTGGAGATACAACAGAATTTGAAAAAAAAGAAATAGAGACATTTATTAAGCTAGTTAGAGAAAAGATTCAAATTAATCATAGGAAAAATATAGGATTTTTTGTTTATGATGATGAAAACCATATAGTTGAATACAGCTTAATTATATTAAATAATTATGAAATAAAAGATATAGATTTAATTGAAGTTGATGTTGAAGAAAACTGTTATTCTAGAGGTTATGTAGGTAAATTTAAGAAAAAAATTATGCCTATTTACAATTAATATAATAAGTAAGGAAAAAACGAAATTAATATATCCACAAAATTATGTATAGAAAGCACTAACAGCTATATTTTTCTGACATTTACTGCAAAAACATCTTCATTAGCAGGTAATCCTATTGTAATAGGTGTTTCTGTAGAACTATCTAGTATATTTTTATGGGCTTTGTGGAATAATAGGTTATTCTATTAATGAGAAATAAAATTAAGATAATTATTTTTTCTATAGATTTTTTAAAGTCAGGATTTGTACATTATATTAATACTATAAAAGAAGGTGTTAATGTACAATTAAATCAAACATTAGCTGAAATTTCTGAGCTTGAAAAAAATACTTATTATGTTGAATCTTATATAAACATATCAGATATTTCAAAAATTAGAGAAAAGCAGGATGTTGATGTAGCCATTATAGGAGAAAATGCTTATAGATATGGGACATTAAAAGGGAAGATTTTTAGTATAGAAAAAGGCGTATTTACTTCACAAACTCCTGAATGAAACAATATTTTTTATAAAGCTATTATTGAAATAGAAGAAAAAGAATTAAAAAAAGATGGAGAGGTTATTCCTTTAGTTCTATCGATGCCTGTAGAAGCAAGAATAATTTATGATAAAGAAACCTATCTAGACTATATATTAGAAAAGCTGAGTTTTAAGTAGAATTAATAAGTGTATATTATTTTGGTAAGCAAATTGATTTATTTTTCTACAGTATACATTCCTAAAATTGACATTTTAAATTTTTTATTATATGATTAAATTAACAAATAAATACTTTCTATTTTATAGAATTTTATCTGAGCAAGCGGTGGAAATTTTCCATGCAGCCCGGCTATAGTAAATATAGCAGCAGAAGCGTAATTAACAACGCACTGTGAGACAGTACTACTGTCTTATGGTGCGTTTTTTTATTAGGGAAAGCTTGTTAATGGGGCAGGGTATACCAGACTAATGAAATTTTTGTTACTTAGAATTTATTTATTAGTTACAAATATATTTACAAAATAACATTTATTTAAGGGAGGATAAATATGTTAAATTATTTGGTTCGAGAGAAGAAAGGGCGAGCGTTACTTGTAGGTACATTTTTGATGATAATGGGCTTTATTTTAGAAGGTAGTAATGAACTTCTTTCCAAAATTGTATTTGTATCATCAATGTTTGTACTCGGATTTTATATTACTATTGATGCTGTAAAGAGTACTATAAGCGAGAAAAAACTAAATGTTGATTTGTTGATGTTACTTGCAGCGATTGGAGCTGTTTTAATAGATTATTATTCTGAAGGGGCAATGCTTTTATTCATTTTTGCCGCATCTGGAGTTTTGGAGAGTTTCGTTTCCAGCAAATCTAGTAACGCAATTAGTGAGCTTTTGAAACATGTACCGGATGTTGCTAAATTAATAAAAGAAGATGGTAGCATTGTTGAAGTAAAAACTGATGAATTAAAAATTGATGATAAGATTTCTGTAAGTAAAGGTGATCAAATACCTATTGATGGATATGCAGAATCAGAAGTTTTAGTAAATGAAGCGTCATTGACTGGGGAATCCATTCCTGTGAAAAAAGATGCAGGAGAGGAAGTTTTTGCTGGTACTATTAACGAAGGAAATTCATTTACTTTAAGAGTAAGTAAGCTTAAAAAAGATACAGTATTCTCTGGAATAATTAAAATGGTTGAAGAGGCGCAATCAAAACCATCTAGAAAAGAACAAATAATTGATAAGATTGAATCTGTATATGTTGTGGTTGTATTGATAGCAGTTCCGTTATTCATTTTTGCTCTTCAATGGATTGCAAAGATGAGTTTTCAAGATGCATTCTATAGAGGAATGGTACTTCTTACAGTAGCAAGTCCATGTGCTTTAGTTGCTTCAGCTACACCAGCGACATTAAGTGCTATAAGTAATAGTGCAAAACATGGTGTTTTATTTAGAAAAGCAAAATCTATAGAGAGTTTACAAAAATTAGATTTACTATTGACCGACAAAACAGGTACTTTAACAACAGGAGATTTTGAAATAGAAGAATATTTTGCTGACGAAGATATATTGAAAAAAGTAGTGTACATAGAGCAAAATTCAAATCATCCGATTGCCAAGAGCATAGTAAATAAATTTAAGGATATTGATCTAAGTGGTATAGACACAAATGTGGAAATTGAGGAAATGGCAGGATCTGGTCTTAAAATGGGAGATATCAGAATCGGTAAAGCTTCAGATTTTATAGAATATAGCGATCCTAATAATTTCCTTTCAAAAAAAGAAAGTGGTAGAACTTTATCTATCGTCGCTAAAGGAAATGAAGTTGTTGGTTATTTCATTTTCTCAGATAAGATAAGAGAAGAAGCGCACCCAGCAGTTAAAAGTTTACAAAATCATAATGTAGACGTAGAAATGCTTACAGGTGATGGGGAAGCTGTTGCAAATTATGTCGCTGAAAAACTAGAAATACCAAAATATAAAGCGAATTGTTTCCCAGAGGATAAGTTAAAATATTTAGAAGAAAAGAATAAAGAATACAATATGATTGCGATGATTGGCGATGGTATAAATGATGCACCAGCATTAGCAAGAGCAGATATTGGTATTGCAATGGGAAGTGGTAGTTCAATTGCTATGGAATCATCTGATATGGTAATTGTAAAAAATGATATAAATAAGATTTCTCATAGTTACAATTTAAGTAAAAAGTTACAATCAATTGTAATGCAAAATATTATTTTTTCCATAAGTGTGATCATAATTTTAATAATATTAAATATTTTAGGAAAATTAGATTTACCTTCAGGTGTTGTATTTCACGAAGGTTCAACCATCTTGGTTATAATGAATGGTCTAAGATTATTGAACTTTAAAGACGAATAAACAGTAAAATGAATAAAATATAATTGTTAACAATTTGTAACTTTGTAACTTTTTTGTCACTATTTTGTTGATTTTTCTTTACGATTTGTATATGATATTAAGTATCGAAACGGAGGAAAAAATGAACAAAAAACATATTAGACTAGGAAGTTTAGTTACTTTATCAGCTGCTTTGGTTTTTGGACCAATAGCAAACGTAGACGCAGCTAGTCAGTATAAATTAGATAACAACGTTAAGATTTATATGAATGCAGATAACGCTAAAAGAGGAGTATCTTCTTTAGGAACTTATTCAGCAGGAAATTACTATATATATAAAAAATTCAATGGAATGATCAATGTATCTAGAGTTGCAGGTCAACCTGGAGCATGGATAAATCCAAACCAAGCGAAAACAAATAGTAAAACAACTACAGTTTCAGCTCCAAAAGCTGGATCATACACATTAAAATCAACAGCTAAAGGATATAGCAATGCAGCAGATGCTAGAAATAAAGTTAATCAAAAAACAACTTTATCAAAAGGCACATACTATATCTACAAAACATACAATGGTATGTTAAATCTGACTAGAACAAAAGGCACACCAGGATCATGGGTAAACCCAAATACTGTAAGTGCAGCAAAAGTATCAAATACAACAAAAAATAATACAACTTCAACAAAAAGTACAAAACCAGCATCAGGTACTTATTCATTAAAATACACAGTAAATGGATATACAAATGCAGCATTAGCAAAAGCTAATTCTGGAAGTAATTCAACAGTATCAGCAGGTACATACTATATTTATAAATCATACAATGGTATGTTAAACTTATCAAAGAAAAAAGGTGTACCAGGATCATGGATAAACCCAAATGCTAAATCAGTGGTTAAATCAAAAGTTTCATCTGGTTCAAGCACAATAATTAGAGATATTACTAATGGTTCACCATTGATTTATTCTCTAAGACAATTACAATTTAATGGTATTGTTAACTGGAGTGGTTATAAATTCACTTACTATTCACAAAGAGTTTTACCTGGTAGAGGACTAAGAATTCCTGGAAGACACGTTAACTCAGCTGGATATGTTGCAGACAAAGATGGATACATTGTATTAGCAAACAGTGCTCCTAAGGGAACAGTTATAAATACACCATTTGGATTCAAAGGTAAAGTTTATGACAGAGGAACTTACGGAAATCACTTTGACGTATATACAAGATAATTAAATAGTTAATTAGTAAAGAAGGCGGAAGCCTTCTTTTTTTATGGTTTCCCTAATATCAGTTGAGTTAGACTTAGCCAATGCTATTAAAAAGAAATAATAAATATGGATATTTATTTTGCACTTATTAAAAGATTGTTATATACTATGATTAAGTGTATTATTTAAATTTTGTGGGGATATAAAATGAAAAGAAAAGATTATATTAAAAAAGGTGGATTAATAATATTTTCTGCTTCATATTTATTGTCTAATGTTGGTGTAGCATTAGCTAAAGATTATCAATTGAATAATAGTGTGCAAGTATATAAAGAAGCACAAGAAGCAAAAAATAGAGCAAAGACTAATAAAACATTACCAAAAGGGATGTATCATATTTATAAAAAACATGATGGTATGTTAAATATTACCAAAGTTGAGGGAGAAGCTGGTGGATGGATAAATCCAGTAGACAATATTTCTTTGTCTAAATCTACTGATAAACAAGATGATTCTAATTTGTATGTGTTGGAAAATGCTGTACAAGCGTTTATGGATTCTGATGATGCAAAATCAGGTAAAAATCCTATAACTGTATATGAATCAGGTGAATACTATGTTTACAAATCTTATAATGGTATGTTAAACATTACTAAGGTAGAAGGACAAGCTGGCGGATGGATAAATCCTTCTAAAAATATGGTTTCTGATGATTTGGAAACACAAGATAAATTTATATTGTCCGAAGATACAAAAGGATATATGGATTCTTTTGATGCTAAGGATGAAAAAAATAGAATTATGAATGTGTCTAAGGGAAATTATTTTATTTATAAGAAATATAATGGTATGTTAAATATTACTAAAGATGAATCCATTGCTGGAGTGTGGATAAATCCAAATAATTTAAATAATCGAATTGAAAATTCTACAAAACTTACAAATGATAATAAGCGTGAGATTTTAACTTATAGACTTAAAACTGATACAAAAGGATATGTAAATTCTATAGATGCTAAAGAAAAAGTGAATTCTATAAGAAATGTAGAAAAAGGTAATTATTATATCTTCAAATCATATAACAGCATGTTAAATATTACAAAAGAAGCTTATGAAGCAGGTATCTGGATTAACCCTTCTGATAATTTTAACTATACACAAAAGCAACAAATGACAAAAAATGAAAGTAGTATTAAAGAAGATTTATCATTTAACAAAGCGGTAGATAAGTTTATCGACAATGAAATTTCAGAAGATGATCTTGAAAAACTTGATTATAATAAGGAAGAAATTACAAAATCTGCAATAGATAAAATCGCAAAATCTTCAAAATTAGATCTTGTTAAAGTCAAAGTAGCTGAAATGGAAACAGTTAAAGAAAAAGAAACTGAAGAAGATATAAAAGAAAATACTACAGTAAAAGAAGTTCCTAAAGAAACAATTAAGGAGACAGAAACAGAAACTTCTGAAGAGATTGATAAAGAACCAAATACTAGAGAAGAGACTATAGAAGAAGTTAAAGAAAAAGAAACTTCTGATGAAACTGTTAAAGAAACTGAAAAAGAAGATGATTCTGAAAATGAAGATTCTATTTTTAGTAAAACTTTTGAGTTAAAAGAAAAAGCAAATGGGTATTTATCAATTGATGATGCAATATCAACACAAAATAGTATAAATGTTTTATCTGAAGGTGTTTATTTCATTTACCAAGAAGATAATTCAATGATAAATATCACAACAATTAAAGGAAAACCAGGACTTTGGATTAATCCTCAAAAATTATTTGTTGAATCAAAATCTGACGAAAAGATAAAAGAGGGAGAATCTTATCAATTAATAGAAGAGGTTGATGGATATAATAGAGCAACTGATGCGATAAATGAGCAAAATGTTGCAACTAAACTTGCTCCGGGTGATTATTTTATTTATAAAGTGGAGTCAGGAGTGATAAATCTTTCAAAAGATTCAAGTCAACCAGGTATCTGGGTTAACTTAAATTAATTAAATAAACTAAATTGGGTGATAAATTATCACCCAATTTTTATCAAAGGAGAGTTTATGGAAGTTTTAATTATTGGTGGAATAGCGGCAGGAGCTTCAGTGGCTGCAAAGGCCAAACGTACAAATCCAGAAGCAAATGTGACTATTATAGAAAAAGAAGATTATGTGTCTTTTGGAGCTTGCGGGCTACCATATTATATTGGAGAAAAGTTTACTGATAGCAATCAAATGTTTGCTAGGTCTGTTGAAAAGACAAAAGAAAGTGGGATAAATCTACTTCTAAAACATGAAGTTGTAGCAGTGGATTTTGATAATAAAGTATTAAAAATTAAAAATTTAGAAAAGAATGAACAACTTGAAAAACGATACGATAAGCTAGCTATTTGTACAGGAGCTACGCCAATTATCATAGGTGAAGGTGCTGATTCTGAAAATGTATTTACAGTTACCAAGCTATATGAAGTGGAAAAATTAAAACAATATTTAGATAAAAGTGAAGAGATAGTAATAATTGGAAGTGGATTTATTGGGCTTGAGGTAGCTGATCAAATTGTAGAATTAGGTAAAAAAGTTAAAATCATTCAAAAAGAATCCTATCCTATGAATAAAGTATTTGATAAAGAATTCTCAGAACTTATCACTATGGCTTTAGAGGAAAAAGGTGTGGAATTTATGCTGGAACATTCTTACGAAAGATTTGAAACTGAGAATGGTATCGCAACTAAAGTCATTACTGATAAAGGTGAGTTTGAATGCGACATGGCTATAATCGCTATTGGATTTAGACCAAATACAGCATTCCTAAAGGATACAGAAATAGAGATGCTTCAAAATGGTGCGATAATTTCTGATAAATATGGCAAGACAAATATTGAAGATGTATATGCTTTAGGTGATTGTGCATCTGTGTATAATCCACAAATGGATAACTTCTATTCTCCTCTTGCAACATATGCAAATAAGATGGGACGTTTAGTAGGAGAAAATATTGTTTCAGAAGAACAAAAACCATTCATCGGAGCTTTTGGATCAGGTTCATTAATGGTAGGAGATTATGGTGTTGCAATAACTGGTATATCAGAGGAAACTGCAAAGAGCTTAAACTTAAACTATTCCAGTTCATATGTAATAGCTAAAAACCATACATCATATTATCCAGGACAAAGTGACATTCATGTAAAATTAGTATATGATAAAGATACAAGAAAAATATTAGGTGGGCAAATTTTCGGAAAATCTGGAGCTGTCGAAAGACTATCCGCCTTATCAGTAGCAGTTTATAAGGGACTAACTGTTGATGAACTTGGATTTGTCGATTTTGCATATTCACCACCATATGCACCAACATGGGATGTGTTAAATATCGCAGGAAATGCATCAAAATAGGAGAAAAAATGTCAAAAGAAATTATTAAAGATTTATTAAATTACTTAGATGATTCTGTTTCAATGTACCATTCAGCAAAATTTGCAGCGGATAAATTTAACAATGCAGGTTTTGAAGAATTACATTTAACAGAAAAATGGAAATTAGAAAAAAATGGAAAATATTATCTAGTTGTTAACAATTCAACAGTGATAGCTTTTGTAATTGGTGAAAATGAAAAGAGTGGATTTAGAATTGTTGGAGCTCATACAGATTCACCTGGATTTAAGATAAAATCTAATCCTTTAATAAAAAAAGAAGGATATTTACAATTAAATACTGAAGTATATGGAGGACCATTACTGCATACATGGTTTGATAGACCATTATCCATAGCTGGGAGAGTATTTCTAAAAGGTGAATCTGCACATAAACCAAATGTTGAACTATTAAATATTGATAGAGATTTACTTACAATACCTTCATTAGCAATTCATATGCAATCACAAGATGAAAGAGGAAAATTACCAAATCCTCAAAAAGAAACATTGCCAATTATCGGATTGGGTGAAGATTTCGACTTAGATAATTTAATTGCCGAAGAATTAAACGTTAAAAAAGAAAACATATTAAGTCATGATTTATTCCTATATAATAGAGAAAAATCATATACATTTGGATTAAATAATGAATTTTTCCAATCAGGGAAAATAGACAATTTAGGAATGGTACACGCTGGATTACAAGCACTTCTAGATGCAAGCTCTTCAGAAAATACTCAAATATTTGTAGCATTTGATAATGAAGAAATTGGTTCATCTACTTTACAAGGTGCTGCAAGTGCAATGTTTAGAGATGTATTGAAAAAAATATCATTTGCGTTAGGAAATGATGAAGTAGATTTTATCAATCAAATTTACGATTCATATATGATTTCTGCAGATCAAGCACATGCCATTCATCCAAACTACACAGCTAAGGCAGATCCAACAAATCAACCAAGATTAAATAAAGGACCAGTTATAAAAGACTCTGCAAGAAAGTCATATGCAACAGATTCATTTGGTAGAGCGGTATTGATAGATATCGCAAATCAACATAATATACCGCTGCAAATGTTCCACAATAGATCAGATTTAAGAGGTGGTTCAACAATAGGAGCGATTATTGAAACAAACACTGGTATAAGAAATATTGACATCGGAAATCCGATGCTTGCAATGCATTCTTCCAGAGAAATGGCTGGTGTAAAAGACCAAGAATATATGATAGATTTAATGAGAGAATTTTTTGAATCAAAATAAAAGGAGATTATATGATACCAACACCACATATTGGCGCGACAAGTAAAGACCAAATAGCAAATACAGTTTTAATGCCGGGAGATCCAAAAAGAGCAAAATTTATTGCTGATAATTTTTTAGAAAATGTAGAACAATTCACAGATGTAAGAGGAATGCTTGGCTTTACAGGCACATATAAAGGCAAAAGAGTTTCAGTAATGGGTTCTGGAATGGGAATACCTTCTGCAATGATTTATTATCATGAATTATTTGCTTTCTATGATGTAAAAACAATCATTAGAGTTGGTACAGCTGGTGGATTGCAACCACATCTAAAGGTTAGAGATGTAATTGTTGCAACTGCAGCAAATACAGCTTCATCAGTTGTAAAAGGAAAATTTGGTGAAATTCAATTTTCTCCAACACCTACATTTGAACTTTTATTAAAAACACACGAAAAAGCAGAAGAACTTGGAATTAAAGCTCACTTCGGACCAGTTTTCTCTTCTGATGAATTTTATAGAAAATGGACAAATGGAGAAATTGACAATCTAATCAAATACAATACATTAGGAGTAGAAATGGAAGCTGCTGGACTATTTATGTCAGCACTTGAAAATGGAAAACAAGCATTATGTATTTGTACAGTCTCAGATAATGCTGAAGAAGAAGAATCAGCAGAAACAAGAGAAAAAGCATATACAGATATGATGAAATTAGCGTTGGAAGTAGCGCCAAAGTAATTTTTATATATTTCGCTGCTGCGGTTCGTGCTCCGCACGAAATTCCTCGCGACGCGAAAATATAAAAATTATCATTGTAGATATAGCGCAGGATATGATAAGTCTATGAGATATAATTCTTCATGGAAAATATAGTACATTCCTCGCTGCAAAAGTTTTATAAAAATTATCAAAATGTTTTGTTAGCAAAGAAAATGAAGGACCAGTGGTTGCTGGTTCTTTTTAATTTATATAATCTGTAGAATATAAAATTAATTTAGAAGTAAATAGAAATATAGTTAAAAAATGTAAATTTTAAAGAGACAATGGCCAAGTGGCTTAAATTACGCCCTGCGCATTTCTCGCTGCAAAAGTTTTATAAAAATTATCAAAATATTTTGTTAGCAAGGAAAATGAAGGACCAGTGGTTGCTGGTTCTTTTTGATTTATATAATCTGTAGAATATAAAATTAATTTGGAAGTAATTAGAAATATAGTTAAAAAATGTAAATTTTAAAGAAACAATGGCCAAGTGGATTAAGTTACGCCTTGCGCATTCCTCGCTGCAAAAGTTTTATAAAAATTATCAAAATGTTTTGTTAGCAAGGAAAATGAAGGACCAGTGGTTGCTGGTTCTTTTTAATTTATTAGTCGCTAGGGGAAAAGAATGATTATGACCCTAGCGTTTTAGATATTCCAAAATTCACTAGGGCAGAAAAAAAGACTATAACCCTAGTGAATTTGATATTTCTCAATTTGCTAGGGTCAAAAAAGCGTCTGTAACCCTAGTGAATTCGATATTTTTCATTTTGCTAGGGTTAAAAATCCAAAATTTACCCTAGCAATTTTGATATTTCTGAAACTGCTAGGGTTTAAACGTAAAAATTGCCCCTAGCAATTTTGATATTTCTCAAACTGCTAGGGTTTAAACGTCAAAATTGACCCTAGCAATTTTGATATTTCTCAATCTGCTAGGGTGTAAGCGTCAAAATTGCCCCTAGCTATTTTGTTTTTTCTCAATTTGCTAGGGTGTAAGCATCAAAATTGATCATTGCAGTTTCTATATTTTCAACCCTGCAGGGAAGATTTTGCAAGGAGTTAAACAAAATTTATTCCTCTATGTGTATACTTTTTTGTTTTTAGACAGAGAAAAACAGTAAACTTTTTCTATTTACTGTTTTCTAACAAATATTATTTTAGTTATCTATTCTACTTTTCTTAAATATAAGTTATAAATCCATGATATAATACCACTTATCAAAATAATTCCAATTATAACTTTAATGTCAAGTTCACTTTCCATTTTAAAAGGTATTATAAAAATTTAATAAATGGGTATGATTATAAGGAATATTAATATTTAACAAAAGTGAGGTATATTATGAAAAAAGCAATGATTATTTACAATCCAACATCTGGCAATGAATCCGGTGAGGATTATGCAAATAAATTAAGGGAAAGATTGATAGATTATTATGAAAATGTTGAAATGAAGGAAACTAAGAAAGAAAAAGATGCTACAAACTTTGCAATTGAAGCATGTGAGAAATCTTTTGATTCAGTATTTTCTATTGGGGGAGATGGAACGGTAAATGAAATAGTAAATGGATTAGTTAAGTCTGATACCAAAGATAAGCCAATTTTAGGGGTTATACCAGGCGGCACTTTTAACGGCTTAGCAAGGGTGTTAAAAATTCCTCAAAATGTATATACCGCAATAGATGAACTTGATTTTTCAAAATATGAAGTATTAGATGTTGCATCTACAAATGGTGATATTTTTACATTAAATTTCAATATTGGAGATATTCCTGAATCATTACAGAGCGTTTCTATTGAAGATAAAACAAATTTTGCTGTTTTATCTTATGTAGTAAATGCAATAAAGCAAAGTACAAAAAATACCCATCATAATCTTAGAATTACATTGGATGATGATAGAGTATTGGAAGGAAAATTTAGTCACCTAGTTGTAACAACAAGTTCTACTTTGGATGAATTTGATTTCGTGGAAGAAGACGTTAAACGAACAGATGGTAATTTGCATCTATTATTATTTAAGGATAGCAACTTTATATCCAAATTATCTTTGATAGGAGATATGATAAAAGGAGATGTAGACAACAATGAAGAGATAGATTATATGAAGGCGAAAAAAATTAAAATAGAAACATTAGATGATGAAAAAGTAAAAACAGGAGTAGACGGGGACATATCACATAACTTACCTGTGGAGCTAGAGATAATAGAAAAAGCGATAAAGGTATATACTTTAAAATAAAGATTATATAACATAAAAAATAAGTCGATGCAACGATGAATGTGCAGGGTTTTGCCCGATTCATCAGCAGTTCGACTTATTTTTTTATAATAATATTATTCCATTTTCTTCGCATTCATCCATAACTTCTTGTGGCCAAATGGATACTTGTACTTCGCCTATATGGGCTTTTTGTAAGAAAAACATGCATAAGCGTGATTGTCCGATACCGCCACCGATTGTTAGCGGAAGTTCGTTGTTTAATAGTTTTTTGTGATAATCTTGATGAACTCTATCTAGTGAATTTGATTTTGTTAATTGTTCCATTAATATTTCTGGTGTTACACGAATACCCATGCTTGATAATTCTAGTGCATCATCTAAGATTGGATTCCATACGATTAAGTCGCCGTTTAATTTCCAATCATCATAGTCGGGAGATCTATCTCCATGGCGTGTACCAGATTTAAGAGTGTCACCAATTTGCATTACAAATATTGCGCCTTTTTCTTTTGCGTATGCTTTTTCTCTTTCTTCTGGGGAAAGATTTGGATACATATCTTCAAGTTCTTGTGATTTAATAAATGAAATTCTTTCTGGTAACAATTTTTTATAGTCATTAATTTTTATTCTTAAATGTTCTTCTAGATGCAACAATGCTTCATAAATAGTATTTACTGTTTCTTTTAGATAGTCTTCTGTTCTATCCTTTTCTAAAATTACTCTTTCCCAATCCCATTGATCCACATAAATAGAATGGGTATTATCAAATTCTTCAAAAGCACGGATGGCATTCATATCGGCATAAATACCTTTATATGTAGGTATTTTATATCTTCCCAATGCAAATCTCTTCCATTTAGCAAGAGAATGCACAATTTCAACATTTGCTTCTGAATTATTTTCTTTAACTTTAAACGAAACAGGTTTTTCCACACCGGATAAATTATCATTTATACCAGTTGTAGTTCTGACAAACATAGGTGCAGAAACTCTCAATAAATCTAAACTTCTGGCTAAAGTATATTGAAATACTTCTTTTATCTCCTTAATAAAATATTGCGTTTGCGCTAAATCAAGGCTAGATTGATAGCCTTTTGGTATATATAATTTACTCATAATTTTTAACTCCATTCTGTTTATATATTCTAACACAAATATGGTATTTTTAAAATGAATTTTTTTAAAATACTTTTTTAATATTTTTTAACTTATAATCAATATTTGTCTTAAAAACATAAAAATTTATTGTAAAACAATAAAAAATATGCTAATATAGAAAATGCTATGAGGAGGAAATAATGGACAACAAAGAGAAAATTAATATTTGGGGAGATGTTGTCTCCATAAAAGATCTATTATTGAGCATATTTATTACACTTGTTACAACTATGGGACTGTATTTTTACGCGAAAGCATTTCAACCATCATATGTGTTATTTTTTGGTTTAGGTGGTGCTGTTATTGGGTTTATTATTAGCTCATTTATTTTTTCACCAAAACGAGTAGTGGAGGCTGAATAATGGACTTTAATATTATTTTACAAATAGTTTTAGCAATTATTGCTTCAATTGTTATATATACAATTATAGGATTTATACCAGGTACGGATGAAACCTCTGTTTTAGCTCCTATAACTTTGGTATTGGCATTATCAGGAGCACATCCTGCTGCTGTATTAGGATTTTTTATCGCTGCTATTATTACTTTATCCCTAACAAATGCCATTCCAACAGCTTTAGTAGGATTACCTGGTGGAGTTATGTCATCGCCAATGATGGAGCATAGTCTTTATCTTAAAGACAAAGGATTATCTGCTGTGGTTATAAAGAAAATGGCGGTAGGGTCACTAATTGGTATAGTTGTTGCATTGCCAACTACATTAATCATTGCAAAATTGATTGCACCATATGGAGAAATGTTAAAACAATATTCCTCGATATTATTCGTATTTGGAGCAATATTTTTATCCTTATTAAGTAAAGCAAAAATATTATCATTAGTGAGTATCATTCCATTATCAATATTGTTTATGGGATTAAGACATTTGTACTGGGGAATGGGTATCGTTCCACAAGAGAAAAATGTATCTATTTCATTTTTCTTAGGGATTACAATTGGTCCACTTATAATATCACTATTAGGTTTACTTAATAAAGACGAAAAAGCAAAAATGATAACAGATAAATTCAAAAATATTAGCATTCCAAAGATAGAAGATGAAAGTCTAAATCCACTTAAAATTGTTACAAAAGAGCAAATAAAAAAATCTGCAATAGCATCATTTATTTCTACATTTTTATTTGTTTTATCACCAGTGGGATTGACAATATTGTTCGGAGAAAGTTTTGGAAAAGGTGCAAGGGATAAAACTGAAAAAGCCTACACTACAATAACGGTTATGTCATCAGTTATACAGGCTACTTATATTTCAGGTATACTTATACCACTTATTGCTCTAGGCATACCACTTTCACCAGCGTCCATTGGACCAGGGATAGCTTTATTTGAAGCAGATCCTGTATTTACAAATAGCCACAATATTCACCATATACTTTCATTTGGAGAAATCTTGGTGCCGGTTATCATGGCAGCAGCCATTGCTGGTGTGTTATCATATATTTTGACAAATAAGTTTGCTTCAGTTATTACAAGATTTGTTTTAGAAAAAATCCCACATGAAGCAATTTTGGCACTATTCATAGCATTTATAGTACTTTTATCATATATCGATGCTGGTATAGTAAATGTATTTGGTGTTATATTAATAGGAATCGTAAGCGGGTATCTAAATAAACAAGGAGTAAATTATGGAGTTCAATTTATGTCTCTATATGCTGCACCTTGGATAATAAGTCAATTAGTAGGTTAGTATGAAAGAAAATGTATTATCAACAACATATGGGAAAATTATTTTAATTGGAGAACATTCAGTTGTTTATGGAAAGCCAGCTATTGCCATTCCATTTAATGGTACAAAGCTTGAAGTAAAAATTGAAAAATCAGATGAAAATAAAATTGTATGTAAATTCTATGATGGTTTGCTTTCCAATACTTCAGAAGATTTGGATGGTATAAAAAAACTAGTTGAAGAATTTCTAGATAAATACAAAATAGAAGAAAAAATAAAAATATATATTGATTCCAACATTCCTAATGAAAGAGGAATGGGGTCTAGTGCTGCCGCATCTTTGGGTGTGGCTAGAGCGCTATTTAAATACTTTGACATTGAATATAATAATGATAAAATTAGTGAATGGGCTAATATTTCAGAAAAAATTATTCACGGAAATCCAAGCGGTTTAGATATTAATACTGTATTACATAATCAAAGTATCTATTTTATAAAAGATAAGACACTTGAACCTTTTCCTATCAATTTGGATGCGTATTTAATTATAGTTGATTCGGGTAAAAAGGGAAAAACAAAAGAATCCGTTAAGGATGTCCATGATCTGTTGGAAAAAGATAAAACATATCATAGATATATAGGCAATTTAGGAGTTTTAACTAATAAAGCGCGTGATGCAATGAATAATAATGATGTTGAAGAGTTGGGAGAAATATTAAATAGAGCTCAAGATAATTTAAGGAAATTAACAGTTTCTGATGAATCAATCGAAGAATTAGTCAATATAGCTTTAGAAAATGGAGCATTAGGGTCTAAGCTAACCGGTGGTGGAAGAGGCGGTTGCGTTATTGCGCTAGCTAAAAATGAACAAATAGCTAAAAAGATTGAAACAGCATATAAAGAAATTGGTAAAGATGTTTGGATATCTAAATTAAAAAGATAATTAGAAAATAGGAGAAATATGAAAAAATTTAGGGCTAAGGCGCATTCAAATATTGCTTTAATTAAATATTGGGGTAAGGAAAATGAAGAATTTATTATCCCAAAAAATAGTTCATTGTCATTAACTCTTGATGCTCTTTATACAGAAACAGAGGTATCATTTATTGAAGATGAAAATGATGGTGATATTTTCTATTTGGATGGTGAATTGCAAGACGAAGGACAACATAAAAAGCTATCAAAATACATAGATATTTTTCGAGAATTATCAGGCGTAAAAAAATCTGTACTTGTTAATTCATATAATCATGTACCAACTGCAGCGGGACTTGCATCATCAGCGTCAGGGTTTGCTGCTTTAGCAATGGCATTAAACAAATTATTTAATCTAAATTATTCAAATGAAGAGATTACAAAACTTGCTAGAAGAGGTTCCGGGTCTGCTTCAAGAAGTATATTTGGTGGTTTTGTCGAATGGGTTAAGGGAGATAAACATGAAAACTCCTATGCAAGAAAAATTGATGATGCTCAATGGGATATTGCTATGATTATCCTAGTGTTAAAAAATGAAAAGAAAGAAATTTCAAGCAGAGTTGCAATGAAACAAACCATTGAAACTTCACCGCTATATAATGCTCATGTTGAAAGTTGTGAGGAAGATTTAGAAAATATCAAACAGGCTATAAAAAATCGAGATTTTATCACTCTAGGTAAAATTGCCGAACATAATGCTATGAAAATGCATGCTACTATGCTATCTTCTAACCCCCCTATAATATATTTTAAAGAAGATAGCATAAGAGCAATTGAAAAAGTAAAATCTATGCGTGCCAAGGGGCATGAGATTTATTACACAATGGATGCAGGCCCAAATGTTAAAATTTTATGTAGGAAATCAGAAATACAATGTATTGTTGAAGAATTAAAAAAAGAATTTGATGAAAGTAAAATTATTATTTCAGATATTGGTGGCGATGCTACTGTAAAGGAGATAGAATGATAGAGGTTAAAGTTCCCGGTAAATTATATATTGCAGGAGAATATGCAGTAGTAAATCCTGGCAATAAAGCGGTATTAATATCGGTAGACAAATTCATCACAATTAAATTAAAAAAATCCAAACATAAGGGATCGGTAAAATCATATTCAAATATTAGAATGATTTGGTCAAGACAGGACGATCAAATTGTTGTAGATCAGAAAGATGATAGATTTGAATATATTTTTTCTGCTATGGACATTGCGGAAAAATACATTTTACAAAAAGGATATAGTTTAGATTTCTACGATATAGAGGTGACCAGTGATTTAGAATCCCAAGATGGTATAAAATATGGACTTGGTTCAAGTGCTGCAATTGTTGTTGCAGTTATAAAATCAATTTTAGAATATTATAAAGTAGAATATAGCAAGATGGATCTGTTCAAATTATCTGCTATAGCAAGCATAAAATTAAATCCAAACGGTTCATGTGGTGATATTGCATCTGCTGTTTACAATGGTTTAATTAAATATACTTCATTTGATAGAGAAAAAATATTAAAGAGATTAAAGACCGAGACATTAAAAGATATAGTTGAAAGTGATTGGGATAGTTTAGAGATTGAAAATATTTCTCTTAATAATGAATATGATTTTATTATAGGTTGGACAAAATCTCCAGCTTCTAGTATAAATCTGGTTAACAAAGCAAAAAACAATATAAGTAAAAATATCAAATTCTATAAAGATTTTCTACATGAAAGTAATAAATGTGTAGATGAATTTGTAAAGGGATATATAAAATCAAGTTTTGAAACTGTAAAACATTCACTTGAAAAAAACAGAGAATTGTTAAGACAATATGCTGAAAACTACAATGTATTAATCGAAAGAGATAATTTATTTGATTTAGTCGAAATAGCGAAAAAATTTGGACTTGCATCAAAGACTTCGGGCGCAGGTGGGGGAGATTGTGGTATAGCAATTTCCTATAAAGGTTTTGATGTTAAATCGCTTGAAAAAGAATGGAAAGAAAACAAAATTACAAAATTGGATTTAAGCATACATGAGGGGTAAATTATGAATATTGATATTAATAGAAAAGATGAACACCTAAATTTAGCTTTGGAATTTCAAAAGATCAAAAGACAATCTGATTTTGATAATATGGATTTTATTCATGATGTATTTCCTAATATTGATATGAAAGATGTTGATATTTCAACGAGTATTGCAGGTTTTAAACTAGATCATCCATTTCATATGAATGGGATGACCGGAGGATCTGAATTAACTAAATCATATAATGAGAAATTTGCTATTTTAGCTAGAGAGACAAATACTTTTATGGCGGTTGGATCACTTTCTGTGGCGTTAAAAGATAAGTCCACACATGATAGTTTTAAAATTGCTAGAAAGCAAAACCCTCATGGGATAATATTTGCCAATTTAGGGGCTGATAAAACTCTTGAAGATGCAAAGAAAGCGTGTGAGATTATTGGTGCAGATGGTATACAAATTCATGTCAATGCTGCACAAGAAATAATAATGACTGAAGGTGAGAGAGAATTTTCTAAATGGTTGGACAATATTTCCGATATAGTTGATAATTTAGGACTTCCAGTTATCATCAAAGAAGTAGGATTTGGGATGTCTAGAAATGCAATAAGGCAGTTAAAAGAAGTTGGAGCAAAGACTGTTGATATTTCCGGTAAAGGTGGTACAAGCTTTGCTATGATAGAAAATTCAAGAAGAGATGAAGATGACAAGCTAAGTTTCTTAAATGATTATGGAAATTCAACTGTCGTTTCTTTATTAGAATCACAACAATATATGGACGATATCGAAATTATTTCTTCAAGCGGTATAAGAAATAGCTATGATATTGTTAAATCTCTTTCCTTAGGAGCAAAATCAGTTGCCATGGCAGGAAGATTTTTGAAATTAGTGAACGATTTACCTATGGAAGAGGCTATTGATAAGGTAAATAATTGGAAAAGCCAAATAAAGTCAATTATGACCTTATTAGGAGCAAAAAACTTAGATGAACTAAGAAAAGTAGACATTATAGTTAAAAATGAAGTAAAAAATTGGTGTGAAATAAGAAATATCGATTATAAAAAATTAGCGAATAGAAGAAATATATAAATAAACGGGGTGGTGTAAAAGCTACCTCTTTTTTGTGTGGTAACTAATGGATATGCAGGGTAGGTAACTTTTTAAAAAATAGAGGGAAACTTCAGTATAGAATCTCTAATTGCTAGATAAAGCTGTCACTTTGAAAACAGCATCAGTATAAATCAAGAATCTCATAAAAAAGCTGAGGATTTTCGTTAAAAGTTCAGTATAGAATAAGATGTTGCTAAATAAAGTTGTCACTTTGAATAAAAACATCAGTATAAATCAAGAATCTTAGAAAAAAGCTGAGGTTTTCCGCTAAAAACTTAGTACAGAACGACATTTTATTGATTTAAGCTGACAATACAAAATTTCATTCAGTATAAAATTAAATTTAGATATAAAGGCTGAAAAACTTCATCATAAAAGGTTAAAAATATTTCATCAATAGTCAATGGAAGTTTTTCAATATAAAAAAATCTGCTAGAGAAATTCTCTAACAGATTTTTTCTTTTATTATCTTGTATAAACATCGTAGTGGTTACCGTAAGTACCTCTGTCGTAGATTTTACCCATATAACCAAATGGTGTTGATACTACAGATCCAAGAGGACCATCATTTGCTAAAACGATATAACCATCGCTGTCAGCAACAAAGCCACCAGCGTTGATATGTCTACCAGGGATTCTTAATCCGCCTCCAGGTAGTACGCTTTGAGAATAATAAGTAAATCTCTTTCCACCCCAATTTATAACACCTTGGAATCTTAAATCTCTAAGTGAATAAATTGAAGAAGAACTTGCAACTACGGCTTTTCTTTTTGTACCATTTTCTACAATTTTATTAACAGGTTCTGAAATAACTTTTTCGCTAACTAATTCTTTTTTATCGCCTTCAACTTTATAAATATATCTTTTTAATCCTTCGTGTCCTTTTTGTACAGTTGAACTTTCCCCAACATACATAGAAGAATTGTCTTTTTCGATAACGTCAAAATATAAGCTTTCATTAACTACTTGTTTTGAACCGATTAAACTAACTTGATTTACTGGTTTTTTAGTAATTTTTGTATCTTTTACTTTATCTGATACAACTTTTCCGTTAACTGTAACTTTTTCATGTGAATGTTCTTTTTCACCATTTACACCTTTAACAGATACTTTATTTGTACCAACATTTAGATTGAAATCATATTTTTGAGTTTTCTTAAAAGCAATTTTTTCTTTTGTTTTATAATTTTCAATAACTACATTATTATATGTAATATGTGTGTTATCATTTAATTTTGTTTCTGAAGAAGGGGATACAACATCATCTTCATCAGGGTTAACGTCATTTTCTTTTAAGAATTCAGAAACATTATTAGTATATGTAGATACTGATAATTCTTTTCCTTCGTTACTAAAAATAATATTTTTCTTTGTGTTAAAATCTAATTCTAAATTATTTACTACTTTATCTTCTAATTTTAAGTTTTCTATTTTCACATCAGATACTTTGTATCCTTGCTCATTTAATAGCTCTTCTACTGTTTTAGCGGAAGTTTCGATTTGTTTTTTTTCGCCATTTATAGTCATTTTAACAGTTTTTGGTAAAGATGCTATTACATAGCCACCAACTGATACGACTGAAACAAGAACCAAAGTACTTGCTAATACTTTAATATTCTTTTTTATAAAATTCATATTTCCTCCGTTTCGAACTCCTTTATATTATAATTACTGTAACTTATTGTCAAGTTTTTTGTAATTAATTTGTAATAATTAGCTAAATATTACAAAAATGTAACGGAATGAAATATAAAAAAAAGGAAAATACACAATATAAACGTGTACTTTCCTTAATCTGGACTATATATAGTTTTCTATTTCAAATTATTATAGAATTGAAATCTTTCCATTAGTTGTAACAGCTGTAATATCTAAAGTATTTTCAGCATTTTCGTCATAATTTTCAGTATAGGCTTTTGTTGAATGCTTATCTCTATAGATTTTAGAGAATTTTGGTGAAATAACATCACTATTTCTTGCTGATAGAGAAGCTTTAATAGATCTTTCAAAATTTAGTCCTTCAATATATATGCCTCCATTTGTAGAAGATAGATCCAATTTATTTGTATCATCAAATATATTAGACACATATAATGATCCATTTGTATTTTGAGCAATTACATCTACTACATTAAGTTTTGTTAAATTAATTTTACCATTTGTAGTATAAGCTTCTAGCTCATCAGATTTAATTTCACTTAAAGAAATCTTACTATTGGTAGTGTTTGTAACAATTTTATCAGTACCTACATTGATAGCTTCAATTTTAGCATTTGTTGTGGTTGCATTTATTGATTTTGAAGTAATATTAGAAAATTCTATTCTAGCGTTTGTAGTTTCAAATATCACATTATCTATATCAAAATTATTAGCTTGAATCTTACTATTTGAATTTCTTACTTTAATACTATTTAGTTTATCTTTTGGTAAATTGATAATAAGTTGGGATTTAAAATTCCAATTATTTTTATTTAAATCAATTCCAAAGTAGTGGTTATTATCTTCAATTTTATGAATTAAAAATTCGTCATTTTCATCATGATATTTATTGTCATAATTTATAATAGCTATACATTCAATATAGTCTTGATTGTGACTTTGAATTTGTATTGCACCTTGTAAATTATTAACAAAGAAATTTATTGGTTCTTCAATATCTTCTATTTTATATGTTTTAGTTGTATTAGCATTAAATTTTGATCCTGCAATGTTAATATTGGAAATATCAAAATCCATATTATTTATCACATCACCAGCTTTATTTATTGCTGTTTCAACACCTGATAATATTTTGTTTACAAAATTATTTACTGAGTTTTCAAAAGAAGCCTCTTTTTCAGCAAAATTTGTCTTTTCTTCTTCTTTTTTCTCTTTTTCTCCGATAGCATCTAATAATTTTAATGCCTCATCTTCAGTGATTTTTCCTTCTTTTAACATATTTAAGATTAATTTCTTTTCTTCTGACATTTTAACCTCCTTATATTTCGGATAACATCTTTGTAGCTTCTTCTGATGTTATTTCTCCATTGTTTAACATATTTAATATTTCTATTTTTGAAGTATCACTCTCAACTTTATGACCTAAGGCTGAGATTACATTATCTAGCTTATTTCTCACTGTAGGATAGGAGATACCTAATTCCTTTTCGATTTCCTTTATACTACCTCTTTTAAGAACAAATATTTCTACAAAGTCTTTTTGTTCTTTAGTTAATTTGGAAAAATTATCTTGTTTAAAATTTCCATTGATTTCCGTTTTGCACTTATTGCATTTATATCTTGTAATGGATAGTTCGTGCTCACATACAGGGCAAATTGACAAATTTTCTTTCATAAAAACCTCCTAAATGATATTTATATATGAAATCAGTCCGTATTATTAATTCTTTATTCTATTTAATTTGATTATATATCTAAATTAGTTTTAAATCAACATATTTAAATAATTTTATCAAATTAATTAAAATATTTAATTTTAATATTAATATTTTTAATTTAAACTTTTATTTTCTATATAATAAATGTGATATAATAAAAATAAAAAAATAAAGGATGATTTATGGAAAATATAAAACTAGAGATTATAGATTTAGACGATAATGGAAGAGGAATAGCAAGAAAAGATAATATTATATATTTTGTAAACAATGCTAAACTTGGTGAAACGGTAGAAGCTAGAACAGTTCAAAAAAAGAAATCATTTATTATCGCTGAAAAAATAAAAACTATTACACCATCTCCTTATCTAAATGAAAATAGTGTAGAAGAGAATAAATTATGTGGAGTATTTGATCTTTATGATATTTCCTATAAACATCAAATTAGTTTTAAGAGGAATAATATATTAAACACAATTAATAGAATTGCTGGAGAAAATCTAAATGATATTAATTTTATATCTGCTGAAAATCAATACCACTATAGAAATAAATTAGAATTAAAACTAACACCTACAGGTAAATTAGCTCATTTCTCTAGAAAATCAAATTCATTTGTTGAAGTTGATGAATGTGTAATGGTAACAAATGAGATAAATACTATAGTGCAGAAACTTCAAAATTTAATTTTAGATTATGGTATTCAAGGATATGATCCAAAGACAAATAAAGGGTTAGTCAAAAATATTATTATAAGATCAACATCACTAGGTGATACTATGTGTATTTTTGTATTAAATAAAGAAAGAAACATGAATGATTTTTATAAAGCCATTCAAAACGAAAAAATTATAAGCAGTTTTTATATTAGCATCAATAGTAAAAAGAATGATTATAAAATTCAAAAATTACAACATATTTTTGGAAAGAAGAAAATCCAAGAAAAATTAGGGGATTATAATTTTAACATTTCACCTAAAGCTTTCTTTCAAGTTAATAAAGATATTGCATTTCAAATTTATCAAAAGGCTAGAGAATATGTTAAAAAAATACAGCCCTCAATATTAGTAGATTTATATAGTGGCGTATCCACAACATCGATTATTTTGTCTGATATTTGCAAAAAGATAATTTCGGTAGAGATAAATAAAGATGCCGTTTTTGATGCGAAAGAGAATGCTTTATTAAATGGTGTAGATAATATCGAATGGATGAGTAAACCTGCAGAAAAGGCGATAGAGGAGATTAATTTAGAATTTGATAATGGTATGGCGTTATTTGATCCGCCTAGAGCAGGACTAGACAATGTGATTATAGAGAAAATTGGAAAATCCAAAATAGATAATATAGTGTACATTTCTTGTAATCCGTCAACTTTAGCCAGAGATATAAAAAGATTTAAACAATATGGCTATAAATTAGAGGAAGTTACAGGATATGATCAATTTGTTAACACTGTTGAATCGGAAGTTATTGTTTTACTTAGTAGATAATTTATTCTAATATAATTAATTATATATTGATAATTATTATAGTTTTTAGTTATAATATATATTATTGCTTATTAATAATGAATGGGGGCTAGTTTTGAAAATTACTGTTATAGGAGATAGTATTACAGAATACAATTATAGAGCAAAAAAGAATTGGGTGATGTATCTTGATGATATTAATGATACAAAAATTCAAAATTTAGGTATTAGCGGGACGGGATTCGCCAAAAAAGACCCATATATCAATAGAATTGGATTAATAAATGGTGATGTTGAATTAATTGGTGTTGCCGTTTCTTTTAACGATTTAAATATAGAATTACCAATTGGAGAAATTGATGATTTTGAAGAAAAGTCTCTAATGGGATATCTTAATAGATTTGTTGCAAAACTATTGGAGATCCATTCAGACAAAAAGATAATTTTTTATGTTCAAAATGTTTGGAGCATGTATAGACCAGGAAAGAGTAGAAGTGATGAATATATTTCAAAGGTTGAACAAGTATGTCAAAGAAAAAATATAGATTTTTACACTGAAATGTATTATGAAGATAAAGATTTAAGACCTTGGGAATGGGAAAATAGACTTTTATACTTTACATCTGACAATGAAGAGCTTGGAGATACGGGTTTGGTTGATGATGTGCACCCGAATTCTGAAGGGCATAGAGTGATTGCGAAAAAATTAAGAAAATATTTTGGCATATAAACATTATGTAGATATATTGTTGTTTTAGGAGAGTTTATGATAAAAAAATTTAATAAGTTTGTGAACTATATACTATTTTTCATTGTAATCTGTTCGTCTTTTTCGGCGTTATCAGGATTAATTTATTATCTTTTTAAGGCGAGTTTTAATACTACGCTTAAATATATTATTATTTTAGTAACTTTAGCCACAATGTTTAATTATAGGGAGAAATTTTTACCTTTTATTAAGATGATGAAAGATAATTTGAAAATAACATTTATAACATCATTTATAATAATTTTTGCGTTACAAATATTTCTTATATTTAGGGTTAATCTATATGCTACATGGGATGTGGATAATGTATATGCTATAGTAAAAACATTATTTTATAAAGAAGATTTAAGTGAGTTATTTCATACCTATATATCTAGATATCCAAATAATAGATTTATAATGTTTATGTTTTATCACTTAGCTAATTTGTTTAGACCATTAATTGGGGAATTTGCCATTTCAAGACATTTCTTTCAATTAATTAACATTATTTTTCTAGATTTTTCAATATATTTAACTGCATTTTCCCTATATAATATATTTGATAAAGATTTTTCTTTTAAATTTCTTTTGCTTTCAATACCTTTGATGTTTTCAGTTTATATATTTTTCCCATATACCGACTATATGGTTTTACCTTTTATTGCTATATCAATATTTTTGTTTACTCTAAAAGATGGCATTCCAAAATATATGATGCTTGGAGTATCTTCTGCATTGGCATATTTAATGAAACCTTCATCAATTATATATTTATTCGCCATTTTTATTTTAATGGTATTGTTATTAATTGATAAAGAAGGTAAAAATAGAAAGAAAAAATTAATCTATTCGTTAGCAACATTCATTTCTTTAATTTTTGTAATAAAAATATTTTCTTTTTATTGTAGCAATCAAAATTTAATTAAATTTAAGAGGAGTGAGGAGTTTCCACCAAATCATTTTATTGCTATGGGATTAAGTAATTTTGGCGCTTATAATCATCGTGATGTTTTAGATACTGCCGCACAAAAAGGTAAAAGAGCAAAAATTAAGTACAACAATAGGAAAATAGTTAAAAGAATACGAGACATGAAATATATTGGGTATGCTCCATTTTTATTTACTAAATTATTTGCGACTACAACATTTGGCAGTTATTCACCTTATTGGGAGCAAAGAGGTGCTGTAATAGATGTTGAAGATGAATACATCCTTTCAGGAAGAAATAAAAACTCAATTGAATCAAGAGAAAAGTATAAACAAATTAACAATGACTTCTTTAAGAGTTTTTATTTTACAAATGCGAAAAATAGGCCAGTTATGGATTTTGTTTATCAAATTATTTATATTTTTGTATGGATTGGAGTATTTTTATCTCTTAGACATTCAAACGAAGATGAACTTATAATACAAATATTTAAACTCAGCTTATTAGGAGCCTTCACATTTTTAATGCTGTTTGAAAGTGGAAGATCTAGATATCTAATTCAATATATTTTCTATATTTATATATTATCTATTTATGGATATAGAAAATATTATTTAACAAAAATTTAATAATGATTTAACATATATTTTACTTATGGTATAATTTTTTTAGCAGCTTTTATAGGGGGTAATATGGAGCATATATCGATGCTATTAGGTGGGCTAGCTTTATTTCTTTACGGTATGAACGAAATGGGGAAAGGCTTAGAACTACTAGCTGGAAATAAACTTCAGGAAGTGTTAGAAAAATTAACTAGTAATAAATATATAGGGATATTAGTAGGTGCGCTAGTCACATCTATAATACAATCCTCATCTGCAACCACTGTAATGACAGTTGGATTTGTTAATTCAAGGATATTATCATTATCACAAGCGATTTATGTAATAATGGGAGCTAATATTGGTACAACCATAACAGGTTTAATATTAACGTTAGATATAGATTTAATAGCTCCATTCTTTACTTTTATTGGAATGATAATGATGCTATTTACTAAAAAGAGAAAATACAAATATTCTGGTACCATAATATTTGGTTTTGGTGTTTTATTTATGGGAATGAATATGATGGGGGCAGCGGTTAAGCCACTTGCAGCCAATCGTGAATTTACATCACTTTTAGCTAAATCAAGTAACCCTCTTATAGGGATCGTAGTCGGAGCAATTTTCACCGCGGTGGTGCAAAGTTCATCTGCTACAACAGGTATTTTAATTACTTTTGCAAATACAGGCATCATTACATTTGAATCAGCCTTTTATCTTATTTTAGGTACAAATATAGGTACATGTATTACCTCTGTTTTATCTAGTATAGGCGCAAACAAAAATGCAAAAAGAGTTGCTGTAGCTCATATTACTTTTAATGTAATAGGAACTATAATTTTCACAGCGGCTTCATTATCATTACCAGTAGTTAATTGGATAGAGGCTCTATCACATAGAACGGCTGAACAAATCGCGTATTTGCATACAATATTTAATTTAGTTACAACCATTCTTTTAATACCATTTACAGATTTATTAGTTGATATTTCTAAGAATGTAATTAAAGGAAGTGATGAGAAGGAAAAAGGATTGTCATTGATGTATCTCAATCCAGAAGGCTATCACGACACCATTCCTACAATAGCTGGTATAAGACAAGAATCATTAAGAATGCTAAAATACACGCAAGAAAATTTGAAACTATCCATACAAGACTTATTAAATCATGAAGATGACACAACAGCGAATATAGCATTTAATGAAGAAATTATAGATTATCTTAATAAGGAAATTACAAAAGTTTCCGTAAAAACAATGACAAATGATTTAAATAAATACCAATATAAACAACTTTCATATTATTTGAAGATTGCTTCAAATATAGAAAGACTTGGGGATTATGCTTATAACATAAGCAAATTAGCTTCAAGAATGTATGTTTCAGAGATAAAATTTTCAAGTGAAACAAAATTAGAAATAATAGCAGTATCACACGTTTTAGAAAAACTTTATGATGATGTGTTTGAAAGCCTTAAAGAAAATGATTTTGATATGAAAGAAATCAGAACAAAATCATTTATCGTTCAGGATATGGTTGAAAGAAATAGGGAAAACTCACTACATAGATTAAGAAATGGTTCTGATGATGCGGAAACAGGCTTAGTTTATGACAAATTCTATACTTATATTTTAAGAACTAGAGATCATTTAATTAATGTTTCAAATCAATATGCTACAATATATGAGTAGTATGAATTGAAAGATTAAGGAGATTATTTTGCCAATAAATTTTGTGAAAGTTGAAGATTACGATAAAAAAATAGACATTTGGGAAAATGCCGCAGGAAACCATTCAAAATCAAAACTAGATGATATGCAGATAAAAGATGGAGTTAATAGATTTGATGCCACAGTTTCCTATGCCAAAGCAATAATAGGCACGAAGTACAAAGATATTCAAGATTTAGTGGACACCTTTACATATCTTCACGAAATCAAAGGTGAATATGAGAAAGAAACATATGAAGATATACCATATATCATTTCATATTTAGTCGATGATGCCCGTGATTCTGTGATTGTACTCTCTGGTGGAGGCTTTGCATATAAGACAATAGACGGAAGTACGAGCGGAGGAAAGAGAGTAGCGGAAAGGCTAAATGCTAGAGGTGTAAATTGCTTTTTACTACACTATAGATCAAATCCATACAAATTTCCCATTCCAATTCTAGACTTACAAAGATCAATACGATATATTAGAAAAAATGCTACCAAATTTGATATCAATCCCAGCAGAATCTCCATAATGGGATTTTCATCAGGGGGATATATCATAGCATCATATATTAATCAATACATTGGAAAAGACTTTTTCCCTGAAAACTACAGAGAAGATGACATAGACAAAATTAAAGACGACATTGTCTCAGCTGCAATGATTTATGCACCGTTGACATTTAGATACAATGTCCCAATGCTTCACGCAGTCCATCCATACGAACAAGTCACCGACCCAGAACAAAGAGAAAAACTATTAAAAAAACTAGAATTAAAAAATAACCTTAATTCCGAAAACATTCCACAATTTATCTCCTATAGCGACGGAGATCAAACAATCAACTACAATGGAACAGAAGATTACATCCAAGCACTTCAACTAAACATGGGCGAAGTCAAAGTAAAATTTATTGACAATCAAGACCACGGATACTCTGATGATTTGTATATAGATGATTATGTAGAATGGTTAAAAGAACAATAATAAATTAAAGACTGTTGAAAATGATTGAAAGTCATTTTGAAGCAGTCTTTTTTGATTTGTATATATTTTAATGGTAACCAACATCAGATATTGATGAGCCCCTAAATTTTTTTATTTGCAAGTGTCTCTTTAGATAGAAGTGTGTGTATGTTACATTTTTCGGTTTTTAGTCGTAAAAATACTTTTGGGGGTGTAATGCTTGGAGTTTTCGTGGGGTTGAAATACCATATGGGTTATAATTCTTGGGATACATGGTCTGGGAATGACTTTTGAGATATAATTCTTGGGATACATGATCTGGGAATACCTTTTTAGATATAATTCTTGGAATACATGGTCCGGGAATACCTCCTAGGGGTATATAAAAAGACCATCAAATAAAAAACATGGTCCGTATATACCTGAAGGGGGTATAATTGGGACCATAGAATATAGAATATAAACTCGCAAATACGTAATAATATACAAATTTCTACAGAATATGTTTGAACATATGCTATGTCAATATTTAAATCACCTTATTATAAAACTTCCTTGAAATATATCTGTTTAATACAATTTGCACAATTAAACCAAACACTAATATTAAAACATAATATAAAATATTGATTCTAATTATAGTTATAAATTTGAAATAATCAAATATTAAACTAGAGAATATAGCAAATAAAAAACCTGTAATAAATAAGATGGTGTTGGTTTTACCTGTCATTTCTAAAGTTTTATTTGTTCTATTTTTCATGAAAAATAGAATTAATAATGGAATTGCTAAAGTTATTATTGAAACTAATAGATTTATTTCTATTATTTTATAATCTTTTTTACCAATAATGTAGTCAAGAAAAGTCAAAAATAAATTTAAAATTAATATTGTATTTACGAATAACATTATATAAGAAAATATATCAAGTATTTTTTCGACTCTGACTTTCTTAGGCGCATTATCTATAACATCATCAATAAAAGATTTTAGATCTGTACCAAAGATGTCATCAATATTTTGATTTCTACTTTGGGCATCAATAATCATATTGGAAATATCTTGTGTGATTAATTCTTGATTATATTCATTTAGATTTGATAATTTAAGATAAGTTATCATATTAGAATATGCAGTTTTATTTTCCTTATTTATTAATTTTGATAATTTGAAATTTTCTTTTCTTATTTTTGTTAATTTACTCATTGTTTTCCTCTTTATCATTTTCTGTAAATAGTTTATAAAAGGCTTCATTTAATTTCGACCAATTTTCTTTAAATTCATTGAGATAAATTTTACCTTCATCTGTTAAATTATAATATTTTCTTTTTGGTCCTGAAGGGGAAGGGCGCGATTTACCAATAATATATTTGTTTTTTTGAAGTCTTAATATTATTGGGTAAATTGTTCCTTCTGAAATCTGACCGAATCCATATTCTTCAAGTTTTTGAGAAATTAAATAGGCATATGTTTCTTCATTATCAATAATCTTGAGAATAGCTGCTTCTAAAACACCTTTTAACATTTGTGATGGAATCATACATTCCTCCTGTCTATCTTGTATTACAAGTTACTAGCTATATTGTAATGCAAGATACATAAATTGTCAAAAAAATTTAATGAATATATGATAGGTCTTATAGTAGTATTTTTTAATTTTTGAGGTTTATTGCGAGGTTGCTTTGTCTTAAAACAACTTTTGAATTATAAATCTTGGAATGCATGGTCCTACAATACCCCCTGGGGGTATATAAAAAGACCATAAAATAAAAAAATATGGTCCGTATATACCTGTGGGGGGTATGCTCAGGACCATAAGATTTAATGAATGAAATTTAAATAGCTAAAATGTAATAAGAATATCTGCTATAAATGGTCCTAAATATACGGTAGGGTGGTATATTGAGACCATGACTACTAATACGTCTCTTAAAAATATAGCCCCAAATATACCTACCAGGGGTATATCAGGACCATAAAAAAAGAAACTATGGTCTAAAAAATACAGGGGTGGGGTATATTGGGACCATAGAATACATGATATAAGCTAATAAATATATAACTATAAACCCCAACAAATTATGCTCATATATAAAATTATATCCACCTAAAGTTATACAGTATAAATCAATATTCTCCTTATTAAATAAACTAAAAACTTCCTCAAAAAAAGAGAACAAATTTCACTTTTGAAATTTGTTCTTTTTTAAATATATTATTTTCTGCGATATATCTCATATCTATATTTAGGTTCATTTTCTCTATTAGAGAAGTCTGATAAGGATTCTAATTCCCATTCATCCTTATCAAATGTAGGGAAGAAGCTATCTGCATCAGCTGTGTCCTCTTTTATTTCTTCCACTTCAGTTATATAAAGTTTTGAAGCTACATCAATAAATTGATGATATACACTGTCGCCTCCGACAATGAAGATTGTTTCTTCAGGATTATTATTAGCATATTGTATGACTTCTTCTTTTGAATGCAATGTATATGCTCCATCAAATTCATCGTTTGATCTGGTTAATATAATATTTTTTCTATTTGGAAGTGGTCTTTTTGGAAAACTGAAATAAGTTTTTTTTCCGCATACTATTGTGTGACCAAGTGTGGTTTCCTTAAAATATCTTAAATCATTTTTTAAATGGTATATCATATCCCCGTTTTTCCCAATAGCATGAGTGTTTTCGGTAATTGCAGCAATCATATAAATGTTTTCAATCATAATATTTCCTTAAATAGCTAGTTCAAATTTTAAGTTTGGTTTCTGTGGTTTATAGTTTTCTAAAGTAAAATCGTCAATAGTAAAGTCATAGAAATTAGTTTTTTCTGGATTTAATATTAAACGAATGTTTTCGGCATCTGTTTGTCCTTCACGACTCAATAATTCTTCAATTTGTGTTAGATGTCTATCATAAATATGAGCGTTATTTACGTAATGACAAAATGTGCCTGGTTCAAGTCCGACATGTCTTGCAACCATCATTTGAAGCGCTACATATTGCACTTTATTTATAGAATTTGCAACAGGTAGATCGGAAGATCTTTGTATAAGTGTCATATCTAGATATTTGTCTCTTACACTCCATTGAGTTTCCATAGCGCAAGGATATAGACCAGGTGTAGATTCTAAATCATCTTCTTGATAAAGATTGATAATATGTCTTCTTCCTAATGGTGCATCTTTTAAATTGTTTAATAATTTATTGATTAAATCGTGTTTTTTTACCGTTGCACCATAACGTTGTCCAATAGTACCGTCGCCAACATTCCAATCATCCCACCAGTGAATATTATATTTTTCTTTTAAAAGAGATAATTCATTGCTTTGATCTTGATAAATCCAAAGTATTTCTTTTATACTTGATTTCCAAGGTATAGGACGAATGGTTAGTATAGGAAATTCACCCTTTGATAAGTCATATTTTTCAAACACTTGATTTATATAAAAAGTATGAGAGGGCGTGCCATCTGCGTATTTTGGTCTTACTTTCTCTCCTTTTGTAGAATATCCATTTTCTAATATTTCTTTACATAAATTTTTAAAATTTTTATCTGCTAGATTCATTTTTACTCCTCCATATCTTTTTATTATTTTACCATATAAATTATATTTATGGTTAAACTTATATATTTTGGATAATATTATGTTATACTATAATAATCAAGGAAATATTTTTAATGTATTAATTAGTAAGGAGTTTGAATCAATGGATTCGCATCAGATATACAATATAATATTTTTTATAATTTGTTTAATAATTTCGGCTTTGTTTTCATCTTCAGAAGAAGCTTTTTTAGGCGTGAGAGAAACAAGATTAAAAATGAAAATTAGAGAAGGGGATGAAAAAGCGGAGAAAACACTTAAGTTAACAGAAAAATATGAGCATATCATTTTGACAATATTAATAGGAAATGTCTTGATAAATATAATTGCAACAGTGATCGCGACAGCATTTTTTATGAGAACAGTTAAATCATATGCTGCACTCATAGCAGGTATATTTTCCTTTTTCATCATATTTTTGATTTCAGAAATTATACCTAAATTTGTAGCGAAAAACATTCCAGAAGAAGTTGCGATTTTTAATACGAATTTCATTAAATTCTTTATGATTGTACTTGCTCCATTAGTTTGGTTAGTGCAGTTTATAAATAGCATAGTTAAAAAGCAATTTCATATTGATAATACTGAATCCATCAGTGAAGAAGAGCTTCTGCATTATGTTGAAGAAGCGAGAGAGGGAGGAAGTATTGAAAATGATGAGCATAAACTTGTAAAAGCAGCTATAGAATTTGATGATGTAAATGTTGAAGAGATACTTATTCCAAGAAGAGATATCGTGTCAATAGAAGTAAATGATAGCGATGAAGAGATTGAAGAAGTGTTTGATGAACACTATTATTCAAGACTTGTGGTTTATGAAGATACCGTGGATAAGGTGCTTGGCATCATTCATGAGAAAGATTTTCATAGATATTTAAGACAAAAGAGAATTCAAAATAGTAATATTGATATTCGATCAATAATCTCAGAGCTTTTATATATACCGGGCATGGTTTCACTCTCTGATTTGCTTCATTTGATGCAAAGAGAAAAGAAACATATGGCTGCCATAATAGATGAACACGGTGGTCTTGAAGGTATAGTTACTATGGAAGATATCTTAGAACAACTTGTTGGTGAAATTTGGGACGAATCAGATGAAGTCGAACAAGAAATTAAAATAATAGAAAGAGACAAGCTGATAGAAGTAAGCGGTAAAGCCTCACTTGAAAAAATCTTTACATTTTTAGGTATTGAACATTCAGATGATTACAATGCTAATAGTATTGGGGGATTCGCTGTCGAAATGTTAGATAAAATGCCTAGATTTGGCGATTCCTTTATTTTTGAAAACTACAAATTTACAATTAATAAAGTAAAAAGTAATAGAATTGAGACTATAAAGATAAAATATTTAAATAAGTAAAATTAAAAACGTCTAGAAGAACCCTTTGAATGAAAAATTAGGGTTCTTTTTAATTTGTAAATGGGTATATATCTTTTCACAGTAAAATTAATAGAGAGGGAGATATGTATAAATTAAAAGATAGAATAAAAATAAAAGAAGTGACATTAAATGTTAAAAATCTAAATCAGATGATAGATTACTATAAAACTATTGGCTTAGAATTAATCAATAAAACAGATAAAACTGTAAGTTTAGGAGTAAGGGAGAATGTGTTGTTAAATCTAAAAGAAATAGATTCAACACTTACAGAAAAAACAACAGGACTATATCATGTCGCATACTTGGTCCCTTCTAGAAAAGATTTAGCAAATGTGCTATTTTCTTTACTTGTGAAAGACACTGAAATACAAGGTGCAGCCGATCATGGATATAGTGAAGCCATCTATTTAACAGATCCCGAAGGAAATGGCATTGAAATATATCGAGATAAAAATATTGAAGAATGGGATATAAACGAATATGGACAAATTAAAGGTGTCACAGAACCATTATATGCAGACGAACTATTAGCTCAAAGAGATACAGATAAACCAGTACAACTTCCAAGCGGGACAAAAATAGGTCATATACATTTATTAATAAAAGATTATCAAGAAACTAAAAAATTTTACACAGACATTTTAGGCTTTGATAATAAATACGAATTTACAGATCAAGCAGTATTTTTAGCGGCTAATCTATACCATCATGATATCGCACTAAATATTTGGAATTCAAAAGGAATGGAATTAAGAAAAGATAACCAATTAGGATTAGACCATTACGTGATTGAAATAAATAATAGGGAAGATTTCGAAGGTTTAAAAAATAATTTATCTAATGTAAAAGAAAATATCATAACAACTTCTGAAAGCAAGATAGTGCTAAAAGATAATCAAAATATAAAAATAAAAATTATACTAAAATAAGATTCATCAATAAATATTAAAATATATTTTAGATTTTCATGAGACGAAGTAAAAATGTACGCTTTACATGTCTAAATGGAAAATTGGCAAATCCACATGTAGAAAATTTGCAATAATTACATGTGTGAATGGGGAAATGTCAATTACACATGTAGAGCTTTAAAAAATCTACATGTCTAAACGGAGAAATGGAAAATACACATGTAAAAATGATGTTATAAGGGATTTTCCTGATTAAATCGAGAAATCTGAAATAAACAGGAAAAAATTTTAAACAAATTTCCTGACTAAATCGAAATTCTCAAAATAAACAGGTACAACTATCGAGCACATTTCCTGATTAAAATGAAAATCTAGAAAAAGTCAGGAAAAAATATTGAGTAATTTTCCTGACTAAATCGAAAATCCTAAAATAATCAGGAAAAACCGACAAAAACATTTCCTGATTAAATCGAGAAATCCAAAATAATCAGGAAAAACCGACAAAATAATTTCCTGACTAAAACTAAAAATCCAAAATAATCAGGAAATCCTCTTAAAAACTTAATAAGCTTATTGATTGCGAGCAATCTATCCAACAGCAAACTATTGATCCAAGGTGCATTTTTTTGCCACCCGTAGGTTACCCAACAGGTATTGAAAGCCACCCATAGGTGACCCAACAAATATTGAAGAAATCACTCCAACATATTAGAAAATCAACAACATTCTAATTAAAAAAAAGATGATGCACAGACGAGATAAACTCATCTGTTACACCATCTATAAATTTTTTCAATTTTATTTGCTATTAATATAGCATTTTCTATAACTTACCAAATAGTGTCAAAATTTGTATATCCACCATCGGATAATATTTGAATTCCTAAATGTGCTCTCAAATTTTACCAGAGACTTTCAATTAAAGATAACTCTTTGACTGCTAAAGTTTAATAAATCTTTCTTTTTCATCATGGGATATTTCCCACAATTACTTTAACTACTCGAAACTTACAAAATATATTTAATTGTTGATTTATTAATTATTCTTTAATTGTGTTCTGAAATATCTATTAACATTTATTGTATACTATCAATAAAAGTATACTATCAATAAAAATTTTTTACCCCTAACTAAATATAAAATTCTAACACTTACATAATCTGTGTCTGACTTAAATTTAATCTACTATCCGATGGTTTCAATACTTGATATTATCTCAGTTTTCATCGGTTGTTCCTCCTTAAGTTTCAAATGATATCTAAATATAATATTTAGTATATCGTTATCATCTTTCATAACATATATAACCAGGAATATAATTCTTAAACATTTAAAATAAAAAATAGAGCTATTGCAAAACTAAAAATATTGCAACAGCTCCATTTTACTATGTTATATAAAGATTAAAAACTATTATTTGAAATCTAAATATTCTTTTTCAAATACTTTATCACTTCTAACAGTGTCAATTGGTTCAATCATTTGTTCAATTTGTTCTCTATATGGTTCAAATTTTGGAGGTAATGCTAATTTTTCTCCAAGTATTTCATTGCTTTCTTGATAATCTATAAATCCTGGACCTTCTGTTGAAAGTTCAATTAAAATTTGAGGATAGATTCTTGCGTAAAGTGCACCGAAGTAAAATCTATCTACTAAACCAGAACTTCTAAATCCATGTTTATTATAGAATTCAAACCAGTAGTTTAAAGCATCTTGGTCATCAACTCTCATTGCGAAGTGGTGAATTGCGCCATATCCTGGACGTTGTCTTGGTGATTCAGTATCATCTTCTACATAAATACTTGCACCATTTCCACCCTTATCAATTTCAAATAAATGGAATTTATCTTCAGTTTGAGTTTCTTTATATCCATAAACTTCTTCTAAAATAGTCTTCATAGCTTCAAATTTTGAAACTTTAAGTACTATTGGTCCAAGTCCGTAAATACCATATTCATCAGGTACTGGACCTTTATGCCAAGGTTCACCAGGAGCTATTCCGTGGTCATTTTCATCAGAAACTAATTGATAATTTTGATCATCAAAATCATAAAATTCGATATATTTTACACCAAATCTTTCTTTTATTTCTGAATGTTTAACATCATAGTGTTCAAATCTTTTTTTTCAATATTCTAGCGCCTCATCACTTGGTACTCTAAATGAAGCTCTGTGAATAGCATCAGTACCATCAACTTTTTTATTATCTAATCCAAAATGGAAGAATGTCATATCTGTACCGGCATTTCCTTTATCATCAGCATAGAATAGGTGATATGCTTGTACATCATCTTGATTTACAGTCTTTTTAACCAATCTCATTCCCATAATATTTGTAAAAAATTCATAATTTCTTTTCGCATCACTTGTCATAGCAGATACGTGATGCATTCCTCTTATTTGTGTATCCATAATGTCTCCCTTAAAAATTTTTGTTATCATTTTACATTCATTAATATACCCCCGGGGAGTATTATTAAACAAAAATGAAAATTTGTTAACATTTGTGTGACAAGAATCACATTATAAATTTAAAATAAAAACTGCTGTGAAAGATTATTATTTCACAACAGTTAAAGATTCTTTTTAGTATTCTGATGCGCCTGCAGTACCATCTGATTCTGGATCATCAAGATTTACATATCCACCAGCAGCAAGAGTCATGGTATATTTTGTTTCAATTGAGTTGATATCTACTTGATTCATAAGTTCTGCAAATTTAACAAATCTGTGTATTACATGTTCAAGATAATCTACAGTTATTTCATCTGTAATCATGCCATCTTCATCAAAACGTGTATCTGCCTTTGAAAGTAAGAACTCATTTCCAGGCATTACGAAAGCTTCTACGCCTGGCGCGTTTAAGATTTGTCTTAGATGTAGTTGGGCACGAGAAGTACCTAATTCTGTACGTGAAGCGCCAAGTATCATTACCGGTTTGCTTTTTAATGGGTGGTAGTTATATGACAGCCATTCAAGTAAACTCTTTAAAATAGCTGGAACTGTTCTATTATGCTCTGGTGTGACAAATATCACACCATCAGATTCAACGATTTTATCATTTATTTCTTTGATTTTTGGATAATCATCTTCATTTAAATCTTGATTAAATAGGGGAATATCATTTATATCGACTATTTCTATTTCAACCTCATCTACAAATAAATACTTTGCAAAATGTAGTAATTTTCTATTGTAAGATTTTTCTGATATTGATCCTGCTATACCGATAAATTTCATTTTTCCTCCCAATTAATTTCATCCCATCTAAAATTATCAAACTCATGAATACTGATTAAATTGTCCTTATTCATTTCGTTAATCATTTTTGTAAAAATTAAAAATTCATCAAAAATATTTTCCATTTCACGAATTTTATCTCTGTTTTTTAAATCGCCCATATCATCAAAAGCATTTTTTGAATTTCCTAGTAGAAATTCAGACCCCAAAACTTGAGCATTGACTTCTGGTGCTTTAAGCATTTGTCTTAAGACTTGTTGTGCTCTTGAAGATCCTAATGAACCATGAGATGCACCAACTATCATCACAGGTTTATGTGATAGTGGATGAATCCTATATGAAAACCATGCAAGTAAATTTATTAAACTTGCTGTAGGGGAATGATCATATTCAGGTGTTGCTATGATAACCCCATCAGCCTCTTCTATTTGATCTGCGATTTTTTGAACGACTTCTGGTACGTCATTTCCTTCTCTATAATCGATTAAAGGCACATCTTTAATCTCTATCAAATCTAAATCTGATTTGTAGAAAAACGCAGCTTGAATGTATTCTAATAATTTTCTATTTGTTGATTCTTTAGAATTTGTACCAACTATTCCAACTAATTTTGTCATTTTCTATCCTTCCATAATATGTATTTTTCTATACCCTTTGTATATTTTATTATATCACTATTATATATTGCAATGGCTTCAATTTCATTATTTTTACTAATAAAGTCATTTATTTCATTAAAATTTTTTCCAAATAATACAGATGTAAATATATCACAATCTACGGATTTCCTTGAAATAATACTAATGCTTTGCATATCTGTGTCCACAGGATAACCTGTCTTGGAGTCGAAAATATGATGATATAGTTTACCATTATAATTTAGCTTTCTTTCATAAACTCCCGATGTAACTATAGATAAATCATTTATTTCAAGTAACATTAGATGTGTACCTCGAGGACTTTTTGGATCTTGTAATCCAATTCTCCAATTTAGATCTTCGCTATTAAAGTTAAAACCATGTGTTAAGATATTTCCACCCAAATCAACCAATGCAGATTTTACACCATTTGAGATAATAAATTCCATAATTTTGTCAGCGATATATCCCTTAGCGATAGCTCCTAAATCAATAACCATACCATTTTTATTGAAAAACACGGTACTATTTTTTTCATTTAAAATTAAATCTTTAGGATTTACAAGGGATAAAGTGTTTTGAATTTTTTCTTTTGACGGCACACTTGCACTGTCAAATCCGATATTCCATAATTTTACAAGAGGACCGATACAGATATTAAGTGTACTATTTTCTAATAAACTGTATTTCTTGCCTAATTTAATTAGTTCAAACAATTCCGTACTTGTTTGAAATGGCTCTTTAGAAGCTTGAAGATTTAATTTATATAATTCAGATGTCTTATGATATATGCTAAAAACATCATTATATTTATATAATAAATCTTTACATTCATTTAATATTTTTGTGGGATTTTCATGTAATAATCGAATATGTATTTTTGTTCCCATTAATTCAATATTTAAGTCGTTATATTTCATACTTACTCCAATCTATACTTAATTATAGTACAAAAAAATAAAATATCATATTCAACAATTTACTTTTTGCATAATTAATGATATTCTAAATGAGGTTAATTTGATATTTTATTATTTTAAAATATCTAAAATATATATAAAAGAGGTAATATGGAATCATCATTTGTAAATATTATTGAAAAAAACTGTCAAAAGAAAGAAAATTTGATAAGTAAAAGTATTGGAAGATATGCGTATAGATCAATGCTTGCCGGAGCTGCTTTGACACTAACTACTTTTGCTGGTACTTATTCAGGAGACCAAGTAGATAAAGTTATCCCGGGATTAGGTAAATTTTTATATGCATTTCTATTTGCATTTGGATTAGTATATATTTTGTTTATGCATATGGAGTTAGCAACTTCTAATATGATGTATTTAAGTGCTGGTGCGTTTTTAGAAAAGATAAACGTTAAAAAGGTCATTTATATATTATTTATTTGTACACTATTTAATTTAGTAGGATCTATTGTTACAGGATGGTTAATCAACCAAACAGGGTTACTTAAAAGTATTATGGGGGATGGACTGCTAATTCATATGGTTGAAGGCAAATTAGCTCAAGACAGTTTGGAAATATTTTTCAGCGGTATTGTTGCTAATATTTTTGTTAACATAGCAATCATTTCATACTTATTATTAAAAGAAGAATCCTCTAAGGTGACAATTGCACTTTCTGCAGTATTTATGTTTGTATATTTGGGATTAAACCACGTTATTGCAAACTTTGGTTCATTTTTAATTGCATATTTCACCAATATCGGTAGCCAAGTAGAAGGATTAGATATATTAAATGTTTTAAGACAATGGCTTTTTGCATTTATTGGAAACTTCGTTGGTGGAGGTTTAATTTTAGGATTAGGATATGCTTGGTTAAATAAAACAGATAGTATATACAAAGATTAGAAATAAAGAAAAAGGCTATAATTAAGAAAATCATTTTGCTATGATTTTCTTAATTATAGCCTAATTTAATATAAAATTGAAAATAAATTATTTATTAAAAAATATCAGTCCAAAGGTATTATATCCACAATGTGAAGCAATTGTTGAGCTTGCTTTATTTACTAATATTTCTTCAAAGTCACAATTTTCTTTAATTGCATTAATACAGTTTTGAATTTGTTCTTCTGTTGCTCCGGAATGTGTCAAAGAAACAATTCTTTTATCAATATTTTCATCGTTTGATAGTGTATCTGTGATGTATTTATTTACAACAACATCAATTTTTCCTCTATATTTTTTTCCAACATTCATCTTACCATGATCTTTATTAGAAACAGAGATGGAAGGTTTAATGTTTAAAACATTTGCGCCAAAAGCTCTTAATGCTGATAATCTTCCACCTTCTCTTAGATAAGTAATAGAATCAATTACAAATGAAACATTTAATTTATCTGTTAGACGTGTTATTTCTTCGACTATTTCATCTGTGTTTTTTCCATCTTCAATCATGTCTCTTGCTATTAATAATAAAAGTCCAGACCCTGTAGAAAGTGATTTAGAATCTATAACATGTACATTTCCAAGTTCTTCCGCTGCTATAACTGCGTTTTGATATGATGAGGATAGACTAGAGCCTATACTCACATGTATTATTTCGTATTCATCATAATTCCAATTACCAAAATGTCTTAAATAATCACCAACGCTTGGAGCTGAAGTTTTTGGTAATACTTTGTGTTCGTCAAAGTATTTATAGATAAAGTTAGCATCTATATCAATCATGTCTTTATATTCTTTATTGTCTAAATGTATATATAATGGCAAAGTAAAAATTTGATATTTAGACATTAATTCCTTAGAAAGATCACTTGTTGAATCGCTACTTAGAATTATCTTTTTCATTTTTCCTCCAATTATATTATTTCATTATTATGATACCACAGAATTATGTATAATAAATGTAGATAATTATTTTTTCTATAATAAAATTTATTTGTTATACTTAATTTATAGATAAAAGAAAAAAGGGGGGAGAAAATGATTAAACCAAGAAAATTAAAAAAAGGTGATAAAATTGCAATCGTCAGCTTATCTTTAGGTATACTTGGAGAAGATTTCACAAGTCACCAAAGAGAAATAGCAGAAAAAAGACTTACAGAAGATTATGGTCTTGAAGTTGTTTATATGCCAAATTCTAAAAAAGGTATAAAATATCTTGATGAACATCCTGAAGCAAGAGCCGAAGATTTGAAGATGGCATTTAAGGATGATAGTATCGATGCTATCATGTGTGCAATTGGTGGGTTAGATACTTTTAGAACATACGAATATCTATTTGAAGATGAAGAATTTAAAAAATTAGTAACAGAAAAACCAAAGTTATTTACAGGATTTTCTGATACAACAATGAATCATCTAATGTTTCAAAAATTAGGTCTTAATACTTTTTACGGACCAGCTTTCTTAGTTGATATTGCAGAATTAGAAAATGAAATGCTTCCATATACAAAAGAATATTTTGATTTATATTTTGAAGATAAAGATGAATTTGAAATCAAATCATCAGATGTTTGGTATATAGATAGGGAAGAATACTCTGAAAGTCAAGTAGGTGTTCCTAGAGAAAGAAGAAAAGAAGAACACGGCTATGAAGTTCTAAATGATGGTAAAGGTAAAGTTAGAGGAAAGCTATATGGTGGTTGTTTAGATAGTATTGGTGATGCTCTATTTGACTTTATTGATCGTGGGGTAAAAGATATAGCTGATAAGTATGAAATTTTCCCATCTGAAGAAGAATGGAAAGAAAAAATATTTTTCGTTGAAACAAGTGGCGAAAAGATGAGCCCAGAAAAATTGGAAAAAATTCTTTTAGAATTTAAAAATAGAAAGTTCCTACAAAATGCCCAAGCGGTGATTGTCGGTAAACCATCTGATAAAGCATACTATGATGAATATAAACAAGTTTATGAAAAAGTATTTGCAGATATTAATACTCCAATACTTTACAATGTAAACTTTGGACATGCTTATCCAAGATGCATCGTTCCTTATGGAATAGAAGCTGAAATAGATTTTGATAATAAAACATTAAAGATTGTTGAACCAATTTTTCAATAAAATATAATTTTTATAAATAAAGGAGCTGTTATAAATACGTATTTTCTGGCAAAATGCTGGTATTTATGGATTTGATGGCTCCTTTTCTATAAAAAATTTATTTTTCTATTGTCTTATTTCTTTCAATTTATTTTCTATTGTTTTTAAAATATATTCTCTATCATCTTTATCTTCAATACTTAATTCATCGATTGAAAAAACTAATGTATCACTTGCTTTGTAGTTATTGAACCATTCATCATATTTGCTATGTAGATGTCTAAAGTATTCAAGTTGTTCTGGGGATTGTTCAAAATCACGACCACGTTTTGTGATGTGTTCCAAATGTTTTTCAAATGTTCCTCTAAGATAAATTAATAAATCTGGTGATTTCTTTGGCATTCCATCTATTTCTTCCATCATATTATCTAATAAACTATTGTAGATATCCATTTCTTTTTTTGTGATATTTCCTTGTTCAAAATTTATTTGTGTAAATAAAGAATCTTCATAAATTGATCTATCTAACACATTGTTTTTATGTTGAAGAGCTCTTTTTATACTTTTAAATCTTGTATTTAGAAAATGTACTTGTAAAGCAAAGCCCCAACGGCTTTTATCTTTATAAAATTTTTCCAAAATTGGATTATCATCTACACTTTCATAAAAAGCCTCACTATTGAAATATTCGGAAATATACTTTGTATATGTTGTTTTACCTGCGCCAATCATACCTGCAAGAACTATCACGTATTTTTCTCCTTCCATAATTAACTCCATTTATTTTTATTTCTCTTATATCTTTTATATCTTTAAAATTCACAAAAAAAAAGCTATTGCATATTAACCTTTAACTCAATATGCAATAGCCTATAAAGATTATTATTTAGCTTCTTTAATTGCCTTAAATACAGCTTCACTTGTTACTGTAGCACCAGAAACAGCTTCTATGCCTTCAGTAGTACCTTTTTCTGTGATTGTCTTTGATAAAGTTTTAATAGCTTCTTGACCTATTTCAGGAGTTTCATCTTTTCCTTCAATTTTTAAGTCAGTGATTTTGTCACCATCTTTAGTAACTTCTACTGTTACTTTACCTTTGTAACCGTCAGCTTCGCCTTTTAACACTTTCGCTTCAGTTTTTGCTTCACCTTTAGTATCATTTGCGTTATTTCCGCATCCAACTAGTGAAAATACCAAAACTGCAGCTAATGCCATTGATAATAATTTTTTCATATGTATCCTCCTAATATTGTATATTACAAAAATATCATTTAAATTAGTAAAAATCAACTAATATATGTATTATAGTTTCGATTTACGCCTCTGTTTTTTCTGCTATTAATTTTTTAGCTTCTTCTTTTTCTTTATTGATTCTAAATTCATCAGATAAGTCGGCTTGTTCTACTTCCCAATGAATTAGTAAAGTAAGTACAACCCTCAATCCTACAATTATTCCAAGTATAATAAGCTCATCTAAACTACGAACAATTACAGTTTTTATAATTTCGGACCCAAGCTTAAATTCTAAACCAAGAGATAAAGCCTCACCTAAAATTATTTTCGTTCTATTTTCTCTTAAATCCAATTTATTTTTCACAAAGTTATATAATGCTGCAAGACTTCCGTACAAAATAATGAAAATCCCTATAATTTCCAGCGCCATTATAATAACTGGTGCAATCGAATCTAAAACGGTCTCAAGAAAATGTTCCATTAATCCCTCCACATAACTTCCTTAATACAAATATCATATAAGAAAAATATGTTTTTATCAAGGTAAATACCGTTATCTACAAAAGTTTAAGAATTTAGAAATATCTCAAAATTCATATAAAAACATTCATATATTGTCTTTTTTAAATAAAAAATATTGAATTAGGGTTTACTATTTTGCTGTTTTATGACGTTATTAAGAATTTGTTTTCAAGTATATATATGTTATTATAATTTTAAAATAATAGGAGGGAAAATGTCTAAAAATCAGTTATTTAATCCAATAAAAAAATATAATAATTTTAATAAAGAATGGTTGTTTTATGAAAATGAAAAACTTGAAATAGAAGATATAAATGAAGAAACATTAAAAGATTTTAAAAAAGTAGATTTACCTCATGACTGGAGTATTTACAATGATTTCAATCAAAATTCATTATCAAGAAATGAGGGTGGGCTATTAGATGGTGGTATTGCCTGGTATGTAAAAAGTTTTGATCTAAATGATGAATTAGCCAATAAAAATATTTCCATTAGATTTGGTGCAATTTATATGGATTCATTTATCTATGTAAATGGTACACTTGTGGGCAATTATCCATTTGGTTACAATACGTTTTCTTATGATTTGACAGATTATTTAAGATATGGAAAAAATACAATAGCAGTTAAAGTTGTTAATAGACAGCCTTCCTCAAGATGGTATTCAGGATCCGGTATTTATAGAAATGTAGATATTGTACTTACTGAAAAGATTCATATTAAAGAAAATTCTCTTATTATACAAACGCCTAAAATACAAGAAAATAGGGCTGATACAAAGATAAAATTATTGTTAAACAATGTATCAGATTTTGATGAAAAAATCAGATATAAAATAGATATCTATTTTAAAGAGCAGATAGTTAAATCTATAGAAAAAACAGAAGATATATTTGCTAAAAATGAAAAAATCATAGAAACAGAATTTTCTTTAGATAATATTAAACTTTGGGATATTGAAAACCCAAATCTATATTATGCTCATATTCAAATTTTCTTAGATGAAAAATTGATTGATGAAGAATTTGAACAATACGGATATAGATATTTTGATTGGACAAGTAATGATGGATTTTCATTAAATGGGAAATATGTGAAAATACATGGTGTATGTCTACATCATGATAATGGAGCATTAGGTGCAGAACTATATCCACAAGCCGATAGAAGAAAATTAGAGATTATGAAGTCAATGGGAGTTAACGCAATCCGTACTTCCCATAATCCTCAATCAAGAGAATTCATAAAATTATGTGATGAATTGGGGTTATTAGTACAAGAAGAAGCCTTTGATACATGGCATGGAAATAGAAAAAAAGATTATGACTACAATAGATTTTTCAATAAATTGGCAACTCATCCACAAGCTGATGAAAATGAAACTTGGGCAGAGTTTGATATAAAACAGATGGTTAGAAGAGATATTAATTCACCATCAATATTTATGTGGTCAATTGGAAATGAAATTGCAGAAACAGAACATTCTTATGGATTACAACAGGCAAAAAATCTAGTTAAATGGATAAAAGAAGTTGATGAAACTAGATATGTGACTATTGGAGAAAATAAATTTAGCTGGAGTAGAGACTTAGAAGCGTTTAATGCGAAAATTGCTGATGAATTAGATATTGTAGGTTTAAATTACGCTGAATCCAATTCTGATTATTTACATGAAAATAAGCCGGAATGGAAACTTTATGGAGCGGAAACTTCATCAGCAGTAAAGAGTAGAGGAGTTTATTATCAACCAGAAAAATTAGATAGTGTTGCGACAGGAAATGCTGATAAAGTAAATAGAGCATATCAAATGTCTGATTATGGTAATGATAGAGTAGGCTGGGGAAGAACTGCGGCAGATTCCTGGATTTTTGATAGAGATAGAAAATATTATGCTGGACAATTTATTTGGACTGGATTTGATTATATAGGAGAGCCAACACCTTGGCATAACGAGGAAAATCTTGGAGCTCCAGTAACTTCCTCATTCTTTGGGATTGTAGATAGTGCAGGTTTACCTAAGAGTGATTTCTACTTATATCAATCTCAATGGCTTAATAATGAAAAAGAAAAAGTTTTGAAAATTTTACCACATTGGAACTTTGAAGATCTAGATTTATTAAAAAAACAAGGTACAGACTTAAAACGTGATGACAATATTGTACCAGTGAGAGTGTATTCAAATATTAAAGAAATAGAGCTATTTTTAAATGGTAAATCTTTAGGTAAAAAGACCTTTAATACTAAGATGACAGAATACGGTAGAGAATATCTTGAAGGTAATTCTGAAAGAGAACTATTTTTAGAATGGTTAGTACCATTTGAAAAAGGAGAACTTGTAGCTGTTGGGTATGATGAAAAAGGTGAAGTGTCTAAAACTGATAAAGTGGTAACATCAGAAGAAGCTAACAACATCAATCTTACATTAGAAGAAAATATCCATAATCTAGATGATCTAGCATATATTAGATTTGATATTTGCGATAAAAATGGAAATATTGTGCCGACTGCAGATAATCTAGTTGAATTTTTCTGTAGTGAAAATGCTGAAATCATTGGGGTAGATAATGGTAATGCCGCTTCTCAAGAAAGATATAAAGCGGACAAAAATGGAAAATGGTTTAGAAGATCTTTTAGTGGTTCAGGTATTGTTATATTAAAATTACATGAAATTGGAGAGGTTTCATTAAAAGCTACATCAGAAGGATTAAAATCAGATGAGATTAATTTTAGTGTAGAAAATAGAGTAGAAAAATTCGAAGAAGAATTTGAAAATAAACTAGGTAGTAAAATAAAGACCTTATCAGAAAAGGAAATAATTGAAATAGATGATGTAAATATCTCAATTTCTAAAGGTCAGGATATTGTACTTCCCGAAAAAGTTAGAGTAACCACTGAAAACAGATTTAAGAAATTTGAAAAAGTGAACTGGGATATTGATAAGATTAAAAATATTAAAGAGATAGGTAAATATGATATTCATGGTGAAATAGAAGGTTTGTCAGTAGAAGGTCAAATTAGAGTTAATGATTTTATCGCTGTGGAAAATTTCAGTGGAGCATTTATTAAAGGTTCTAAAAATATATACTTACCTCAAAATGCTAATATTTATCATAGCTCTGGAGAAGCTAGAGTTAAACCAATACAAAATTGGTATAATTCCGAAAATGGTGAAATTTTTGATGCTGAAAAAATAGATGTAGATAATGTGAAATTAATTGGTAAGATTACAGATTCTAAATTTGAACCAATAATGAATATTAGATTTGTAGGAGAAGATGATAATAGTATTGTATATAGTGAAAATTATGCCAGAGCTTGGAATGGTTCTGAAATACCAGCAGGTATAGCTTCATATACAAACAAGAAACATAATTCCACAGATTCTACAAAATTATTAAATAACGAAATTGCATCATTTGATAAAACATTTTTAGATAGATGGACAAATATTTCAGATGATTTTAGAGAAAAAGATTGGGCTGGTATATTGTTTGGACGTGCAGGAGAGTTAACTAAATTTAACCTAAATAAAATTGAAGTTTTCTTTGCGTTTGAAGATGATGATATATCAATGCCTTCAGAATATTTCTTAGAATTTTACAATAAAGATCAAATAACATTACCAAAAAATTATGAAAATATTGCTGAATTAGAGCATGAGATGGCAAAAGATGAAAATTGGACAAGAATTACATCAATAAATGAAAAAATTGGAGAGCATGAATTTGTAAGAGTTTTTGAATTTGGAGACATTCAAACTTTCGCAATAAGAGTAAATATGATAGCTCAAGAAAATAGAAGTCTTGGTATCAGTGAAATAAAGGCTTTTGGGAAAGTTGTAAAGGAACATGACAATTTCGAAGTTGATATAATTGCTGATGATAATGTACAAAAGTACTCAGAAGAAAAATCAGTATATTATATTGGTAGAGATGTAAAAAACGTTGAACTAAAAGCCACAAATAATGCTGCCATCACAAGGATAGATGGTATTTCAGAAGAAGATGATATAAACTTTATTGTGAAGTCAGAAGATAAATCAAAAGAAATAAAAATTATCGTTAGGAGAGAAGATGTCTAGTTATGAAATTTATCCAATACCACATAATATAAGGTATTTAGGAGAAAAATTAGAGCTAAAAGAAAATATTAAGGTTATATTAGATAAAGATGTAGATGAAGTAAATAAGTCAAAAATCAAAGAAATATTTTCTTCTAAATCTATTGAAATATCAGATGATTCAGATTTAGAGTTAAAAATTGGTAGAAATGAAGATTTTCATAAGTTTGATCAATACTCTTTGATAATTTCTAGTGACAATATCACCATTGAATATAAGAATAATGATGCTTTATTTTATGCTTTAGAAACATTAGAAATTATTTTAACTCAATCTGATAATAATATAGAGTCTTTAGAAATAGATGATTATGCAGATGTGAAGTATAGAGGGATAATTGAAGGCTTTTATGGAGTACCATGGTCTTGGAAAAATAAAATTGAACTGTTAAAATTTGGTTCTAAATTTAAAAATAATTTATTTATATATGCACCAAAAGATGATCCTTATCATAGAGATAAATGGAGAGAGCAATATCCAGAAAAAGATTTAGAAAATCTTAAGATAATGGCGGAATATGGTAGAAAATATAAGAATCGTTTTGTATACACTATTGCGCCTTTTAAAGTGCAATCTGAACCAATAACAGAGGAAAACTTTAATGAGGCAATAGAAGTCTTAATAAAAAAATTAAATCAATTATATGAAATTGGTATAAGACAATTTGGTGTGTTAGCGGATGATGTAGGGAAACTTCCTCATAGAGTAGTTGTTAATGTAATGAGAGAATTATCTAATTGGAAGCAAGAAAAAGGCGATTTATACGACTTTTTATTCTGCCCAGGATCTTATGTGCTGACATGGGCATGGGATGCAGAAGAACTTAATGCATATACTGATGGATTTCCAGACGATGTGCATATATTCTTCACTGGAAGAGAAACTTGTACACCAGTGAGAAAAGAAGATGTTGATGAATATAAAACAAAGGAAATATTTGAGGAATTTTCAGGACACAATAAGGTAAGAAGAGATCCATTTTTCTGGTTAAACTGGCCTGTGAATGATATTGATCATGATTATAAAAAATTATATATGGGAAAAGGCGAAATGCTAGAAAAAGGTGTAGACAATATTGTTGGCCTTGTTACTAATCCAATGCAGCAAGCAAATGCATCTAAAGTTGCTATTTTTGCTGTGTCTGATTATTCATGGAATATGGAAGCTTTTGATTGCGATAAATCTTGGGCTGATTCCTTTAAGTATATAGATAAACATGCATATGAAGAATTAAGAATAATTTCATCTCATATGGCAAATCAAGATGAAAAGATAAGACAAGGTATTGTAGGATTAAGTGAATCAGAGGATTTTATAGAAATTGAAAAGAAATTCTTTAATTCAATTGATAATATGCTTGTTTCAGAATTTAAGTCTGTTGTTTATGAATTAAGAGAAAAATTTGAAGACTTAGTAAAGACTGTAGATAGATATTTTGCTAAATCTAAAGAAGAAGAATTAGTAAATGAAGTTAAGCCATTCTTCTATACATTTAAAGAATTATTGCTTTCAGGAATATATTATATTGATGCATTCTTAGCTTTAGAAGAAGGACAAAAAGAGATTGGCCAAAGATTATATAATATTGCAGCGATGTATTATGAAAAATATAATAAGCATCCAATAGTTTCTGATCCTAAGACAAATAGAAGAATGAGTCTTTCAGAAACTTCTATATTAAGGATTAAACCAATTATAAAAAGATTAAAAGAGTATATGGATAGACCTTTTGAAAAAAATAGAAATATTTCTAATGCGAAGAAGATTTTCTATAGAGGTTTAGATGATTCTAAATCATATAGAATTCCTGCTATTTTATATACAAAAGAAGGTACAATGCTTGCTTTTTCTGATAAGAGAAATGAACATCAATTTGACTGGGGAAATATTGATTTAGTAGTGAAGAGAAAAGAAAAAAGCGAAAGAGAATTTGGTGAAAGTCATGTGATAATTGACCCAGTTGATCAAGATGGTGGCAAGATGCCAGACTATTTGATATGGCCGGTTGATTTAGATCTTGGAGATAAATCCGCCTTTGTAATAGACCCAGTTGTTTTACAAGATAAAGAAGGAACTATTTTTGCCTTTACAACAGCATTTCCAGAATCAAAGGGGTTCTTTTCAATTAAAGAGCCAGGATCTGGATATATTAAAAAACATGGTGAAAAATATTTAGCTTTATATAGTAAAGATAATACAATATTTTATCTAAAGGATAATAAGATTTTGACAATTGATGGTGAAGAAACTGATTTTTCTGTAATAATTAAAAAAGATGAAAATAGAAGAGTCGGTGATATTTTAGATAAAGATGGAAATCACATCGGGAATATTTTCTTAAAGAATGATAAATTTTTCATCCAACAAACATCACATATCATTATGACAAAATCTTATGATGATGGTAAAACATGGACTGAACCAATTGATTTAAATCCTCAGATAAAGGAAGAATGGATGAAATTCTTCGGAGTTGCTCCAGGAAGAGGATTGACGTTTGAAAATGGAAGGATTTTAGTACCAACATATTTTACGAATGAATATGGTAGACAAAGCTCATGCTTTATATATTCTGATGATAATGGTAAGACATGGCATAGGGGTAAATCCGTAAATGATGGTAGAAATGTAAACGGTGAAATTATTGATGATAAAACTGAGTTTAATTATTTCTATCAAGCTGGCGAGAGTCAAGCTGTTGAGTTAGATAATGGTGAAGTTAAGCTATTTGTTAGAAATAGTTTTAATGGAAGACCTGTTCACATTCAAATTGCAACCAGTAAAGATAATGGAGAAAGCTTTGAAGATGTGTTGATAGATGCAAATATTGAAAGTCAGTCAAACTGTCAACTATCATTAGTACACACACATTATAAAGAAGAGGAATATGTATTAATGACTGCTCCATCATCTGCACATTCGAATGAAAGACTTGACGGTAAAATATATATCGGAAAAGTTAATGATGGAAATATAGATTTTTATAAATCAAAAATAATTTCTCACGGTTTATTCTGGTATTCTTCATTGGAAGAAGATAAAGAGGCAAATAAGTTCTATATCTTATATGAAGGTGGAGAAACATTGATACATGATCACATGGATATAATGATGAGAGAATTTACTTGGGATTATTTATTGGAGGAAGACAATTTATGAGATATACAATTTATCCAACACCGCAAGAAGTTAAGTATCTTGCACGATCAACATATTTAAACAAACCGTTTGAAATGGTTTTTGATGAAAATATTGATGAGAACAATAGACATTCAATATTTGAAATTATTGAAAAACTAGGGTACGAAGTCTCACAAGATGAAGAAAATGAAAACATTACAATAAATGTAAAGATTGATGAAAACTTGTCTCGTATTGATGAACATAGCATTGAAATTACTGAAAATGAGATTAATATTGTAGCTAATAGCAATGATTCTGTGTATTATGCTTATATGACTCTTTCACAAATTTTACAACAATCGACTGATATTTTAAGAAATGTGGAAATTATCGACTATGCTGATCAAAAAATAAGAGGAGCAATTGAAGGTTATTACGGTATCCCTTATACAACTGAGAAAAGAAAAGATATGATGAATTTTAGTTCACAGTTTAAGGCAAATACTTTTGTATATGCTCCAAAAGATGATCCATATCACAGAGAAAAGTGGGATGATTTATACCCAGAAGATATGTTGAAAGATTTCCAAATGTTAGGTGAACTTGGTGATAAGATAAAGACAAGATTTATTTGGACAATTTCTCCATTCAAAAAAGATTCAAACCCTATAAGCGAAGAAAATTATGATGAAGCAATAGTGAAATTACTTAACAAATTAGACCAGATTTATGGAATTGGCATTAGACAGTTTGGGGTACTTGGAGATGATGTAGGGGAATTACCTAAAAATATTGTTGTTAAAGTTATGCATGCTGTAAGTGAATGGGCAAAAACAAAATCAGAAAAAATATATGACTTTGTATTTGTTCCGGAGGGATATGTACTGGCAGAATGGGGATTTAGACCAGAGGAAATTGATGTTTACTCAAAAGAATTTCCAAGTGATGTGCAAATAATGTTTACTGGAGAAACTACATGTGCACCTGTAACTCAGGGCGCGATTGATGGATTTAAGACAAGAAAAACTAAGATAGGAGAGAGAAGAGACCCACTATTTTGGTTAAATTGGCCAGTAAATGATATAGATAGAACTACTCATAGAAGAATTTTTATGGGTAAGGGAGAAATGTTAGATCCAGGAGTAAAAAACATAATCGGAACCATTACAAATACTTTAGAAGAAGCATATGCATCTTATCCTGCTGTATTTGCGATATCAGATTATGCATGGAACACAGAAGATTTTAATGCACAAAAATCATGGGAAGACTCATTTAAGTTTATTGAAAAAGTTGCTTCAGATGAGTTATATGAGATTGCAAAACATATGTCAAATGCTGACAATGGTGGTATTGAAGGATTAGAAGAATCTGAAGAAATGAAACAGATTATTGATGAATTTGAGAAAAATATGGATTCCGATAATATTTTCGAATATAGATATCCACTTATGACATTAAAAGCAGATTATCAAAAAATTGTTGATAGTATAGAAGCATATTATAAAAAAGCTGAAAATACTAAACTTTCCAAAGAAATAAAACCATATGTAAGTAACTTGAAATATAAGAGTGAAGCAGCACTAAATTTACTCAGTGCATATGAAGCTAAAAAGAATAACAATTTAGAATTATTTAACGAAAAACTTAAATTAGGTTTGGAATTGTTAAATAAAAGTAATACTTATTTCGTAAAAACAAAAACAGCAGAATTTGACGCTAAAGAATTGATTGCCGCATCGGGTACATTAAGGTTAGATAGAAACATTGAAAAAATTAAAAACTACCTGCAAGATATTTAATTGAAGTAGTTAGATTTATAAATTAAGTTTTCTATTTCAGAGCAAATTTTTCATTATAAAAAGAAACATTAGTCTGAAATCAAGTTATTATGCTGATAAAGAAAGATGAAAGTATTTTCAAAAAATATTTTCATCTTTTAATTTTGTGAAACTATCGTCTAAAAACGGATATCGTTGTCAATTTCAACGTTTTATTATAGAATATTATAGAGAAATTATTATTAGGAGGAATTATGGCAACACTTAATTTAAAAAATATTGACAAAGTGTACGACAATGGATTCCAAGCAGTTTACGACTTTAATTTAGATATTGAAGATAAAGAGTTTATCGTATTTGTTGGTCCATCTGGTTGTGGAAAATCTACAACTTTACGTATGATTGCGGGATTAGAAGAGATATCAGACGGAGAATTATTTATTAATGGGAAATTAATGAATTATGAGTCTGCTAAGGATAGAAATATTGCTATGGTATTTCAATCATATGCTTTATATCCTCATATGTCAGTTTATGATAATATGGCATTTGGCCTAAAGTTAAAAAAAGAAAAAAAAGAAGATATTGATAAAAAGGTAAAAGAAGCAGCAGAAATTCTAGAAATTTCTGAATTATTAGATAGATTACCAAAACAACTTTCAGGTGGACAAAGACAAAGAGTTGCTTTAGGTAGAGCAATTGTTAGAAATGCAGATGTATTCTTAATGGACGAACCACTTTCAAACTTAGATGCCAAACTAAGAGTACAAATGAGATCTGAAATTATTCAATTGCATAGAAGATTGAATACAACTACAATTTACGTTACTCATGATCAAACAGAAGCTATGACGATGGCAACAAGATTGGTTGTTATGAATAAAGGATATATCCAACAAGTTGGTACTCCAAGAGAAATATATCAACATCCTAAAAATAAATTCGTTGCAAGTTTTATTGGCTCACCAGCAATGAACTTTTTAGATGGACAAATTAAAAATGGAAAATTTGTAAGTGATAGTGTTGAGTTAGAGTTTCCAGAAAGCAAAATGGATAAAGTTAGATTATATGAAGGTAAATCTGTAACTTTAGGAGTTAGACCTGAAGAATTACAAGCTGAAGGTTTTGTGTCTGGTGAACCTGAAAAAGTTGTTAATATCAAATTAAATGTTGATGTTATAGAATTATTAGGTCATGAATATATTATTCACGGTCGTGTTGGAAATACTAAGATTCTTTCAAAAATAAATGTTGATGTAGACAAGTTTCCAGATAATATTGAAGTTTTGAATACAATTATAGACGCTGACAAATTACATTTATTTGATATAGAAACAGAAGAAAGTATATTAGGATGAATTTTCAAAGAATAAATGAATCTTTTTTTGAGTTTTCAGAAAAAATATTAGCATATATTATTAATCTTTTTTATTATTTTATCCTTGCATTACCGTTAGTACTTGTTGGGTTATTTATTAAAGATGGTATATTTGGATATCCATTATTTTTCATACCATTAGTTACATTATATATTGTAGGATTAAAATCGTTAGTATATGTAGCGTATATGATTTTAATAAAAAAGAAAAAATACTATAAGCCTTATTTTTGGATATCATTGAAAGAAAATTTTGTTCAGGTTTATCTATATTATTTAGTATTTGTTACTCTTTTATATTTTGGATTAACTAGTACAATAGTATTGATAAACACAGTTAGTGAATTATTTTGGATTTTGTTTAATTTGATAATAATTATAATTCTACCAATTATTATTTTTTCAACTCTACAGTTTTCATTGTATGAAAAAAAATCAATTAAACAAATTTTCAATAACTCAATCATTTTATCTTTAATGTTTGGTGTGATAAGTGTTGCTATGACTATAATTTTAGGGATAATAATATACCTATTCCCTAAAAATATATTTTTGATTATATGTTTGATGCCTGCTTATTCAACACTATATGTTCTTTTGTACTACATTTTAGATAAAAAGAATTTAACGAAAAATAGAGGATAATATGTTTAAAAAAAATAAAAAAAGAAATAATGACATAGTAAAAAGATCAAGACAACTGTCTTTATTTACAATCCCTGGCTTAGTTTGGTTGTTTGTTTTTGCATATCTACCAATGTTTGGTTTAATACTAGCCTTTAAGGATTATAAAAATATTGATGGTAATTTCTTTACATCACTATTTAAGAGTGAATGGACTCTAAAGAATTTCGAAATTCTATTTAGAGGAAACAAATTATTTACAGTTGTAAGAAATACATTAGGGTATAATATGGTATTCATCGTACTTAATATTATTGTTCCGTTAATTGTAGCAATTTTATTACATGAATTACTAAATAGAAGATCAGCAAAAGTATATCAAACGATTACTTTCTTACCATATTTCTTATCATGGATAGTTATTTCATATTCAATTTATGCAATGTTAGCATATAATGGTGGATTGTTTAATCAAATCAGAGCACTATTTGGATTAAAACCAATGGACTGGTATAGAACTCCTTCAGTATGGCCATTCATATTTATATTCTTAAATACATGGAAGAGCCTCGGATATAATACGATTATTTACTTAGCAGCTTTAGCTGGTATTGATAAATCTTTATATGAAGCTGCATCTATTGATGGAGCAACTAAGATACAACAAGCCTTAAATATTACAATACCATTACTTCGACCTGTAATTATCATCACATTTGTATTATCATTAGGTGGTATTTTTAGATCAGACTTTGGTTTATTCTTCCACGTACCAAACAGTGGTGGTGCAGGTGATACTTTGAGAAATGTAGCAGAAGTTATTGATACATATACATATAAGCTGCTTATGGTAAGTCAAAACTTAAGGCAGTCAGCTGCTATTAACTTTATTCAATCAGTAATAGGATTTATTCTTATATTTTCAGCTAACTTTATAGTTAAGAGATACGATCCTGATAGAGCTTTATATTAGGGAGGGAAAAATGGCTAAAAAGAAATTTAAGAATGCAACAGAGATATCATCAGGTACCAATGTGTTATTTAATATAATATTAATTTTGATTGTTATAATGTGTGTATTGCCAATGCTATATGTATTTTCAATATCATTATCGACAAAAGAATCAATACAGTTATATGGTTATCAATTGTTTCCTAAAGAAGCTACACTAGAATCATACAAAATTATATTTGGAAATGGTTCTACAATATTAAGATCTTTTATTAATTCAGTAGTTTTAACAATAGTTGGTACAATATGTGGTTTAATAGTTATTACAACTTATTCATACGCATTATCAAGAAATGACTTTATATATAAAAAGTTTTTCAATACTATCGCTTTTATACCAATGCTTTTTGGTGGTGGTATGGTAGCGAGCTATATTATAAATTCACAAGTTTTAGGATTGAGAAATAATCCACTTGTACTTTTGTTACCACTATTGTTTAATACTTTTTGGATGGTAATAATGAGAACATTCTTCCAGACTTCAGTGCCACATGCATTGATAGAAGCGGCTATGATTGATGGAGCAAATGAATTTGATATATTTTTCAAAATTGTTCTTCCTATTTCCTTACCAGGTATAGCAACGATTGCACTGTTCCTTTCATTGGCATATTGGAATGATTGGTTTACAGCTATGTTATACTTAGATAGAGGTTCAAAATATAGTACTTTACAATATTTATTGATTCAAATACAAAGAACAATAGAAACTGTACTATTAAAATCCGATACAATGGGGAATGCAGCAAAAGATGCTTTAAGATCTTTACCTGCTGACGGGGTAAGAATGGCGATAGTAGTTGTAACTACTGCTCCAATTGCAATGTCATATCCATTCTTCCAAAGATACTTTATCCAAGGTTTAACATTGGGGGCAGTAAAAGAATAATAAAAAAAACAAACTACAGAGAGGAGTAAATACACTTCTCTCTTTTTTTGTGAAAACATTTTGATTAAAAAAATTTAACAATTAAACCATATTAAAGATATTATTAATATAAATAAAAAATAAAAAGAAAAAAGATATTTACGCATTTAGAACTTAGAAAATGTTTTTTTGTGGTTTTTATAACTGTATAGTTGTACGTATAAGAATTTGCAATGTTTACAGTAAATTAAGTTAATTGTCTGTTTTGGAATTAAAACTATAAAGATTAAGAAATTGTTACAAAATGAAAATGTTTTATATTTTAATATCAAAAAAATATAATAAGAGAAAATCAATTCATTAAATCGGATATCGTTGTCAAAATATGAAAAATAAGGTAGAATATATTTGTAATGAAATACTGATGTGATGTAAATTTTATATGTCATATTTATGTTTCTGACAAAAAAACATATATATAATTTTTAGGAGGAATAATATATGAAAAAACTAATCAGCTTATTATTAGCGTTAGTAATGGTATTCTCTTTAGTAGCTTGTGGTAACACAAATACAGACACTAAAGATGAAAGCACAAAAGAATCTGTAGATGAGTCTAAAGATGATTCTAAAGATGAAGGAAAAGAAGATACAGCAAAAGGTGAAAAAGTAGAAATTAAATACTTAATTTTATCTGATGGTAAAGGTAAAGACGCTGTAGAAAAAGCAATTAATGAAAGATTAAATGCTTTAGGAAAAAACTACACAGTTAAATTACTATTAATGGGATGGGATAACTTAAATGAAAGAGTAGGTTTATCTGCTAGAGGTGCAGAATCTCCAGAAAACACATTTGACTTATCAACAACAGCATCATGGATTGGACCTTATCAAACATTAGTAGATGAGGATACATTACTAGATTTAAAACCAATCTTAAAAGAAGCTGCACCAAAACTAGCTGAAGACTTAGATAAAAACCAATTAGCAGCGGTAACTATTGATGGTGGAATCTATGGTATTCCAACAGTTATAGATAAAGCTATAATAGCTAGAGACCATTTAGTATGGAACTTAAATCAATTAAAAGAAATTGGTTTAGAAGCAAAAGATGTTGAAAATATTAGAGACATTGCAGGTCTAGAACCAATCTTGAAAAAATACAAAGAAAAATTCCCAGAAAAATATCCATTATTTGGTGAAAATTGGACACAAAGAAGAAATAATTATATTCAAACTGCAAAAGATGGTTCATATGTAGTACAAAATCCATATACATCAGAATCATATGTTGCAGCTGGTAAATTAGCGGAAAAATATAGACAAGCTGGATACTCACATCCTGAAGCAGGTACAGAAGGTTATGCTGAACAACATAATCAACCTGATTTATGGTTAGTAAGAAGAGATGAAGGTGAACCTTCAGCAGAAGAAACATGGAAAAATAGTTATGACATGCCTATCAAAGCTGTAACTTTCAAAGATGATAATATTATCTTAAATGGAATAGTTCAAGGTAAATTAACATCAGTTTACAAACATTCTAAACATCCAAAAGAAGCGTTAAACTTCATTGAATTAATAAGATTTGACAAAGAAATTCAAAACTTATTATCATACGGTATCGAAGGTAAAAACTACGATTTAGTAAACGATAGAGTTGTTATAAAAGCGGAAGATAAAGTTAATGAAGCTGATAAATGGTCTCCATGGCAAAATCAATTCTCAAATGATATGAGAATTGCAACTGATAAAGGTGCTCCAATTGATTCTCCAGAAATGCAAGAAAGAATTAAAGCACATAATGGCGAATTATATCCATCTGCAGATTTAGGTTTCCAACCTTCAAAAGAATTAAGAGAAGAACTTGATATCTTAAATAAAGATTTACCAGGTATTAAAGATATCGAAATGGGTAGATTTAGTGAAGTTTATGATGGTTTAGTAAATGAATTAAAAGCTAAAAATGCTGATGAAATTATTCAAAAACTAAAAACAGAATTTGATGCATGGTATAAAGAACACCACAAAAACTAATATATTTTTTATGGAGGATGATAATCTCATCCTCTATTTTTTTTGATAAAATGCTTTATGCCTACTAAACTTAGTGTAAATAATCGAGGAGATATGGAAGAAATAACGTATAAAAAAGACAAATTTGAAAATAATATTTTTGAGAGTCAAAAAGTAATAAATTTAGAAAATGATATTTATCATTTTTTTAAAGAAAATGCTAATAAAGTTAAAATCCATTTTTCAAATATTGATTCAAAAGATAATATTGAAAAAACTATATATTTTAATCTTAATAATATTAAAGACTTAACTATAAATGGTAATGGATCTAAATTTATTTTTCATGGAGATATGGCAAGTTTTTTAGTAAACAATTGTCAAAATATTATATTTAAAAATCTTATTATTGATCATTTTGTGCCAACGACAGTAGAAATGTATGTAGAGAAAATAGAAGATAAATCTGTCTATTATAAAATACCAGATACATTTAATTATGAGATAGTTGGCAATGACATGTTTTGGATGTCAGAAAAAGATAGAAACGAAAAATATTATTGGAAAGAAAAGAATAGTTTTAATGCTCATTCTATCACAGTGTTTGATTTAAAAGAAAAATATTCTAAAAGATATGTTTTGGAAGATGGTCCATTTAGTAATATTGAAAAAATAGAAAAGACTAATAGCGGTGTTAAAATACAATATAAAAGTTTACCAAATGCAATTCGTGAAAATATTATGATAGCACTTAATGCATCCAATAATAGAGATACAGCAGGATTTGCAATTGTAGAATCTCAAAATATTGTTTTTGAAAATGTTGAATTTAATTATTTACATGGATTTGGTTTACTTGTGCAAATGTCTGAAAATATATCATTTTCAAATTGTAAATTTATAGGAAATGAAAGACATATGGTAACCAGCTTTGCTGATTCCATACATGTATCAGGTGCCAAAGGAAAAATTTCAATTGAAAACTGTGAATTTGATAGTTCCTTGGATGATTCTATCAATATACATGGTACATATACTCAAGTAGAAGAAATAAAAGAAAAAATTGCTATATTACGTTTTGTACATCATCAACAGGCAGGATTTAAGAATTATTTTATCGGTGATGAAATAGAGTTTTTTGATAGAAAAAATTTGAGAAGAAGAGAAGATAAAAAATATAGAATTAAATCTATCTTGTATCCAGGAGAATATAACGAAGACCTTCAATATATGAAAGTAGAATTTGAAGAAAATCTCCCAGCTTATTTAGGAGAAAAAATAGAAGGACAAGGAAGATTTGTTGCTGAAAATATAAGTTATACTCCTTCTGTTGATATAAAAAACTCAACATTTAGCAATATACCTTCTAGAGCTATATTATGTACAACAAGAAAGAATGTACTTATAGAAAATAATAAATTTCACAATATAACGATGGCTTCCATATATGTGTCAAATGATGCAAATGAATGGTATGAATCCGGTTTTGTAGATAATATGACAATAAAAAATAATCTATTTTCATATTCCAAAATATTTTTAGATAATATCATGACAAAATCAATATGGATTGACCCGATTATTTCAGAAGAAATTGGTGATTTCGTTCATAATAAGATTGAAATTATTGATAATAAATTTGATATAGAAAATAAAAAAGCTATTGTTTTTAAAAACACTAAAAATTTAATAGAAAGTGATAATATTTTTAGGAAAAAAGGTGAAATTGGTTTCACTAAAAATAACTAATTTAATAATAAATAAATATCTGTTCAATCGTCAAGAATGCTTGTAATTAAGCCTTTTTGATTGTACTATTTAATTAGAGAAAAGTTATTTTTTGGAGGGAAAATGAAAAAAATAGTACATGTAGTTTCACATTCACATTGGGATAGGGAATGGTATATGCCACTTGAAAATCACCATATGAGACTTGTGGATTTAATTGATGGTGTTATCGAAGCATCTGAAGACAACAAATTTATTTCATTTCAAATGGATGGACATTTTTTACCAATTGAAGATTATTTAAAAGTAAAACCAGAAAACAGATCAAAAGTATATCAATTGATAAAGGATGGAAAAATAATTGTAGGACCTTGGTATATCTTACAAGATTCATTTTTAACTTCTGGCGAATCAAATGTTAGAAATTTAGAAATAGGATTAAAAAAATCAAAAGAAATAGGAGTGCCTGCTAAGATTGGATATTTCCCAGATACATTTGGTAATATCGGTCAAGCTCCTCAAATTCTAAAAAAAGCGGGGATAAATAATGCTTATTTTGGAAGAGGTGTAAAAGCAACTGGATTAGCTAATGTTGTAATCGAAGATTATACTTCTTCAAATTCTGAAATGTTTTGGCAATCACCAGATGGTTCAAGAGTTTTAGGTATATTATTTGCAAACTGGTATTGTAATGGTGTTGATATACCTTATGAAACTGATTTCATGAAAAAATACTTAGATACAAAAATTGCCGACATGGAACAATACGCTTCAACAAGACATCTATTATTGATGAATGGTTGTGATCATTCTCCTGTACAAAAGAATATAGGTGAAATAATTGAAAAAGCAAACACTTTATATGAAGATTACGAATTTATTCATTCAAATTTAGAAGACTATTATGAAGCGGTTGATAAGGAAGTAAATAAAGATAAATTATCAGTCATTAAAGGTGAGTTAAGATCACAAACAACAAATGGTTGGGGAACTTTACAAGGTACTTCTTCATCAAGATATACATTAAAACAAAATAATAAAAATATTGAGATGAGAATGGAAGAAATCATTCAACCTTTATATGCGATTTACAGAGATAAGAAAGATTATCCATATGACAAAATCGAATATATTTATAAAGAACTTTTTGAAAATCATACTCATGATGCGATTTGTGGTTGTTCTGTAGACTCTGTACATGATGGAAACATGAGAAAATTCAGAGCATGTAGCGAAGCTCTTGACTATTTAGAAGATGAATTGAAGATATTTTTAAGTAGAAATATTGAAAATGACTATGATGAAAAACATGTTTTTGCAGTTATAAACACAACAGCATATCATCAAAGAAAAACAGCTGAAGTAGAGATAGAATTTGAAAAAAGATATTTCTCCGGTTGGGAATACTTAGAAATGACTAAAGAGATGAAAAAGGTTGAAGTACCTAATCTTCAAGTTATTGATGAAAATGGTAGAGAATATGATGCAATTGTAACTGATAAAGGTGTATTATTTGATTTTGAATTACCTGAGACAAAATTCAGAAAAGGATATTTCAGTAGAAAATTAAAAGTAGAATTTACAACTGAATTAGCACCATTTGAAAGAAGAATATTTAGACTGGTTGAATCAGAAAAAATAGTAGAAGAAAAAGAAATAAAAGATACAAAAGAAATAGATACAAATATCTTTAATGTAAAAATCAACGATAACGCAACTATTACAATTACAGATAAAAGAAACAATAATGTTTATGAAAATGTGTTGATGTTAGAAGATAGTGGAGACATTGGACACGAATATATTTATAGACAATCTGGAGACAATTTAGTTATAAAGAGTAATGAATTAATTGACTATTCTATAATTGAAAGTCCAGTTAAGGGATATATAATCAATCTTACTGAAAAGATTTCAGTGCCTGAGAGTGCAGCTGATACATTATTGGATGAACAAAAGATGGTTATACCAATTGAAAAGAGAGTTTCACATAGATCTGATAAATATGTTGACTTAATTGTTGAAAAGACAGTTGTTATTGATCCGATTAAACCAACAATTAATGCAAAAATTAAATTAGAAAATAAAGCAAAAGATCACAGATTAAGAATGATGGTTGGCCATGATTTAGAAACAGATATTGTAAATGCAGAATCAATCTTTGAAGTTGCAAAACGACCTGTTAAAGCACCAAAAACATGGGAAAACCCAGACTATTCTCAAAACTTTAATAGATTTGTTGAAATGCACGATAAAAATGGTGGATTTACAATTTCAAATAATGGTGTACAAGAATATGAACAATTAGACGATGGTTTATATGTTACATTATTTAGATCAACAGGAGAAATGGGAGACTGGGGACATTTCCCAACACCAGATGCGCAATTATTAGAAGATTTAGAATTTAATTTCAATATTGATTTCTTTGTTTCTGATTATGTATCTTCATGGCAAAGAGCTTTAGGAGAAAGAGTTCCTTATTTCATAACACAAATAGAAAAAAATGATGGAAATATTAAATCAAATAGTCACAATATAGATCTTAAAGTTGGTTCAAATATGTTCTCAACATTATATAGAAATCCTAAAGGAGAAATGATATTGAGAGTGTATAATCCAGATGATAAAAATCACAGATTATATGTACAAAACGGTGTGATTACTGATTTATTTGGTGTAAATCCAATCAATGACGAACAGTTTAATAATTCATATTTAAACCCATATGAAATCAGGACTATTAGATGGGAGGACAAGTGAAAAATATAGTAAATGAACTAATTGAGTTTGTAGAATCGTCTAAAATTAGCGATAAATTAAAAGCAATGTTTACAAACGCGATAAATAATACTTTTACAACAACAATAAAAATCACTGATAGAGACGATGCATTTGTATTGACAGGCGACATTCCTGCTATGTGGTTAAGAGATTCCACAGCACAAATCAGACCTTTATTTTACATTGATTCACAAGAAGCTGATGAATTAATTAAAAAAGTAATCAAAAGACAATGGTTTAGTATTGAAAAAGATACTTATGCTAATGCATTTAATGAAACAGGTGATGATTCCAAATGGACTCATGAGGATATCACTGACTTTGATAGCCCTTGGGTATGGGAAAGAAAATATGAGCTTGATTCAATAGCCTATATGTTTCAGCTTTTAGCAATGTATTACAATAAGACAAATGATGAAAGCATTTTTGATGAAAAGATTTTATCTTTAATGAATAAATTAGTAGATCAGCTTATTGTTGAACAAAATCATGAGAATTCCCCATATAGATTTGAAAGACCAAATCCATGGAAAGAAACAGATTCATTAAGACATTCCAATATGGGTACTCCAGTAGGATACACAGGTATGACATGGAGTGGATTTAGACCAAGTGATGACTCATGTGAATATCAATATTTAGTACCAGCAAATGCATTTATGGTTGTAAATTTAGAAGAAATGTCAAACATTCTTAAAAAGATTAAACCAGAAGAGAGTCAATTAATTGAGAAAATGGAAAAACTTTCTAAAGAAATTGATGCGGGCATTGAAAAATATGGACTAATCGACAATGAAAAGTTTGGAAAAATTTATGCTTATGAAGTTGACGGATTAGGAAATCAACTATTTATGGATGATGCAAATGTCCCAAGTTTACTTTCACTTCCATATCTAGGTTATGTAGATAAAGAAGATGAAATTTATCAAAATACTAGAAAAGCTGTCTTATCAGAATTAAACCCATTCTATTATGAAGGAAAAGTTGCAAAAGGAGTAGGTTCACCACATACACCAGATAGATATATTTGGCATATAGCACTTTCAATTCAGTTAATGACTTCAATAGATGATAGTGAAAAAGAACAGTTATTAAAATATTTTGAAACAACTGATGCGGATACAAATTTACTTCACGAAGGATTTGATGTTGATAATCCAAATGAATTTACTAGAGAATGGTTCTCTTGGTCAAATTCAATGTTTTGTGAAGCTATACTAAATTATTTAGGTAAAGAAATAATTAAGAAATAAATTGATAAAAAAATCCCAAATCCTTATATAAAGAGGATTTGGGATAATAAATCAATTATTTAGTTTTTTTAGAATAAATCTCGCAAATTATATCGATATATATTAACATTGGTAACATTTTTGAAATTGAATACTCATAAGTTGAATAACTTGGTGTTTTCAAAACATAATCTGAATAATTCATTAGTGAAGAACTAATATTACCGGTTATTGAAAATATTGTTGCTTTTTTACTTTTAGCATTTTCACATGCCTCTAGTATGTGAGTATTTTCTCCAGAAAGAGAAATACAAATTAATAAATCTGTGGTAGATAAACTATTTGATAATAAATTAATAGAATATGGTTCTTTTGCATAGTCTAGATTGTTAAGACCAATTTCACCTAATTTAAACATCATCTCATTTGCTATCAAACCACTAGATCCGATGCCGACAATTACAATTCGTGTAAATTTATCTAGATTATGAATGACATCAACAATATTATCATCAAATTCTTCGATTTCGTTGATTAAATCAATATAAATTTTTTGAGTTTGATATTTTGCAGTTTCTTTTATATTTTGTATAGCAAATTTTAGTTCATTAAATCCGTCAAAACCAAGTTTTTTAGCAAATCTTGTTATGGTGGAATTTGAAACATAAAATTTCTTAGATAAATCGCTGATAAATGATTCAGAAATTTCTGTATCACTTTCACCGAGTCTATCTATGAACTCTTGCTCAAGATGTGAAAGTTTTATTGAGTTTTTTGAAATTATATTTTTAATAAAAATGTAAGATTTGTTCATATGTCACCCCGCAATGTTAATTATAGCATGTATTAAAAAAAAATGTAGGAGAAAATTTATGTACCTTATATTTGACATAGGTGGAACATCCACAAAAGTAGGAATTATAGACAATGAAAAGATAATAGAAAAATTTTCAGAACTAAGAAAAGATAGTTTAGAAGAATTTGTAAATTTCTTGGATAATGAAATTTTAAGATGCAAAGAAAAATATAATATTAAAGGTATTGGATTTAGCTCACCAGGTACAGTTGATTCTGTAACTGGAAATATTGGAGGAATTAGTGCATTAGATTATATCCATACATTTAATTTCGCTAAACATTTACAAGATAAACATAATCTACCTGTTGCAATTGAAAATGATGCAAATTGTGCGGCATTAGCACAATTATATTTTGATAATCCTAAAGAAAAACTTATTGCATTTTTCATAATAGGTTCAGGCATCGGCGGTGCAATTATAAAAGATGGAAAATTGATGAAGGGTAGAAGATTGGAGACAGGAGAGTTTGGCTATATGTTGTTAAAAAATGAAGATGGACAATATACCAATATGTCTCAATTATCAACTATGCCAAATGTTGTGAGAAGATTAAAAGAAAAACATAATATTGAAGAAAAACCACATATTGTTTTAGAAAAGTACTTTGAAAAAGAAGAACCTTACTATTCTGAGGTAAATTCGATGTTTGAGTACTTATGTATGGGGATATATAACATTCAATATTCTTTAGATCCTGAAATTATCTATATTGGTGGAGGGATTAGCCAATCAGAATCTTTTATAGAAGAACTAAATAATAGATTAAAACAAGGAATATTTGCAGACGCTGATGTCAATATCAAAGCTGCAACATTCCATAATGATAATAATATTTATGGCGCTTACGCTAATTTATTAAATACAATTAAAGAAGGGAAGAAACTATGTACTCAATAGGTGTAGATATAGGTGGTACAAGTGCTAGAGTGGCTTTATTTGATGATGAATTAAATTTATTAGATAAGTCTGTCACAGAAACTGCCGATAAAGAATTTGAAGAAATTATTAATGAAATTTCTAATATGATAAATGAAATTGATAAAGAAAATAAAGCAAAAGTTGTAGGCATGTGCTCTCCAGGACCTTTAGATAAGGAGACTGGTACAATATTTGATGCTCCAAATTTACCAAAATGGTCAAATAAACCATTCCTAAAATTATTTGAAGAAAAAACAAACAGAAAAGTTTATCTTACAAATGATGCAAATGCTGCAGCGATGGCGCAAGCTATAACCGATGATAGAGATACTATAGTTTTCATTACTGTAAGCACTGGTTTAGGTGGAGGAATTGTGTATGAAGGTAGACTTATGGAAGGTAAAAAAGTTTACGCTGGAGAATTTGGATTAATGATTATCGCAGATGACGATAGAAAACACAATCAATTGTATGCCGGTACTTGGGAAAGTTTATGCTCTGGTACAGCTCTTTCTCTAGAAGCAACAAAGAGATATGGAAAAGAAATTTCAACAAAAGAACTTTTTGAAAAATATAACAATAATGAAGAAATTGCTGTTGAAATTATTAAACTGTGGACAGAGCATTTCTCAAGAGGAATTGCAAATCTACTTCAAACTATTGAACCAGAAATATTCTATCTAGGTGGTTCAGTAATTACTAAAAATCAATTTTTAATTCCAATGATAATTGAAAAGACAAAAGATAAAGTATATGAAGGATTAAAAGATAGAATTTTTATTGAAGTTGCAAAATACGGTGATGATGCTGGACTTGTAGGTGCTGCAAAAAATGGAATAAACAATTTTGAAAGGAGCCAATTATGATAAAATTCCCAGAAGGGTTTTATTTCGGATCCGCAACATCTGCTACACAAAGTGAAGGTCGAGTTGAAGGTGACGGCAAAGGAGAAAATATTTGGGATTTATGGTTTCAACTAGAACCATATAAATTTCATAACAATATCGGACCAAAGGATACAAGTACAATTTACAAAAACTATAAAGAAGATGTTAAATTACTAAAACAAACAGGACATAATTCCTTCAGAACATCTATTTCTTGGTCCAGATTATTTCCAAATGGATATGGAGAAATTAATCAAAAAGCTGTAGATTTTTATAAAAGTTATTTCAAGGCTATAAAAGATGAAGGCATAACTCTTTTTATGAATCTATATCATTTTGATATGCCTGTAAAATTGCAAGAAATTGGCGGTTGGGAAAATAGGGAAGTAGTAGAACATTACGCAAATTATGCAAAAACATGTTTTGAACTTTTTGGTGAATTTGTTGATAGATGGTTTACATTTAATGAGCCTATCGTACACGTAGAAATGGGTTATCTATATCAATACCACTATCCTATGGAAGTTGATCCAAAGAAAGCAGTTCTTGTTGGATATCATACACAATTAGCAAGTGCTCGTGCAATCGAAGAATTTAGAAAAATCGAAAAAGAGAAGAAAATTGGAATTGTATTAAACCTTACACCTGCTATACCAAGATCACAACATCCTAGTGACATAAAAGCATCAAAATATGCTGAAATGTTTGCTATTAGATCATTTTTAGATCCATCAGTAAAAGGAGAATTCCAAAAAGAATTTGTAGATTTACTAAGACAAAATGACATGCTTCCAGAAACTAATTTTAAAGATTTAGAAATTATAAAAAATAATACAATTGATTTCTTGGGAGTTAACTACTATCAACCACTAAGAGTAAAAGCCATAAAATATCAAATTAGTGAAGATGCAATCTTCATGCCTGATAACTATTATGAGCCATATATCATGCCAGGAAGAAGAGTAAACCCACATAGAGGTTGGGAAATAGATCCATCAGTAGTTTATGATATTGCAATTTATATAAGGGATAACTATGGAAATATTGAATGGATGATTTCAGAAAACGGCATTGGCGTAGAAAATGAAGCTAAATTTATGGTAGATGGAAAAATCCAAGATGACTATAGAATTGAATTCTTCAAAGAACATCTTACATATCTACACAAAGGTATTGAAGAAGGATCAAACTGTATAGGCTACCATGTTTGGACATTTATAGACTGCTGGTCATGGCTAAATTCATATAAAAATAGATATGGACTAGTAGCCTTAGACCTAGAAACAGAAAAAAGAACAATTAAAAAATCTGGAGAATGGTTCAAAAAACTATCAGAAAATAACGGATTTTAATTTCTAGGCATATGCAAATTATTATTTTGTACATTTTTATATAATTTACTTGGTTATTTGCAAATATCTATTTTACAAAGTAGTAAATTTTTATAATTTACTTGGCAAATTCAAAAAATTAAAATAACCAAGTAAATTTACTTAATTCATTAATCTGACTATCAACAGACATTGATAAAAATATATAAAATGAAAAAAGAACGGTCAATTATAGCCGTTCTTTTGCATTTGAAAATCTTATATCCAACATATTTTCTTTTAGTATTTTCTCTATTATTTAAATCTCCCAAATCTTTTAGATAGATAACTCTGTCAAATATTAATGAACTATTTTCTATATAGCAATATCCAACCATTTCTTTTTATGGAATCTGTGTCTTAATAGTACAAATCTTGAGAATTGATCTGCTAGAACTCCTAGCCATATGCCGACTAATCCAAGCTTAAATACCATTGTAAATAGTAGAGTTACAGATGTTCTAATGATTGTGACTGCGATGATTGCAACTAACAATGTGAATTTTACGTCACCTCCGGCTCTTAGACAACCACCATATATTATTTGTGAGATTTGTAATAATAGGATTAACATAATAAATCTATTTATCAATAATCCCATCTCTATGATATGTTCTTCTTTGAAGAAGTTTCCTAAAATAGCTCGTCCAAATATCAATAGTATTAGAGAAAGGGCAATGGAAATTCCAAGTCCAATCCTTTGTGAGACTTTACCATAATTATATGCTTCTTCTTTTTCGCCCATACCTAAGGCTCTACCTGAAAGTGCTACTGCAGCTACTTGCATCCCATCACCAAATGAAAAACCTATACTTAATAGACTCATGCCAACATTGTGTGCGGCGAATGGATCAGTACCAAGATTTGCGGCGCTGATAGCTGTAGCTAAAAAGCCAACTCTCATTGCAATGTTTTCTATGAAGAAACTTGAGCTTAAATTGAAAATTGATTTAATAGCATCGAATTTAGGTGATATTTTCTTTCTAAATATGTATTTAATATCAATAAAAGTGAATTTGTGAAATAGTGAGAATACACTCATTGTAGCGGCAACGGCTGAACCTAAAACAGTAGCTATTGCAGCACCTTCAATACCTAATGCAGGGAAACCTAAATTTCCGCCAATCAAAAGATAATTAAAAATCACATTTACAATTGAAGATGTTAAATTTGTTGTAAAAGCTATTTTTGTATTTCCGCTACCTCTTTGACCAGCATTTATAACCATTGCAATGATATTGAAAATTAAACCACCAATGATAATGTTAAAATATTTTACAGCAGCTTCATGGGTATCTTTGTTACTTCCTGCAAGTCTCATAATATCAGATGAGAAGTATAAGAAAAATGCAGTTGTTAATATACATAAAACTATACTCGCGACAAAAGCTGAACTAAAAACAGTGTTTGCACCCCTTTTGTCATTTTGTCCTTTTCTTCTAGCGACTAAAGCAGAAACTGCTGTGTTAATCGAGAAAAAAATTGCAAAAGCGATAAATTTTGGTTGATTTGTTAACCCGACTGCGGCAACGGCGTAACTTCCTAAACTTGAAACCATGATAGTATCAATCATGGCAGCAAGTGCGATAAAAAAACTTTCTAGTACCGATGGCCACGCAATCTGTAAGGCTCTTTTATAAATATTTTTATCCTTCATATATCTTCCTTCCATAATAACTCATGGATAATATTCTATACCTAATTTAATTATTTATCAAAAAAGTTCCATTAAATCATTTTGATAGTCAAAATACTATAAAGTTTAATTAATATTTCTATAAAGCATCACAATTTAATATTAAAATTCATTTACTTTCTTCTTATTTCAGAACCAAAAGGTAAGAGAGCTAGTCTTGCAAATTTTACTTGTTGAATAGCAAAAGGTATCCCAATAATTGTAATGGCTAAAGCACAAGCGGAGATTAAGTGAACCAATGCAAGCTCAATTCCTCCAAAGAAAAACCAAATTATATTGATCAAGGTTGCTGTAAATTTTCCTTTATAATTGATTTTTCTTCCAAATGGGTGAAGGGATAGATTTGCCATTTTAAAGCATTGCATCCCAATAGGGATGCCAATAATGGTTAAGCACCACAATATCCCTACAAATGACCATGAGATAAAATTTATAAATCCTCCAAAAATTAACCAGATTAAATTACCTAAACATGTCATTATTTATTTTCCTCTTCTAAAAATTCTTTGATTTCATTTACGGCTTCATTGAAGCTTCTAACAAATTTTCCGTGTTTTAAAATAGCACCCAAAACATAATGATTCATGCCATATGTAGGCACATCATATTTATTTGCTGTCGCTAATCTTAAATCTGAATTGATACCGATAATAAGTTTAGTATTTGTGTAAAGAGCTATACCTAATTCAACCATTACACCCGCATCCTCATTTGTAAGGTCGCAAATAAAAATATCACATTCTTCAACTGCCTTTGTATCACCTTCATAAATGTCGATAGGAGTAGGAAGACTGGATTTGTTTTCATTGAATGGTTGATCAATTGGATTAAATATCTCAATTTCAGGGAAGTTTTCCCTTAAAATACGTCCTTCAAGTGTTCTTTGTGCAATTTCAGCTTCATTAAATAATGCTCCTGCTAAATATAGTTTCATATTTACCTCCAGTTTTTTATTATATTATAACAATTTAATCGATAAAATTAAATATATTGGGTAGATATAATATAGCTGAAAAAATATAGACTATTTTATAAAATATAGGAGGCGTTATGAAATACACATTTAAAGATAAAGAAATCACATTATTAGGTAATCAAGTATACGAGGGAGATATAGCACCAGATTTTACTGCAACCAAAAATGATATGACAGAATATAATTTAAGCGATGATTTAGGTAAGATTATTGTAATTTCTGTTGTACCTTCAATTGATACAAGTGTTTGTTCCATTCAAACAAAATTCTTCAATGAAGAAGCAACAAAGTTAAGTGATGATGTAAAAATAATTACAGTTTCAATGGATTTACCATTTGCTCAAAAGAGATTCTGTGCTGCAGAAGGGATTGAAAATATTGAAATAGTTTCAGACTATAAATATAGAGAATTTGGTGAAAAATATGGTTTCCTAATTGATGAATTAAAACTTTTATCAAGAGGAATAATTATCATTGATAAAGATGGTAAAATTGTTTACACTGAATATGTTGAAGAATCAACAAACGAAGTTGATTACGATACGGCGATCAATAAGATAAAAGAACTTATCTAATAATTTTGAGAAATATAATCTTCAAATGTTAATCTAAATTTTTCTCAGATTAAACATTTGAAGAGATTTTTTGCTTATTTTCTAAGAAAAGTTTAATATAGAAATAGTTATTTTTATATTAAATACGGGGGGAAATATGATATTTTCATTTGGAATTATTTTTTTATTAGGTTTAATCTTTTCAAAGATCTTTGAAAAGATTAAATTACCAAGATTACTAGGAATGTTAATTGTCGGTATAATAATCGGTCCTTATGTACTCAATTTGATTGATACATCAGTGTTAAACATTTCTACAGAATTACGTATCTTGGCTTTAGTCATAATTTTATTAAGAGCAGGGATTTCACTTGATTTAAATAAAATTTTTGAGAATGGTAGACCGGCATTATTACTTTCCTTTTTACCTGCAACATTTGAAATAGTTGCATACACATTTTTTGCAAAATGGATTTTTCAAATCGATTTTTTAAGTGCTGCGATTATGGGAACAATATTATCTGCAGTCTCTCCAGCAGTAGTTGTGCCAAGTATGTTAAAAGTTATCGATAGTGGTTATGGAAATAAAAAGGGCATAGGGCAGATGATACTTGCAGGGGCATCACTGGATGATGTTTTTGTACTTACTATATTCTCAATTTTACTTAATTTAAGTAAAGATGCACAGATCTCCGTAATGTCATTTGCTTCAATATTTATTTCTATTTTTTCCGCAATAGCTTTGGCATTTATTATTGGAAAACTGATAAGCAAAATATTAAAGTGGATTTCTAATAATCTATATTTTGATTTGTTAATGCTAATTTCAATAAGTTTAATATTTGTAGGATTAAAAAATCAAATTAATAATATCATTCCATTTTCAGAAATGTTATTTGTACTTTCTTTTGGATTGTTTTATTCATTAAATAGTGAAGAAGAAAATATCTTAGCTCAAAAAAATAGTCTGAATGGTTTATGGTATGGTTTTGAGATTATATTATTTGTAATGATTGGAGCTGCTATAGATATTAGATATACGCTTGATTCAGGAGTTTTAGGAATATTACTCATATTTTTAACATTAATGGTGCGAATAGTTGGTGTCTATATCTCACTTTTAGGCACGAAGTTAAATATAAAAGAAAAGATATTTATTATGATATCTTATATTCCAAAGGCAACCATTCAGGCAACGATAGGAGGCATACCACTTGCTATGGGTCTTGCTAATGGAAAACTAATATTGTCAATGGCTGTTTTAGGCATCATTGTCACAGCGCCGCTTGGAGCAATAGGCATTGAAAACACTTATAAAAAATTATTAGAAAAGTAAAACAGAAGGCTGCAAAAGGATTATAGTCCTTTTGCAGCCTAAATTTTTTATTTTTTTGAAATTAATTGAGTGAAGAATATTGAAATAATTGTTGGAATCACCCAATTTAATCCAACATTATAAAATGGAAAAGTACTAATAAAACCAGTAAAGAATGGGATTTCAAGTCCTAAATTTATTAACATAGTAAAGATTGCTATTGCAAATGAAACAATTGCAGCTACTACATATGTCGCCTTTGTAAATCCGATTTTATCATGTAGAAGTCCCATAATTATGATTACTAGTGAGAATGGATAAACAATTTGTAAGACTGGGACAGTTATGCTTAATATAGCATTTAATCCAAAGTTTGAAACGATAAATGCGAATAAAGTCACTATTAACGCCCATGTCTTTTCATTTATTTTATTTGTTAATGTTGCAAAGTATTCGGAAATACTTACTATTAAACCAATAGAAGTTGTCAAGCATGCTAAAGTGAAAATTAGAATAATAAGAGCAACCCCAAATTGTCCATATAAGCTCTCACTTATATATGAAAGGATTTGTGCACCATTCTCAAATTCAATACTTGAACCAGAGATCATCATTCCTATATAACTTAAAATTGCGTATATCAATAATAGGATGAATCCCGCCAATAATCCGCTCTTTATGGTATATCCTACAATTTCTTTCTCGTTTTTTATATTGAATTTTCTTAATGTTAATGAAATTACCAATCCAAAATTTAACGCAGCGATTGCATCTAATGTATTGTAACCTTCGACAAAACCAACGATTGCGGGAGATTTTGCGTAAACACCCTTTGGAAGACCAACATTATTTGGATTTTTAAATAATATTCCTACAAATAAAATCAGTATTAATGAAATCAATATAGGAGTAAGTATTTTCCCAGATCTCTTAACCAATTTATTAGGTGATAGGGAAACATAATAAGCAATGCTAAAGAAAATCAATGTATATATCAATCTTGAAATATTTGCATCAAAATCTTTAGGCAAATATTGAAATATTGCCATTTCAAATGGAACAACACCCGCTCTTGGTATCCCTAATCCAGGTCCAATTGATAGATAAATGACTATTGTAAAAACTAGCGCAAATGCAGGATGAACCTTTTTTGCTAAATTTTGCAATCCATTTGTTTTAGACACTGTAATCACACCTAAAACCGGAAAAATAATTGCAGTAAGTGTAAAAAATATAAAACTGACTATCGTCTTGTTTCCGGAATTAAATCCGAGCATTGGTGGAAAAATCAAATTCCCCGCTCCGAAAAATAATCCGAAAAGCATTATTGATAAACTTATAAATTCTGATCTTGTTAATTTCCTTTCCATAATTCCTCCATTTTTTATTTTATATAATTTCAAGTGATAAAATTTTGTAGTCTTACTATTTTGAAGATAGCAGTATCCCGGTATCACATTTATTGATCCTTACATTTTTTAGTAAAATGCAAAACAATCCTAATATTTTCAGCATAAAATCAATCTTTTGAAATTTATACTGTCACCCAATTTTTTTGATCAGCATATTTTCCATTTTCGAAAATTATACTGACTTTTTAGTTTGTTTCCTAAGTATAAATTTCAATTTGAGATTTTTATACTGCTTTTTTGGAATGCTTAAAGAACATTTTTCAGTATAATTTTAATATTCATGAGATAATACTGCTTTTTACGAAAATTCTTCAGTATAATTCTGACTTTTTAATTTTATACTGAGGAATTTTTTTTTTCATTCAGTATATTATTATTTTTTATGTTTTATACTGTTTTGTTGTGCAGATATTGCGATGCATCGATTAGCTGAGAGGTTAAGTTAGGTCATAAAAAAAAGTCCTTTATCCAACTGGATAAAGGACGATATAATCGCGGTACCACCTTAATTCTTTAAAAAAAGCTCTCAAGACATCTAACAATGTCCGGCCTTGTAACGCAAGCCACTGCGTATCTTCTTACTACATTCAGAAAATAACAATAAAGGATGATTTTCAATTATATTCAATGACTATCTCGCACCAACCGACAGCTCTCTGACATCTAGGATAATTTACTCTTTCCTTCTGTTCTGATTATTATTTAATAAAAATTATATCTATCATTATATAAGATTATAAAATAATGTCAAGTATTGTTTTCAAAAATATATAATATAAATGTCAATCGAAAAATGGAGACATAAACGGAGCAAAATCAGCTAACAAAAAAAGGCACCGTAGAAAAATTAGAATTTAAACGGAGCAAAATCAGCTAACGAAAAAAAGCACCGTAGAAAAATCAGAATTTAAACAGAGTAAAATTACCAAATGAAGAAAAGCACCGTTGCATTAAGAAAATTTAAACAGAGCAAATTCAGAAAATCAAAAAAATACTCTGTATAGATCTTAAATCTTATAAGTTTTATTTAACTTGTCTATTTGGTATAATTAAATAATGAATTGAAGTTATGACTAATGAGAGATTTTAATATATGATGTTCTTAGTAAATGGCTTTTTATGCCATGATTTTTAAATTTGAGGTATTTCAAGGAGCAAATTTTGAAGTCGTTAAAAAAATATAATTTAATATTAAATTTACAAATTGCAATTGCTTTTTTGTTTTCTATATTATTGGCTAATTTTTTAGATTTACAGAATTATGTTACTGCTGGTATTATTACAATACTGTCAATACAAGATACAAAAAAGAAGACTTTAGAGATTGCCTATAGAAGATTTTTGGGTTATGTTATTATGCTAGCTTTGGTATATCTTGTATTTAACATTATGGGATATAGTATATTGTCTTTTGGATTTTTTGTTTTAATCTTTGCATTGATAAATTCAAGATTGGATATTTCGATAGGATTAGCTCCAAATGTTGTAATGGCAAGTCATTTCTTTTTAAAAGGACATATGGAGTTGAGTTTTATTTTGAATGAAACTTTAGTGTATTTGATTGGATTATTAATGGCGATAATAGTAAACTTATTAATACCTATGACCAATAAAGATAATAATAGGGGAATGCTTGATGATAAGATAAAAAATCTATTGATGTATATTTCTAATATACTAAATGAAAAGCATTTAGAAGATGAGAATAAGAGTGAATATATTGAATACATCTCTAAAGAAATAAGTGACACAAATAGATTTTTCAGTATTTATGAGAATGAGATAATTAATAGATTGGAGAATGATTTATTTAATAATGATTTCTATGATTTAGAGTATTTAAATTTAAGAAGAAAGCAATATAATATTTTGATAAAGATATTTGAATTGTCTAAAAATATTGATCGAAATTTAGTTCATACTCAAAAAATTTCAGAGTTTATAGAAGAGATTTATTTAGGATATTATGAAAAAAATACTGCTATTAGTTTAATAGAGAAGGCGGATACATTATTGATATTCTTTAAGAATCTTAGTCTTCCTAAAACAAGAGAAGAGTTTGAAAATAGGGCAAATCTCTATATAATATTAGAAGATTTAATTCAGTTTTTAGAAGAAAAGTATAAATTTAGTAGAGGAAGTTATGAAATATAGGATAGATAATTTAGAAGAATTTAATAATTTTGCTAAGGTTTTTGCAAAAGCAATTAAACCTAGAGATGTCATTTCTCTAAAAGGAGATTTAGGTGCGGGCAAGACAACATTCGTACAATTTATTGGGAAACATTTAGGCATTGATGAATATATTACATCTCCAACTTTCTCTATAATCAATATTTACAATGGAGATATTACAATTTATCATTTAGATTTATATAGACTTGAAGAACCTAGTGAATTAGAGGCATTAGATTTTGAAAATTATTTTTATCCTGAAGATGAGATAACTTTTATCGAATGGGCTGAAAAAGCAGATTATTATTTACCAGATGATTTAATTGAGATTGAAATAAATATTTCTAAAAATGGTAGGATTTTAGAAATTGTAACAGATACAAAGCGATCATTAGAAATAGGAGAGTATTTAGATGAAAATTTTATCAATTGACACATCAACAATGATGTCTTCAATAACAATTATGGAAGATAATAGGATAATTGGAGATTATAATATTTCTCAGGAAGAGACCCATTCAGAGATGCTTATTCCATTGTTAAAGAGGGCAGTTGATGATCTCAAAATTATCTTAGATGAAATAGATTTATTTGCGGTTGCATCAGGACCAGGATCTTTTACTGGACTTAGGATAGGTATGGCTTCAATAAAGGCGATTGCTCAAGTTTTTGATAAACCAATAGTGGGCGTTTCAACTTTAGAAGCAATGGCTTTTTCAATACTAAATAATGATTCTATCATTTCTTTAATTGATGCTAGAGGAAAGAGATACTATACTGGCATGTATAAATGGCAAGATAATAAATTAGTAAAAGAATTTGAAGAAATACTTAAAGAGAGTGAATTATTTGAAATTATAAAACAACAAAACTCTGTCACTTTAGTGGGTGAAGCGATTGACGTTTTGTCAGATGAAATTAAAAATTATGAAAATGTAAGACTGTCACATCCGGGATTAAACAATGGGATTGGAAGAAATCTTTGTGTAATAGCAAAAGAAAGATTTGAAAATAACGACTTAGATAACTATTTTGATTTAACCCCAAGTTATTTAAGAAAATCTCAAGCTGAAATAAATTTAAATAAATAGTTGAGGGCAATTTGAAAAAATATTTTAGAGAAATTGATGAAAAAGACATTGAATGTCTTGTGGAGATAGAAAAAGCCTTTCCAAACCCATGGCCGTTGAAGGCTTTTTTCTTAGAGATGGAAGGGGAATTTAATAAGTCCATAGCTTTATGTATTGATGATAATTTGATCGGATATATCTTTTATAGCGAATATCTTGATGAAATAAACATCAATCATTTTGTAATTGACCCAAAATATAGAAGAATGGGATATGCAAGTGAAATATTGAACAAACTAATTAGCGGTATGACTAATAAGCAACTTCTATATCTAGAAGTGCATACAAAAAATGAAGCTGCAATTAATTTATATAAGAAACATGGACTTAGGATTATTAGAACAAGAAAAAATTACTATTCATTAGGAGAAGATGCATATATTATGCAATTAGATAGAAAGGAAGAATTATGATAATAATGGGAATTGAATCATCCTGTGATGAAACAAGTGTCTCAATTGTAGAAGATAGTAGAAAAATTCTTTCAAATATAATATTTAGTCAAATAGATATACATAAAATTTATGGTGGCGTGGTGCCAGAAATAGCTTCAAGAGAGCATATAAAAGCGATAAATTATGTGGCAAAACAAGCGCTTGAAGAAGCTGGCAAAACATTTAACGATATAGAATTGATAGCAGTTACAAAAGGACCAGGTCTTGTAGGAGCGCTTTTAGTAGGTATGTCATTTGCAAAAGGGGTGTCTGCAGCGTTAGACATTCCTATTATAGGAGTAAACCACATGGAAGGGCATATCTGTGCTAATTATTTGCAATATAAAGAGCTAGAGCCTCCTTTTATATCACTGGTTGTGTCTGGTGGACATAGTTATTTAGTTGATGTTAAATCTTATACAGATTATCACGTTATTGGAAGAACAAGAGATGATGCTGCTGGAGAAAGTTTTGATAAAGTATCCAGAGCATTAGGATTAGGATATCCTGGAGGACCAGCGATTCAAAAAGCGAGCGAAAAAGGAAATTCAGAAGCGATTGATTTTCCAAGAGTAATGCTTGAAAAAGACTCTTATGACTTTAGTTTTAGTGGATTGAAAACTGCTGTATTAAATTATTTAAATAAAGAAAAAATGGCAGGAAGAGAAATAAATCCATTTGATGTCGCTGCAAGTTTTCAAGCATCAGTTAATGATGTACTAGTAAGTAAATCTGTTAGACTAGCCAAGGAGAAACAAAGAGATAAATTTGTTTTATCCGGTGGGGTTGCGGCAAACAGAGATTTGAGAAATAGATTAACAGAAGAATTAAATGAATTAGGTATAAAAGTATATTATCCAGAAATGTCACTATGTACAGATAATGCTGCAATGATAGCATCTGCTGGATACTATAATTATGTGAAATATGGTGCAGATACTCTAAAAGTAAATGTTATCCCTAATTTAGGACTTGAGAAGGAGTAATATGACTGAACTTACAAGAAATTTAAATAAAGAACAAATAGAAGCTGTCCTACATACTAAAGGACCTCTTTTAATACTAGCGGGAGCAGGATCAGGAAAAACAACTGTTTTAACGAGAAAAATTGCCTATCTGATTGAAGAAAAAAATGTGAGTGAATTTAATATTTTAGCATTTACATTTACAAATAAAGCTGCAAATGAGATGAAAGATAGAATTGGAAAAACATTAAATAAAAATATTTCTCATATGTGGATTGGTACATTTCATAGTATTTGTTCAAGGATTTTAAGACGAAATATAGATAAGATTGGATATAAGAGTAATTTTAGTATTTATGATACATCTGAAACAAAAACTTTAATAAAAGATATTATGAAAGAATTGAGAATCGATGAAAAATACAACCCAATTGGAGCAATTATTTCAAGTATATCCGACTATAAAAATAAGTTTGTAACACCTGATGAAGTTATTGATTCTGCAATGTATGAAAGACAGAGAAATATTGGTGAAATCTATAAACTATATGAAAAAAGAAAAAAATTCAATAATGCATTAGATTTTGATGATTTAATCTTAAAAACCGTAGAGCTTTTAACCAAAAATAAAGAGGTAAGAGAATATTATGCGGAAAAATTCAAATATATATTTGTGGACGAATATCAAGATACCAATAAATCTCAATATGAATTAATAAAAAAATTTACAGCAATCTATGATAATATCTGTGTTGTTGGGGATGGCGATCAATCCATTTATTCATGGAGAGGGGCCGATATTACAAATATTTTAAATTTTGAAAAAGATTTTAAGAATGCAAAAGTGATATTGTTAGAGCAAAACTATCGTTCAACAACTAATATACTAGATGCTGCAAATGACTTAATAAAAAATAATGTTGAAAGAAAAGAAAAAAATCTTTGGTCAGATAAGAAAGATGGCTACAATATAGTATATAGAAATTCTTCATCAGAGTATGATGAAGCTGATGATATTGTAAATAAGATACATCAGATGTACAATGCAGGATATTATTATGACGAAATGGCCATTTTATATAGGACAAATGCACAATCCAGAGTTTTAGAAGAGAAATTAATGTCAAATCACATCCCACATAAAGTGATCGGTGGACTTAAGTTTTATGATAGACGAGAAGTAAAAGATTTACTATCTTATTTAGCGTTTATCGCAAATCCAGATGATGATATTTCATTAAAAAGAATAATCAATATGCCTAAAAGGGGAATTGGTGACACAACCATTTCAAAATTAGAATCCTTTGCAAGAGACAATGATATGAGCATTTACGATGCTGTCTACGATGAAGGAATTAGTGATGTATTATCTGGTGCTACATTAAAGAAGGTTCAATCATTCTTTGATGAAATGACAAGTTTTATTAATTTTGTTGACGACTATTTGATTACAGATTTAGTAGAGGAAGTTTATGAAAAATCTGGATATAAAAAAATGCTTGATTCTTCCAATAAAATTGAGGATAGAACAAGAATTGAAAATATTTCCTCATTAACAAGTGCGGTTGCTGAATTTGAAAAGAAAAATGAAGGTGCAACCTTGTACGATTATCTTCAAAATGTAAACTTACTTTCAGATATAGATAAGACTGATGATGAGAATGGTGTAAGTTTAATGACTATACATTCTGCCAAAGGACTTGAATATGATATAATATTTTTAACAGGAATGGAAGACGGGCTTTTCCCAAGTTTAAGAACCATGGAAGAGGGTGGACTTGAAGAAGAGCGACGCCTTGCTTATGTTGCGATTACGAGAGCTAGAGAAAGATTATTTATTTCTTCTGCCGCTTCAAGAATGGTGTTTGGTAGATCTCAGTATGCAAAACCTTCAAGATTCATAGATGAAATAAAATCACATATTGACCAAGAAAAGACTTATGTAGAAAAACAAAACGAAAATTCCTTCGAAAGCTTTATGAATGATTTTGATTCATTTGAAGCTAAACGTGAAAGAATCAAAAAAGAAGTTAGAGCCAAAAAGAAACAATTTGAGGATTCGTTAAACCTTAACTTCAATATTGGTGATAAAGTAGCTCATAAAAAATTCGGTACAGGAATGGTTATTTCCATTACAAAAAAAGCGGATGGAGATGAGCTATTGGTAAGTTTTGATAATAACGGACTAAAAAGATTAAATGCCAAATTAGCAAAACTAAAAAAATTATAAACTAAACAATTGATTAAAAAGAGCTATTGTAAAGCTAATTATTGTGGTATTTTACAATAGTTCTTTTTAATTATATATATATTTTATAAATATCTTTTACTATCAACAAAACCGCTATATATGTTATAATTTATATATTAGCGAATGAAATTAAGTGGAGTTAATATGGATAATATTGATATCAAAGAAAGAATGCGAGAATTAATCGAGAAAATTAAAGAATATAATTATCATTATTATACTTTAGATAATTCTTTAGTGGATGATAAAGAGTATGATTTAATCTATGATGAGTTAAAGTCTTTAGAAATTGAATCAGGTATAGTTTTAGATGATTCTCCAACACAGATAGTAGGGGATCAAATCTTAGATAAATTTGAGAAGCATACCCATCTGGGGAGATTATATTCTCTTGATAAAGCTCAATCCTTTGAGCAGATTGAAGATTGGATTAATAGAGCTGAAAGATTAAGAATTCAATACAATGAAAATGCGACCGATAAACTTCCATCTTTAGAGTATATTGTAGAATTAAAGTTTGATGGTTTAACAATAAATTTGACATATAGAGATGGTAGTCTTATAAATGCTGCAACAAGAGGAAATGGTATAATCGGTGAAGAGATCCTTCCTCAAGTAAAAACAATAAAGTCCATTCCAGAAAAAATTAAATTTAATGGGATTATTGAAATAGCAGGTGAAGGCATTATGCCAATTTCTGAGCTTGAAAAATACAATCAGAAAAATGAGATTAAGTTAAAAAATGCAAGAAATGCTGCAGCCGGAGCATTGAGAAATCTTAATGTTGCAGAAACAAGAAAGCGAAATTTAGATTGCTATTTGTATAATATAACTTTTTCTGACCCAGATCCTGTGAGCAGTCAAGAAGAAGTATTTGAGTTTTTAAAAGATAATGGATTTAAGGTATATCCATTCATAAAAAAAGCAAAATCATTTGAGGAAATAGTTCAGATAATCAACGAAATCGGTGAAATGAGAAAGAAAATAGATGTATTGACTGATGGAGTTGTTATAAAGATTAACGATTTTAGAACGAGAGAAGTTTTAGGTTACACTAACAAGTTTCCACGATGGGCCATTGCTTATAAATTTGAAGCAGAGCAATATACAACAGTAGTTAGAGAAGTTATTTGGAATGTTGGACGTACAGGTAAAGTAACTCCTGTAGCACTTTTAGATCCTGTGGATATTGATGGAGTTACTGTATCAAGAGCAACTTTAAATAACTATGATGACATACAAAGAAAGAAAGTTAGTATTGGCTCTGAAGTTATGATAAGAAGATCAAACGATGTTATACCTGAGATTTTAACAGCGATTGATGTTGAAAACGAGACTGATACAATTGAGATTAAGAAACCTATACATTGTCCTTATTGTAATTCCGAATTATTCTATGACAATGTTCATATATATTGTCAAAATTCATTAAATTGTAAACCACAATTAAATGCTAGAATTACACATTTTGCTTCAAGAGATGCAATGAATATAGAAGGTCTATCAGAAAAAACTATTGAAAAAATGATAGAGATATTAAATATTTCTGAAGTTGATGAGCTATATGATTTAACAAAAGAAGATTTATTTAAGCTTGAAGGATTTAAGGATAAGAGAGCAGAAAATATTCTTAATTCAATTGAAAATTCAAAACAAGCTAATTTAGATGCATTTATATATGCTCTAGGTATACCAAATGTCGGGATCAAAACCGCTTCTGATTTAGTGGAAGAATTTGGTACATTAGATAAAATAAGAAATGCAACTTTTGAAGAACTGGTTCAAGTAAGGGATCTAGGAGATATTACATCTAAAGCTATCATTGATTTCTTTCATGATGAAAGGATAAATGAAGCGCTTGAAACACTTTTATCAAAAGGTATTGTTTTTAATGAAACAAAAGTTGAAAAATCAGATGAATTAAAAGATTTAACTATTGTAGTCACTGGTACAATAGAGGGATATAATCGAAAAGAGATAGAAGAAAAACTTACTCTTATGGGTGCAAAAGTGACATCTTCTGTATCAAAAAACACCGATATATTATTAGCGGGTGAAAAAGCTGGATCAAAACTTGAAAAAGCACAGAAAAATAATGTTAAAATATATCAAGGGAAAGAATTAGATGAGTTTTTGAAAGGAATAGAATAAATGGATGTAGAAAGATATTTTAAAAAAGCATATTTATCTTTACCTGAAGATGAGTATGATAGAAAAATACAGATAGATAAAATAAATAAAATTGTAGAGAAAGTTGATAGTATTATGCAAAAAGATACTAATGATTATAAAGAATTTGAAATTACATCAGACTTAAAATCCCCACTTAGAGAGGATGAAGTTAAAGATTCTACTGATAGAGAATTAATTTTTGCAAATACTAACCATAGAGAATATGGATACTTTAAGTTAGATAATATAATGGAAGATTAGGTGAGTTATGGATATAAAGAGTTTACATGAAAAATATAGTAATGGTGAAATGTCTGTTTATTCATATATTGAGTCATTATTTAATAAAATCGAAAAAGATAATTACAATACATTTATTACATTAAATAAAGAAAATGCATTAGAAAAGGCAAAAGAATTAGATGAAAAACTAAAAAGTTCAAAAGAAATTTCTGGACTTTTTGGAGTACCTGTTGCTGTTAAAGATAACATTCTTACTAAAGATTTAAGAACTACAGCAGCATCTAAGTCTTTAGAAAACTTCATTCCAATGTATGATGCTAAAATTATTGAAAGATTAAAAAATACTGATGCAATTATTGTTGGAAAAACTAATATGGACGAGTTTGCGATGGGCGGTTCATCTGAAACTTCTTATTTTGGTCCAACAATAAATCCTTTTGATAATGCATTAACTCCAGGAGGATCATCATCTGGTTCAGCGGCTTCAATTGCTGCAGAAGAAGCTGTATTGGCTTTCGGTTCTGATACAGGTGGATCTGTAAGAAATCCTGCAGACTTTTGTAATGTTGTTGGATTTGCTCCTACTTATGGTGCATTACCAAGAATGGGTTCAATTTCTATGTCAAATAGCTTTGATAGAATAGGTATAAATGCAAATAATGTTAATGATGTTAGAGAATTATTTAATGCGACACGAGGAAAATGTGATACAGATTTTACATCAATAGACTTAGAAGATTTTGATGAAGATATTGATTTAAGTAAACTAAATGTTGCTGTTATAAATCTTAAAGATGAATATAAAGTTTCTCCACAAATTAAAGAATTATTTGAGGAAAGCATTCAAAAAATAAAAGAATTAAATGTAAATATTGAATATATCGATATTGACCATTTAGATGTAATTGGTGAAGTTTATACTGTTATCATGTGTGTAGAGGTAGAATCAAACATTGCTAAGATTGACGGTTTAAGATATGGACAATCAGTTGTTGAATATGATTCTACAGATGATTTTTATATTAAAAATAGGACACAATTCTTTGGGGAAGAAGTTAAAAGAAGAATTGTTTTAGGTAATTTCTTTGCCTCAAAAGATAATGAACAAAAATACTACAAGCAAGCTATGAAATTAAGATGGGCATATAAAAATCAAATTGATGAATTATTTAAAAAATATGACATCATATTAAGTCCGACAACAATAGCACTTCCAAGGAAAGCTGGAGAATCAAAAAATGACGCATCTTCATCTTTTGATGTTGGTATTTTCAACTATTTAACTAATTTAACTAATGTACCTTCTATTTCCATTCCAATGGAAAAAGGGAAATTGGGATCTTTACAAATAATGGGTAATAGAGAAGAAGATATGAAATTGTTGAAAATTGCTGAAGAAATTGAGGGAGTGATAAGATGAAAACTATAATAGGATTAGAAATTCACGCAGAATTAAATACTAAAACAAAAATGTTTTGTTCTTGTAAAAACGAATTTGGACAAGCACCAAATACTTTAGTATGTCCTACATGTTTAGGTGTAGTTGGTACATTCCCAAAAATCAATAAAAAGGCAATTGAATTAGCAATTAGAGCTGGGATTGCTTTTGATTGTGATATTAGAACAAACATGAAATTTGATAGAAAGAAATACTTTTATCCTGACCTAACAAAGGGATATCAAATTACACAACAAGATGAACCTTTTGCGGAACATGGATTTTTAGATATAAATGTTAATGATGAAGTTAAAAGAATTAGACTACAAAGAATTCATGTTGAAGAAGATACAGGTAAATCCACTCATACAGAAGATGGTAAAACTCTATTAGACTATAATAGAGCGGGTGTGCCATTGATAGAAATTGTTACTGAACCGGATTTATCAAGTGCAGAAGAAGCGAGAATATTTTTAGAAGATTTAAGACAAAGACTTAGATTTATCGAATCCTCAGATGGTAAAATGGAAGAAGGTTCTCTAAGATGTGACGTTAATGTCAATGTGAAAGATGATAATGGAAATAGGCATGCGATAGTTGAAGTTAAAAACTTGAACTCATTTAGAGCGGTAGAAAGAGCCATTCTTCACGAAGAAGAAAGACAAAAAAAAGAACTTGAACAAGGTATCACAGCTTCAAAAGAAACTAGACGATGGGATGAATCTCAAAATAAAACTATAGTTATGAGAACCAAAGATGAGGAAAATGACTATAGATTTACTGTAGAATCAGATATGCCAAGAGTTATTTTGTCTGATGAATTTATTCAATCAATTAGAGATAATTTACCAGAGCTTCCAAATGATAAAAAGGAAAGATATAAAGAAGAATACAGTTTATCTGATTATGATGCTGATGTTTTATCAAGAGATAAAGATATTTCAAATTATTTTGAAAATATTGTTGCTCAATTTAATGATCCAAGTTTAGTTTCAAGCTGGATTTTAACTGAAACAATGAGAAGATTGAAAGAACATGAAATTGAAATTACCGAAATTAAACTTTCAGATGAAAATTTTGTTAAACTGTTAAATCTTATCAAAGAAGAAAGAGTTTCAAATAACTCTGCTAAAAAGATATTTAGACAAATATTTGAATCGAATGAAGAACCTGAAAAAGTTATGAAAGAAAAAGGATTAGAACAAAACAATGATCCAGATTTCTTAATTAAATTAGTTAAGGAAGTTATTGAAAGTAATCCACAATCCGTAGAAGATTTTAAGGCGGGTAAAGATAGGGCAGTTGGATACTTGATGGGTCAAGTTATGAAAAAATCACAAGGAAAAGCAAATCCACAAGAAGCAAATAAACTTGTAAAAGAGGAGTTAGCAAAATTATGAAATTAATTTTATCCAGTTCAAATCCAGACAAAATTGAAGAAATACAAAGAATCTTAGGTGATGAGTATGAAGTTGTACTTAAATCAGATATTGGTCTAGAGGATTTCGATGTTGAAGAAACGGGTGAAACACTTAGAGAAAATGCTTATCTAAAAGCAAAGGCTTTATATGATAAAGTAAAAGAAAATATCATTGCAGATGATTCAGGATTATTTGTTGAGGCGCTAGACTTTAGACCTGGTGTATATAGTGCGAGATATGCTGGAGAATATGCCACTTATGATGATAACAATACAAAATTGCTTGAAGAACTTAAAGACGTTACAAATCTTAACGATAGAAGAGCATATTTTATGACTACAATATGTTTCATCTCAAAAAGTGGTGAAGTTTACTATGCTGAAGGTAAATTAGATGGATATATCACAACTGAAAGAAGAGGAACAAATGGATTTGGATATAATCCTTTATTTTTAGTAAAAAACACAAACAAAACTCTGGCTGAAATGGATGATTTAGAAAGACTTTCAATTAATCATAGAAGTAAAGCGATAGAAAACTTAAAACAAATACTTGAGGAAATAAAGTAGGTGTAGTATGAAAATACTTGTTTTATCAGATACACATGGAAACAATAACCCTTTTATACGTCAATTAAAAAATCATGAAGATGCAGAATTGATTATACATCTAGGTGATATGGTTGAAGATGCAAAAGAAATACAAAAGTATGCTCCATGTATGGTAAAAGTAGTAAGAGGAAATAATGACTATTATTCGGATAATACTCAATGGCATGAGTTAATTAGAGTAAAAGGTCATAAAATTTTATTGACACATGGACATTTAGAAGGTGTAAGCTATGGAATAGATAAACTCGTTCAAAAAGCTAAACAATCTGATGTCGAAATGGTCATGTATGGACATACACATAGATATGATTATCGTGAAGTTGATGGCATAACCGTCTTAAATCCTGGTTCAGCAGGATATGATAGGGGTGGCGAGTATGAATCTTTTGTAATTTTGAATGTCACTGAAGAAAAAATTGACGTTGAAAGAGTAAAATTATAAAAACTATAAAGTAAAAAATCGGATGATTTCATCCGATTTTTTGAATTTAAAATAGTAAGTTTACTAATTTTTCACCTAGTACTAATAAAGCATAGGTAGCAACTATTGTAATAATGAAAGCCAAAATAAATATAAGAACATTATTTGAATTGGAATATTTAGTTCCTAATTTATTTTGTAATAGTTTGTATATCTTATAACCAATAAAAATTAGTGAAAATATTGAGACTATAGTTATTATATAAATTTTATAATCCATTTTATTTTCTGAAATAATTGTAAAAAGTATATAAGCTACTGTAATAAAGACAGTTGTAAAAGAATAATAATTATAGAATTTCATAAGATTACTGTTTGAATCATTTTTCTTTCCATTATATTCTTTATAAAAAGTAAACAATCCTAGTATTATATTAACAATATTTAAGCTAAGTAATATTTTAAATATTGTAGAATTATGAGAAATATCGTCAGATAAAAAGAATAAAGATACTACTATTAAATCGCATAAAAGAAAAGTGAATAGTGCGTTTTTATTAGACATATTTTTTGCGTTTGATTTGTTTATTTCTTTCATAATGTTTCCTTTTAATCTTGTATTTTAATTATTTGTTACTTTATTATTTTAATTTATTTTTTAAATAAAGTCAATAAAAAACATTTTATAAAAATATTTATTCGAATGAATTCTCTTTTCATGTTCTGTGCTAATCTAATTTTTACTTTTATCAAAGCTGTTATTTCTGTTATAATTAAAATAAAGGAGATTGAAATGGTTAACAAAATTGAACAATATATATTAAAAAATAATAAATTAGAAGTTTCTGTATTAAATTTAGGAGCGGTATTACATAAAGTTATTTATAAGGGTAAAAACAGGGTTTTAACTTACGATGATCTTGAAACATATAGGACTAATCCTATCTATTTAGGAGCTATTGTGGGGCAAGTCGCAGGAAGAATTTCAAATGCAAAATTTAACCTAAATGGGGAAGAAATTCATATAGACAATAACAACGGAGATTACTGTTTGCATGGTGGATATGAAAATTTAACAACAAGATTTTGGGATATTTCAGAGTATAAAAAGGATGCAATGAATCCATATATAATTTTGACAACAATATTAAAAGATGGTCAATCAGGTTTTCCTGGTAATGTAAAAGTAAATATTAAATACATTTTAATAGAATCCACATTAAGAATAGAAATATTTGCACATACAGATAAGGATACTATTGTAAGCATCACAAACCATTCCTACTTTAATTTAAATGCAGATAAATCTGAATCAATCAAAAACCATAAGTTAATGATTAATGCAGATGAGATTATTCAATCTGACGAACATTGTATTGCTACAGGATTAATGGATGTTAAAGGAACTGATTTTGATTTAATAGAAGGAAAAGATTTAAGTGTTTTAGATAATCTTAAATCAGAACAAGCCATTCAATTTGACGGTTATGATCATACATTTATCTTAAATGGAGACATGCCAAATGCTAAATTAGAAAATGATGAAATTAGTATGGAAGTAACAAGCTCATATCCAGCAATGGTAGTATACTCAGGAAACGCCATCCCAGAAAATGAATTATCCTTTGAAGGCGTAAAATCATTTAAGCATCATGGTATTTGTTTTGAAGCACAATATGAACCAGATTTTATTAATCAAGACTTCTTACCAGATTACACATTAAAAGCTGGGGAAGATATGAGAGAATTTATAGAGTATAAGTTTTTATAGGGGATAGATAGGGGAACAGCATATCATTGACGTTTTTAAATGGTACTATTTATTTTTTACTAATATTTGAGGCATTTTAGCACCATATCTTGCTTATTAAAATTTACTGGATTATCTGATATAGTAAATGAATCTTCATAAATGGTACTAAATTTAATGATTCTAAAAAATAGTTCCAAAAAAATCTATTCCAAATGGTACTAAATTATATATTTTTAAAAATAGTTCCAAAAAAATTTGTCTAAAATGGTACTAAAATTGGCGATTTTAAATTTAGTACCAAAATCTACAATAGAAATATGGTACTAAAAAACAAAATTTTAAATTTAGTACCAAAAACCTGAGATAATTTTGGAACTAAAAATCAAAATCTGAGATTAAGTACCAAAAAACTCAATAATTTTTGGAACTAAATAATGTAATTTAATATTTAGTTCCAATTTTGATTTTTCTTTTAAAATTATATTTTTAATAACATTCAATACAAAGATAATAGATTGCCCAACAATATCTTATAGTAATTTCAACAGCCATTGATTAGCTAAATTATCAAAATAAGAGACTATCGTAATAGTTTTACAATAGTCTCTTATTTTATTGTCCATCAATATTGGGGGGGGGTAATTTCTATCAGATATTGATGAAGCTTATTATATTTACTTTTTCAACTCTGTATTTAATCTATCAGAGTTTTTAGTGTATTTATATAATTTTTCAGAAATTTCATCTGAAGGTAATTGATCAACTCTCCATAGCCAATTTGTGCCAAGTGTGCCAGGTAAGTTCATTCTTGCTGAATTATCTAAACCTAGGATATCTTGTAATTGGATTATACATGTGTCAGCAACAGAAGTCATTGCAAGTCTAATGATTCCCCAGTCGTATCCTTCTTCTTTAGTAAGGTTTCCGTATTCGATTGCTCTTGTAAGTGTACCTTCATCGATGTTTTTTAGCCAACCATTTAATGTTTCATTGTCGTGAGTGCCGGCATATACTACAAATTCATTTGTGTAATTGTGTGGCATATGTTCACTATTCATTTCTGGATTGAATGCAAATTGGATGATTTTCATTCCAGGGAATGCAGTTTGTTGTCTAAATTCGTAAACTTCCTTAGTCATATATCCTAGATCTTCTGCAATGATTGGTAAGTCGCCAAGTTCTTCTTTGATTACTTTGAATAAGTCATAACCTGGTCCTTGAACCCATTTCCCATTGGCTGCTGTTTCGGATTTTGCAACTATTTCCCAATATGATTCAAAACCTCTAAAGTGGTCGATTCTTACGCTATCAAATAGTTTAAATGAAGATTTGATTCTTTCCACCCACCATTTGTAGTTTTGTTTTTTATTTGCTTCCCAGTCATAAACAGGATTTCCCCGCAATTGTCCAGAATCTGAGAATGCATCTGGAGGACAACCACCTACAAAAGCAGGTGTTAGGTCATCTCGAAGTTTGAATAGTTCCGGATTTCCCCAAACATCTGAACTGTCTTCAGCAACATATATTGGTATATCTCCGATTATTTTTATTCCTCTTTCATGACAATATTTTTTAAGAGCTTCCCATTGTCTGAAGAAGATGTATTGCATGAATTTTTGGAAATTAATATCTTCAATATGGCTTTCTGTAAAAGATTTTAGTGCATCTTTATCTTTAGATTTATATTTTTCATCCCATTGTGTCCATGATTTTCCACCATGTTCATTTTTTAATGTCATAAATAGGGAATATTCATCTAACCAAAAAGATTCTTGATTGCAAAAATCTTTAAAGTCTTCAGAATTAATATTAAATCTTTCAAATGCTTTTCTTAAAACGATAAATCTTTCATTGTAGATTCTACCATAATCAATGCTTGTTGGATTAACATTATCATTTAAATGTTGAATTTCTTCTGAATATAGTAGATGATCATTTACAAGATAATCTAAATCTATGAAATATGGATTACCAGCAAAAGTACTAAATGATTGATATGGACTATCTCCATAGCTTGTTGGACCTACTGGTAAAACTTGCCAATATGTTTGGCCAGCTTTCTTTAGAAAATCCGCAAATTTTCTAGCATTTTCACCAAGTGTACCTATACCATAAGGTCCAGGTAATGATGAAATGTGCATTAGTATCCCAGATGAACGATTTTCGTTTATTTTCTGGAAATTGTATTTATTTTCTTCTGTCATACATTAACTCCTAAAAATAATATTTGTGTCTATTATTGAATGTTTCTTGTTGTTATTCTCACCTAATAATAGTTCAACTGCTTCTTTTCCTAATTTTTTTGCGTCAATATCAACGCTTGAAATAGGAATAGGTGAGAACTCTGATAAAAGTGTATTATTGAAACTTATTATCTTTATTTTTTTACCTTTTTCATTATAACGTTTTGCTATACCATATGCAATTAAATCATCAGTACAAGCAACAGAATCAAAGTTGTTTTCAATTAAAGTATCTGCAATTTTATATCCGGAATCTATTGTAAATCCTTCATAATAAATATATGAATCGTCATAATAGATATCCGCTTTATCTAAAGCTTCTCTAAATCCTTGCTCTCTATCTAAAGTAACGACTAATTTACTATTTCCTCCGACAAAGGCAATTTTTTTGCCGCCTTGAGAGATTAAGTATTCTGTCGCTTCTTTCATTGCAAGAGTGTTATCGTTATTTACATATAAAACATCTTCGTTTGGTCTACCAATTACAACAGTTGGTATACCAGTGCTTACAAGATATTTTATAGTTTCATCGTTTCTTTGCACAGAAAGTTTGATTACTCCATCAATTTTATTTGATTGAATCAAGGATTTTACTTTTGAATGTTCATCTGAATAATTTGCTTCTGAAAACACTAAAAGTATATCTTTTTTATATTCATTTAATTTTGTTGAAATAGCTTCTAAAGAATCAATGAAAAATGAGTTACCCAAACTCAGAGTAGGGCTTCTATCAATGATGACAGCAATTGTATCGGTGTTTTTTGTCGCCAAAGCCCTAGCTGTATAGTTTGGCTCATAACCTGTTTGATCAATTGCTTTTTGAACCTTTTGTCTAGTGCTTTCATTAACATTTACTTTATTTGATACAACTCTCGAAACTGTTGAGATACTTACACCTGCAAGGTATGCAACATCCCGAATTGTAACCTTTCTTTTCATATCTAACCTAATTTATTCTTTCTTCTGTTTCTCCATCAAAGAAATGTAGAGCATCAGATTCTAATGTAAAGTTATGTATTTCATCAATGCCATAAACAAAATGTCCTGGTTGTGAAATGACAACTTCACTTTCGTCATCTAATTTTACATATAATAGTTTTTCTTTACCCAACATTTCAATTACATCTATTCTACCTTTTATTGAGTTTTCGGATTCTTGTGCTAAAAATCTTTCCGCTCTAATACCTAAGAAAATATTTTTGCCTTCATATGCTTTAAGTTTTTTACTATCTTCTTCTGACGGTGTAATTTTTATTAAATTATTATCTGAGATAAATTGACCATTTTCAAATTTTCCCTTGAAGATATTCATAGTAGGGGAACCAATAAATCTAGCAACAAATAGATTAGCAGGAGAATTATAAAATTCTTCTGGAGCTCCATCTTGTTGGATTTTACCGTCATTCATCAAAATGATTTTATCTGCCATTGTCATAGCTTCTGTTTGGTCATGAGTTACATAGATTGAAGTTGTACCTAATTGTTTATGAAGTCTAACAAGTTCAACTCTCATATGTTCACGAAGCTTAGCATCTAAGTTTGAAAGTGGTTCGTCCATTAAGAATACTGCAGGTTTTCTAACCATTGCACGCCCTAAAGCTACCCTTTGTCTTTGTCCACCAGAAATATCAGAAGGTTTTGAATATAAATAATCGTTTAATTGCAAAATATCTGCAGCTTCCAATACTCTTTTATGAATAACTTCTTTTCTTTCATTCTTCATTTGTAGAGAAAATGCCATATTATCATATACTGTTAAATGTGGATAAAGTGCATATGATTGAAATACCATCGCAATATCTCTATCTTTTGGTTGTACCTTATTCATTAATTTATCACCAAAGATTAACTCACCTTCAGTAATTGAGTTTAGTCCAGCAATCATTCTTAACAGTGTGGATTTACCACAACCAGAAGGACCAAGGATTGCACAAAATTGTTTGTCTTTTATTTCTAAGTTAATATGTCTAATGGTAAAATTTTCTCTTCCTTCATATTTTTTACCAATATTATTTAATTTTACTCTCATTTTTCCTCCTAACCTTTAACTGATCCTGAACTTAAACCTGAAACAAGTTGTTTTTGTAATGCTATAAATAGGATTACAATTGGTACGGCAGTTAATAGTCCACCTGCAGCAAAGGCAGGTTCGTTCATTGTTCTCATATCGCTAATTAAAGTATATAACCCTGTTGCTAAAGTGTATTGTTGTGAATTTGTTAATAAAATTGCTGGAAGCATATAATCCATAAATGGTCCAATAAATGACCATAATGCAATAATTGCAAGCATTGGTCTAGCAATTGGCATAATGATTAATCTATACACTTCAAAGTTTGAGCAACCATCAATTCTTGCAGCATCATCTAATTCCATTGATATAGAATCGATATAGCCTTTTAGTATGAATGTGTTACCAGCAATACCACCACCAGCATAGATTAATATAAGCATCATTGATCTGCTAAATACAGGTATAACACTTGATACAATAGAATGTATTGCATAATATGCTGTGATACCAGCAAATGCAGGTATTATTTGAATCAACATTATGCCCATTAAACTCATTCTTTTACCCTTAAATCTATATCTAGAATAAGCATAACCTGTAAATGAAACTATTATCAGGGTAATTAATGCAGTAGCAACAGCAATAACAATTGTATTTTTTACCCAAAGTAGGAAATGAGTTTTTTCAAATAAATACTTAAAGTTTTTTAATGAGAAAGCAAAATTGCTATTCATTTGAATGTATTGACCTTGATTTCCATTAAAACTAGAAATAACCATCATTGCAAGAGGAACTATAATAATAACTGCCCAAGCAATAAGAATTACATAGGATATAGCTAACATTATCTTTCCTACAGTATTTAATGGCTGTTGATCGGATAAGTATAGTCCTTTATTTTCATTCTTTTTTCTCTTAAACATATTAGTCCTCCTTAAATGCTTTCATATTTCTAAATCCTAACCATGATAGGAACATTAATATTAATGAAACAATTAATGTTACAGCAGCACCTAAAGCTTGATACCTAGAATTTATTGTTAACTTATAAATATATGAAATTAGTAAGTCTGTTGAACCAGCAACGTTTCCATATATAGAAGGGTTAAATGGTCCACCACCATTAAACAGGTGGATAATTGAGAAGTTGTTAAAGTTAAATGTATATTGTCCAATTATCAGTGGAGATATTTGGAACAACACAAGTGGAATTGTAATCCTTAGTGTTTTCTTAAATCCTGTCGCTCCATCTATTTCTGCCGCTTCATATAAATCTTTTGGTATACCTTGTAAAATACCAGTAGTTAACAAGAATATATAAGCAGAACCCAACCAACCTTGTAACAATATAAGTATTGTACGGGTTTGAGCAGTATTATTTTTAATGTCTAAAGAAAGACCAGTTAATGAATTTATAAATAATGTTAATGGTCCATTTCTTGAAAACATCAATGAGAAGAACATTATTGTGATAAATGCTGGAACTGCCCAAGGTAATAAGTAAATAGTTCTAAAGAATCCCTTGAATTTAATTCTGTCTTGGTTTGCAATTAAAGCAAGCACAAAACCTAAAAATATAGCAAGAGAAGTAGCTGCTAGAGTCCATATTACAGTCCATGTTACAATTGGCCAGAATGCTTTACCAGCAACCCCAGAACCTTGTAATAACAATTGATAATTTGAAAATCCTGCCCAAGTAAATTTACTTTGATGATCTGGATTATAGTTTGTAAATGAGATAAGTATTGTTGTGAAAATAGGTACCAATACTATAAACATTATTACAATTGCAGCAGGGGAGATTACTAAATAAGGGAATCCTTCTGTTGCAATTAATTGTTTTGTTTCAAACCATTCATTTTTTCTTGTTCCTTTTATCATTTTCTTTTCAACAGTATTGACATCTTTAAAAGAAATATAAAGTAAGAAAATTGATATTAGTAAAAGGAATATGGATATAATACCTTCAATCATAAATATGATTGATTTGTCTAATCTTTTTCCACCTTCTGCTAAACTTAAAAGACCAGAAACACCTTCACCTTGATAATTTCCAAAACCAAGTGCATAAGGAATGGCAATTAAATAAATAAATAAAGTTCCTAAGAAAAATAAAGCTGCCTTTATGTATTGTTTATTTAATAATTGTCCTAATCCCGGAATTAAGAATGTTAAATAAGAAATAATTGGTTGTTTCTTTTCAACTTCAATAGGAGTTTTTCTTCTTATATCAGAAATATCAGAATTTAATACATTCATTTTTGATTGATAATCAACTTTGATATGGTGTTTGATATTAGTGATATCTTCTTCCAAAGCCTTTTTTTGATTAATATATTTCAAAGCTGCAATGTCATCTTTTGCAGATCTTTTTTTCATTTTAATTTCATTTCTCAATGCAGATTTTGAAATAAGTCCGTCATTAAATTTATTTTGTAATTCTTTTAATTCTAAATCTAATTGTTGTTGTCTTTGTTTTGTTTTAGATTCGATTTCTTTATTTTGTGCTTCAATATCAGCTTCAGTGACATTGCTTAATCTTTTTTGTCTATTTTCTAAATTAATATATAATTGCTTATCATTTTCGATAATATCAGGTATATGAAGTAACTCACGTTCTGCAATTTGATAATTTAATTGAGCATCATAAGTTAAATCTATATATTTTTTATAAAATTCTTCTTTTCTTTTTGCCTTATAAACTCTTTCTTCAAGACTTGCAATTTTTTTATCTTTCATATCTTTGAATCTTGAGCTTGCTTCTTTTTCAATTTTTTCTAAAAAAGCTTTTTCTTTATCTTCATACTCTTTTAATTTTATATTGTATGGATGAGAGTTTCTATTGCTTTTTAGATTTTTTTGTTCAGAAGGGGAGGCTTTTATTAAATCAAGAATATATTCGTTTTTTCTAGGATAACTACGTCCAACGCTATCCATAATATCTTTAGAATAATCCATTTTTTACCTTCCTTTTAGTTATTGGTGCATTTAGTAAAATTATTAGGTATATAATATATAAAATTATCATTAGATAATAGAATAATGAGGAAGTCTCAAATTTCAATATTGTATTTAGAATTCTTAATCCAATAATTGCACTAAAAATAATTTTATATAGGGAAGAAATGCCATATTCTTTATGACTATAAAATGTAAAGACAGTTATAGCAATTGGTTCAATTATATTTAAGAAATAACTAAACATTACCAGACTGAGATAATCACTAACTGATTTATCTTTATTTAATTTAATATAAGTTTCCATTAATTCTTTGCTTTTTGCCATAATAAATGCTTCACAAGTTGCTACAAAGATAATTAATATTGTAGTTATAATTAGTCTTTTTATATATTTTTTTTCTAAAATAAGTTTTTTACTATTCATACACACCCTTAATATTTGAATAGCCAAAACAGTTGTTTTGGCTATTCACAATTATTTAGTTTCCCTTAATTATTTTATCTATAATTAATTACCTGCTTTAATTTGTTCCATCATACCTGTGAATGCTGCGTTTAATTCTTTATATGCTGCAGCTGCGTCAGCAGGTTTAACAGAGTTCCATGATAATACTGCATTTTTCCATGTATCCCAAACTTTACCATATTCTTTGAAAGTTGGTCTTTCTGGTGATAAATAGAATGAATCTACAACGTTTTTAATAATTTTCTTATCTAAATCAGATAAGTCAGATTTTTCATAAACATCAACTTTTACATTTTCTAAAATTTTACCAGTAGATTTATATAATTCAATTGCATTTTCTGGTTTAACTAATTCCATGATTAAAGCTTCTGCTAAAGCCATCTTATCAGCATCTTCTTCAATTCTTGAGTTTATTGCTAATCCCCAAGCACCTTGCCAGTGAGTTAATTTTTTACCAGCTAATGTAATTTGTGTTATTGGATAAACTTCTAAGTTACCTTCTCCAGCTTGTTCTTGGAATGCCTTACCATCCCATGGTCCACCAAGTCTAATAACACCTTTACCACCAGTTTTGAATTCTCCATCGATATAACCCCAACCAGCATCGGCGTCAAACAATGTTGTTCCTTTATCACTATTTAATTTCCAATATTGATAAATACTATCAAATACAGCTTTTTGATCTGCATTTAATTCTTCATATTTTCCAGTATATGTTGATTTAAATTGATCACCATCTTTAGCTAATAAATCAATACCTCCTGCGTTATTTGGTGCAACTCCATACCATGCATCAAATAAAGGTAACAATACGGTTGCTGGATCTTTTTGGTCATTTAATTCAAATGGTTTTGTATGATCAATACCAGCTGCTTCAGCATTTTTTGTATTAACAAAAGTTACTAAAGTTTCTATATTATATGGAAATGCTAGATAATCATTTTCTTTTTTGAATAATCCACCTAAACCAGCTTCATAATCATCCCAACCGCCTACTTTTTCAGACATTTCTTTTGCTGGTAAAGCTGCTAACACATCGTTATCAACCATCCCAGTAAATCTATCTGCAGGGATTGCAAAAACGTCAGCTACGTCACCATTAGTTGCAGATGTTGAATCTATTATGTCTAAATGATCAAATGATCCTGCTTCTTTAATGTTAATTTTAGCATCAGGATTCTTTTCAGTAATCTTTTTGATTGCTGCTTCATAGTAAGGAACCCAGCCTTTTTCTGCTTGTACTGAAATTTCTCCTTTTAATGGAGTTGCATCAGCATTAGTTTTTTCTCCATCTTTTGATTCACCAGTGGATTCTGTGTTGGCTTTATCTTTTGATTCACCACCCTTATTTCCACATGCTACAAGTGAGAACACCATTACTAAAGCTAGTAGTAATGATAATAGTTTTTTGTGATTTGTTTTCATGTTTCCTCCTCATTCTTTGCAACCCATGAAAACGGTTGCGTTATATTTATAGTATAGCTATTATTTTTTTTTGTGTCAATATGTCTAAATACTATATTTGCAAATATTTTCATGAATATTTTAAAAATATAATAATTAGTATTATATTTCAATAAATTTACTAAAGTATCTTTTATGTAAAATTTGTAAAAATGGGTAAAAGTAAATGAAATATAATAATATAATGTATTTAAATTATGAATACAAAAATTTTAAAAATGCTACGTTCATTATTAAATATATTTAATAATGATATATGATAATCAAACAATCTATATTTTTTATAAAAGTATGAAATTTTATTTTGTCATATTATCTAGTTATATTCTATTAAATGTGGTAAACTAACTGTTAAGAAACATATTATATTGAAATTTATTTTGGAGTAATAATGATTTTTAGAAGAAAAGATGGATACAAAGTTAAAGATGTCGATGCATTTACAAGATTTATACCTTTAATTATGAAGCATAGAAATGATGCATTGGTAATGTTAAATCAAGAGATTGATTTAGCACCAATAGATGATTATATTAAAAAGGTTTATTTAGAAAAGGGTATAAGACTATCATATATGCACATTATATATGCTGCTATGGCTCGTACTTATGTTGAAAGACCAAAGATTAATCAGTTTATTATGAATGGTAGATACTATATGAGAAATGATATTACATTTTCTATGGTTGTAAAAAAAGAAATGAGTCTTGAAGCAGATGAAACCATTGTTAAATTGAAATTTAAAGGTGATGAAACACCAATTGAAACAAAAGATAAACTTAATACTAAAATAGAAGCTGAAAAAGATCCAAATACAAGTGGTAACAATGCAACAGATTTATTGATAAAGACTTTATCAAAAACACCACTAAGTATTTTGAAGTTTATAGTATTTATTGTAAAATATTTAGATAAAATAAACTTAATACCTTCCAAGGTTATCGAAGCAAGTCCATTTCATGCTTCTGCATTTATTACAAATTTAGGATCTATTGGGTTAGATGCTGCGTTACATCACATTTATAATTTTGGTACTGTTGGTGCGTTTTTATCAATAGGAAAGAAAAATAGAAAAATTTCAAAGAAAAATAACGAATTTGTAGAAGAAAAAATTATGAATGTTGGTTTTGTAATAGACGAAAGAATATGTGATGGTTTCTATTATGCCTCAGCTATGAGAAGATTTTTCAGATACTTAAATGATCCAGAAAAATTGGAAGAACCAATTAATATGGAAGATTAATATTTTTTTTATATTAGGGTGATAAATCACCCTTTTTTTGATTATAATATTAAAAGTGATTAAGATGATGGAGGAAAAATGGATTACTTAAATATAGATAAAAATATGCTTTATAGCATTGTAAACATGAAATTAAGAGATTACTATTCCAGTTTAGAAGATTTTTGTAAAAGTGAAGATTTAGATTGTGGTAATTTTCAATGTATATTAAAAGAACTTGGATTAGTATATAATAGTAGTACAAATAGCTTAGATTTCGAATAATTTTTTTGATAAAATTTTTTATTAAAAATAAAGACATGTATATGTTTTAGTCGTGACGAGGGGAGAATTATGAAATTAAATATTTACCATACAAATGACATTCATAGTAATTATAATTTTTTACAAAATGTTCATAGATATATGCATGCAAATAAAAAAGAAAATGATTTTTATTTCGATATTGGAGATTATAACGATATAAAAAGTATAGTGGTTGAATCAGATAAAGGTGAATCTGCAATGGATTTATTTATGGATTGTAAACTTGATCTGATGGCTATTGGTAATAATGAAATTGATTTAGGATATAAAAATATTGTAAATCTAGTTAATAAATTTCCTATATTATCATCAAATTTAACAGATGCAGATGATGAAGAGATTCCAAATTTGTGTAAATCAGTTATTTTAGAAAAAGCTGGTAAAAGATTTTTAATAATGAGTGTTGCACCTTATTTTGGATATAAATTTTCTCCTGGAAAATATAACAAGTTTTTCACTTTGGGAAATTTGAAAACACAGGATCCTATTATTGCGATTGAAAATGAGTTGGAAAAACATAAAGGGGAATATGATTTTTCAATACTATTATCACATAGTGGACATATAGTTGATGAAAAATTAATGGAAATTTTTGAACAGATTGATTTATTTCTAGGTGCTCATACTCACATCGTTACAATAGGAGAAAAATATTCTATGTGTGGAAAAGGTGAGTTATTAGGTAAAGTCGAATTATATATTGATGATAATCAAATCGAGATAAGAGAGATTTCTCACATTAATTTAAGTGATGAAGTAAACCCAGAGTTTGAAATGATTTATGCGGAAAAACTTGCCAGAGCTGGAGAAATATTATCTGTAGAAATTGAAGCATTAGAAGATTTAGATTTTAATCCATATAAAGAAAATAGATTAATAAATTTTATTTGTGATGCTTTATATACAAGTCTAGATTGTGATTTTGCAATTATGCACAATGGGATCTCAGAAGGATCATTAATTAAACCAGTTTCTAAGAAAACTTTACTCGAAAATATGCCATCGAAATTAAATCCTACAGTTTTTCCTGTTTTAGGTATAGATATTGTTGAAGCAGTTAAGCAGTCATTTGATGAAAATATAATAAGACAATATGGTTTTGGAGCAGGATTTAGAGGTACAAAACTTGGAACTCTGGGTTTTAGTTACAATGTTCAATTATCAGAAAAACCATTTTATTTTAGGATAAATGGGGAAGATATCATTTTAGACAAAGTTTATAAAGTTGCTGGTGATGACTATCTTCAAAGAGGTACAGGATATCCTAGTCTAAGGACTCCTGATGAAGTATCAGAATTTGAAAATATGTATATAAGAGATTTAGTAAAAAAGAATTTAATGAATAGTGAGATTTTTGAAACTTCAAAAATAATTAGAAAAAGGATATAAAAGAGCGCCCAAATGAAAGATAATCATGTTGGGGGCTCTTAAATTATATCGTTCGTTTTTATTCTTGATTATATAAACTAGCAGCAGCTTCATCCATAATAATTGTTACATGTGGATGTAGTTTTAAGAAACTTGCTGGAATCAATGGTGTAACTAATGTGTCTTTCAATGTTTGCATAATTTTTGCTTTGCTATCACCTGAAGCTAAAAGTATAATTTCTTTTGCTTTAAATATGCTACCAATACCCATTGAAATTGCTGTAGTTGGCACATCATCTATTGAATCAAAAAATCTTGAGTTTGCATGTATAGTTGATTCTGTTAAATCTTCAATATGTGTATATAATTCTAACTTGCTTGAAGGTTCGTTAAAACCAATATGACCATTTGTGCCTATTCCTAAGATTTGTAAATCAATACCGCCTAATTCGTCGATATTTTTTTCGTAATTTTTAGCTTCTTCATTTAAGTCTTCAGCTTTACCATTTGGTACAAATGTTTTTGATTTATCTATGTCTATATGATTAAATAGTGTTTCATTCATAAAATATCTATAACTTTGATCATGATCACCTGAAAGTCCAATATATTCGTCCAAGTTAACAGATGTAATGTCTTTGAAACTTAAATTATTATCTTTGTGTCTTTTAATTAATTCTTCATATAAACCGATAGGTGTTGATCCTGTAGCTAGTCCTAACATTGCGTTAGGTTTGTCATTTATACATTTTTCTACTAAATCAGCTGCTACATTACTTAATTCATCGTAATTTTTTGTAATTATAATTTTCATTGTCCCTCCAATAGCATTTTTTTTAATTATATCATATATAGCATTTATATAATAAGATTTAAAAAATTTTTTGTGATAATTGTTATAAAAAGAAATTTTGGGTAATAATAAGATATTGAATATTGATTGGAGGAATTATGAATAGTTTTTTTACAAACTTTTTGAAAATTAGCACAATGCCAACAATAGTTTCAATAGTAATTTTAATAATTGCTATAGGAATAATGGTAATGCTAAAAAACAAAAAAGTCTCATTTTCATCTAGAATGTTAATAGCTCTAGTGATGGGACTAATTATAGGTATAGGTGTAGATCTTATTTTCGGAGCAAATGCAAACTACGTTGATGTTGGTAGAAATGAAATATCACTATGGTTTGGATTGGTAGGTAATACTTTCGTTAAATTGATACAAATGATGGCTGTGCCAATTGTATTCTTGTCATTATTTTTTGTATTATTAGATTTTGAAGGTAAAAACTTAAAAGGATTTACATTTAAGACATTGTTAATGTTATTAGGTACAACTGCTATAGCTGCTATTATTGCAATTATAGTTGTTAATTTATTTGGTATCACTAAAATACCTCTACAAGGAGAACTTACTGAATCACTGAATGAAAGAATAAGTGGATATTCAAATTCTTCATTCCCAGAATTCTTTGGTAATTTAGTTCCAAATAATATATTCACAGCATTTTCATCAAATAGCGGAATAATTTCAGTTGCTTTAATTGCAATTTTATTTGCCATTTCAGCAAAATTTTTACAAAGCAAAGGTAAAACTGTAATTAATCCTGTAATTGACTTTTTAAGAGGATTATCAACATTAGTAAATTCAGTATTAATTAATATTATTAAAATTATGCCTTATGCAATCATTGCATTAGTAGCAAATACTATAATTTCAAATGGTATTGAATCAATTAAGGCTTTACTTGGATTTATTTTAGCTTTATATACTGCTGTTGCATTACAACTTGTAGTTTACGCTGTAATCTTAATATTATCAGGTGTAAGTCCTATTAAGTTTTACAAAAATGCATTTGCAACATTAGTATTTGCATTTTCATCTAGGTCAAGTGTGGGTACATTACCACATACTTTGGATACAATGAAAAATAAATTAGGAATTTCAAATAAAACTGCAGACTTTATTGGACCACTTGGTACAACAGTTGGTGCAAATGGTTGTGCTGGTATATTCCCAGCAATGCTTGGTGTTTTAGTAGCATCAGCGGCAGGTATAGAAATGAATATTTCATTCTACTTCTTATTAGTTATTGTAGTTACACTTGGTTCAATCGGTATTGCAGGTGTTCCTGGAACAGCCACAGTAGCTGCAACAGTTACACTAAATGGTATTGGATTAGGACAATACTTCAATAGAGTTGGTGCAATCTTTGGTATTGACCCTATTGTAGACATGGGAAGAACAATGTTAAATGTTTGTGGTACAATGGTATCTGCAATTGTAGTTGATAGATGGGAAGGCACACATAATATTGAACAATTCAATGGTAAAAATGTAGACTAATCAGATTTAGATTTAAGGTTCATCAAAGTCCGTTGGGGGAATACTTTCAGCGGATCTAGATGAACCTTTTTTGTATTTGGAATGTTTGAAGTTGGATTTTCCTGATTATTTTTGGATTTACGATTTAGTCAGGAAAGATTATTGCTTATTTTTCCTGATTAATTTGGCATTTGCGATTTAAACAGGAAAAAATTTTTTAGGTTTTCCTGATTATTTTTGATTTCTTGATTTAATCAGGAAAGATTTTTATATATTTTTCCTGATTAATTTGGGATTTTTGATTTAGTCAGGAAAGATTTTTGCTTATTTTTCCTGATTATTTCGTGTTTTTTAATTTAATCAGGAAAAACCTTCATTATTTTTTCCTGTATATTTTAGGTTTTGCGATTTAATCAGGAAAAGCACCTGCTAGTTCTACCTGTTTATTTTTGATTTTTTTGATTTAATCAGGAAATTTGCTTGAAAATTTTTCCTGTCTATATCCAGTTTTGCGATTTAATCAGGAAATTCTCTTACTATTTCATTTTTACATGTGTATTTTTAAATATCTTATTTACACATGTAAGATTTTTGACCATTTTACATGTCTAATCGTCATTTTTCCAATTCCACATGTGAATATTTTTGCCCTCTACATGTCTATTTTAATTTATGCCATTTACACATGTAAGATTTTAAGCCATTTTACATGTGTATTCGCCATTTTGCCATTCCCACATGTAAGTACAAATTTTTTCTACATGTGTATTCCTTATTTCCTCATTTACACATGTAATTGTAGCAAAATTTTTACATGTCTAATCTCCATTTTCCCATTCACACATGTAATTATTAATTTATTACTTTTTTCTAAAAAAAGTCGATTAGCTATAGAAAAAAATTTTAGTTTTTAATATTTTAACAATTTTATATATATTTTGGTATAATTTATTTATAAGAGGAGATTGATATGAAAAAAACTAGAATTTGGCCGGAACCCAAAGTTGTAGTGATTGGCGGGGGAAGTGGTGTTTCTACTATTCTTCCAGGGATCAAGGAGTATACGAGTAAATTAACCGCTATTATTACTGTTTCTGATGATGGGGGTTCAACCGGACGCTTAAGAGAAGATTTAGGTATAATTGCGCCGGGAGATTTGAGAAACTGTCTAGTTTCCTTGGCGAATACTGATGAAGAGATGAGACAGTTATTTGATTATAGATTTGAAAAAGGTGAATTAAAAGGACATAGTTTTGGAAATTTGTTTATAGCAGCGATGTCTGATATTTATAAGGATTTTGGAAAAGCTATTTATAAAGCTGCAGAGATATTGACTATTACAGGTAAAGTTTTACCAATTACAATAGAAAATACAGAATTAGTTGCTGAGCTAGAAAATGGTAAGTTGGTCGTTGGTGAATCAATAATCCCAGAAGAAGTATCAAAGCAAAAGTCAAAAATAAATAGAGTGCATTTAAAACCTAGAGTTGTTGAGATTTTTGAGGATGCTAGACATGATATTGAAAATGCGGATATTATTATTTTAGGACCAGGAAGTTTATATACTTCTATTATGCCTAATTTACTAGCGAAAGATATGACTGAATTAATAAAAAATTCAAAAGCAAAAGTATATTATGTTGTAAATGTTGTTACGCAAAAAGGTGAGACTGATAACTATACGGTTAAGGATCATTATGATGCGATTATTAAACATGCAAATGATAAGATTATAGATGCTGTAATTGTGAATAAAGAAATAGTTAATGATGATATTTTGGAAAAATATAATTCGGTAGAATCCAAATTAGTTTCTTTCCCAGAAAGTGATAGGGAATTTTTTAAAAAAGAAGGCATAAAAGTAATAGAAGATGATATTATAGAAATAATTGATAGTAAAATTAGACATGATGCTGATAAATTATCAGGATTAATTTTTAGTATTTAGGAGTATGAAATGGATCTTAATTTTTTATGGAGTGAGAAAAAGAGAATATTAGGTTTACCTATAAGTTTTACAAGGTATTCAGTGACAGAAGATAGATTTTTTAAAGAAGTTGGTTTATTTAACACAAATGAAGATCAAACACAGTTATATAAAGTTACTGATATCACTGTAAGCAGGTCATTTGGGCAAAAGATTTTAGGACTGGGTTCAATTACATTATTGACTTCAGATCCTTCAAATCCAAAAGTATTAATTCAAAATATTCCTGATCCAAGAAATGTATCAGAATTATTAAATAAATTGGTTGAAAAAGAAAAAAGAGAAAAAAATGTAATTTTCTACGAAAGTCAAAACAATCCAACAAATTTTTAATTTTAATTAAAAAAGCTCTAAAATCTATATTTTACGAAAGTAGTCTCGTGTAAATATGGATTTAGAGCTTCTTTTTATGTTTTATCAATATCTGGTAATCTTACCCGATTTTTATGAATGTTTTTATCTACTTGCTGCTGATAAATCAATAAAAAGTCTATTAAAAGTTTCTATATCTAAAATTGAACAATTCACAATTTTGTTTCCTATCAAAATATTCATAGCAGAATATCCTGTTATGCCTTTTTTCATATCCTTTTTTATTTTTTCATTTTTTACATCATATTCAAATTTTAATTTCTTTCCATTAAATTTTCTAAATTTTGTGCCATCAATTGTAAAGTAAGCATTGTCAATGACAAATGTATAAAACATAAGTACGCTGTACAATATTGCTGTAGCTATCAAACCATAAAGTAAGTCGACAAGATTAACCACAACTATTAGAAAAATAAATGTTGCCAATAAATTTAGTAAAAACGATTTAACTATTGTAAAAAAACTTCTTTTATAAATTTTCATATTTCACCCATAATTTCTATATTTTTATAATATAAAGTATATTGTAAAGATATAGATTGTTCAAGTATTGATTAATTTTTTCTTGACATATATAATTATCGTGACAAATTATATATAAAAAAAGAGTTATTATGATATGAGGAGATAATAAATGATTACAGTTAATGATTTAAGTTTAATATTTCCAGATAAAAAGTTATTTGAAGATGTTGATTTGATATTTACGCCAGGTAATTGCTATGGCATTATTGGCGCAAATGGTGCTGGTAAATCGACCTTCTTAAAAGTTCTATCTGGTGAAAAAGAGCCAACTAAAGGAAATATTACATTCCAAAAAGGTACAAAATTAAGTAAATTAAGTCAAGATCACTATGCGTTTGAAGATTATGAAGTTTTAGACACTGTGTTGATGGGACATGAAGAAATGTACAAAATCGGAAAAGAAAAAGAAGCTATTTACATGAAAGAAGATTTTTCAGATGAAGATGGCATGAGAGCAGCAGAACTTGAAGCAGAGTATGCTGAGCTTGGTGGATATGAATCTGAGTCAGAAGCTTCAACTTTACTACAAGGATTGGGTATTGACGTTTCAAAACACTATCAAAAAATGAGTGAATTAAAAGAGTCAGATAAGATTAAGGTTTTACTTGCTCAAGCATTGTTTGGTAAACCGGATGTTTTATTACTTGACGAACCTACTAATGGTATTGATTTAAGAGCGATACTGTGGTTACAAGAGTTTTTAATTAATTATGAGGGAATAGTTATAGTTGTTTCCCATGATAGATATTTCTTAAATGAAGTGTGTACAGTTATGGTTGATATAGATTTTGGAAAAATCAGAATGTATACAGGTAATTATGATTTTTGGTATGAATCTTCTCAATTAGCTTTGAAAATGGCAAAAGATGAGAATAAGAAAAAAGAAGAAAAAGTAAAAGAATTAAAAGAATTTATTCAAAGATTCTCTGCAAATAAATCTAAATCCAAACAAGCGACATCAAGAAAAAAATTATTAGAAAAAATTACTCTTGATGACATTCAACCTTCAACTAGAAGATATCCATTTGTTGGCTTTACACTTTCAAGAGAACCAGGAAATGAAATCTTAAATATAGAAAATTTAAGTATTATTGAAGGTGATAATACATTAATAAAAAATTTATCCATGAGAGTAGAGAAAAATGATAAAATTGCTTTTATAGGTAATGAAATTGCAATTAGTAAATTTTTTGACTTAATTGCAAATAACGATGAAAATGAAGAAAAGACATTTAAGTGGGGCCAGACTATTTCTAGAGAATATTTCCCAAAAGATAATGCTAAGTATTTTGAAAAAGGAAATTATAATCTAGTGGATTGGTTAAGACAATATTCAAAAGATCAGTCAGAATCGTTTATTAGAGGATTTTTAGGAAAGATGCTTTTCTCTGGAGATGAAGTTTATAAGGATTCTTCAGTTTTGTCTGGGGGAGAAAAAGTTAGGATGATGTTCTCAAAAATGATGATAGAACCATCTAATTTAATTATTCTTGATCAGCCTACAAATCACTTAGATTTGGAAAGTATTGAAGCTGTGAATAATGGCTTAATTAACTATAAAGGAAATGTATTATTTACCTCTCATGACCATCAATTTGTAAATTCTATTGCCAATAGAATCGTAGAAATATTTGATGATGGAACATATAGAGATGAAAAAACAACATATGACGAATATATTGAAAAATATGTTAAGTAATATAATTAAATATATTTATGATTAATAAATTTAATTATTTTTAGAAAAGGAAGTAAGATGAGTAAATTTGGTGATTTTATTGAATTTAAAGATAAAATTATTATCGTTTATGGTATAGATAATAATAAATTATCTTTAATTGAGGAAGTAAGTCAAAAATTTGGATATTCAATTAAGCAAGTTAAAGAAAATGAAACTTATTGCACAATTGAGGAAATTATTTATGACAACACAGAAAATTGTATAGTAGAAAATACAAAACCGGTAGATATTGAGTTTCTGTTGTTTGTAAATATCCTAAATGAAGGACTTTATGATTTCATTGGAGAATTAAAATCAAAAGGATTGTATTTCCCAAATAAAGCAATATTAACACCAACAAATTTAAAATGGAAATTAAGAAGACTATTGTCTGAAAATAAAGAAGAACATGTAGTTATGATGATGTTTACTAATTTGAAAAGAGCTATGATAAAGGCTCAAAAAATAGTAGATAATGAATCACATGACGAAGAACTGCTAAACATTATGGAGCAAGCAAAACATTATTTAAATCCTAGAGAATTTGATTTTGATGAAATGAAAAACATTCATAATAAACTAGCTATGAAAGTCAATAGTCTGGGAGAAATTGATGGGTAGAAGATTAACTGAAGAACAAAGAAAAAAAATATTACAAAAAAGAAAACAAAATAGATTGGTAACTATTAAAATAATAGGAATTTTTGTTTTAATATTATTAGTATTTATTGGTGGTAGAATAATCATTTCAAAGATATTTTCAAATGATAATGCGATTGATACAAATAAAGAAATTGTAAATGAATCAAATAAAGAAAGCAATAAAGAGTCAGATAAAGAAATTAAAAAGGATACAGTGAAGGAGCTGGTTAAAGACACACAATCAGAAGGAGATATTTCTGTAGATGTATTAAACAATGGCGATGATAATGCTAAAACAGGCAAGATAGAAAATAAATATGCTAATGAAAAAATTTCAAAAGCAGATTTAGATAAAAAAATTGCTTCATTACCAGATATTTTGAAACGAAAAATCGAGCTTTATCCGGAATCTGAAACTACAGTGATTCGTTATCAAGAGGCTAAAGAAAAAAATATTAGCAAAGATATTTCTATTGATTTTGAAAATTCAAAATTATTTGATAGAAAAGTGAAACTGCCATATCTAAATCAATGGGATGAGAGATGGGGTTATGAAAAAGTAGATGACCAATATATTGCAATATCTGGGTGTGGACCAACATCCCTGTCTATGGTTTATTCAGGATTAACTGGTGATATTTCCAAAAATCCTTACGAAATGGCAAAATTTGCTTTTGAAAATGGATGGTATGACAAGCAAGGCGGAAAATATGAATTATTTAACTCTGGGGCTCAAAAATTAGGATTAAAGAGCAAAGAGATAAAGTCAAATGAAGATAGTATAAAGAAAAACCTTGATGATGGAAATGTGATAGTTGCCTTAGTCGTGCCTAATGGATATAATGATTTTTCACAGACAGGTGGACATTATATTATACTTACCGATTATAATGAAGAAAATAAACTAGTAATCTATGATGTAAATTCATATAATAATACAAATAAAACTTGGAGTTTTGATCGTGTGTTAGCTCAAACTAAAGTTTTATATTCAATTTCAAAATAAATATTTGATTATAAAAAGGCAGATTTCTGCCTTTTTTATTAACTAGAAATATGATAAAATATTTATTTGAAAGGTGGTGGAGTTTTGCAATTCTTAAATGAGCTAAAAATAGCGTTTTTAACATTAAAAATAACAGATATAATCGATATATTAGTCATGACTTTTTTAATTTATAAAGTAATTATGTTAGTAAAAGAAACTCGTGCTGCCCAATTACTGAAAGGATTATTCATCATACTTATATTTTCGAGAATTAGTATTGCTCTAAACTTGTATACAGTAAACTGGTTGATTTCAAATATATTCACTGCCGGTTTAGTGTTAATTATTGTGGTCTTTCAGCCAGAGCTTAGAAGAGCTTTTGAAAAGCTTGGACGTTCAAATAGATGGTTTACACCATTTGGTAAGATAAAGCCACAACAATTTGAGAGGAAAACTGATGAAATAGTTAATGCCGTAGCATCATTATCTAGACAAAAGATTGGTGCTTTAATTGTGATTGAAAATAAAGTAGGTTTAGCTGATATTGTTGAAACTGGTACAATATTGGATGCTGAAATTTCAAGTGAATTATTAATTAATATATTTTTCCCAAATTCACCTTTACATGATGGCGCGTTAATTATCAAAGATGAAAAAATAACCGCTGCAGGATGTTTTCTACCTTTATCCAGTAATAATACAATATCTAAAGAATTGGGGACAAGACATAGAGCGGCATTAGGTATGAGTGAAAAATCGGATGCTTTTATTATCGTTGTTTCTGAAGAAACAGGTGTAATTACCACTGTATATAATTCAGAATTATCTAGACATATTGATAGTGAGACACTTAGAAATACCTTAAAGAAATTGTTTTATGAATCAGATAATTCAATCTTTAAGAAAGTGACAGATGAGGAAGGAGGAAGTGATGAGAATAATTCAGCGAAATTGGAAGATTAAATTGCTTTCACTTATTGTAGCAATATTCCTATGGTCATTTATCATTGCTAATGAAAACCCAACTGTTTCTACAAGATTAAGTTCAATACCGATTGTCTTAGATAATACTTCAGCATTAGATAATAAAGGATTGATAGTAAGTGAGGGGTATCAAAAATCGGTTGATATTACAGTGTCTGGTAAGAGAAATGAAATTATCAGCATCACACCTTCTCATGTAAGGGCGAGTGTGGATTTTGAAAATGTGGAAGAGGGTACACATAAGTTAAAAGTACAATATAATTTACCGGAAGGTGTGAGTTTACAAGAGTCTGTAGATTCAATTGATGTAAATATTGAGAAAATAATTAGTAAGGATTTTGCGATAAAAGTTCAATCTACAGGAGATTTACAAGAAAATTATGTACTTGATTCTACTTCGGTTACTCCAGAAAAAGTGACTGTCAGAGGATCTAGAACAAATATTGAAAAAATAGCTAATTTAGTTACATATGTTGATTTCAAAAACTTAGAAAAAGATACAACAATTAATAGTGAAATAATTGCTGTAAATCAAAAAGGTGATCAAATAGATAATATTACTTATGGTCAGCAATTTGTTAATATCAGCGTAGGTATTTCAAAACAAAAAGAAGTAGATTTAGAATTAGTAACAAATGGAGAATTAAACGAAAATTATAGATTAAGTTCTTCAATTCTAAATAAGAGTAAGGTACAAGTTAAAGGACCAAAAGATAAGATTGATCAAATAAGCAAAATTAAAACTCAAGAGATAAATATTGCTAACTTAAAGGAAAGTACTAGAAAAGAAGCCACTTTAAGTTTACCTAGTGATATAGTTTTAGTAAATCAAGATCAAGATTTCTTTGTGGATTTTGAAGTGGAAGAGAAAACTGAAAAGATTGTAGAAGTTCCAAAGGAAAACTTCAAGTTGAAGAAGTCAAGTTCTTATAATGCTGAATTTAGTAATAATTCGATTAAGATAACATTCTTCGGATTTGCAAATGAACTTGAAAAAATAAATGCAAAAGATATATCATTAATAGTTGATGCAAGTAATAAATCTGAGGGCTATCATGCGATTGTGCCTGAAGTAAAAGTGAAAGATAATAATTTGGAAAATGTAAAAGTAAAAAATATCGAACCTATAAGAATTATTTTGACAAGGTAGATATGTAATGGAGGAGAAATGTCAGAAGTAAGAGTAAGATTTGCACCTAGTCCAACAGGATATGTTCATATTGGTGGTTTAAGAACAGCCCTATATAACTACTTATTCGCAAGAAATCAAGGTGGAAAGTTCATTTTAAGAATTGAGGATACTGATAGAACTAGATTTGTAGAAGGGGCGTTAGAAAATTTAATTGAAGTTTTGAATTGGGCAGACTTAGACTATGATGAAGGTGTATTTTTAGATGAAAATGGTAAGACATTTGAAAAAGGTGAATACGGCCCATATATACAATCAGATAGAGTAAAAGCAGGTATTTATGATGAACATATTCATAAATTAATAGATGAAGATAAGGCTTATTATTGTTTCTGTAGTGCAGAAAGATTAGATAAATTAAGAGAACAACAAAAAGCTGATGGTAAGATGCCTCGTTACGATGGATTATGTAGAGGTATTTCAAAAGAAGAAGCTCAAAAAAGAGTAGATGCTGGTGAAGAACATGTTGTTAGATTAAAATTACCTGCAAATAAAGACATTCAATTTACTGATGCTATCAAGGGTAATTTAAGTATCAATACAAATGATATGGATGATCAAGTTTTAATTAAATCAGATGGATTCCCAACATATCATTTTGCTGTAGTTGTTGATGACCATCATATGAAAATTACTCATGTAATTCGTGGGGATGAATGGGTATCTTCTACACCAAAGCATGTTTATCTATATGAAGCATTTGGATGGGAAGCTCCAACTTATGTGCATCTACCAACAGTTCTTGGAAAAGATAAAAAGAAATTATCTAAGAGGAATGCTGATGTTGCAGTTGAAGACTTTAAGAAAAAAGGTTATTTAAAAGATGCATTAATCAACTATATTGCTTTAGTTGGTTGGTCTCCAGAAACAAATCAAGAAATACTTTCTCATGATGAATTAATCGAACAATTTAGTTTTGAAAGAGTTTCTAAATCTGGCGGTGTATTTGATGAAGCTAAGCTTGATTGGGTAAATAGCCACTATGTAAAAGAATTAATTGATAGAGAATTATCAGAACAAATTAAACCTTATTTAATTGAAGCTGGATATATCAATGAAGATATTTCTGATGAAAAAATGGACGAAATTTCTGCGACATTTAAAAAATCATTAAATAAATTTTCTGAAATTGTCGAACAAACAGATTTTATTTTTGCTAAATTCGACACACCAGAATTTTATGAAGATGTAAAAGAAAACTTAAATTCAGAAGATAGTAAAAAAGTATTGACAAAATTAAAAGAAATTGTTGAAAATGAAGGGATGAATGAAGAACTAGCTAAGACTATTATGAAGAGAATTCAAAAAGAAACAGGTATTAAAGGAAAATCTCTATTTTTCCCAGTAAGATCTGCACTTTCAGGTTCTGAACATGGCCCAGAAATGATTCATATATTTATGATATTAGGTAAAGAGGGTATTATTAATAGAATTAACTATGTTTTAGAAAATTATTAATATGAAGATTTACAATACATTAACTAGACAAAAAGAAGATTTTAAGACTATTGAAGAAAATAAAGTAAAGATGTATGTGTGTGGTCCGACGGTCTATAACTACATTCATATTGGAAATGCAAGACCTTTAGTGTTTTTTGATACCGTGAGAAACTATTTAGAATATAAAGGATATGATGTGGATTTTGTAATGAATCTTACAGATATTGATGACAAGATAATCAATAGGGCCTTTGAAGAAGATTTGGATTTTCAACAAATCACAAAAACATATATTAAAGCATTCTTACAAAATGCTAAAGATCTTAATGTAAATATTGAAAAAATAATTAAACCGCAAGCAACAAATTATATAGATGAAATGATTACATTTATTTCTGATTTACAAGAAATGGATGCCGCATATGATTCTGGTTCAACTGTTTATTTCAATGTTTCAAAAGCAAAAGATTATGGGAAACTTTCTAAGAAGAATATTGAAGCTTTAGAACATGGTTCTAGAGTTGAAGTTGATAAAGAAAAAAGAAATCCTATGGATTTTGCTCTTTGGAAAAAACAAAAAACAGAAAAAGAGCCTGCTTGGGATAGTCCTTGGGGGAAAGGTAGACCAGGTTGGCATATTGAATGTTCTGTAATGGCGAAGGAAGTTTTGGGAGAAACAATTGATATTCATGGTGGTGGTGAAGATTTAGAATTTCCACATCATGAAAATGAGATTGCACAATCTGAAACATTACATGGTAAGCCATTTGCCAATTACTGGATGCATAATGCGATGATTACAGTGGACAAAACGAAAATGTCCAAATCAATAGGTAACTTCTTTACAATTCATGATATTGAAAAAGATTTTGATTTAATCATAGTTAGGATGTGGTTACTTTCAGGACATTATCGTTCTCAAATAGATTTTTCTAAAGAAAATTTAGAAGCAATCAAAAATGGGTATATTAGATTAAAAAATACTTATGAAGATTTGTCTAGATATATTGATTACACTTCTAATGAAGAACATATTACAGAGGATATAGAAAAAGAAATAAATACATTTGTAGAAAGATTTGAAAGATCTATGGATGATGATTTTAACACTGCGAATGCACTTTCTACATTATTTGACTTTGCGAAATACATTAACACCAATTTTGATGAAAATTCATCAAGAGATTCATTAGAAAAAATAAAAGAAGTATTTGAAGACCTCTTAAAAGTTCTTGGAATTAAATTTAATAAAGAAATTTTAGATGATGAAATTAATAAATTAATTGAAGAAAGACAAGTAGCTAGGAAAAATAAAGATTTTAAGAAAGCTGATGAAATTAGAGATTCACTTTTAGAAAAAGGAATCAGATTAAAAGACACTTCAACGGGAGTCGTTTGGGAAAGAATATAATGGAGAAAATATGTCAGATTTTATACCAGGTAGAAATTCAGTAATAGAATACCTAGAAAATATGAATGGTGCAGAAATCCTTTATGTACAAAAAGGATTAAAGCATAATACAATTGATAAAATAATAAATTTAGCTAATAAAAAAGGTGTTCAAATTAGACAGATTGATAAAAATAGATTAGATAAAATGTCAGATTTTTCTAATCATCAAGGTGTCTATCTTCAAACAAAGGATTATAAATATTACCAATTAGACGAGATTATAAACTATGGGAAAGAATCTGACCGAGATCCATTAATCATCATTCTTGATGAAATAACAGACCCGCATAATTTAGGAGCAATTATTAGAACTGCGGAAGCGGCGGGTGCTACAGGTGTCATTATACCAAAACATAGAGCTGCACAGGTAAATCACACGGTGCATAAAACTTCCTCAGGAGCAACTTCATATATGAGAGTTGCAATGGTAACAAATATAAACAATACTATCGAGGAATTAAAAGAAAATGGTTATTGGATTTACGGGGCAGATGGCCATACAGATAAACTTTACACAGAAATTGACTATTCCGGACCTGTAGGTATTGTCATAGGAAATGAAGGTAAAGGCATCTCACGTCTAACCAAAACAAAATGTGATGATTTAATCAAAATTCCAATGTATGGTAAAACAGAATCACTAAATGCTTCAACCTCCGCTGCGATTTTAATCTATGGGGTATTAAATTCTAGGAGAAAATAAGTAGCTAAAATAATTAAGAAACGCGGGGTAACAACACCTTCTCTTTAAAATCCTTAATTGTGTTGAATCCAAAATAAAAACACAACACACAATAGGAAAATTTCCTAAGTGTGTTGAATAATATGTATAAGCAGAGGCTATTGCAAAGAAATTGCAATAGCCTCATTTTAATAAGATTAAATTTTGCTAATTTAATCTTGTCACAGTATTTTGAGAAATACTAAAAAAAATAATTTGTATCAAACTTGTATCAAAGCAAGACCAAATTAAGTCCAAACATTAAAAAAAACGTGTATTTCTACACGTTTCTAATCTATATATTGGAGGCGGCAACCGGATTTGAACCGGTGGTGAAGGTGTTGCAGACCTGTGCCTTACCACTTGGCTATGCCGCCAAAATTCGTTACCAATTAATTATATATAATTAATATAAAAATATCAAGTAAAAACTATATTAATTTTGAAAAAAGTGGTATATAATATACTGATACAAAATTATGAGAAGGAGAATAAAATGTTAAGATTAATAAAAAAGCTGGAGAAAAAACAATGGTTATTGTTATTTATTGTTTTTATATTAGTTTTTGCTCAAGTTATGCTTGAGTTAAAAATGCCAGACTATATGTTCGAGGTAACAAAGTTAGTTCAAACTCCGGGAACTAATTTGGGAGATATCTGGCAAAATGGATTGTATATGCTTTTATGTGCATTGGGATCTGTATTTATTGCTTTTGTTTCAAGTTACTTTATTGCTTATGTAACATCAAAATTTTCATTTAATTTGACAAGAGATTTATTTAATAAGATACAAGCAATGTCATTTGAAAATATAGAAAGATTTTCTACATCAAGTTTAATTACAAGAACAACAAATGATATTTCACAAATTGAAATGTTTCTTGGAATGGGGCTTATGATATTTATGAGATCTCCTATTATGGCAGTATTGGCGATATCAAAAATATTAGATAAAGGATTTGAATGGTCCCTTGCAACTGCAATAGCTGTGGGTATACTACTGACAGTTATTACTTTACTTTCTATTATTGTAATTCCTAAATTTAAGATAATTCAAAAGTTAACTGATAAATTAAATAATGTTACTAGGGAAAACTTGACAGGAATTAGAGTGGTTAGAGCATTTAATGCCGAAAAATATCAAGAAGTGAAGATAAAAGATGTAAATGAAAAGTTAACTTCATTACACAAATTTACACAAAAATCATTTGGTACATTAATGCCAATTATGAATATTGTATTATATGGTTTGACTCTAGTGATTTACTTAATTGGTGCAAACATGATTGCAAATGCAGCATTTGTTGATAAAATCAATATCTTTGGAAATATGATTGTATTTTCTTCATATGCTATGCAAGTTATATTTTCATTTTTAATGATGGCGTTTTTACTTGTTAATTATTCTAGAGCTCAGGTTTCATCTGATCGTATAAATGAAGTTTTAAATACAAAAGAAACCTTATTAGAAGGTTCATTTGATTCTGAAACTGAAAAACATGGAGAAATTGAGTTTAGAGATGTATCATTCAAGTATCCCGATGCAGAGGAATACATTCTTGAAGATATATCTTTTAGTGTTAAACAAGGTGAAAATATTGCGATTATAGGTATGACGGGATCAGGTAAGTCAACACTTGTAAATTTAATACCAAGATTTTATGAAGTGACTGAAGGTGAAATATTGGTTGATGGTGTAAATGTAAAAGATTATACTTTTGCAAATCTATATAACAAGATCGGATATGTTTCTCAAAGAGCAGTTATGTTTAATATGCCTATAAAGGATAATATTGCCTTTGGTGAAGCGAAAGAAGACATAGATGAAGAAGATGTTGTGAGAGCTGCGAAGATTTCACAAGCGGATGAATTCATTAGTAAAATGGATAATCAATATGATTCTATGATTTCTAGAGGTGGTACAAATATTTCTGGTGGTCAAAAACAAAGATTATCAATTGCTAGAGCAATCGCTAGAAAACCAGAAATTTTTATCTTTGATGATACATTCTCTGCATTAGATTTTAAAACTGAGTCAGTATTAAGAAAAGAGTTGGAAGAAAACTTAAAAGAATCAACATCAATAGTTGTTGCATCAAGAGTTGGATCAATCATGAATTCAGATAAAATCATTCTATTAGAAAAAGGAAGAATTGTGGGAATGGGCACCCATAAAGAATTGTGGTTAAATAATCAATTGTATAGAGAAATTGCACTATCTCAACTTTCAGAGGAGGAATTAAATGAGTCAATCAAATAAAAATACTCCACTAGATAATAAAAAGAAAAAAACAAATATTTTTAAATCATTAAAAATATTATTTAATAATATGAAGAGTTATAGAATTGCATTATTTAGTGTGATTTTACTAGCATTTATTTCATCTGCATTATTAATCTATACACCTAAGAAAATGTCTGAATTAACAGATCATATTTCAAGTTCGATTAAATTAGATGATACAAAAATGCAAAATTTAATAAAAGAAATTTCTGTAAATGTTCAAACAAGACCAAATCAAGATTTAGTATTTGATAATAAAAAAATCACTTATGAAGATCAAGTAAAATTCATGAAAAGTATACAAACATTAGGACCAAATTTTAGTTCTAAAAAGCAACTTTCAAAGGAACAACAAGAAGAAATTTTAGATACATTTAGAAACATTCCTCAATCTATTTCTGAAATAATTGAACCAAAGACAAATTTAGAAAAGATAAAGGAAATTGCTATTTTAATTTTAGTACTTTATGTAGTGTCATCAATTTTATCATACATTCAAGCGTATATTTTAGCGAATGTTGCAAATGATTATGCTTTTGATTTAAGAAAGAAAATCGGAGATAAGATTAATGCATTACCTCTAAATTACTTTGACACAAATCAAGTAGGAGATATCATATCTCGTATGACAAATGATGTTGATACTATTTCAATGAGTTTAAATCAATCATTGGGTACATTAGCTTCAGCCACAACCTTATTATTAGGTTCAACATTAATGATGTTTATTACAAATTGGACTTTAGCACTTGTGGCAATTGGCTCAAGTTTAATTGGATTTATTCTAATTGGTGTAATAATGGCTAATTCACAAAAATATTTTAAATTGAGACAAGAATCAATTGGTTCATTAAATGGACATATTGAAGAGGTGTTTTCAGGCATTAATATCATTAAATCATATAATGCTACAAAACAAAGCTACACTAAATTTACTGAATTAAATGAAAATTTGTATAACGCAAATATTAAAAGTAAGTTTTTATCAAGTTTGATGCATCCAATCATGATGTTTGTTGGTAATCTAGGATATCTTGCTGTTTCAATAGTTGGGTCTGTACTTACTTCAGAAAATATAATAACTTTTGGTGTAATTATAGCTTTTATGACTTATGTAAGATTATTTACTAATCCACTTACACAACTTGCTCAATCTGTTACTTCATTACAATCATCTGCGGCAGCAGGTGAAAGAGTGTTTAGCTTTTTAGCTGAAGAAGAACTTAAAGACGAAAAATATATTAATTTGAGATTAGATCTTAATGAAGTTGAAGGTAAAATTGAATTTAAGAATGTTGTATTTAAATATCCAAGCAATGATAAACCAACGATTAAAGGATTTTCAGCTACAGCACTTCCTGGTCAAAAAATAGCTATAGTTGGCCCTACAGGTGCAGGAAAATCTACTATGGTTAATCTACTAATGAAGTTTTATGAAATTAGTGAAGGTGATATTTTGATTGACGGACACTCAATTAATGACATTTCTAGAGAAAACATTCATGATTTGTTTACAATGATATTACAAGATACTTGGCTATTTAATGGTACTATAAGAGAAAATATTACGTATAATATGGAAGATGTCACTTATGAAGAGCTAAACATTTTAATTAAATTTATTGGCTTAGATCACTTTATCAAAACACTTCCAAACAATATAGATACTGTAATAAAAGACAATGAATCAGTGAGTGCAGGTCAAAGACAGCTTCTTACAATTGCAAGAGGAATGTTAAAAGATGCTCCATTCTTAATATTAGATGAAGCAACATCAAATGTAGATACAAGAACAGAAGAAACCATTCAAGAAGCGATGGATAAATTAATGGTTGGAAAAACTTCATTTATTATCGCTCATAGATTATCAACAATAATCAATGCCGATTTAATTTTAGTAATGAATGAAGGAAATATCATTGAACAAGGTACACACGAAGAATTATTAGCAAAAAACGGATTCTATGCCGATTTATATAACTCACAATTTAGCTTATAAGGGGAATAAATGGATAATATTATTGAAGTACTAAAGGAAAAACATAATTTCATTATCGATAAAAATAATACACTGCAAGAAAGAAGAGTGCATTTAGATATTGGTAGGAAATATTTTACAAAACAATGGATTTTAAAATTAATTGACTATATGAACTTTTTAAAACTAAATACACTAACATTACATTTTAGTGAAAATAAAGGTTTTAGAATAGAATTAAGCAATTTTCCTGAGATTGTATCAAAAAAACACCTTACAAAAAATGAAATAAAAGAAATCATTCAATATGCAAATGAAAGAAATATTGAGGTGATGCCATCTTTAGATACACCTGGACATACAAGACAAATATTATCCAAATTTCCTCATTATGGACAAAAAGATATAAATGGTAATCCAAGTAAAGAAGCCTTATCAATTACTTCTTCTAAAACTTTAGCATTTATTAAAAAGCTTTATGAAGAATATTGTGAATTATTTGCTGGTGCCAAAAATTTCCATATTGGTGGCGATGAATTTATGGAATTTGAAAAAGGAGAATTCATCCAAAATTATATGCCTGTCTTAAATAATTACGCAAAAAATACTTTAGGTGAGCAATATTCGTGGAAAGATAGTTTTGTTAATTACATCAATGAAATTGCAAAACTTGTCTATGATAATGGGTTCACTCCACGTGTTTGGAATGATGGTCTTTACTATGGAGAACATAATGAAGAAATTAAACAAAAAATAAAAATGTTTAAAGAAATTGAAGTGGATTTTTGGTGTCAAATGCCTTGGAATCCCTCAATTTCCAAATTAAATACAATCCTCGATAAAGGGCATAAAATTTACAATTTAAACTCTTCCTACTTTTACTATGTATTAAGAGAAGAGATGCCAGAAGACGGCAGAAAAATGAATTCATTTGATAAGAAAAACCAATATAAAAATATCTATAATCAATGGACGCCAGGTAAATTTTTCAATAATGACATAGATGATAAACATCCTCAAATTAAAGGTGCTGCAATATCAATTTGGTGTGACAATCCAGAAATTGTAGACGAAAACATCATATTTGAAGATGTAAAAAAAGAATTATTTGCCTTTGCCTTAAAAACTTTAGATTATAAAATTAATGAAAATATTACTTTTGAAGAATTATATTGTGAGATATAGCTATATACTTATCTTAACAATTTTATGATATTAACAGCTGCTATTTATCTAATAAAATAAATTTTCTATATCTTATTGATAAAATCAGCAGCTGATTAATAATACAATAAAAAATTAAAATATTTTATTGACAATGAAAAAAGATAGGAGTATAATGTTTTTCATAAGCTCGATTAGCTCAGTTGGTAGAGCAGCGGACTCTTAATCCGTGGGCCCAGGGTTCGAGTCCCTGATCGAGCACCAAAAAATTTGACAAATTAATACATTTTGTTTATACTAAAAAAAAATATACATTTTGCGGAAATGGCTCAGAGGTAGAGCATCGCCTTGCCAAGGCGAGGGTCGCGAGTTCGAATCTCGTTTTCCGCTCCAACAGAGATAGTTAAGCTATCTCTTTTTTATTGCTTTGTTGCATTGATCCATTTATAGCTTTAATGGAGTAAACAGGTTTATAGAAGTTTATTGGGGCTAAAATAGTAAAAATAATTAATTTACATGTGTGAATAGGAAAATGTTGATTAAACATGTATAAAATTTTCGAGAATTACATGTTTAAAATGGAAAATGCAAAATACACATGTAGAGGTCTAAAAAACTTACATGTTTAAATGGGAAAAGGGCGATTAGACATGTAAAATGTTCAAAAATCATACATGTGTAAAATAGAAAATGCAAAATACACATGTAAGGGATATAATCCGAAAATTTCCTGACAAAATCGAAAATTGCAAAATAGACAGGAAAAAATTTTAAGCAAATTTCCTGATTAAATCAAGAAATCAAAAATAGACAGGAAAACTCACCAAAAATCATTCCTGACAAAATTGAAAATCTCATATTAATCAGGAAAACTCACCAAAAATCTTTCCTGATAAAATCGTAAAACTCAAATGAATCAGGAAAACCTATCAAAAAACTTTCCTGATTAAATAACAAAACCTAAAATAATCAGGAAAACCCACCAAAAATCATTCCTGACAAAATCACAAATCCTAAAATAATCAGGAAAAATCAATAAAACTCAATAAAAAATAATAAAAAAGCCAATAAAACACATAAAAAGTGAAGATGCTATCTATATAACCAAACATTACAACACTACTTTAATATATGTTACATATTTATCATATTTTTTAAAATTATTAAATTAATTATATAAAATATTGAGAAATTTAGTGTTTTGTAATAACATATAAGTAGATTAAAAGATGGAGGGTCGAAATGGATAATAAAAAGAGACCAAAAAAAAGAAAAAATGATAGTTTAATTAATTATATTATGATTGCGTTAATTATTCTTTTAGTGTTTACATTAATAGTTTATGTTGCAGCTACTGTTTTGAATATTGGAAAGAATAACAAGACGGATGCTAATAAAAAGGCAGTTATAGAAAGTAGTGATGAAGATAAGAGGGAGTTAAATACGATCGCTGAGTCAGAATCCGAAAAAGAAACAGAGAGTGAAAAGGAAACATTAAAAGAGACAGAAACAAAGAAAGAATCTGAGTCTGAGAAAGAAACAGAATCAGAAAAGGAAACAGTTCTTGAGACTGAAAGCGAAAAAGAAACTCAGCCAGAGCCAGACACACAGGAAGAGGTAGCGCCAGATACTCAAGAGGAAACAACTAATACAAATACTGGTGATAAGGTAAAAAGAGGAAATTATTCCGGTAATGTGGACAGAAGAGGAAACAGGACAAAGCAAAATCCATATGCTGCTATAGCTACGGATGAACAAATTAGAAATGCTTCTGATTCAGAATTAGTTGATATGATTATTAAAGGTGATTTAGGTTACGGACAAGAAAGATTAGATATATTAAATCTTCATGGAATAGATGTTGAACATATATCTAGACTTGTAAATCAAAAATTAGCACAATAATATTTAAACTTTTATAATTTTATGACCCCAAGAAGTTGAAACTTTAAGTCAATTTTTTGGGGTTATATATTATAGTGATTTAGGTTTTTAGTGATAGAAATATTTCTTTTATACATTGATACTTTAAATATATTTCTAATTAGAATATAATAAAAGAATAGTAAAAAAAAGGAGAGTGTATGAGTATTATTAACCCTTCAATACTTCCAGGATTTATGGAATTATTACCTGAAGAGCAAAAACAATTTGATACCATTAAAAATATTATTGAATCTAATTTTCAAAAATATGGTTTTGTAAATATTGATACGCCATTAATTGAAAAAGAAGAAATACTATTGTCTAAGGGTGGCGGTGAAACAACCAAACAGATTTATAAAATTGATAAGGAATCAACGCCTCAGGCGTTGAGATTTGATTTAACGGTAAGCTTGGCTAGATATGTTTCAATGTATGCTCATAATCTTTCGTTTCCTTTTAGAAGATACCAAATAGGGAAAGTATATCGCGGAGAGAGAAACCAAAAAGGAAGATATAGGGAGTTTTATCAATGCGATATAGATATAATTGGTAATGAGAAATTATCAATAATCAATGATGGTGAGATACCATCTGTTATCTACAATATTTTCAAGGACTTAGGATATGAAGAATTGATTCTATTTAGAATTAATAATAGGAAATTATTGAGTGGATTTTTAGAATCAATTTCAGTAAGTGATTTTGAAAGTGTATTGAGAACAATAGACAAACTTGAAAAGATTGGTAAAGAAAACACAAAAAACGAACTATTAAAGCTTAATATTGTAGAAGATAAGATAGAAGAAATATTCAATTTTATTGAAAATAAAGAAACTAATTTAGAAACAATTGAATTTTTAAATGGATTAGAGATTAATAATGATAAGTTTATTGAAGGTAGGGCAGAGTTAATAGAGTTATTTAATTATATGAAGAAATTTGCTATCCCCGAAGATGCTATTAAAATTGATTTAACGATAACTAGGGGATTAGATTATTACACGGGTACCGTTATTGAGACATTCTTAAAAGGTTATGAATCAATAGGATCTGTATGTAGTGGTGGAAGATACGAGGATTTAGCAAATAATTTTACTAAGAAAAAATATCCTGGTATTGGATTATCAATTGGCTTGACAAGATTGTATTATCAATTAAATGAAGCTGGTTTAATTAGACTTGAAAAAGAAGAAAACAATAATATACTAGTTTTACCTATGGATGAGACAGTCTTAGATTATTCTATAGAAATAGTAAACTATTTGAGAGAAAATAATATTAAATCACAGATTTATCTTGAACAAGGAAAAGCTAAAAAGAAATTTAATTATGCGGATAAAATTGGTGTAAAGACGGCTTTAATTATTGGAGAACAAGAAAAAAATAATAAAACTATAAGTGTTAAAGATTTTAATAATGGAAATCAAGTAGAAATTGAATTAAATAAATTACTTGAATATATCGGAGGATAAAATGAAAATTACATTTCCAGATGGAAATATTAAAGAATTTGAAAGTGGGGTTTCCCTATTAGATATTGCAAAATCAATATCAGAAGGTTTAGCAAGAGCTGTAGAAGGCGCGGTTGTAAATGATGAAAAAATAATGGGTCTTCAAGAAAAGATTACAGAAGATAGTACTGTTAATTTTGTTAAATATGATTCAGATGAAGCTAAAAAAATATTTTGGCACACAACTTCACACTTGATGGCAGCAGCAATTCAAAAGCTATATCCAGGCACATTGTTTGCGATTGGACCAGCAATTGATAATGGTTTTTATTATGATATTGATAGTGATCATCAATTTACACCAGAAGATTTAACAAAGATTGAAAAAGAAATGTTAAATATTGCTAGAGAAAAACATGAGCTTATAAGAGAAGATATCTCTAGAGAAGATGCGTTAAAATTATTTGGTGATCATGGAGATAAATATAAAGTAGAATTAATCAACGATTTACCAGAAGATGCGGAATTATCAATATATAAATTGGGGGATTTTGTTGATTTATGTAAAGGACCACATTTATTAAATACAAAAGATATTAAAGCAGTAAAATTACTTTCTATTGCTGGTGCTTATTGGCGTGGAAATGAAAAAAATAAAATGCTTCAAAGAATTTATGGTATTTCATTTAAGAAACAAGCAGAATTAGATGAATATCTAAATATGATTGAGGAAGCAAAGAAAAGAGATCATAGAATTTTAGGTAAGGAAATGGACTTATTTATGCTTGCAGAAGAAGGTCCAGGTTTCCCATTCTTCTTACCAAATGGTATGGTAATTAAAAATAACTTGAAAAAATATCTTGGTGAATTATTAGAAAGAGACGGATATGGTCAAATTGAAACTCCAATGATATTAAATAAGCAACTTTGGTTGACATCTGGACACTGGGACCATTATAAAGATAATATGTATTTTACAGAAATTGATGAAGAAGAATATGCTGTAAAACCAATGAACTGTCCAGGTTCAATACTTGTATTTAAGTCTAAACCACATTCATATAGAGATTTACCAATCAGATTAGCTGAATTAGGTTTGGTTCATAGACATGAGCTTTCAGGTGCTTTACATGGATTGTTTAGAGTAAGAGCATTCACACAAGATGATGCACATATATTCTGCTTAAGACATCAGATTAAAGATGAAATAAAAGGTATCATGAAGCTTGCTGGAGAAATTTATTCTAAGTTTGGTTTCGAATATAAAGTAATGATTTCAACAAGACCAGAAGATTCAATGGGAGCGCAAGAAGATTGGGATCAAGCTGAAAAGGCATTGATTGAGACTGTTGAAGAACTAGGCATTCCATATAAAATCAATGAGGGAGATGGAGCATTTTATGGTCCAAAGATTGATATTCAATTATTAGACTCAATGAAAAGAGCATGGCAATGTGGAACTGTTCAATTAGACTTCCAAATGCCTGAAAGATTTGACATCACATATATAAATGAAAGTGGTGAAAAAGAAAGACCAGTTATGATTCATAGAGCAATCTATGGTTCTTTAGAAAGATTTATGGGAATCTTAATCGAACATTATGGTGGAAACTTCCCATTATGGTTAGCACCTGTACATGCCACAATAATTCCTGTAAGTTTAGAACATCATTTAGAATTTACAAGAAAATTATATGAAAGATGTAGCCAATTGGGATTAAGAGTAAAATTAGATGACAGAAATGAATCAATGGGTAAAAAGATCAGAGATTCACAAACATCTAAAGTGCCATATCAATTAGTAATTGGTGATAATGAAATTAAAAACAATACAGTATCAGTAAGAAAATATGGCGAAAAACAAACAATTGATATCGATATTGATGAATTTATTGAAACAATTGAAAAAGATATTAAAGAAAGACGATAAAAAAAATTTGACATTTGTCAACATTTGATATATTATATTCAAGTATAAAGAAGAGGTACCTACTCTCACCTAACGCAAAGCGCTCTAGGTTAAACTTAATTATGATTTATTAAGATAGTAGCGTAGGTATTTTGCGTTACTATTTTTTTATTATTAACTAATAAACAGTACTTTAGGAGGTATGTTATTAAAGAACTTCAAATAAACAATCAAATTCGTTTTCCAAAAGTGAGGCTAATTGGTAGCGATGGGGAACAAATTGGGATGTTTACTTCAGCAGATGCACAAAAAAGAGCCGATGAAGAGGGTTTAGATTTGGTATTATTATCACCAAATGCAAATCCGCCTGTTTGCAGAATTATGGATTATAGTAAATATAAATATGATCAAATTAAAAAGCAAAAAGAGGCAAGAAAAAACGCTAAAACAGTTAGTGTGAAAGAAGTGAGATTATCACCAACAATTGATACTCATGACTTAGAAACAAAAGCTCGTAATGCGATTAAATTTATTAACAATAAAGATAAAGTAAAGATTAGTATAAGATTTAGGGGAAGAGAAATGGCTCATAAAGACCTAGGTAAAGATGTCTTAGAAAAATTCTTTAACTTAGTAAAAGATGTAGCCCAAATCGCTTCAAAACCTAAAATGGAAGGTAGAAGCTTAGTAATGTTCATAGAACCAAAGACAGAATAATTTTAATAGGAGGAAATGATTATGCCTAAAATGAAAACACATAGAGGTGCAGCTAAGAGATTTAAGAGAACTGGATCTGGTAAATTAAAGAGATTTAAAGCATATAAGAGTCATATCACAGCTAAAAAATCACCAAAAAGAATCAGAAACTTAAGACAATCAACTTTAGTTAGTACATCAGATATGAAAAGAATTGGACAAATGGTTCCTTAGGAGGTAATTAGAGATGGCAAGAGTAAAACGTGCAGTTAATGCAAAGAAAAATCATAAAAAATATTTAAGACAAGCTAAGGGATACTTTGGCGGTAAATCAAGATTATTTAGAACAGCTAAAGAAGCTGTTATGAAATCTCTACAATATGCATATATTGGTAGAAAACAAAGAAAAAGAGAATTTAGACAATTATGGATTGCAAGAATTAACGCTGCATCAAGAGCAAATGGTTTAAGTTATTCAAAATTCATGGGCGGATTAAAGAAAGCTAATATTGATATCAATAGAAAAATGTTATCTGAAATAGCAATCAATGATCCAGAAGCATTTGCAAAATTAGTTGAAACAGCAAAAAATGCATAATTCAATAATATAAAAGATGGACTACAATATTTTTTTAATAATGTTGTAGTTTTTTTTTTGTCATTTTTCATAAAAAATTATACAATGTATGTACGGTATAATTTTAAAATGAATATGGAGTAATTATGGAAAATTATAATAAGATAAAAAACAAAGTAATCCAGAATAATCCGGCTAGATTGATTTTGTTTATGTACATTATTGTTATAGCAATTGGGACGTTGTTATTGCTATTACCAATTTCTTCAAACTCTGGTCAATGGACAAGTTTACTTGATTCATCATTCACGGTAGTTTCAGCTACTTGTGTAACGGGATTGGTAACAGTAGTGACGGCTGCACATTGGTCACTATTTGGTAAAATAGTAATTTTAATCTTGATCCAATTGGGTGGTCTTGGTGTAATGACGGCTGCATCAATTGTGTCACTATTATTCAATAAAAAAATGTCCATTAAGGATAGAATATATCTATCCGAAGAAAAAGGTATGTTTACAATAGCTGGGATTATTAAACTTGTAAAATTTATTTTAATAACTACATTCGCAATAGAATTTATAGGCGCAGTGTTTTTAATGTTTACATTTATCCCACAATTTGGATTTTTTAAGGGTTTTTGGTATAGTATATTTCATGCCATATCTGCATTTTGTAATGCGGGATTTGATGTATTAGGTGATAGTTCACTGATGCCATATGCATTAAATGTAAATATATCATTAGTTATATCATTACTTATCATAATTGGTGGTATAGGACATAAAGTGATTGCTGAATTTTTAGAAAAGAAATTTAAATTTAAGGAATATTCACTACATTCAAAGCTTGTACTGATGATGACAACAGCACTATTAGTTTTACCTGCTATATTCTTTATTATAGTAGAATGGAATAATCCGGAAACACTAGGTCAATACGGATTTTTTGAAAAAATACTTACTGGATTTTTCCAATCCACTACATTAAGGACCGCTGGATTTGCAAGTACTAATCAAGCAGCATATACTACATCCTCAATTTTACTAATGTTAGTTTTAATGTTTATTGGGGGATCGCCTGCAGGTACAGCTGGTGGTTTTAAGACAACAAGCTTTTTGAGTTTATTTTTAGTTACTAAAGCAAATATTAAACAAGAGAAAGAAATTTCATTAATGAAAAGATCTATATCTTCTGATTTAGTTGGTAAAATCATTTCATTATTTACAGTATCATTGGCATGGATTTTTACAGCAGTATTATTGATAACCCTGTCTGATAAATCACTAAAATTAATAGATATATTATTTGAAGTTTTTTCTGCTTATGGTACAGTAGGTTTGACAAGAGGTATTACACCATTTATGTCTAATTTTGCAAAAATTGTAATTATGGCAACTATGCTATTTGGTAAAGTGGGACCACTGTCACTATTTATCGCATTTACAAATAAAGCAAATCCAAAAACATATAAATTACGAGAAGAAGAAATATTAATAGGATAGGAGTATATATGAAACAATTCGCAGTATTAGGACTAGGAAGGTTTGGATCTGCAGTTGCAGAAACCCTTTATGAATTAGGTCATGAAGTTGTAGTAGTAGATTTCGATGAAGATAATGTCAATAATTTTGATGGAAAATCAACACATGGTATAATCGGAGATACAACTCATGAAGATGTACTAAGAGCAGCTGGAGTAAAAGAAGTAGATACAGTTATAATTGCAATTACTGATTTCCAAACATCAATTATGACGGCTCTTTTATGTAAAGAATTACAAGCAAAAAATATTATCGCAAAAGCGAGACATGATAAGCACGCAAAAATTTTAGAACAAATAGGCGTAGATAAAGTTGTTGTACCTGAAAAAGATATGGGCAGAAAATTGGCACATAACTTATCTTCAAGAAATGTAATTGATATTATTACTTTATCTTCAAATTATGAAATTATTGAAATAAAAGCGCCACAATCATGGATAGGTTCAACAATTGCACAAGTAGATGTTAGAAAGAGATTTGGATTAAATATCTTAGGTATAAATAGAGGGGAATTAGAGTTTATTGGTAACCCTCAACCATCCGTAGATATTAAGAAAAATGATAGCTTAATTGTGCTTGGATCTACATCTGATTTGGCAAAATTAGAGGAAATAGAATAGTTTGAAAAGTGATTAATAGCTTTGTGCTTATAATCACTTTTTTATTGCTATAATTAGGTTATAATTAGTTCGTAACGTTCATAACGTTTTCACATGTGAAGAAAAAGAGTATACTATGAAAAATTTAATAAAGAGTACAAATAATAATTTAATAAAATTGGTTAGAAAACTATCGACAAAGAAAAATAGGGATAAATACGGTCTTTATGTTATCGAGACAAAAAAGATGATAGATGAAGCAATTCAAAATGATCAAAATATCAAAGAAATATTAATTAGAGAAGATATTTCTAATAATTACAAAGATGCTAATATTATTGATACAGATATTTTTAATTCAATTTCATCTTTAGTTACACCAGATGGGTATATGGCGATTTTGGAAAAAAAAGATGATAAAGATTTTTTAGAAGATACTAATATCCTTATTTTAGATAAAATTCAAGATCCTGGTAATTTAGGTACACTGATTCGTTCTGCGGAAGCTTTTGGATTTAATACCATAATGTCCATTGATTCTGTTGATTTCTATAATGAAAAAGTGTTGAGATCGACAATGGGTTCAATTTTTAGATTACATCTAATTGAAGCGAAATATGAAGATTTATCAAAATTGAACAATCACAAAATATTAATTGCTGATATGGATGGCGTGGATTTTAGAGAAATGAACAATGTAGAAAGAGTAGCAATCGTAGTTGGTAATGAAGGAAATGGAATTTCTGATGAGGTAAAGACTTACAATCATTTAACGATAAAAATTCCGATGCTTGGTAAAATAGAATCCTTAAATGCCGGAGTGAGTGGATCAATTCTTATGTCACATTTTAGAAAGGGGTAGAATATTTTAGAATTTAAGAATGTCAGAAAAGAGTATACTAATTCTAATTTTAGAATAGATGATATCTCTTTTTTTATGGAAAAAAAAGATGTTTTAGGTTTAATAGGTAAAAATGGAACGGGTAAAAGTACTATTTTAAAAATGGTGAATAGACTTGTAGAACCTGATAGTGGTCAAATCTTATATGATGGAAATGATATTATCACTATGAATGATAAAGAACTTAGAAATATTAGAAAAGAAATTGTCTATATATTTCAAGATGCGAATTTACTTGAGAATAAAACGGTTTATTATCATCTTTCTTTAGTTTACAAATTGAACAATAAGAAAATAGATGAAGATGAAATTGATGAGATTTTAGATTTTATGAATTTATCAAGGCTTAAAAATAGTTATACCTATGAATTAAGTGGAGGGCAAAAGCAAAAGGTAGCCATTGCAATTGCTATTTTACAAAAACCTAAAATACTTTTATGTGATGAAATAACTTCTGCGCTAGACACTGAAGCAGAGAGGGAGATTTTAACGCTTTTAGAAAAAATTAGAGAAAGATATGAAGTTTCTATAATGATAATTTCGCATAATTTAAGTGTGTTAAAAAACTTCTGCAATAAAATATTATTTTTAGAAGATAACACAATAAAAGATATTATAATTCCAAATAAGTCACAAAAAGATGATGAAGAAGATTATTATGAATATATAGCGAGGTATTTACGTGATTGAGACATTTATTCAAAATAAAGATGCTATTTTAAAAGCATTTGTTGAAACAAATCTAATGATGATAATTTCAATTGTTTTATCATTAATAATCTCCATACCGTTAGGTACGCTATTATATGCATTAAATAGGGATTTTCTTATAAAAAATAAAGTATTATATCAGATTTTTAGTTTTCTATTAAATACATTGAGATCAATACCATTCCTACTATTTATATTTATATTGATACCTGTAAATAGGGCGATATGGAAGACTTCTTATGGTGTTATATCATCAATAATTCCATTAACTTTGGTAACTGTAAGTATATATACGAGATTTGTAGAACAGGCATATATTAATATAAATCAAAATATTATTGATAGAGCAATTAGTATGGGAGCAAATAAGTTTCAAATCATTAGATATTTCTTATTTCCTTCAATTACAAATGATTTAGTTTTATCATTTACATCTACAGTCATTAGTATACTTTCATATTCTACTGTTATGGGAGTTATTGGAGCTGGTGGTCTTGGAGATTATGCATTTAGATATGGATACCAAGAATATAATTATCAATTAATGTATTTAGTTATTTTAATATTTATTTTGTATGTTTTTATTATTCAAAGTATTGGCTATTTCATAGCAAAAAAATTAAATAAATTTAAGGGGAGATAAATGAAGAAAATTTTTACAGTACTTATGACAGTTTTAACTTTAGTATTAGTAGGATGTGGTACAACCAATAATGCAGATACAAAAGGTGAAAAAAATACAGAAACACCAAAAACAGAAGTAGAATCAAAAGCTGAAGCAAATAAATCACAAGAAACAATTAAAATAGCTTCACATACAAACCCTATGATTGATATGTTAAAACTTATTGAAGATGATCTAAGTAAAGCAGGATATAAGCTTGAAATCATGGAAGTAAGTGATAATGTACAAGCTAATGTAGCTTTACAAAATAAAGAAGTAGATGCAAATTTCTTTCAACATGAACCATTTATGCAACAATATAATAAAGGAAATAATGCTAATTTAGTGAAGTTAACTCCTGTTTATAATGCTTTAGTTGCATTTTATTCTAAAGACTATAAAAAGCTAGAAGAACTACCTGAAAAAGCAGTGGTAGCTATTCCAAATGATCCTACAAATAAGGCTAGAGCATTGAGATTACTTGCAAAAGGTGGATTAATCGAATTAAAAGACCCAAACAGCTATGAAGTAGATATAAAAGATATAACAAAAAATTCTAAGAATTTACAAATTAAAGAATGGGGATTATTAAACTTAAATGAAGCGTATCAAGAATCAGATTTAACATTTAATTATCCAACATATATCGAAGCTTTAGGGTTAAAACCAGAAGTTGATGGTTTATTATTAGAAGGAGAATCAGATCAAGTATTTGCTATTACTGTAGCAGCGAGAGAAGATAATAAAGATTCTGAAAAATTACAAAAATTAAAAGAATTAATGACAGGTGAAAAAATAAAGAAATTTATTGACGAAAAATTAAAAGGACATGCAAGAGTAGCATTCTAACAACAAAATAAAAAAAAATAATGACCAAACACTGTAACTTCAGGTTTGGTCATTATTTGTAATTAGAGTCTATCATCTAGTTCTCCTTATGATACTCTATATATGGCTATATCACGAGTTATTTTTACTTTTGATGTTTGAATATTAAATAAATAAACCTTCTCTGTGGTATATCGAAATTGTTGTCCTTAAATATTCACGATTAGTTTTCACTTTTACTTTCGGCATCAAGTAAATTAATATAGCCTACCAAAAAAGCTATTTTTTGGTACAAATATTATACTAGAATATATTTAAATCGTCAAGTCTATCCTCAACATTCATTTTAGAATTTGGAACATTTTTCACAAATTCTTTATTCATTTTTGGTGAATTTACTAAAAAGTCTGCATCTACTGGAGACATTGCAACAGCGATATTATAAAGAACAGCGATTCTTAGTAACGCTTTTACATCTGGATCATGAGGTTGAGCTGACATAGGGTCCCAGAAAAATATTAAAACATCTATTTCTCCTAAAGTTATAGCATTTCCTATTTGTTGGTCTCCACCTAAGGGACCACTATAGAATGATTTTATATCTAGTCCAAATTTCTCCCTAATAATTGTTGAAGTTGTACCCGTTCCACAAAGTTCATGTTGACGTAAAATATCTAAATTATTTTCCATCCATGAAAAAAGTTTATTTTTAGTATCATCGTGTGCAACTAACGCGATTCTTTTCCTCTTTGGTACCTTTCTTTCCATATAAATTGATTTGTCCATAAATCCTCCTCTATAAAAATATATTACACTATAATAATTATTTTCCAAACTTTTTAGACAAAAAACTTTATAATTTGATATAATCAATATCGAATGAAAACATGGAAAGGAGTAAAATATGCATTCATTTGATAACGAGAAATATATTAAGATGCAATCTGAAAAGATTTTAGAAAGAATTAATCAATTCGATAATAAATTATATCTTGAATTTGGAGGTAAGCTTTTTGATGATGCACATGCAGCGAGAGTTTTGCCAGGATTTGAATCAGACTCTAAATTGAAGATGTTATTAGAATTGAAAGATAAAGTAGAAGTGATTATTGTTGTTAATGCTATTGATATTGAAAGTAATAAAGTAAGAGGGGATTTAGAAATCGGATATGATAGTGAAACTCTTAGATTAATTGATAGTTTTAATAGTGTTGGACTTTACGTATCTTCAGTAGTTATAAATCAGTTTGATAAACAGCCAAGTGCCGTTAAATTTAAAGAATATTTAAGAAAAATGGGCATAAATACATATATTTCTTATACCATAAATGGTTATCCAAGCAATACATCACATATTGTAAGTGATGATGGATTTGGTAAAAATGAATTTATTGAAACATCTAAACCATTAGTTGTTTTGACAGCTCCTGGTCCAGGAAGTGGAAAGCTATCTACATGTATGTCTCAAATGTATCACGAATACAAAAGAGGCGTAAAAGCAGGATATGCAAAATTTGAAACATTCCCAGTATGGAATCTTCCGCTAAAACATCCAGTAAATATGGCTTATGAATCTGCAACAGCCGATCTAAATGATGTAAATATGATTGATCCATTCCATTTAGAAGCATATGGCGTAACAACTGTAAACTATAATAGAGATGTAGAAGCATTTCCAATTTTACAATCAATGCTAACTAAGATAATGGGAGAATGCCCATATAAATCACCAACAGATATGGGAGTAAACATGGTTGGATATTGCATATCTGATGAAAAAGGGGTAATAGAAGCGAGTAAAGCAGAAGTAATCAGAAGATATTACGATGCTGTTTGTGACTATAAATTAGGAAAAAAAGAATTCTTTATAATAGAAAAAATTGAAATGTTGATGTCACAATTACAAATCTCACCAGAAGATAGACAAGTAGTACTTGCAGCAAATCAAAAATCAGAAGAAGCAAATGAGCCTGCTTTCGCCATCCAATTACAATCTGGTGAAATTATCACAGGAAGAAGAACGGATATATTAGATGCTCCTTCTGCTTGCTTATTAAACACTCTAAAGAGCTTAGCCAAAATAAATGATGAGATACCATTGATTTCTCCTCATATTTTAGAGCCGATTACAGAGTTAAAAGAGAAAATGTTAAAAGAAGATAGCACTAAGCTTTATTTAGAAGAAGTATTAATTGCGTTAGCGATGTCTGCAACTACTAACCCAGTTTCTCATTTAGCTATGCAACAGCTTAAAAAATTAAAAGGATTAGAAGCACATTCTACAGTTATGCTTGATTCAAATGACAAATCTGTTTTAAGAAGACTTGGATTGAATTTTACGGCTACACCAAAATTCAAATCAGAAGGATTATATAAAAATTATTAATCTAAAAAATAGGGTATAAAATCAGTAATATAAAAATAAAGGATAAATTTATTTTTTAGCTTAATCAATTTCACAAAAATAAATATTGTGTTCAATTAAACAACGAAGTTTCTATCTATCTAAATGGTAGATTTCTATTGGAAACAAGGAAGTTTCTATCTATCTAAATGGTAGATTTCTATTGGAAAATAGTTTATTAAAAAAATTTTTTATTTTATATTACTGAAAACTATTTCAATTGGAAAAATATTGAAACTTTAGATTTTTAGGAGTAATATTTATATGAATGTAAATCGACACAAACGCCGCAATTATGTTTGAGTCGTTTTTTTTCGTTCAAAAACCAAAACGAAAGGAAGTACAATGAAGAAAAAAATTAGATACATATTAATTTTTATCGCGATTGTCTCATTAGCATTGGCTTTTGTGATTGGGCCTTCAGGTGAAAGTCATAGTCTTAAAGATGCTATGAAAGAAGCTGTTATACACGAAACAGAAAAAATATCTGTATTTGGTATGGCGGTTAATCCATCTGTAATGTCAGCATTCGTGGTTTCAGGATTTTTGGTATTAATTGCAATTATTATCAGATTTTTTGTTATCCCAAAATTCACAAGAGTACCTGGTAGAACTCAATTATTATTAGAATCATTAGTTTCTACATTTAAGAAATTAGCAATAGCTAATAGTCCACATAATTATTCCGTGCTTGTACCTTATATATTTACAGCAGGTATATACATTGCGATAAGTACATTATTTGAACTTGTTGGTATGCAATATATATCAATGAACGGAAATTCAATAACATTACCAGCGCCACTATCCGACTTAAGTGCTGCGATAGCTATGGGTGGTATGTCATTTCTATTTATTATGTCTGGTGGTATCATGTCAAATGGTGTAAAAGGTATTTTCAAGACATTAAAAGAATTTTCATTACCAATATCTATGAGTTTTAGATTATTTGGGGCATTAGTAAGTGGTTTATTAGTAATGGATTTAGTATACCATTCTCTAATATTGAGTATAGGTTTACCAGTTGTAGTAGCAGTACTATTTACACTATTACACGCATTTATACAAGCATATGTTTTAACATTACTTGTTTCAATTTATTATGGAGAAGTTTCAGAAAAAAGTCATGCACATGAGGCATAGAAAAAATTAGGAGTAGAAAATGAAAAAATCAGTTAAAATTTCAGCTATCGTATTAGCATTATTATTAGTATCAAGTTTCACAGTATTTGCTTCTTTAGCAAATGCATCAAATAACACACAAACAGAACAAGCAGTAGAAACTGTTGAAGAACAAGATAATTCAAAAGGTTCAAAAGCTTTAGCATCAGGTATAGCAATCGGACTTGCAGGACTTGGTGGTGCATTAGGTATGGGTATGGCAGTTGCTAAAACTGTAGACGGTATTTCAAGACAACCAGAAGCTGAAGGAAAGATAAGATCAGCAATGATGATTGGGGTTGTATTTATTGAAACAGTTGTAATTTACGCATTAATCGTATCTATTTTAGTAATATTTGTACTATAGGAAAGTTGGAGGTGAAATATGCTAGGAATTAACTGGCAATCAATAATGTTTCATATTTTCAACTTTGCATTATTAGCTCTATTGTTAAATGAATTACTTTATAAACCAATTAACGATTTTATTGAAAATAGAGAAAATGAATATAAAGAAATTGAAGAAGAAACATTAAATAATTTAGAAAAATCAAAATTACTTGTTGCAGAACATGATAAAAAGATGGAAAGTATCTATTTAGAAGCAGAAGAAATTAAAAATAAAGCAATTAAAGAAGCTCAATTACAAGCTAATAGTGAAATACAACATGCAAATGAAGAAAAACAAAGAATCCTTGAAGAATCAAGAGTTCAAGCACAAAGAGAAAAAGAAATTCTTATTAGAAATGCAAAAGCTGATATTAGAGAGGTTGCGATTGAAGCTGCTGCAAAATTAAGTTTCACTAATTGTGATGTTTACGATGATTTCATAAACCATACAAAAGAGGAATCAAATGAATGATAAAATTATCGCAACACTTAGAAGTGATCAGCAACCATCAAGTGTACAAAAGGATAAGATTTTAACTTTTTTAAATAAAAAATACGGTGAAAATATAGAACTTATTTGGGAAAAAGATGATGAAATAAGTCATGGATTTATTTTACAAGTAGGGGCTGACGTATATGATTGGTCAATGATTGGTAAAATTAATCAATTAAGATCAAGCCTAGAAAAAGTTTCAATTGATTCAGATAATTATGTTTCATTAATTAAAGAAAATGTTAAAAATTGGAACCCTGAAGTAAATTCTATGGAAATAGGATATGTAGAAGAAACAGGGGACGGGATTGCCATTGTTAGCGGATTAAAAAGCGTAAACTATGGTGAAATAGTTTATTTTGAAAATGGACAAAAAGCTTTAGTACAAGACATTCAAAGTGAAGACATTGGATGTATGATCTTTGGTAAAGATGATGAAATTTTAGAAGGTACTAAAGTATATAGAACTGGTAAGACTGCAGGTATACCTGTAGGTAATATGATGTTAGGTAGAGTAGTTAATGCTTTAGGAGAATCTATTGATGGTCTTGGTGACTTAAAATCAGATGAATATTATCCTATTGAAAAACCTGCTCCAGAAATACTTGACAGAAAGTCTGTTGATAGACCATTAGAAACAGGATTACTATCAATTGATAGTATGTTCCCAATTGGTCGTGGTCAAAGAGAATTAATTATAGGTGATAGACAAACAGGTAAGACTGCTATTGCAATGGATACAATTGTAAATCAAAAAGGTAAAAATGTAATTTGTATTTATGTTGCTATCGGACAAAAAGCAAGTTCTATCGCACAAATTACAGAAAACTTGAAAAAACGTGGTGCATTGGATTATACAATTATTGTAGCTGCTACAGCAAGTCAATCATCATCTATGCAATATATTGCTCCATATTCTGGTACTGCAATCGCAGAATACTTTATGGATCATGGAAAAGATGTTTTAATTGTTTATGATGATTTATCAAAACATGCTATAGCTTATAGAACTATCTCCTTATTATTAGGAAGATCACCAGGACGTGAAGCTTATCCAGGGGATGTTTTCTATTTACATTCAAGATTGTTAGAAAGATCTGCACAACTATCTGATGAGAGAGGTGGCGGTAGTATAACAGCGCTTCCTATTGTTGAAACACAAGCTGGAGATATTTCTTCATACATTCCAACTAATGTTATCTCAATTACTGATGGACAAATATTCTTAGAAAGTGATTTGTTCTTCTCAGGACAAAGACCAGCGGTTAACGTAGGTTTATCAGTTTCTAGAGTTGGTGGGGCAGCTCAAACTAAAGCAGTTAAAAAAGCTGCATCTACACTTAGACTTGAGTTAGCTCAATATAGAGAAATGGAAATCTTTACACAATTTTCAAGTGATCTAGATGAAACAACAAAAAATCAATTGAAATTTGGTAAGGGATTAATGCAGTTATTGAAACAAAATCAATACAGTCCATTATCTCAATCTGAACAAGTTATAACTTTAGTTGTTGCATTAAATAAAATGCTTTTAAACGTTGAAGAAAAAGATGTTAAGTCAACTATGTATGGCATAATTTCATATATAAAAAATCACAAGCCAGCGATTATTGAAGAAATAGAACTTAAAAATGTTTTATCAGATAATGTGAAAGAACAAATAATTCTTTCTGCAGGAGAATATTTAGAAGCTAGAAAGTAGGTCGAAATGTCAAGTACAAAAGAGATTAAATCAAGAATTAAAAGTATTAATGATACAAGAAAAATTACAAACGCTATGTACTTAATATCTTCTACTAAAATCAAAAAAGCTAAATTAGCATTAGATGAAACACGACCTTATTTTTACGCACTTAGAACAGAAATTAAAAGAATTTTTAGAACAATTAAAGATCTTGAACATAAATATTTATATCCAATCAATATGGATAATTTTGTCGATGGTGATAATGGATTTTTAGTTATCACCGCTGATAAAGGTTTAGCTGGACCATATAACAGTAATGTTATAAAGAAAACGATGGAAATAGCTAAAGAAACAGCAAAACTTTATGTAGTAGGAGAATATGGAAGACATCATTTAAAAAGACATGGTGTAAAAATTGTAGATGATTTTAACTATAGTGCACAGACTCCTACACTAGAAGAAGCTAGACAAATAGCTAAAATATTGATTGATGAATATAATAGTGGAGTTATTAAAAAACTATTTATAGTATATACAGATTTTGATGGTAAAGTCACAACAGAAGCTAAACTTACAAGATTATTACCATTTCATAGAGACTATTTTGACTCTGCAAAAAAAGAAGCCGAGGAAGATGTTCACAATGAATTTAACTTCACAAGTGATGTTGGAGAACTTTTAGATGATTTAGCAGAAAACTATATTGTCGGATTTATCTATAGTGCTTTAGTTGATAGTTATTGTAGTGAGTTAAACTATAGAATGAATGCCATGAATTCGGCCAATCAAAATGCTGATAAAATATTAGAAACATTGTCTTTAGAATATAATAGAGTTAGACAATCATCAATTACTCAAGAAATTATTGAGGTTAGTTCTGGTGCTAAGGTTATGAAACGAAAGAGAAAGAAGGCAAAAAATAATGAAACAACAAGGTAAAATAGTTGCAATATCTGGTCCAGTTATTGATGTTCAGTTTGATAAAGGGGAAGATTTACCAAAAATTAATGAAGCCTTAAGAATAACAAACTTTGACAAAGAAAAAGTGATGGAAGTTGCTCAACATATTGGTGATAATACAGTTAGATGTATTATGTTATCTGATAGTGACGGTTTAAATCGTGAAATGAATGTTGAAAGAGATGGGATGGGTATTAGAGTACCAGTTGGTACAAATACTTTAGGAAGAATGTTTAATGTATTAGGTGAACCAATCGATAAAAAAGGTGAAATTGATTCATCTACAAAGAAATGGGAAATACATAGAGACGCTCCTTCTTTTGCAGAACAAAGTCCTGCGGTAGAAATTTTGGAAACAGGTATTAAAGTTATAGATTTATTAGAACCTTATCCAAAAGGTGGTAAGATTGGATTGTTTGGTGGTGCTGGTGTAGGTAAAACAGTACTTATCCAAGAATTGATTAACAACGTAGCTCAAGAGCATGGTGGTTATTCTATTTTTACTGGTGTAGGTGAAAGATCAAGAGAAGGTAATGACCTTTGGACAGAAATGAACGAATCCGGTGTTATTGGAAAAACTGCTCTAGTTTTTGGACAAATGAACGAATCCCCTGGTGTTAGAATGAGAGTTGCACTTTCAGGACTAACTATGGCAGAATATTTCAGAGATGAAGAAGGAAAAGACGTACTTTTATTTATCGATAATATATTTAGATTTGTACAAGCGGGTTCAGAAGTTTCTACACTTTTAGGACGTATGCCTTCAGCTGTAGGATATCAACCAACATTAGCTGATGAAATGGGACAATTACAAGAAAGAATCACTTCAACTAAAAAAGGATCTGTAACATCTGTACAAGCGGTATATGTACCTGCGGACGACTTAACTGACCCAGCTCCAGCTACTACATTCTCACACCTTGATGCTACAACAGTACTATCAAGAAAAGTTGCAGAACAAGGTCTTTATCCTGCGGTAGATCCTTTAGCTTCATCCTCAAGAATACTAGAACCAGAAATTGTTGGTGAAGAACACTATATGGTAGCAAGACGTGTACAAGAAGCGCTACAAAAATACAATGAATTACAAGATATCATTGCTATCTTAGGTATGGATGAATTAAGTGAAGAAGATAGAGATATCGTATATAGAGCAAGAAAAATACAAAGATTTTTATCACAACCTACTCATGTTGCTAAGAAATTTACCGGTATGGAAGGTAAATATGTAAAACTTTCTGATACAATAAGAGGATTCAAAGCAATATTAAATGGTGAAATGGACAAATACCCTGAAGCAGCATTCTTTAATGTTGGTACAATTGATGAAGTAGTAGAAAAAGCAAAACAACTTCAAGGAACAGCAAATGAAAACATTTAATCTAAAAATTTATGCTTCAGATCACATCTTTTATGATGGGGAGTGTGAACATATTTCTATCCCAACAAAAGATGGATATTATGGTATTTTAGCAGATCATAGAAATACAATATCTGCAATTGAACCAGGTATGCTAAGATTTAGAGATGCAGACGGCGTAGAACACGAAGCTGTCGTTACAAGAGGTATGATAAAAATCGAAGAAAATACTGTTTTAGTATTAGTATTAAGATGTGAATATCCAGATGAAGTAGATTTAAATGCAATTAAACGAGAAGAAGAGGAAGCTTTAAGAAAAATAAGAGAAAAAAATAGCAAAATGGAATTCCATACAGCTGAAGCAAATTTATCTCGTGCAATGAATAAATTGAAGAATCCAAAAAATAATAGGATATAGAAAAAAGGTTATTGAAAATAGGCTAAAAGTCGCTTTCAATAACCTTTTTTTATTTAATCAATTACTATTGTGGGTGATTTGACAGATATGTTTGAAAATAAGTAAAACAAAACAATAAACGCATGGTTTACATGTGTGAATAGAGAAATGGCGATTAGACATGTAAAATGCTTGAAAAACTTACATGTGTAAAATGGGATTTTGTATTTACACATGTATAGGTCCCAAAATCTTACATGTGTAAATCAAGTATTTAAAAATACACATGTAAAAATTTAATATTAATGGAATTTCCTGACTAAATCGCAAAACTGAAAATAAACAGGAAAAATTTTTAAGCAAATTTCCTGATTAAAACGAGAATCTTAAAATAATCAGGTACATTTTGTTTATGTATTTCCTGATTAAAACGAAAATTCAAAAATAAACAGGTAAAAATATCAAGTGATTTTCCTGATTAAATCGTAAAAAGCAAATTAAACAGGAAAAATAATTGAATGTTTTTCCTGACTAAATCGTAAATCCCAAAACAATCAGGAAAAACCAACAAAAACCTTTCCTGATTAAATCACAAATCCCAAAATAATCAGGAAAACCAAATAAATTCAAATCTATCATCCAATATACTTCTTCATTTTCCCATCCCTCTTACTCATCAGCCTTTTTCATTAAACATACTAATATATACAAAAAGCTGAGGATACTATTAAAAATAGCATCCTCAGCACATTTATATATTTAATCAACTATTTAATGTTCATTATCTGTACAACTTCTTTTACATTATCATTATTATAAACAAATTCTATTTCTTGACCTGTTTTTACAAATGGTAGATTTTCTGATAATGAAATGTTTGTAACATAAACATTGTCATCTTTTTCAAGCATAAAGTAATAATGTGTATTTCCATCTATTACAACTTCTTTTATATCACTAATTTTACCTTTTTTATTAATAAGTTCTTCTTTAGGCTTTTCTTTATCTTGTTCAGTTGTTGAAGCCATGTTTGCTAAATGATTTGTCATAGCTTGTTGTACACTGCTACCAATGGAAACGCGTTGGTAGTTTTTAGCATCTATAAATGCATAATTCTTTATTAAACCTGCGTTATCTTTTAGTGATAAGAAATAAGTTGGTTCACCTTTAATGTTTAGTAATAATGGGAATGTCGCATTATAATTTTTTTCTTGTACTGCACCTTTTGCGGATTCCATTGCTGAGATTTCTTTTGCTGAAGAAACTGGATAGAATTTTGTTTCTTTAGTCCTAAGATTTGAAAGGATAAATCCTACATTTGATTCATCTCCTGCAACAGAAGTAAACCCAGTATATAGATAGACATCATCGTTCAAAGCTAGATAGTTGTAGCCTTCAGTTGTCTTTAAAACATTCTTTTGTGCAAAAAGTGAGTTAATAAAGCCATTTTGATACATTCCGTGCCAATCAAGTTGTTCGATTATATCAGATGCGTAAAATATTCTATCTAACCATTCTGGTATATCTTTTAAGTCATATCTAGTATGTTCACCTGTAGAGGCATTTACAAGTATAGCTCCATTTACATCTAAGGCATCAAACATAAATATTTTTGGTGAGTATGTTGGTATAACCCAATATGGCACACCATTATCATCTATTTCGAAATTTATTTCCTTAAATATTTCAAATGGATATCTTAATCTTACAAATCTTCTAACATCTCTAAAGAAATAGTCTTCTTTTGAAATTTTTATTTTTTTATCAAGTTTTTGTAATTCAGCATCTCCATCAACAATATCAATCTTTAGAAATCCTGGAATACCTTCACTCATATTAAAAAGATATTTTATAAAATTGTTGTATTTTAAGGGAGTGACTCTCACAGGCTTACCTTGATAATTGATTTGTGTATAGGTTTCTTCATCAATATCAAATTGAGATACTAAATCAAGTAATTCTCCCATTTTTCTAGACCCCAGCTTGATGCTTGAATCTCTATCTAATGTTGGGATTTCATTTACTGGTAGTTCTTTGATATCACTTTTAAAATCTGAGTTCGTAACTTTTATAATATTCGCATAAGATTTTGAGCTAAATATTTTTAGTCCTGGAATCTTAAGTAAAATTAATAAAACTATTAAACCTACAAATACTTTTCTAAGTATTTTGTATGATTTAATGGATCTTCCGCCTATGATTACTAAAATGCCTAATATCATTATTACATAAAGCCACGTTTCTACTGAACGAATGTTAAGTGGCGGTAATAAAAAATAGTAATATATAACTGCAAATGCAATGGCTAAAAATATAGCTGCCTTTTTTTGCGTACTTCTAAACTTTTTAAATCTTGATTTTACCTTATTGTCTATGTCATTAAAGAAATCCTTAAAATCAAAATTAGGATCATAATTAGATTTAGGTCTGTTATTAAATTCTCCGTCAAATGTACTCATATTAACCTCCATGATTAATAAATTATATCACATAATCTCATTAAATGGATTTATAAATTGAATTGATATTATGTTTGATAAATAACAGCTAGGGTAATAAGGTTTACAGGAGGATAATTTATGGAAAATATTATTTTCGGCATTATTGCTGTTTTCCTAGTAGTATTGGTGCTTAAAATATTAAAAGTATCCGTCGCTGTGATTTGGAAGTTTTTCTGGAATGGCGTTATTGGTTTAGTTTTATTATTTTTAGTAAATACTTTAGGACAGGGCATAGGATTAAATATTGAAATGAACGTTATAAATTCACTAATAGCAGGAGTATTCGGTATTCCGGGTATAATTTTACTTTTATTAGTGTAATAAGAAGGAGAGAATATGGAAATATTAAAAAAGGAAAATCTTTTTTATATGGGAAATGAAAATAACCCAGACGCGTATATAAAATACTCATTTAGGGATGAAAATACTTTAAGTATTGATAGTACTTTTGTAGATCCTAAATTGAGAGGTAAAGGTGTAGCTAAACAACTGACTGAAAAAGTCGTTGAACTTGCAGAGGAAAATAACTATAAAATTATCCCAGTATGTTCATATGCCGTTAAATATTTTGAAGACCATAAAGAATATTCCGATTTATTGAAATAAGTCAATAAATGAAATTTGAGCTATTTATATAGGAGGAGATATGTTAGCTGTTAATATTCTAGATTCGTTTATGAATTCATTGCCAGATTTGCTTGTTGCAATTTTATTACTAGTTTTAGCTTTTGTTGTAGCAACAATAGTAAAAAATTTAGTAAATAAATTGTTAAAGAAAGAACCTGTGAAAACAAAAATTGATCATTTTGATAAAAAAGGAGATGGTTCAGGTATAATCGACTTGTTGAGTAAGAGTGCTTTTCTCTTAGTATTTTTACTATTTTTACCATCTGCATTAAATAGATTAAATATATCAGGTGTGTCAGAACCTATTACAGGATTTGTTACACAATTTGTAAATTATATTCCTTTAATTTTAGCTGCAGGCACCCTATTATATATTGGATTCTTTGTTGCAAATATTGCTAAAGAAATATTAGAAACATTATTAGAAAGAGTTGGAATAAATAATTTCCAACAAAGATATGTACCAGTTAAAGATCAAAATGCAAAACTTTCAAACATTTTATCTTCAATTGCATATATTCTAATTTTAGTGCCAATTGTAATTGCTGCATTAGATATTTTAGGATTACAATCAATATCAGCACCAGCAACAGCAATGTTAAATAGTGTGATTTCATATATACCAAAAATATTAATAGCAGGTATATTAGTTTACTTAGGAATATTCCTTGCGAATATGATCACTTCACTACTAAATGGAATTTTAGTAAGTACAAATGTTGACAATTTACCAAAACAATTAAATATTAAAGGTGATTTAAAGATATCATCAATAATTTCAGAAATAGTAAAATACATCATTATTGTATTCTTTACACTAGAAGCAATAAAAATACTAGACTTAACAGTATTGACTAAGATTGGTATGATGGTTGTTGCATATATACCAAATATATTAAGTGCAGTAGTTATTCTACTAGGAGCAGTTTTACTTGCAAATTGGATAGAATCACTACTACAAAAAAACAAAGTAAACAATACTGTTAGCTTATTAGTTAAAGTATTAATTTTTGGATTATCAATTGTTATGGTACTTTCTCAATTAGGTATCGCAGCAAATATAGTTGAACAAGGATTTGTAATTGTATTAGCTGGTATCGCAGTAGCATTTGCATTAGCATTTGGATTAGGCGGTAAAGATTTTGCTAAGAAGAAATTAGAAGAAGTTGATTCAAAAATGAGTAAGCCAGAAACATTTAAAGATAATACAAAAACAAATATAAATCCAGAAAATGATGTAAATAGCAATATGAACAATACAAATAAATTATAAAATTTTTGCAATAGAGTAGGGTATTTTCCTTACTCTATTGTTAAATATGTGTAAACCTTTTCAATTTTTGTGGAAAAATTATTTTTTTTATGTTATAATTCTTTTGATAGATTACTTTAGACAGGAGGATAATTGATGTACGAAGCAAAAGTTACTATAAAAAATGAAATAGGTTTACATGCTAGACCTGCTTCCTTATTTATTCAAGAAGCTATAAAATATTCTTCAAATATTGCTGTTATTAAAGATGAAAAAACCTATAATGGTAAATCTATTATGAGTATTTTAAGCATGAGTGCCGGTCAAGGTCAAGAAATTACCATTAAAGCAACCGGTGAAGATGAAGAAGAAGCAGTAAACGGATTAATAAATTTGATAGAAAATAAGTTATAGATATGAAAGTACAAAATATTAAAATCCTCAACATCTAAGAAAATAGACATTGAGGATTTTTTATTTTAAATATTATAATAATTTAAAAGTGTAACCTTGTTTTTGAGACTCTTTTATATATTGCTCTAAAATTTCAACATTTGTATCTGATACAGCATGCAGTAAAATGATACTACCATCTTCATTATGATTTAGTAATTTTTTTAGAGAAGTTGAAGGATTAGGTTGATTACTTGTATCCCAATCTCCATAAGCAAAGTTCCAAAAAATTGTCTTATAGCCTAATTTATTTGCTAAAAATAAGCTAGTTTCTGAGTATGCACCTTCAGGTGGTCTCATTAATTTGGCAAATTTATTTGATTTAATAATCTTCTTGGCTGTTGTTTCCCAAGTAGTGATATCATCATATACATCACTTGCAGCTGTTTTAGCTTGATTTAGATGTTTTTCTGTATGATTTGCTAAATTATGCCCTTCATTGGCGATTCTATTTGCTACACTGGGATTTTCCTTTATAAATGCTCCTGTTGCAAAAAATGTAGCTTTAACCCCGTTTTTATTTAATATATCTAAGATTCTTGAAGTATTATTTTTATATTCATATCCATTATCAAATGTTAAATATAAAGTCTTACCACTACCTCCAATTTTATTGTAACCATTGTATTTTTGTAACAAATCTAAATTAGCAGGATAGGCATAGCTCCATTCATTAGGCTTAGTAGAAAGATTTGAGTTTTCTAATGCTTTAATTATGTCATTTTTTGATGTTGAAACATTCTTATCTTTATTATTTGTTTCTTTATCAGTTTCTTTATTTGCACTTTTGTTATCGGCGAAATCCTCTTTAGGTATACTATTTACATCAATATTTAGATCTTCATAGTTAGCCCAACCACCTGGGATTTTCGAATCTCTTGAAAGATTAATTGCATCTTTTACAATTTTGAAAATATAATATTCTCCCTTTTTGTAGAGGTGAGTTGGTTTTGTTTTATTTTTTGCATCAGATGCAGTGCCATAGATATTAAAATCTTTATTTACTGAAATCTTCTTGCCTAATTTAATATCTTCATTAATTATTTCTTTTTCTGATTCGGTCTCAGTTTCAATTTCTTTAGTAGAATCTTCTTTACTTTCTTGTTCTGTTTCTTTAATAGTTTGAAGTTCTTTTATAGTATCATCTAAAATTACATTGTCATTTGTTTCTTCATTATCATTTTTTGGAGAACAAGCATTTAACAAAATTAAAAATAATGTAATAATTGAAATTATTTTTACTTTTTTCATATATACTCCTAACGTTTATATTTGTACATATGATATCATTATATTAAAGAAAAATCACTTTTTTTAAATATATTAAGGGGGAATATATGGAAAATTTAAGTATTTTCGTTAATGGTAAATGGGTAGATTCTAGTTCTAAAAATGTAATAGAAGTTGAAAATCCGGCTAATAAAACTATTTTTGGTAAAGTAACTGCTGCAAATGAAGAAGATGTGAATCTTGCGGTGAAAGCTGCAAAAGATGCTTTTGTAGATTGGAAAAATACTCCTATTGATAAAAGAATAGAATATATTAATAAAATGATAGAATATTTTGAAAAAAATGTTGATGAGATAGCAGATATTGTAGTTCAAGAATTAGGATCAATAAGAAAAATTACTAAACAAGTACATGTTATTGATTATATTGAAGATGCTAAAAACTATGTTAGATTAACAAAAGATAAGGAAATGATAGAAGATAATGGAGAATACAAAGTATATCATGAGCCTGTTGGTGTTGTGGCTTGTTTAACTCCATGGAATTTCCCGTTCGGACAAATTGAAAAGAAAGTTATCCCTGCATTGTTAATGGGAAATACAATAGTCTTGAAACCTTCACAAAAAACACCTTTTTCTTCTTTCTATTATGCAAGGGCGGCTAAATATGCTAATCTTCCTGCAGGTGTTTTTAATTTAATCACAGGAAGAGGAGCAGAAGTTGGAAATGTGCTTGCTAGTCATAAAGATGTGGATATGGTTTCATTTACAGGATCAACAAAAGGAGGAATTGAAGTATCAAAATTGGCACTTGATTCAGTTAAAAGACTAGCCCTTGAGTTAGGAGGAAAGTCTGCTTCAATTTTACTTGAAGGATATGATTATGAAAAAGCAATTAAAAAAACTTTAAGTGCAGTTTATCCAAATGCTGGACAAGCATGTTCTTCTAAAACAAGATTATTAGCACCTAGAAAAGATAGAGAAAAAATTGAAGAAATAGTTATAAAAGTTACTAAAGAATATAAACATGGTAATCCGGATAATCCTGAAAATGATTATGGTCCTGTTCAATCTAAAGATGCTTTTGATAAAGTGATGAGATATATTGAACTAGGCAAAAAAGAATCAAATCTTCTATATGAAGGGGAATGGATTGAGGATGATGGATATTATATTCCACCTGTTGTATTTACTGATGTTGACAATAATTCAAAAATTGCACAAGAAGAAATTTTTGGACCTGTTGAATGTATAATTTTCTATGATACTGTAGAAGAAGCGATTGAGATTGCAAATGATAGTAAATATGGATTACATGGTATGGTGTTTGGTCCAGATGATGAGGCTTTAAGAGTCGCAAGAGAAATAAGGACAGGCCAATTGCAAGTAAATGACGGTTCAAGAGGACATTTTGCTCCATTTGGAGGATATAAGCAATCTGGTATTGGTAGAGAAGGTGGTAAATACGGACTTGACGAATATACAGAGATTAAAACAATTTTTAACTAGTTTAATGTTAAATCTATGTAAAATGTAATATTTTTCTCAATATTATGATTAGATAATAGAAAAAACTGGTATAATATTAACATAAACATTAGGAGGTTTATATGAATGATTTATTAATCCTTGGTGCAGGATTAGGCACAGGCACAATTATTTTAATAGCAGTTGCTGTATTAGTAGTCTTTATTATTATGTATTTTATTTCAACATATAATGGACTAGTAAATTTAAGAGAATTTGTTAGAAATGCGATGAGTAATATCGCAGTTCAAGTAGAATCAAGATGGGATGCTTTAAAGAGCTTGATAGATGCGACAAAAAAATATTCAGAACATGAAGCTCAAGTATTGACTGAAATTACAAGGGCAAGAGGTGGCATTACAAAAAATTCATCTGCAAAAGAAGTAGAAAAAGATGATGAAATGTTTACTCAAGCAATGAATAGATTAAATGTTGTTGTTGAAAATTACCCAGAATTAAAAGCAAGTGATTTATATACAAAGACTATGGATAGTATAAATCAATATGAAAATAATGTAAGGATGTCTAGAATGGTTTATAACGACAGCGTTACAAAGCTAAATAGAACAATTCAACAATTTCCATCATCAATTGTTGCTGGTATGTTTGGATTTACACAAGAATCCTACTTCCAAAATACAGCTTCAAAAGCTGAAATGCCACAATGGTAGTTAAATTAAAAGATAGATTTACAAAAGTTTTAGTTACATTCTTAGCGTTTTTATTTGTATTTACAATTTTTCTATCAAAAAATGTAAATGCAGAAAATACGATTGATACAATTGATATAAAAGCAGAGATACAAGATGATGGTTCTGTTATTATTAAAGATCATAGAATTTTTTACGCTGAGACAGGCACAGAACATTATGTTTCCATTGGTAATTTAGGAGATTCAGAAATTTATGATTACAAAGTTTTTGATGAAAATGGAAAAGAATTAGAAAATGTAGGTACATGGAATGTAAATGCTAGTTTAGAAGAAAAAACTGGCAAATATGGTATAAACTATACAAATAATACGACTGAATTATGTTTTGGTATAGGTGAATATGGTAGAAGAGAATTTACTTTGCAATATAAAGTTTCAAACTTTGTTAGAAATCTGAGTGATGATTATCAAGCAATTTATTGGAAATTTATCAATGAAAATCTTCAACCATTAAACAAAGCGACAGTTACCATTACGAATAATAAAGGTTATGAATTTGTCTATCCTCAAACAAGAATTTGGGGATTTGGATATAGAGGAAAAACTGAGATTAAACCAAATGAACTTATTGCGGTTACAGGTGATAATTTTAAAACTTCTGATTATTTAGTATTTTTAAATATTTTCGAAGGAAAAGTATTTAATACTAATGCTAAATTTGGTATCAGCTCTGAAGATTTGATCGAAAAAGCAAAACAAGTCTCATATATCTATAAAGAAGATGCTGCAAATGATAGTGGTTTTGCAAATGATTATAATAAAGAATATAATAGAGGATTTTGGGATACTATAGCTGATTTTTTCCCAATATTTGTACCTGTTATAGTTGGGATAATTTTTACTATTTTTGGTATAGCTAATACAAAAAGAAGTAAGTCAAAAATAAAAATGCCAAACATTAACGATGTAGAATACTACAGAGAAGTACCTTATAATGACTTTATAAAAGTTGATTATATAACAGAGTCAGAAGTATCTGATATCATTTCTGCTTTGATTATAAAATGGATAAATAAAGGTTTATTAAAAAATGATTTAGAACAAGTTGGGTTAATATTTAAGAAAGATCAATTAGCATTACGAATATTAAAAGAAGATGTGACATTTGATTCATCTATAGAAAATGATTTATGGGATATGGTGATTGAAGCATCAGAAGGAGATGGTGTATTATCTCAAAAAGAATTCAATAGCTATATTTCACGTAATATTGATGATTTTAATGAATGGGTAAAAGACATTTCTACTAAATCTAGAAAACATCTTTTAGAAAATAATTATTTAATTAAAGGACAAAAAGGTAGAATATTTAAGCAAATCACATATGATTTAAATGATAATGCTAAACAACTTCAAAGAAATATTGTTGGATTTAAGAAATACCTAAAAGACTTTTCATTATTAAATGAAAGAGGTATGTCTGAATCCGGACTTTGGAAAGAATACATGGAGTGGGCAGCATATATGGGTATAGCTGAAGAAGTGTATGATCAGTTTAAGGTTATAGATCCTGGATATGTTGAAAATCTTCCATATACACCAAATACAATAATGTATACACATTTGTTTGCAAGATCTGTACAAAATACTTACAATTACGCAAACTCTAGTTCATCTTATTCATCTTCCGGTGGAGGTGGTATATCCTTTGGTGGAGGTGGCGGCGGCTCCTTTGGTGGAGGATCCGGCGGCGGAACTCGATAATCAATATTTTGATATAAATATAGTAAAAATAGTAGTGATAATTCAAAAATCTCTACTATTTTTTGTTTTTAAATTAAATTAGGAGTATACTTATATTGACAAAAAGATAATAAAGCAAAGGAGAAATTATGAAAAAAGTTTTTAAGGCAAGTAAGATTTTTTTAGAAAATGAAATTTTAGAAAATGCTTTTATGGTTGTTGAAGACAAAAAAATTACAGATTTCTTAACAGAATATGATGGTGAATATGAAGATTTTGGAGATAAAATAATAGCTCCAGGACTAGTTGATACTCATGTTCACGGATATAAAAATGCTGATGTGACAGATGCCATTGAAGGTGAATTGAATACTATGTCTGTTGGTATGCTTGAAATGGGGGTTACTTCATTTTTACCAACTACATTGACTTCTTCTGTTGAACAATTGAATAAGGCTGTTGAATTAATTGGAAAAGAATATAAAGACGCAAAAGGTGCTAAAATTAAAGGTATATTTATGGAAGGACCATATTTTACAGAAGAATTTAAGGGAGCTCAAAACCCTGCATATATGTCTGATCCTAGTATTGAACAATTAAAGATTTGGCAAGATTTGTCAGGTGGTATAATTAAGAAAATAGCTATTGCACCTGAAAGAAATGGTGTTGAAGAATTTATTAAAGCAGCAAAAGAAATGGGAATTTATGTAGCATTAGCACATTCAAATGCAACTTCAGAAGAAGCATTAAATGCTGTGGATGCTGGAGCAAATATATTTATTCACTTATACAATGGTATGAGAGGATTACACCATAGAGAACCAGGAATGGTCGGTGCGGCTTTAGCTTCTGATGCCTTTGCTGAATTAATCTGTGACGGACACCATGTCCATCCAACTGCTGCTAAAATTGCAGTAAAAACAAAAGGTCACGATAAAGTCTTATTAATTACTGACTGTATGAGAGCCGGTGGCATGGGTGAAGGCGAATCACATCTAGGTGAATTTAAAGTTATCGTTAAAGATGGTACAGCTAGATTAGAAAGTGGTTCATTAGCTGGTTCTATTTTAGACTTAATTGATGGTGTAAAAAATGTTAAAAATTGGAATATCGCAGATTTAAAACAAGCAGTAGATATGGCTACTAAAGTGCCAGCAAAATCAGTTGGTCTTGAAGACGAATGTGGTATCCTAGCGGTAGGAAGAGATGCAGACTTTATCGTAATTGATAAAGATGTAAATCTATATAACACATATGTAAATGGTGAAAAGTTATTTACTAAATAATAGAAAATAATAAAAGTGTTAGAAGTGAGTTAATTTATATAATCACTTTCTAACACTTTTTTATTTTAAAATTAATACTTTATTTAATATTATTTCTTAATATTTCGTATATTTCATCAACACTATTTGATGATGTAAATGTATTTAGTATTTCATCTCTTTTTAATAGAGTGGCTAATGATGCAAGAATCTTTAGGTGATTATTACCTTTTCCTGATGATGCAATCACTATTTCAGCTATATTTCCATCACCAAAGTCAATACCTTCTTTAAATTGTAAAAACACAATACCAGATTCGATTATTAATTGTTCTGATTCTCTATCTCCATGAGGTAAGGCTACTCCGCTGCCCATGTATGTTGACATTATATTTTCTCTATATAGCATAGATTCTACATATCCATCTGCAACATAACCGGCTTCTAATAATTTATTTCCTGCCATTCTTATAGCTTCTTCTTTAGTTACTTTGCTTAAATTTAAAAATATATTTTCTTTTTCTACTGAAATCTTTGACATAATTCCTCCTATTGTTATGTAATTAGTATCCAACATTAATTATATCAAATTATTAACTAAGATAAAAATATAATCTAAAATTTTGTAAAAGCTTTATAAATGTGTCAATATATAAGTATAGGGTAAATATTGCAGGTTGGATTTATGGAGAATTTAAGATTATCAAAAGATATAGCAAAAAAAGTGAATAGTATTGGTGGAACGGCATATTTTGTCGGGGGTTATGTTCGTGATAAAATAAGAGGTGTCGAAAACTATGACATAGATATTGAAGTTCACGGGATTTCACAAAATGATTTAGAAAATATTTTGAAGAGTTTTGGTAATGTTAATATCATTGGAAAAAGTTTTGGTATATATAATATTGAGCACAAAAATTTAGATATTGCCTTACCGAGAAAAGAAAGAAAGATAGGGGAAGGACATAAAGGATTTGATGTAAATGTAGATCCATACTTAGGTGTAAAAAAAGCCTCAAAAAGAAGGGATTTTACTATCAATGCAATTATGCAAGATATATTAACAGGAGAACTTATTGACAATTTTAATGGTATAAATGATATAAAAAATGGCTTGATTAGATTTGTCAATAAAGAAAGTTTTATTGAAGATCCGCTTAGAGTTTTTAGAGCTTGTCAATTTGCATCGAGGTTTAATTATAAAATTACTGATGAAACTATTAAACTTTGCAAAAATATCAATACAAGTTATCTATCAAAAGAACGTGTTTTTGAGGAGACTTCAAAAGCTTTATTAAAGTCAAAAAATCCGTCCATATATTTTAACTATTTAGATAAAATGGGGCAGTTACAATCTTGGTTTAATGAACTAAAGGCTTTACAAAATATTGAACAAAGTCCTATTTATCATAAAGAGGGCAATGTCTATACACATACTATGATGGTATTAGACGAAGCAGCTACATATAGAGAGTTGGTCAATTATGAGGTGTATTTCATGTTTGCAGCACTTTGTCATGATTTAGGTAAAGCAGTTACAACATTTGTAGAAAATGGAAAAATAAAATCACTAAAGCATGAAATTGAAGGTATTGCCATTAGTGAACAATTTCTTAAACGACTAACAAACAATAAAAAGTTAATCTATTATGTAAAAAATATGGTCGAACATCACATGAAACCAAATATGTATGCTTTTCAAAATTCAAGAATAAAAGCAACAAATAAACTTTTCTACGATTCAGTCGATCCAAATGATTTAATTTATCTGGCATTAGCAGACCATAATGGTAGGATAACATCTCAAGAAACAGAATATCCACAAAAATATTTAAAGGAAAGATATGAAATATATAAAGAATATATGACTCGGGATTATGTCAATGGTTATGATTTAATTTCTGCTGGTATTGAGCAAAATGAGCAATTTTCAAAATATATGGATTACGCACTTAGTTTTAGATTGTCTGGTGTCAATAAAGAAGATGCATTAAAACAAATTTTAGCAATACATAAAAAACAAATAAATGAGAAATAAAATAATAGCTTAATAATGCTTGCAAATGGGTATAGGGTATTTAGTGTAATAAATAAAAACAATTACATTTTAGGAAGGTATAATATGAAATGGCAGGGAAGAAGAGAAAGTGATAATGTAAGTAAATCAAGCGGTGCGGGTAGAGGTGGTAGACCTTCACTTGCCGGTATTGGTGGTTTAGGTGGTACAGGTATACTTATCTTGCTTGTAGTATCTCTATTAATGGGGCAAAATCCTTTAGAATTTATAGGTATGACAGGTACAGATACCGGTAGACAAAGTGAAAACACACAAGAGTATACACCAAGAAATGAACAAGAAGCTGAAATTGAAAAATTTTTAGCTGTTGTTTTAGCTGATACAGAGGATGTTTGGCATAAAGTTTTTAAAGAACACGGAAAAGAATATAGAGAGCCAAAATTAAGAATTTATCAAGACACTGTAAATACAGCTTGTGGATTTGCTTCAAATAATATGGGACCTTTTTATTGTGGTGGCGATGAAACGGTATATATAGATGTGTCGTTTGCAAATCAACTCGCCACAACATTAGATGCAGCAGGAGACTTTCCGTTTGCATATGTTTTGGCACATGAAGTCGGACATCATGTACAAAATTTAATTGGTACTTTACAAGAGGTACATAATTTAAGAGGAAGAGTATCAGATCGTGAATTTAATAAGCAAATGGTAAGATTAGAATTACAAGCTGACTATTATGCTGGAGTATTTGCTAACTATGTTAGAGAAAAAGGATATTTAGAAGAAGGGGATATCGAAGAAGGATTGAGAGCTGCAACAGGAGTAGGAGATGATAGACTACAAGAGATGCAAGGTGGCAGAGCAAATCCGGATACATTCCAACATGGTACAAGTAAACAAAGAAGTGAATGGTTTAGAAGAGGTGTACAATTCGGTGACCTAGAACACGGTAATACATTTGATTTAGTAAATTAATATTTTTAGAGCACTTTAGTATGTAAGCTAGAGTGCTTTTTATTTACAATTTTTTAGACTTATTATATAATTCTAAAAAAAGTAACGGAGACAATAATGAATATTAACATAGATATTAGCAATAAATTATTTAATACAGAACGATTAAAATTAAGACCATGGGAATTAACAGATTTAGAAGATTTTTATGAATATAGTAAAGTAGATGGTGTTGGACAAATGGCTGGATGGCTGCCACACAAAAATATTCAAGAATCTAGAAATATTTTAGAACATTTCATAAAAAATAAAAATGTACTTGCAATTGAATACAATGGTAAAGTTATTGGATCAATTGGTTTACATAATTACAATGAAAAAAAATGGCCTGAATTTGAAAACCTTAAATGTAAAGAAATTGGCTATGTACTTTCTAAAGACTATTGGGGATTAGGAATTATGCCCGAAGCTGTAAAAGAGATAATAAGATATATGTTTGAAGATGAAAAATTAGATATTTTATTTTGTGGTTATTTTAAATTTAATTCTCAATCAAAGAGAGTACAAGAAAAATGTGGATTTACTTACTATAGTGATCAAGAAATAACTACTTTATCTGGAATAACTCATGATGGCGTAATTAATATATTGAGAAAAGAAGACTGGATAAAATAGATTATTATGGCAATAATGTAAATTTGAGTCTTTGAGTAATGGATTGTTGTGTTTTAGCTTTATATTAGATTTTGGTACCAAATTTTAAAATTTCAATTTTAGTACCATTTCTACTTAAAATTTTTGGTACCAAATTTTAAAATTTCAATTTTAGTACCATTTCTACTTAAAATTTTTGGAACTAAATATTAAAATTTCAATTTAAGTACCAATTTTCACCAATTATTAAAAAATATCTGCTGGAGATTTAGCTCCAGCAGATATTGATAAGAGTTTTATTTTTTTATTTCCATGATTTCATCAGAACCAGCAGTTACATTGCCAGATTGTTTTGATAATGATTTGATATCATCCATATTTGTCACAACTACAGGTGTTTCAATTGGGTAGCCTTTTTCTTTAAGTAAATCTAAGTCTACTTTTACCAATTTATCTCCAGCTTTAACTTTTTGTCCTTGTTCTACGAAAACTTCAAATCCTTCACCTTTTAATTCTACAGTGTTCATACCAATGTGAATAAGAAGTTCAACGCCTTTGATGTTTAATCCTATAGCGTGTTTTGTATGGAAGACTTGCATTACTTCACCATCAGCAGGTGCTACAACTAATCCTTCAGTTGGTCTAATTGCAACTCCGTCACCTAAAAATTTTTGTGCGAAAGTAATATCTTCCACTTCAGTTATATCAATTATTTCACCTGTCATTGGTGCTACCAAATTGATTTTTTTACCAAATAATCCCATTATTTCCTCCTAATAATTTCTTCTTGCAATTCTTCTAAATGTGTGTCTTTTCCCTTTAATTGCAAATGAATATGTCATGATGTTTTCTGGACTTGCAAGGCCAGGAGATAGACCACTATCACCAATATGATGCATATCAGTACCTGACATTTTTGAATTTAATGCAATTGTTCTGATTGTATCTTTATCTGCTCCTTCTTGTGAAGTACCTATAGCAGTTAAACATATCTTATCATATTCATGAATAAGATTAACATATTTTTTTACATTTTCCAAATCAAATCCTGGAACTGTGCCCGGCGCAGGTATCATTACAATATCTGTACCCGCTTTAATGAAATCTATAACAACTTCTTCTGATAATAAATTTTCACCATTTTCAGTTAAAGAACCCGCACTATGCATCTTACCAGATGCAATAATGATTTTATTTCCAAATTTTTCTTTTATTTTTTTGATAGCATTGAATAAATCCGTATTGGTTATACCTGTCCCAGGGTTAGCTGTCAAAACTAGTATATCGACTTCTTGATCAATTAATTTCTGAACATTTTCTAAAGTCGCTAATCTTCCTTTAGTTAATTTCCAAAAATTATCATCATCTTCTTCAATTTCCAATGCTGGTTCTAAATTTACTCCAATTAATCTATTTGTAAGTTCCTTCACTTTTTTTAATGGTTGATCAGAAACTATTCCATTTATAATATTTTTGTCAACATCAAATAAATTAAATAGTAATATATCTGAACCCATCGCTGTAGCTAGTTCAGCGTTTGACACATCACCAAGAATAGGTGGAAATGCTCCAATATTTTCAGTAACTAGAACTCTACCTTCAGAGAGTTTAATGCTTTCTAGTTTTTCTTTTGCGCTCAGTCCACTTAGATCTGAGGCTTGTGCATCTAGTAATCTTTTAACCATAAAAATTCCTTTCAATTATTTGTTAAATTCATTATAACAAATTATATGGAAATTATACAATAATGAAAATGATAACATTGTGATAATAACACGCTTATTTATATTGTATTATACTATAAAGATGTTATAATATAAACAGAAAGGTTATAAAGGAGGAAAAATGAAATATTTACAAAAATTAGGTAGATCATTTATGCAAGTAGTTGCAGTATTGCCACTTGCTGGTTTACTTTTAGGTATAGGTTATGCTATTGACCCTGAAGCTTGGGGTGGAAATAGTCCATTAGCAGCTTTCTTGATTAAAGCTGGTGGTGCAATCTTAGATAACATGGGATACCTATTTGCAATTGGGGTTGCCTTTGGTTTAGCAAAGGATAATCACGGTGCAGCAGGATTAGCAGGTGTAGTATCATTCTTAACAATTACTACTGTTTTAAGTGCTGGAGCTGTTGCTCAACTTAAAGGATTAGATCCTGAAGCATGGGCTAAAGCAAATCCATTTGAAGTACAAGCATTCAAAACAATGGGACCAGGAAATGTATTCGTTGGTATTATTTCAGGTATTATTGGTGGAGAAGTATATAATAAATTCCACACAGTCAAATTACCAGATTTCTTAGCATTCTTCTCAGGTAGAAGATTAGTTCCAATTTTAGCATCAGTTATTTCATTAATTGCTGCAGGTATATTATTCTTTGTATGGCCAATTGTTTTCGTTGCATTAGTTAAATTTGGACAAACATTATTAGGAATGGGACCAGTAGGTGCAGGTATCTATGCATTCTTTAATAGATTATTAATCCCAACAGGATTACACCATGCATTAAACCAAGTATTTTGGTTTGATTTAGTAGGAATAAATGACATTCCTAACTTTTTAGGTGGTGCAAAATCTGCAGCTCTAATTACAGCCACATATCACCCAGGTATGTATCAAGCAGGTTTCTTCCCAATCATGATGTTTGGTTTACCAGCAGCTGCTATTGCTATGTTTACTGAAGCTAGACCTGAAAGAAAGAAATTTGCTAAATCATTATTATTAGCAGGTGCATTAGCATCATTTGTAACTGGTTTAACAGAACCAATTGAATTTGCATTTATGTTAGTTGCTCCAGCATTATACTTAGTACACGCTGTATTAACAGCTGTATCAGTATTCTTAGCTGCACAATTTGGTATGTATGCAGGATTTGGTTTCTCTGCTGGTTTAATTGACTTGATATTATCAATTAAAAACCCAATGGCAGATAAAATCCCAATGCTACTTGTTCAAGGTTTAGTATTCGCAGCATTATACTTTGTAATTTTCAAATTTGCAATTAAGAAATTTAACTTACAAACACCTGGTAGAGAAGCTGTTATTGCAGGTGAAACAACTGAAACAAGCTTTGATGTATCAGATAGAGATTTAGCTGAAAAAATCTTAGCTGGTTTAGGTGGAGCATCAAACATTGATACTCATACTAACTGTGCTACAAGATTAAGATTAACAGTTAAAGATGATTCTAAAGTAAACGAAGCAGCAATTAAGAATTTAGGTGTTCCAGGAGTTATGAAACCTGGTAAAAACCAAGTTCATGTAATTGTTGGACCACAAGTTGAAAGAGTTTACGACGAATTTAAAAAATTAGTGTAAATTTAATATAAAATAACCTTTTAGGAGGCTGTTGTATAATGATTGAGATGTCATTTTGCAACAGTCTCTAATTTTTTGGAAGGTTTAAGAAGTAAAACAATTAGATTATAATTCTAAAAGACAATTTTTTAATAAGTATGTTATAATTTATAGATAAACGGTTTGTAAAACTAGAGATAGGGGGATGTATGAGAATAGATAAATTTCTAAAAAATTCTAGGATAATTAAAAGAAGATCTGTTGCAAAGACAGCAGCAGAAACTGGTAGGATAAAAGTTAATTCAAAAGTTGCAAAACCGGGTACAGATGTAAAGATTGGAGATATTTTAGAAATTGAGTTTGGTGATAATACTGTAAAATTTGAGGTATTAAAGATAATAGAAAACACTAATAAATCTAATGCTGAAGAGATGTTTAGAGTAATCGAGGATTGAAATGAGAAAAATAAAAAAATCAAAAATAAATAAAAAGAGATTTATTCCTTTTATTTTTTTTGTAGTGTCAACGGTAATACTTATAATCATGTTAACTCAATATATTCATCAAAAAAACATGATTAAAGATCTAAAATCAAATACTTCTATACTAAAAAATAAATCTAAAGAATTACAACAAGAAATTGATAGATTGACAAAAGAAATTGAAGAAGTAAATTCATTAGAATACATAGAAAAGAAAGCTAGAGAAGATTTGGGAATGATAAAAAAAGGTGAAAAAATCTATGTTGATGATGAGACAAATAAAGAAACTCAAAATGAATAATTTAAAAATGCAATGTTAGATATAGATAGAGAAGTTTTAAAAAAAATTGAATATAAAAATGTATTGATTGCATTAAGTGGTGGTGTTGATTCCATGGTTATGTTTGAGATATTAAAATCATTTCAAAAGCATTATCATTTCAATATAGAAATTGCGCATTTTAATCATTTAACGAGAAATGGTCAATCAGATGAAGATGAAAAATTTGTTAGGAAAATTGCGGCTAAAAATGATATAATATTTCATGTTGAGAAAAATTCGATGGAAGAATATGCTAAATTAAATAATATTTCTTCAGAAGAGGCTGGTAGGATATTAAGACATAAATTTTTTAATAAAATTATTGAATCTAAACCAGATAAAAAAGATTGGTTTATAGCTCTAGCCCATAATTTAGATGATCAAGTTGAAACAATATTGATGAGGATAATCCGAGGTACTGGTATTGAAGGATTAAAAGGGATGAGTAGTGTTGAAAATAACATTGTAAGGCCAATGTTAAATATCAGTAAAGCTGAAATTATAAGTTTTGCTGAAAATAACAACATTTCCTATGTACAAGATTTAACAAATTTTACCAATGACTATACAAGAAATTCGATTAGAAATGAGCTTATACCTTTAATAAAGAAAAAATACAATCCTAATTTTTATGAATCTATACTTTCACTTTCAGATATTTCATCAAAGCAGATGGATTTTGTAAAAAATAATCTGCAAGATAAAATTGATGATATTGTAATTTATAAAGATGGTTATAAGACTATATTTGATAAAAACAAACTTTCGTCTTTTGATGAATTTACAATAATTGAAATGATAAGAATTGAAATAGATAGGATACATTCTAATTATAATTTTACTAAGATGCAATATAACGAAATACTAAAAATATTAAAATCTGCTAGAGGGGTAGATTTAATATTAAATGGTGTAATTTTTTATAATTCATTTAATAATTTCATAATAAGAAAATATAATGAAGATGATTATTTTGAAGATAAGAAAATGAAAGTTTTAAAAGGTAAGTATGATTTTGGTCAATATATTTTATGTATTGATGACAATGATAAAAAAAATATTTCCTTAGATTTTGGTGATGAGATTGTAATCAGACGAAGGAAAAATGGAGATCGCATTAGCTTAAATAATAGAGAGATTAAATTGAAAGATTATCTAATAGATAAGAAAATTGATAAAATAGATAGGGATATACTTCCAATAGTTGAATACAATAATGAGATATTATTAATAGAAAATATATATAAAAAGAATATAGGGTATAATGGTAAAGCGAGTTTAAAATTTATACCTAAATTAAGGAGTGAGAATGAACAATAATAGAAAGACGAATATTATATCATTGATTATACCAATAATACTGATGGTTCTTCTTTTTACTAAATTTGGCGACATTTTTATGAATTCGAATTCTATGTCAGTTGATAAAGTTGTTGAGCAAATAAAAGAAAACAATGTTAAGTCGATTACTACACAAGGTTCAAGAATAGAAGGTGTGTTAAAAGACAATACAACATTTAGCTCAGAACTTCCTGTAGAATTCCAAAAGAATTTATATGACAATTATCTGAAAGATAAAGTGGAATCAGGTAAGATCGTATATAGAGGATTGCCTGCAAAATCGCCAAGTATATTTTTAGAACTATTACCATCGATTCTGATGTTGGCAGGTTTTGCTTTTATATGGTATTTTACAATAGCTAAAAATATTAGCGGAAATAGCCAAGCGATGAAATTTGGTAAATCAAAAGCTAAGATGAATCTTGACTCAAATAATAAGATTACTTTTGCTGATGTTGCAGGTTTAAGAGAAGAAAAAGAAGAAATGAGCGAATTAGTTGATTTCTTAAAAAATCCTGCTAAATACGTTAAGCAAGGAGCGAGAATTCCTAAAGGTGTGCTTTTAGTTGGACAACCAGGTACAGGTAAGACATATATTTCAAAAGCGGTTGCTGGTGAAGCAAAAGTGCCATTTTATAGTATAAGTGGTTCTGATTTTGTTGAAATGTTTGTCGGTGTTGGTGCTTCTAGAGTAAGAGATATGTTTTTAGAAGCAAAGAAAAATGCGCCATGTATCATTTTTATTGATGAGATTGATGCGGTAGGTAGAAAAAGAGGTTCTGGTTTAGGTGGTGGTCACGATGAAAGAGAACAAACTCTAAACCAATTGTTAGTAGAAATGGATGGTTTTGAAAAGAACGAAGGTATCATCATGATAGCTGCAACAAATAGACCAGATATCTTAGACCCAGCTCTTTTAAGACCGGGTAGATTTGATAGAACTATTCAAATTTCTATGCCAGATGTAAGAGAAAGATATGAAATGCTACAACTGCATACTAGAAATAAAAAACTTTCTCCAAAGATTAACTTAGAAGATGTTGCAAAATCTACAGCTGGATTTTCTCCTGCTGAATTAGAAAACTTAACAAATGAGGCGGCATTATTAGCTGCAAGAAAAAATAAAGAAGAAATTACTCCAGAGTTAATGGATGAAGCGGCGATTAGAGTAATGGCTGGTCCAGAAAAGAAATCTAGAGTGGTAATTGAAAAAGAAAGAAAATTAACAGCATATCATGAAGCTGGACATGCAGTTACAGCACAATTCTTAAAAGAATTGGATCCAGTGCATATGATTACTATTGTTCCAAGAGGTTCTGCTGGTGGTTTTACAGCTTATTTACCAGATGAAGATAAATCATTTAGAACGAAAAACGAAATGAAAAATAGAATAGTTGCACTTTTAGGTGGTAGAGCAGCGGAAGAAATAGTATTAGACGATATTTCAACAGGTGCTTCAAATGATATTGAAAGAGCAACACAAATTGCAAGAGCAATGGTTAAAGTTTATGGTATGAGTGATATTTTAGGTCCAGTACTTTATGATGATGCAAGTGGAAATGTATTTTTAGGTGGCTCCAATTATTCTAGTGGAGACCATTATTCAGAAGAAACTGCAATAAAGATTGACGAAGAAGTTACTAATATTATAAAAAATTCATACGAAAAAGCTAAAGAATTGATAATCAATAATAGAGATTTCTTGGAAGAACTGGCTCAAAAACTGTTAGAAACTGAGACAATCCGTAAGGATGAATATATTGCAATCGCAAGAAAGTATGATGAAAATTTTAATATTCATGATTTTGATGAAAAAATTATAGAAGAGGAATAATATGTTAGCGGCAAATCAAGCAAATAGACCAAATACTGGTATGAACACAATAATATATTTTTTATATGGTGGATTAATAGTTTACTTTATCTATAAATTATATAAAACTCATATGGCGAAAAAAGAGTTAAAAGGAAAAATATTTGAGTTCAAAAGAGCTGTGCCTAAGATATTATGGATACTAGGTGGTTTAGTTTTAGCCTTTGGTATCTATAATGTAATTTACGGTGACATAGCTTCTGGAGCTCTAATGATTGCATTAATTGTCTTTTTATTGTTGGAATACACTGTAAAAAATTCATTTGCTGAAAATGGATTGATTATTGACTCAAAATTTGTGTCATGGAAAGAACTTCAAAAATGGGCATTTGATGCAGAAAAAGGTGAATTAGTAACTATCTATAAAAAGGGATTTGATGAAAGACAATCTTACATGAAAGTGGAGAAAAAAGATATCCCTGCAATAGATGAAATTATAAGAAAGTACAAATTAAAAAAATAAAATAACAATTTAATAAAAAATAAAATAATTGACTGGTATCTTTTTTAAGAACTAGATCAGGAGGAAAAAATGAAAAATATAAAAGATTTAACTATTTTAGGAATTATGACTGCTATTATTATAGTAATGGTAGCTGTGCCAGGCTTAGGTTATATACCAATAGGAATAATGAATGCAACTATAGTGCATATCCCAGTTATTATATTGGCTATCGTAAAAGGACCTAAATTAGGAGCGTTATTAGGGTTGGTATTTGGTATAACATCTATATTAAATGCTATATTAAGACCGGTAATAACTTCATATATATTTATGAATCCATTAGTAGCAGTTTTACCAAGAGTTTTAATAGGTCTAGGTACTGGATATATTTTTATAGCTTTAGATAAAATGATAAAAAATAAAGGTGTAAGTATTGGTATTTCTGCAGCTATTGGTTCAATGATAAATACAATAGGAGTTTTATCTCTAGTATTTATTTTATATGGTAGAGATTTTCTAGAAAAAACTGGTAGATCATCACAAACCATTGTAGGAGCTTTATTTACAATAGCAGGTACACAAGGTGTTGTTGAAATGATTGTTTCTGTTGTGATAAGTATACCAATAGCATATGCTTTGTTAAGAACTTATAAAAGAGGAAAAAATGATACTATTAATTGATATTGGGAATACGAATGTGGTTTTAGGTATTTTCGAAGGTAGTAAAAATATAAATAGCTGGAGATTAGAAACAAGACAAACTAAAACCATGGATGAATACGGTTCACAAATAGAATCTATACTTCTTCATGAGGGGATAAAACTAGATGAAATTGATGATGTTGTACTTGGTTCTGTTGTACCAACTTTACAACTAACATTTAAGCATCTATGTAAAAAATATTTAAATAAAACTCCAATCGTTATTGGAGAAAATACCAAAACTGGTATGAAGATAAATTATGAAAATCCAAAAGAAGTTGGTGCAGACCGAATTGCAAACTCTGTCGCAATGATGGAGCATTATAAATTACCTGCGATTCTTATTGATATGGGAACAGCAATTTCTTTTGATGTTGTAAGTAAAGATGGAGAATTTTTAGGCGGAGCTATAGCGCCAGGTATGGGTATAGCATCAAATGCACTTTTTGAGAGGACATCAAAGCTTCCAAAAGTAGAATTTGAATCACCCCGATCCGTTATAGGGAAGACTACGGTTGAAGCGATTAAATCTGGTTTAACCTATGGATATGTCGGCTTGGTTGATAATATTATTGAAGAGATAGCAAAAGCTCTAAAGACAACCACAAGTGCAGTAAGCATAATAGCGGCAGGTGGATATTCAGAATTTATTGCTGAAAGATCTAGATACATTCAAACTGTAGATAAAAACATCACGCTTGAAGGAATGAGATTGATTTATGAAAAAACAAAAGAAATAAATAAAAAATAATTTAATAAAATTAGAATTCTATTTTCGCCATAATGATTATAATTTTATATGAAAAAAGGCTGTTGCAAAATGACAGAATTGTCGTTTTGTAGCAGCCTTATTTAAATTGTTATAACAAATTCTGTACCTTCACCTTCGTTTGAAGATACACTTATTCTATAATTTAGTAAATCAGCATAGTTTTTTGTGATTGCTAGCCCTAATCCGCTTCCGCTTTGTTTAGTATTTCTAGCATCATCAATTCGATAAAAACGTTCGAAAATATGTTTCATATTTTCTTTATTCATACCAACGCCATTATCAGATATTCTTATGACATCTCTATTTTTGTAAGATTTGTGAATTATTGAAATTTCACCATTTTCATCTACAGCTTTGATAGCATTTGATAAGATATTGGAAAATATTTGTGTAAGTTTCATCTTGTCAGTTTCGATTATATTGTCCTTATCAAATGATTTAATTAATTTAATATTTTTCTCATCGATTAGTGGAGCAAAACTTGATGTTACATTTGTCAAAATCTCATTTAAGCTTGCTTTTTCTAAATTAAGTTTAGAATTTTCTTTTGTATTATTGAAAGATACTTCTAAATCATCAATCATTCGATTTAATCTTTGTATTTCAGAAATTAAAAGATTGATAGTATCTTCATCCGCCTCAATGATTTCATCGCGGATACCTTCTAAATGAAGTAAGAGATTTGTCATTGGCGTCCTAAGTTCATGGGCGATATCTCTTGCATAATCGGATCTAAAATTATCTTGCATTTCCAATGTAGTTGAAAGATAATCAATATCCGCAGATAGTTGGTCTAGTTCATAGATATTATATCTATGTCCTGATTTCTCAAAATCACCTTGTCTAATTTTTTTTGTCTGTGCTTGAATTTCCGTAATAGGATTAGTTACACTTCTACTAAAGATCACTATTAGCACTGTGGTTATAATCATCGTAACGATAAATATAATCGCGTATTTTTGAATAATTTCTTTCCTAAATTCCTTAATACTATTATCGTATTCATAAATATTATCGATATATGAAATTACTAGATATCCAACTTTATTTCCTAGACTATCTTTTAATATAAATTTTTGTGTTGCAAAGCTATTTTCAGAATAGTCTTTATAGTTTTTTATCCCGTTAAATTGTGAAATAAGTTTATCATCGTTATTGTAATACTTAATGGAAATATTATTCTCAGCTACATAATTTTCTAGGAGTACATTTGAAATACCACTTTCTAATTCAACTATTTTAACAATGTCTTTTGAAATAGTATCAAACTCTTTTTGTCTTTGTGTTTGAATGAAATTAAATAGGGAATTGTTAAAAGTAAATATCGCAGTAAAAGCAGAAGCGAATATCAAAAGTATCAAAATAAAGATAAATGTTCTGTTTAGTTTTTGACTAAGCTTCATATATTTCTCCAGCTTTATAGCCTAATCCATATATTGTTTTAATATAATATGGATTTTTTGGATTATCCTCAATTTTTGATCTGATATTTTTTATATGTGTATCAACAGCTCTATCAAATGCATCGTAATCATATCCAAATGATATTTCAATAATTTCATTTCTTGTGAATGTTTTATTTGGATTAGTAAATAGAGTTTTTACAATTAATAATTCATTTTTTGTTAGAGGAACTTCTTTATCGTCTTTTAACACTCTATTATTTTCTAGATCTACAATAACTCTTTTATCTAGTGATTCGATAAGATTACTATTTGTATTAATGGACTCTGTTCTTCTAAGTACTGCTTTTACTCTTTCAACAAATTCATTTCCAGAAAATGGTTTTTTTATATAATCATCTGCACCATTTCTAAAACCGGAAATTATATCTTTTTCACTTACTTTTGCTGTAACCAGAATCACTGGTATATTAGAAGTTTCCCTGATAACTTCTAATAAATTTTCTCCACTTAATTTAGGTAGCATTAAGTCCAGTACGATTAAATCATAATGGTTTTTATAAAAAAGATTTAATGCTTCAGAGCCGTCTTTAGCAATATCTGTAGTAAAATCAGATTTGTTAAGATAATTCTTTTCCATATTTGCAATGCCAGGTTCGTCTTCCACTATAAGTATATGTTTATTCAAAATTTACCTCCTTACAAATATAGAAGTCCAAAGGACTTCTATAAATAATATTATTTACCATAACTTTATTATGGATTATTTGGTTTTGGTTTTTGTGTTTCAGGCGTAGTAGGTTTTTTGGTCTCTTGAGGTTTTGGTTTTTGTGTCTCTTGAGTTGTTTGTGTTTCAGGTGCCTGAGTTTCTTGAGTTGTTTGCGTCTCTTGTGTAGTTTGTGTTTCTTGTGGTTTTGGAGCAGGTTGTGGGGCAGGTTGGTTAATCCTTCTTGTAGAAGTTGTCACCTTACCACTTGTAGTTGTGATTTGAATTGTTTGTAGACCATCAGGTCTAGTTGTTGTAACAATCACATCACCATTCATCCTAGTCTCAGTAACCACTACAGTACCATCAGATCTTCTAACTGTAGATTTTTGATTTGCTACAGGAAGATTTGAATATCTTGTTGGTGCTGTAAATGCCCAGTCTAAAGGTTTTATACCATTGAATTCATCTGGATTATAAGCAATAGGTCTGTTAACAAATACTCTCTTAGATCTTAAGTAATATGGAGTTTTATTTGAAGCTAATAAATTGTTACGTGTATCAATTGATACTTCGATATGTCCGTTTGATTGAGTAGTTGGTTCTGTACCTTTCTTGAAATACTCAGTATAAATCATACTACCTCTAGGATCTCTACTTGTTAAAGAAGATGGCAATAATCCATCAATCTTACTTACTTGTCTTTCAACAATATTATCAGGTTGTTCAAATTCAACAGCTTTCTTACCTTTAACAATGTCATTCATATAGTGACCAAAGAATCTTGATGCCACAGATGAATTTCCGACCATTCCGATTTGTACATTATCAAATCCTATCCATGTTGCTGAAGTATAGTATGGATTGAAACCAGCAAACCAAAAGTCTCTTTGATTATTTGATGTACCAGTTTTACCAGCAGTTGCTATACCATCTGGATTAGTAGAACCAGCAAGATAGCTTTGATTTAATATACTTGACATAACATTTGTAATTAAGAAATTTGATTCCTTTGAAATTACTTTAGTAGGTTTATGGTCATTTACAAATATCTTACCTACATTTTGTTTTTCAATTTTTGAAATGATATGTGATTCAACTCTTTCACCATTATTGGCAAATGTTTGATAAGCTGATGCAATATCTTTCACAGTCATACCTTTTGATAATGAACCAATACCCATAGATAAGTTTTGATCATTTACTTGAGCATCTTCACTTGCTTCAATAAAACTATCAGATTTTGGATCTTCTTTATTTATCAATCCAAATTTTTGTAGATATTCCATGCTCTTTTTAATACCTAAGTCACTATTAAGTATTTTTACAGCAGGAGGGTTTAAGGATGCTCTTAAAGCTTCTCTTGTTGTTACTATACCTTGATATGTTTTATTTGCATTTAATGGCCATGGAGTGTCTCCACCATGCATTTCATATGGCGTATCATCTATTGGATCTGCAAGTGTACGACCTTCTTCAATTGCAGGTGCGTAAACTGCTAAAGGTTTGAATGTTGAAGATGGTTGTCTATAGAAGTTTGTAGCTCTATCGATTGTGTCATCTCTACTTTTACCTCTTTTTGATACCATTGCTACGATTTCAGCATTTTTACTATCTAATATAACTGTAGCGGATTGAGGTTGAACTGTACCTTCTGTTTCAACTGAATAATATTTTTCATTTATTATTAAGTCGCCATCTTTAATTGTGTAAAAATCTCCTAAATTATCTAAATAAGATTTTTTAATTGTAAAACTTCCATCTTTGTGTTTTATTGTACTGTCTGTTGGTACATCTATTACACTTATTCTAAAAGTAACAAATTCATTGCTATCATTTATTTTATAAAATGGTAATACGTATATTCCGCTTGGTACTAAAGTCATACGTGAAGACTTTATAGTAACATCACCATTTTGTTCTACTGTGTACCATCCTTCTGGAACATAAATCTTGTTATTTTCAGTTAATAAGTTTGCTTTTTTATAAAATAGTTTATTTCCGTTATCATTAATTACATCACCAAAATCATCAAAACGCATATCGGCAAGTAATGGACCACCATTTTTGGTTTTATCTGAGAAGAAATTTGCAAAATCTTCATAACTTTTTTCTAGTTTTGCTTGTATATCCCAATCAATAGTTGTTGTTATATTAAGTCCACCAGTATAAAGTAGATTATTTGCTTCTTCTTTGTTCATGTTTTGGGTTTTCATGATAATGTCAATAGCTTCATTTTTAATTAAATTTGCTATATGTGATGGATATTCTTTTTTTAATGTTGATGCTGGTTTTACACTACCAAGCAAATCAAAATTAACTGCTTCTTTATATTGACTTTGTGTAATCTTACCAAGATCTAACATTCTCTTTAATGTATAGTTTTTTCTATCCACAACATTATCATTTAATACTGCAACATATTTATTTCCACCTACGTTATATTCTCCTGCAACTTTTGCGCCTTTAGGTACTGAAGTCGGAGAATATGAGAAGAATAGGGAATACTTAGATGGTGCTTGTACAATTGAAGCTAATGCAGCGGATTGTGCAAGATTTAGATCTTTTGCTGATTTTGAAAAATATGTTTGTGATGCAGCTTCAACACCAAATGAGTGTTGTCCAAGGAATATTCTATTTAAGTATCCTTCTAAAATATCTTTTTTACTAATTTGAGTTTCGATATTTAGTGCTAGATACATTTCTTGGATCTTTCTTTCCCAATTAACATCATCGGTTAAATAAATATTTTTTACTAGTTGTTGAGTAATTGTTGAACCACCTTGAGCGATACTTCCTGATCTTAAGTTTTGTACAAATGATCTTATAACACTCTTAGGGTCAACACCTTTATGTTCGTCGAATCTTTCATCTTCTAGACTTACAAAAGCATCTAAAAGATATTTTGGCATCTCATCTATAGGAATTATTTCCCTATATTCATCATATGCTATAGATTCGATTAAATTATTATTTTTATCAAAAATCTTTGAGTTTTCGCTAAGATTTAATAATATATTTTCTGGATTAATTTTTGGAGTTTTTTCTGCAACTTTAATGATAGATACACCTAGCATTGCTCCTATAGTAGTTACTATGATAAGTGTTACTAAAACAAATAGGGCAATTATCTGAAAAACTCTCTTAATTCCAGACAAAACTATATTAGATTTTTTGTCGTTCATAATATCTCCTTACTTTAAATAAAGCATATATTTTATTGCTTTATTATACCATAGAAATGAAGCAAATAAAACATACACTAATATTAGATATTTGCTATAATTAGTTAAGGTGGTATTATGGATAAAGAAAAAATTATAACAGTACATTTAAATAATAAAGGGAAATATACAGAAAATCAGATAAACGCTAAAATAGAAGAAATGAAAGAATTAGTCAGATCTTCAGATTCAGAATTTGTTGCAAGTGTTGTGCAAAATGTTAAGGAAATTAATTCTAAATATTATATTGGTTCTGGTAAAGCAGAAGAAATAAAGGAAATGGCAGAGAATTTGGAAGTTGATACAATTATTTTTGATAATGAATTGACGGGTTCTCAAATAAAAAATTTAGAAGATATCATTGGCAAAAAGATTTTAGATAGAACTGGGCTTATTTTAGATATATTTGCTACACGAGCAAAAACTAAAGAAGCTAAATTACAAGTTAAATTGGCGCAACTAGAGTATATGCTACCTCGTCTTGTTGGATACAGAAATTATCTATCTAGAGAGGGTGCGGGTGTTGGTACTCGTGGTCCAGGGGAACAAAAGTTAGAAACAGACAGAAGAGCGATTCAAAGAGAAATAAGTTCGATAAAATCTAAGTTAACTGATATTGAACGAATAAGAAATGTTGAAAGAAGTAAAAGGATTAATTCTGAAATACCAATTGTATCATTAATAGGATATTCAAATGTGGGTAAGTCTACAATACTTAATTCTATAGGTGATATGTCTTCAAATAATACAAAAAATGTTTTTGCGGACAATATGCTATTTGCAACACTTGATACTTCAGCAAGAAAAGTAAAACTTCCAAATGATAGAGATATAATAATTACAGATACTGTTGGATTTGTAACAGATTTACCAACAAAATTAGTAGAATCATTTAAATCTACTTTGGAAGAAATAAACTATTCTGATTTATTATTAATTGTAGTAGACGCTTCAAATGAAGATTATGAAATGCAAATTGATGCTACTAAGTCAGTACTTAAGGATATGGGTATAATTGGAAAAGATATACTTTATGTCTTTAATAAAATGGATTTGAATCCTGATTTTGTGTATTATGGTGGAATAGATAAAGAAATCTATATTTCCGCAAGAAAAGAAGAAGATTTAGATAAATTATTAAACAAAATTCAAGAAATATTATTTAAGGATTTTAAGATATACAGATCTTTTGTTCCATATACTGATTTAGATATTATAAGAGATAAAGTATATATACAATATAAGGATAGAGAAAAGTTTACTGAAACAGGAGTTGAAACCTATCTGTATCTTAATAATTCAGAATTAGAAAAATATAGAAAGTATATTATCGATGGTGAATAAAGAATTTAAGACAATTTTAGGACAATATAATAATCAAATTGAGATTAATAAGTCTATTTTTATTACAAATATTAAAAGATGTAATGATGAAGAAGAATCCGTTAAATTTATTGAAGAGATATCTTCACAATATAGAGATGCAACACATAATTGTACTGCATATATAAATGGGGAAAACCAGCTTATTCAAAGATACAATGATGATGGAGAACCAAGTGGTACGGCAGGTATACCGATGTTGGAAGTTTTAAAGAAAGAAGAGCTTACAAATATTTGCGCTGTTGTCACAAGATATTTTGGCGGGAAAAAGCTTGGAGCTTCAGGATTGATTAGAGCATATGGTCAATCTGTTTCGGAATGTATTAAGAAAAGTGAAATAATTTGGTTTAAGAATTATCATAAAGTAAAAATAAGTTTTGAATATCCTTATTTAGGGAAAATAGATAATTTCATTTCTAATAATAATTTCTTTATCAAAGATAGGAAGTATTTAGATATAATTGAAAATATTATGTATATTTCAATTAATGAATTTGAATTTTTTAAGACGCAACTTATGGAAATTACAAGTGCTAATATTAATCTTGAGATTTTAGAAACAGTGTTACTAAAGACAAAAAATAATGAAATTATTGAATAATAAGGTGAAAAATGGGGAAGAATAATATTGTAAAAAAAATATTTTTATTTATTGTAGGACTTTCAATTGTTTTATTTTTACTTGTGCAATCAATAAATAATGCAACATATGATTTAGAATTTTATCGTAATTATGCGCAAAAAAATAAAATATCTGAAGAAGTCGGGGTGGAACATAAGCAAGTTATTTTGATGTATAAATCAATGCAAGATCAAATTAAAACAGGAAATAATGATTATTTAAAACCATTTTTCAATGAAAAAGAAATTGCTCATATGGAGGATGTACACAATTTATATAGTTTTGCAAATACTGTAAAATACCTATCTTTATCATTTATTATACTTTTTTTATTGTATTTTATTTTTTCACGTAATAAAATTAGTAAAGTGGATAATATAATTATTGTAAGAAATTCTATTTTGATATTTATATTTTTAATATTTATATTAGCCATATTCATTTCGATTGATTTTAGCTCAGCATTTGTAAAGTTTCATAAAATATTTTTTGATAATGATTTATGGCTGCTTGACCCAAAAACTGATTTAATGATAAGAATGCTACCAGAAAAATATTTTTTAAATATTTCAATAAGGATATTTTTAAGTTTTATTTCAGGTGTAATTTTATCTATTGTTTTGTTGAGCTTTATAATTAAATTTTTAAGGAGAGATAAATGTTTGAATACACAGGAAGTAGAGTAGCATTTTCACTATTTGGTGTTGATGTTTATTGGTATGGCATACTTATCGTAACGGGTATGATATTAGCGGTAATTTTTAGTGGACGTGAAATAAAAAGAGCGGGAGGAGATCCCGATTTAATTTATGATATTGCAATTTGGATATTGCCAGCTGCAATAATTGGAGCAAGATTGTATTATGTAATATTCGAATTTGATCGCTATAATTCTATCTTTGAAATGATTAATATGAGAGATGGTGGATTAGCCATACATGGTGGTGTGATTGCTGGAGTTTTGGTGGGTTATATTTACACTAAAGTTAAAAAAATAAAATTTATGAAATTGGCAGATATAGTTATGATTTTTCTTCCTTTAGCACAATCAATAGGAAGATGGGGCAATTTTATTAATGGTGAAGCACATGGTGGGCCTACAGATTCTCCATTATCAGTAGTAATTGATGGTCATAAATATCATCCAACATTCTTTTATGAGTCAGTGGGTAATTTTTTAATATTTTTATTTTTATATTATCTGTATAGAAAAAAATCACCAAAAACAGGTACTACTACTGCTTTGTATTTAATTTTATATGGAATTATAAGATTCTTTATAGAAGGTTTAAGGACAGATAGTTTATGGTTGGGACCAATTAGAGTAGCTCAATTAGTATCCGTTTTATCAATAATAATTGGATTAATAATTTTATATTTTGCAAATAAAGATAAATTTTATAGTGAAAACTTTTACGAAAATAAATAATTCAATTTATTAATTTTAATTAACAATATTTTATAGTTTGATAAAAAATAAATTCAACTATATATAGTATAAGAAATTTAATAGACACTACTTATCGGTTTTTTTATTAAGAAAACCGATTTTTTTTATTTTAAAATCCATTTACAAAGAAAAAATAATTATTTCGCTAATAATTCTTATAATTTACATCATTATAACCTTGTATTTTAGCTATAATTAATATAAAATAAAACCAAGTGGAGAGTAAGTGGTAAATTAGTGGTAGAAAGTGGTGGATTTTATGTATATAGGAGAATATACACATTCAATCGACAATAAAGGAAGAGTTATTATGCCTTCGAAATTCAGAAATGAGTTGGGTGAACAATTTTATGTAACCCGAGGAATGGAAGGCTGTGTTTTTGTGTACGACGAAGAAGAATGGTCAAGACTACTTTCAAAGACTAAAGAATTAAAACTTACCTCAAAAAAAGCAAGACAATTTGAAAGAGCTTTCTATGCACCAGCAAGGGAAGTTGAATTTGATAAACAAGGAAGATTTGTAATACCACAAAATCTTAGAGAATTTGCAGGTATAAAAAATGAAGCAACAATTATTGGTGTTTCAACAAGGATAGAAATCTGGGATAAAGATAAATACGAAGATTATATCAATGATTCATCAATGGATTATGATGAAATATTTGATGGTTTTGAAGAACTAGATATCTAATGGAATCGAGGGAGCAATGGATTTTAAGCATGAGTCTGTTTTATTAAACGAAACAATTGAAGCGTTAAATATAAAAGAAAATGGAATATATGTTGATTGTACAGTTGGTGGAGCAGGCCATTCTATCGAGATTTTAAAGAGAATGGGTCCAAATGGTCGATTGGTAGCAATTGATCAAGATGAAGACGCACTAATTGCAGCAACAGATAGATTAAAAGAGTATAAAGATCAAGTGTATTTTATTAAATGCAATTATGCTTATTTAGGTAAGATTCTTGACTCATTATCAATTGATAAAGTTGATGGAGTTTTAATGGACATAGGAGTGTCTTCTTATCAACTTGATGAGGGTGAAAGAGGATTTTCTTATCATAAAGATTCTGAACTAGATATGAGAATGGATAAAGAACAAGATTTAACAGCAAGATATATTGTAAACAATTATACACAAGAAGAGTTGGAATCAATTTTTTGGAACTATGGTGAAGAAAAATGGGGCATGAGAATTGCTGAATTTATCTTAAAAGAAAGAGAAGAAAAAGAAATTGTTACTACTTTTGACCTTGTGGAAATTATTAAAAAAGCCATTCCTAAGAAAGTAAGGATGGAAGGAAAACATCCGGCTAAAAAAGTATTTCAAGCATTAAGAATTGAAGTAAACAAAGAATTAGATGTTTTAGAAACTGGGATTAATTCTGCTGTAGATAGATTAAAAGAAGGCGGAAGATTAGCGGTGATTACTTTCCATTCCCTAGAAGATAGAATTGTAAAAAATATTTTTAAGGAATTAGCAAAAGGATGTACTTGTCCTCCTGAGTTTCCAGTTTGTGTATGTAATAAAGTTGAAAAAGTAAAAGTTATAAATAGAAAACCAATAGTACCTTCAGAAGAAGAGTTAGAAAAAAATAATCGTTCAAGATCAGCGAAATTAAGAGTTTGTGAAAAATTATAATATTAGGAGCTAAAAATGGAAGGATTGAAAAGAATACAGACAAATAGTTTAAATAGAACGAGAGCTATTTCCTTACCAGAAGAAAAAAGAAAATCTAAAGTAAGATCAAAAAGTATAAATTATGGAAAAATGTTTAGAAATTTTGCCATAGTTAATACTTGTTTAATTGTTTTATTAATTGTATTATTAAGTGTAGGATATACTGATTTATTGAGTATAAGTAGTAATAATTCAATTTTAGAAAGTAAAAACAATGAACTTTCAGTTGAAGTGAGCTCTTTAAAAGAAATAGTTGCTCCATTTAATTCTGATAAAAGAATTGAATCTATTGCGAAATCAAGACTAGATATGGTGTATCCAAGTAGTGAAGATATTGCAAAAGTAGAAGAAAATAACGAAGAAAAATTAATTTCAATAAATGATTTTACTGTAGATTCACAAGAAAATAATAGTAATTCAATATTTACTGTTTTAACTAACTTTTTTAGATAATTGAGGATACTAATGAGTAAAAAACGAAATAAAAGAAAAATGCTAAGAACAAATGTTAAAATTTCATTTTCAACATTGTTATTAGCATTTTTACTTTTAGGATTTATATATAGATTGGTTAACTTACAAATAGTCGATAAGTACCAATATAAGACAAAAGGAAATGTAGCCGCAAAAGTAGGCAAAGTTATAAAGCCAGAAAGAGGAAATATTTTAGATAGAAATGGAAATCCACTGGCGATTTCTAGAAAAATAGATAGTTTGTATTTACTTCCTGTTATCTCTGAAGAAGAAAGTAAAAAAGCGAAAGAAGTTTTAAGAAATGATGTGGAGTTTGAAAAACTTGATAAAGAAAAACAGGAAGAATTAAGAAAACAAGCTTCAAAGGCTATTTATAAAAATGAGGAAATTCAAAAAATAGCGAAGATATTAGATATTAAAGCAGAGGAGATTTATAAATTAATCGATAAGGGAAAAGAAGGATTTATTTATAATTCATTAAACAAATCACAAAAATCTCAAATTGAATTATTAAATCTGCCATATCTTTTATTCATGCCTGTTGACGAAAGATTTTATCCAAATAATGAATTAGCTTCTAACGCCATAGGGTTTATTGAAGATGATGTTGCCAAGTATGGATTAGAAAAATATTATGATAAATTTTTATCTGGCGAAAGTGGATATAGAGAGTTTTATAAATCGGTTAATGGTACAGAAATTCCTTATACTAAAACAGAAAACAAAAATTCAGAAGATGCTAAAAATATTAAGAGTACAATTGATATAGAATTGCAAAATATATTATATAAGCATTTAAAAGATGCGATGATAACAACGAGATCAATGTCTGCTACAGCAGTATTGATGAATCCAAATAATGGGGAAGTATTGGCAATGCAATCATTCCCAACGTTTGATTCAAATAAACCTAGAGACTTATCATCAGAAATTGATAAACTATTTTTATCTAATTTAGATGATAAAAAACAAGTGGATTATCTATTTAGAAAATGGGAAAATAATGCAGTATCAATGGAATATGATCCAGGATCTGTGTATAAAGTCGTGACAACCGCAATAGCTTTAGAAACTAATAGTGATATAAAGAAAAAAATATATCAAGATGATGGTTTTTATGAACTAGCTCCAGGTGTAGTAATCAAGAGTTGGAGATTTTGGGATCCTCATGGACCACAAAATCTAAGAGAAGCATTAAAGAATTCATCAAACCCAGTGTTTGTACAAGTTGCAAAAGATATTGGAAAAGAAAAATATGTTGAATATGGTCATACATTAAGATTGGGAAAAAAGACGGGTATAGATTTACCTAATGAAATTAATGGATTTTTCCCAAAAGATGCAAATATTTCTGATGTAGATTTTGGTACGATGAGTTATGGACATTATGTTAATGTGAGTCCAATACAGATATTATCTACACTTAATTCAATAGTTAACGGTGGTAGATATTATAAACCAAGAGTAGTTAAAGAAATAATGGATAAGTCAAATGAAAAAGTGTTTGATATTTCAGAAGAATATTTAGGTAATACAATATCAGAGACTACTTCAAAAGAAGTTAAAGAGTATTTAGAGTATACGGCAGAATCATATGGATTAAACACGGAAGAATTAAAATTTGGTGCAAAAACTGGTACAACTGAAAAATATAACACTCATAGCATTTTTAAAAATGAAAGTGATACAATTGAATCAGTATTTACATCAATTTTTGTAACTTATCCTTCTGATAATCCAAAATATACTTTACTAGTAGTTTTTGATGAACCTTTATCACATACATTAGCCGCAGATACTGCAAAACCTGTTGCAAAGGATATAATGTATGATGTAGCTGAATATGATTTAGGTAGGCCATTAAAAAATGATAACAATAAAGATTTGGTAAAAATACCTAATCTTATTGGTAAAACTTTTGAAGAAGCAAGCAAAATATTAGACGAATCAAATATATTAGCAAAGACAAATCAGAAAATAGGAAGATATAATATTATTAGTGATCAAAATCCTAAAGAAAATAATTTAATTAGAGCCAATAGCTCAATTAGTTTAAGATTTTCCGATAATATTAAAGTTCCAAGTATGATAGATATGAATACGGAAACGGCCAAGAAAATTTTAGAATTAAATAATGTTAATTATAAAATTAGTGGCGAAGGTGATAAAATTATTTCACAATCAATAAAAGAAGGTGAGATAATTAATCAAAATCAAGAAATAATATTTTACACAGAGGAGAGATGATGAACACGATATTAATGTTAATTTTGTCAATACTATTATCCGCAGGATTAGTTTGGGCATTAATTCCTATTTTAACAAGGATGAAATTTGGACAACCAATAAGAGAGGAAGGCAATAAAGATCACTATAAAAAACAAGGGACTCCTACAATGGGAGGCATAGCTTTTTTATTAGCATTCTTTTTAGTTTCAATAATTTCAATTAAATTTGATTTAAGTCTATTTTATATACTAATCACTACATTTGCATTTGGTGCAATTGGTTTTATTGATGACTATGAAAAAATTGCTAAGAAAGAGAATGAAGGATTAAATGAGAAACAAAAATTAGTTTTACAAATAAGTGTATCATTAATTTTAACTGTATTGATGTATTTCACATTAAATGTAAGAATTTATGAAATAGATATACCTTTTATATCAAGGGCATTTAATATTGGAATTTTAGCAATTCCTTTAATAGTCTTTATCATGGTCGGTACTACAAATGCTGTAAATATTACTGATGGTCTTGATGGGCTATTATCCTCTGTTTCCATTCCAGTGTTCATTGGAATATTTATAATTGCACTTCCATTTAATATTTCCGTAGCTTTATCTGCTCTAGTGTTTGCAGGTGTGCTATTAGGATTTTTAATATTCAATTCAAATCCAGCGTCAATCTTTATGGGTGATACTGGTTCAATGGCAATTGGTGGAGCAATTGTAGCTATGATGATAATAATCAATAAGCCACTTTATCTAATTTTTATTGGTGGTGTTTATATGATGGAAACATTGTCTGTTATAATTCAAAGGATATATTTCAAATCAACTGGTGGAAAAAGAATTTTCAAAATGAGTCCAATTCATCATCATTTTGAATTAGAAGGTCACAAAGAAACAAAAATAGTCGCATCTTTTATGGTGCTAAGTATAATTTTAACACTATTTACAATGTATATAATTTAAGAGGAAATAATGGAAGTTAAGGATAAAAAAATAATTGTGTTTGGACTTGGAGTAACAGGTAAATCAAGTATAAAAGCACTTTATGAATTAGGGGCTAAAATTTCAATTTATGATGATAGAAAATATGAAGAATATAAGAATTCTATCACTGAGTTAGAAGATTATATATCTGAAATTATAGAGGATTATAGTCAATTAAATTGGTCAGAATATTATTGTGTACTTAAAAGCCCTGGTATAAGATTGGACAATAAATTTGTTGTAGAAGCAAATAAAAAAGGTGTAGAAGTAATTTCTGATATAGAACTTGCATATAGAATATGGGGTGGAGATAATTTTGTTGCAGTTACCGGTACAAATGGTAAAACTACAACCACTTCATTAATTAGTCACATATTAAACTATTGTGGTATCAAGTCCAAAGTAGTTGGAAATATTGGTATAGGCATATTATATGAAATATTAAAAAATGGATTAGATACAATATACGCCTTAGAAATGTCAAGTTTTCAACTTTCAAATGTTGAGCAATTTAAACCTAAAATTGCGGTATTTACAAATATAACACCTGATCATACAGATTGGCATGGGAGCTTTGAAAATTATTTTGATGCCAAAAAAAACATCTATAAAAATTTTAAAGATGAAGATACATTAGTGTTAAATAAAGATGATAAATTGTTATCTAAATTAAAGATAAATGCAAACACAAAATACTTTTCATTAATTGAAAAGGCAGATGCTTATTTAGATGGTGATGAAATTGTTATTGGCAATGATACATTTAATAAAAATATATTAAACTTAGTTGGAAAACACAATATAGCTAATACTTTAGCTGCATTATTGGCAATTCAACAATTTGATTTAGAATTTAATAAAGTAATTGAAGCGATTAAAGACTTTCAATCAATTGAACATCGTATAGAATTTGTAGAGGAAATAAATGGAGTAAAATACTATAATGACTCAAAAGGTACAAATATTGATTCTACAAAAGTAGCATTATCAGGATTTGAAAATAATGTCATTTTAATCGCTGGAGGTTATGATAAAAAAGTAGATTTTGATGAACTATTTGAACAAGTAGATAATATTAAGCTATTAATATTATTTGGTGATACAAAATATAAAATACATGATGCTGCAGTAAAAATGGGAGTTAATAATATAAACATAGTGGATAATTTAGAAAAAGCTGTTCATATTTCTAAAGAGAATTCTTCTAAAGGTGATACCGTATTATTTTCTCCAGCATGCGCAAGTTGGGATATGTATGATAACTATGAACAAAGAGGAAATCATTTCAAAAGTTTAGTGAGAAATTAAAAAATATATTAGTTTAGGAATGATATGAAAAACAAAAAACACAATAAATTAAAAAATAATTTAATATCAAAAATCTTTAATGCAGAATACGTAAAGTCAAATCAAAATTATTATTTACTATTTAGTTTTGTTTTTCTTTCTATTTTAGGATTATTCATCTTATTGAGTGCAAGTTCATATTTGACAATAAGATTTAATCATGGAAGATATTATTATGTACTCAAACAAGGATTAGCATTCCTTATTGGTTTTATCATAATGTATATCTTTTCTAAGATAGATTATAGATTATATTATAAAAAGGCAGGATTACTCTATTTAGGGGCTCTATTTTTACTTATTTGTGTTTTCATTCCTGGTATATCACTAAAACTAAATGGAGCGAGAAGAACTGTTGACTTTAAGATTATAAGTTTTATGCCATCAGATATTGTGAAACCTGTTGCTATGATGATGTTAGCAAAAATTTTAGTAGTAGCCGCTAAGAAAAAATTAAAATATAACTGGAAAGAAGGATTTATCATTCCTATGATAATAATTGGGATACCAGTTGGATTAGTTTTTTTACAACCGGATTTATCAACATCAATTGTGCTATTTTTAACACTTATTGCGATGTTTAGCGTTGAAAATATGAACAAAAGATATGCTCTTGCTTTATTAGTATTGATAATTGTTGGGGGATTTTTAGCTTATAAACTTATGAAGCCCTATCAATTGGATAGATTAACGGCTTTTTTAAATCCTGAGGCACATTCCAATGATGAGGCATGGCAAGTGCTACATGGACTTTATGCTGTTAGTAGAGGTGAGATAAGTGGGGTTGGCTATGGAAAGTCAATATTTAAGCATGGATATTTAGCAAATGAAGTAAGTAATGATATGATATTTGCAGTAATCGGTGAAGAATTTGGTTTTATCGGTTCGGTATTATTCATTTTATTAATTTTTACTATTACATATCTAATAATAAATGAAGCAAAAAAAGCTAGGGAGAAATTCCCAAAATTATTAGTATATGGTATAGGTATGCTTTATTTCATACAATCTATGATAAACGTAGGTGTATCATTAAGTATAATACCAAATACAGGTATTACACTTCCGTTTATCTCAAGTGGATTGACTTCAGTGCTATCTTTTTGTGCAATGTTTGGTATTGTTTTAAATGTTTCAAGAAAAAACAATTATGACGAAAAGCAAGAAAAAAAATTACTAAAATTGAAAAATAGAAAATATTGAAAAAATAGTTTTAAAATATCGTAACTATTGATATAATGAAATGTATAGAATTAAAATTATTAAATATACTGAGTATGGAGGATGTGGATGAGTAACTTTGATATGGAAATGAACAACACTGGATTTGCGAAAATAAAAGTAATAGGTGTTGGTGGTGGTGGAAATAACGCCATTAGTAGAATGAAAGAGTCCGGATTAAGCGGAGTAGAATTTATAGCTGTAAATACAGATAAACAAATTTTAGATGCAATCAATACAGACGAAACTTTACAAATAGGTACAAAAATTACAAAAGGTCTTGGTTCAGGTGGTAATCCAGAAATTGGAGAAAAAGCTGCAGAAGAGAGTAAACAAGACATTCAACAAATATTAGAAGGTGCAGATATGGTATTTGTTACTGCTGGTATGGGTGGTGGTACAGGTACTGGTGCAGCACCTGTAGTAGCACAAATTGCTAAAGATATGGGTATATTGACTGTATCTGTTGTTACAAAACCATTCTTATTTGAAGGAAGAAATAGACAACTTCAAGCAGAAGGTGGTATTGAAAAATTAAAGAAAAGTGTTGATACATTAATTGTTGTACCAAATGATAGATTGCTTCAAATAGCAGAGAAAAGAACAACAATGTTAGAAGCATTTAGAATGGCTGATAAAGTATTATTAGATGGTATTAAAGGTATTTCTGATTTAATAGCTGTACCAAATATGATTAACTTAGACTTTGCTGACGTTCAATCAGTTATGAAAGAACAAGGTGTAGCACATATGGGTATCGGTTATGCTTCAGGTGAAAATAGAGCTGTTGAAGCTGCTAAAGCTGCTATTAAATCTCCATTATTAGAAACTTCTATTGATGGGGCAAAAGCTGTATTAATTAATATTACTTCTTCAGAATTAGGTATCATGGAAATTAGTGAAGCATCAGAATTAATCAGAGATCACATTGATAAAGATGCTAATATAATCTTTGGTGCTGGTATCGATCAAGATCTAAAAGATGATATTAAAATTACAGTTATCGGTACAGGATTTGATAATAAGAGAATTGTTTCATCAAACAATACAAAAACACAAACTAAGAAAGACGATGATGATAGAGGATTTGTAATCCCAGACTTTTTAAGATAGGAAGTATAAATGAAGTGTCCATATTGTGGTTTTATTGATTCAAAAGTAATTGATTCAAGACCAACCGACGGTAATGAAAGTATTAGAAGAAGAAGAGCTTGCTTAAGTTGCGAAAAAAGATTTACAACTTATGAAAGAGTTGAGGATCAAACTATTGTTGTTGTGAAGAAAGACAATAGGAGAGAATCATTTCAAAGATCTAAGCTTTTAAATAGTTTAATTAAATCATGTGAAAAAAGACCAATTGAAGTGTCCGTGCTTGAAGATGCTGTTGATGAAATTGAGAGAGAAATCAATCATTTAAATCAAAAAGAAATTACATCGGCATATATTGGGGATTTAGTTATGGATAAATTAAAGGAAATCGATAAAGTTGCATATGTGAGATTTGCTTCTGTTTATAGAGAGTTTGAAGACGTTCAATCATTTGCGGATGAAATAGAAAATTTAAAATAGTAACTTAAAATGCCTTGTTTTAATTAATAAGGCATTTGTTTATATATGAAAGAGTATGCTATGCCAGATAATCTAGATTTTTTTACTTTTAATAGGGAAGAACAACTTAATATGAATAAGCCGTTAGCGGCGAGATTAAGACCTACAAATATTGATGATTATATTGGTCAAAGTCATTTAATAGGTAAAGATAAGCCATTGTATCGTATGATTAAGGCAGATCGTTTATCTTCAATGATATTTTATGGACCTCCGGGGACAGGTAAAACTACTTTGGCCTACATCATTGCAAAGACAACAAAAATGGATTTTGTTGAGTTATCTGCTACTTCAGCTGGTATAAAGGATATAAAGGCTGTGATAGATAGAGCAAAAGAGAATTTATCCCTTTATTCTTTGAGAACTTTATTATTTATAGATGAAATTCATAGATTTAATAAATCTCAACAGGATACATTGTTGCCACATGTTGAAAGTGGTTTAATTGTATTAATTGGCGCAACAACGGAAAATCCATACTTTGAGGTTAATAAGGCACTCATTTCTAGATCACATGTTTTAACTTTGGAAAAATTTACAGATGAAGAATTAATAAAAGTTACAAATAAAGCATTGACCGATAAAGAAAATGGATATGGAAATAAAAATATCGAATTAACAGATGAAGCGTTAGATTATCTAGTGCGAACAAGCTCTGGAGATGCTAGAAAACTATTGAACAGTTTAGAAATAGCAGTTTTATCAACTGAGGAAGAAAATAATAAAATCTTTATTGATTTAGAGGTAATTAAAAATTCTATAATTAATAAAGCTGCGGTTTATGATAAAAATGGTGACGAACATTATGATACGATTTCAGCGTTTATCAAGTCTATGAGAGGTTCAGATCCAAATGCTGCAGTTTATTATTTGGCGAAAATGATTGTTGCAGGTGAAGATATTAAATTTATCGCAAGAAGGATAATGATATTTGCAAGTGAAGATATTGGTTTGGCTGATCCAAATGCTATAAATATTGCAAATTCAGCATTTCAATCTGTTAATGTTGTTGGTTTACCTGAAGCAAGAATTATATTATCCAACGCAGTCATTTATATGGCGTTAGCACCAAAATCAAATAGTGCATATATGGCAATTGATGATGCTATTAAACTTGTAAATGAGAGACATTACAATGTACCTAAGCATCTAAGAGATAATCATTATTCAGGTGCGAAAGATTTAGAAAATGGTATAGGTTATTTATATCCTCATAACTATGATTTATCGTGGGTAGATCAAAGTTATTTGCCAGATGAGCTAATTAATACTAAAATATATAATTATAAAAGTGTTGGTTATGAAAAAGCAATCAATGAAAGATTAAATAAAATTAAAGAGAGAGGTAAGAATGGAAAATAAAGAACTATTTAGTAGTTATAAAGATTATGTAAATAAAGAAATAAGTGTAAAAGGTTGGATAAAGAAATCAAGAGAATCCAAAAATGTTGGTTTCTTAGAAATAAATGATGGTACATTTTTTGAAAATGTTCAAATTATCGTAAATTCCAATCTTGAAAATTTTAAGGAAATTTTCTCACTTGGATTATATGCCGCAGTAGAAGTTACAGGTGTTTTAGTTGAACCAGAAAATGCAAAGCAAGATTTTGAAATTCAAGCAAATAAAATATCTATCATAAATAATTCTACAAAGGATTATCCATTACAAAATAAAAGACATACTTTTGAATACTTAAGAACATTACCTCATTTAAGAATGCGTACAAATGCTTTTAATGCTGTATTTAGAGTTAGAAGTGAATTAGCATATGCGATTCATAAGTTCTTTAATGAAAGAGGCTTTTTATATGTACACACACCAATTATAACTGCATCCGATGCTGAAGGTGCTGGTGAAATGTTTAGAGTTACAACTTTAGACTTAAATAATTTACCAAAAGATGATCAAGGTAAGGTTGATAATTCTAAAGATTTCTTTGGTGCAGAATCAAACCTAACAGTTAGTGGTCAATTGGAAGCTGAAGGATTTGTGATGGCTTATTCTAAAGTTTATACATTTGGACCAACATTTAGAGCAGAAAATTCAAATACTCCACGTCATGCTGCAGAGTTTTGGATGATGGAACCAGAAATTGCATACTGTGAATTAAAAGATGTCATGAATTTAGCAGAAGACATGGTTAAGTATATTGTAAAACACGTATTAGATAAACTTCCTGAAGAAATGAAATTATTTGATTCATTTGTTGAAAAAGGTTTAATTGATAGACTTACAAAATTAGTAAATTCAGAATTTAAGCATGTAACATATACTGAAGCTATTGATTTATTAGAAAAATCAGGAAAGAAATTTGAATATCCAGTTGAATGGGGATCTGACTTACAAACAGAACACGAAAGATATCTTTCAGAAGAAGTATTTAACGGACCAGTATTTGTTACAGATTATCCAAAAGATTTCAAATCATTCTATATGAAATTAAATGATGATGGAAAAACTGTACAAGCCATGGATATGTTAGTGCCAGGGGTTGGAGAATTAATTGGTGGATCACAAAGAGAGGACAATGCCGATAAATTACTACAAATGATGGAAGAAAAAGGTATCAAAAAAGAAGATTACGAATGGTATACAAACTTAAGAAGATTTGGTGGAGTACCTCACGGTGGATTTGGACTTGGTTTCGAAAGAATGGTAATGTATGTGACAGGTATGAAAAACATTAGAGACGTTATACCTTATCCAAGAACAGTAAATAGTATGAAACATTCATAAAAACAACTTAAAAGAGAGTATATATGACAGCTTTTGTATTAAAGATTATTGCTATGATTACAATGTTTATCGATCATCTAGCATCATACTTATTTTTGAAAAATTCCACATTAATAAGTGTAGATACCTTTTATCTTATGAGATCAATCGGTAGGATGTCCCTTCCAATCTTTGCGTATTTTATTGTGGTAGGATATTCAAAAACAAGCAATTTAAAAAACTATATTGGCAGGATACATTTATTTGCAATCTTATCGCAGATACCATTCATCCTTGCTACTGATGTAAGAAATTATTATGAAAATACATTGTTTAAGCAAAAAGCTTTTTTATATAATATAAATGTCCTTGTTTTTATCATAGTGATAATCGCGTCATATTATATATTTACATGTAACAAAAAATGGGATAAATCATTAATTTTTGTCACATTGGCCTATTTAATTACTCCAATGTTTTTAAGCCAAAATGGAATAGTTCTATTATCAGCAGGACATTTGAATATATTTTACGAATTTGGAATTTCTCTAATCTTAATTTCATTAATGGAGCAAATCCCATTTCTAAAATCACATTCAATACCACTACTAATCCTTAATTTGATATTTATTATTTCAAATTATTACTATATTGGTTCATTAGCTGATTATGAATACTTTTCTATTCTACTAATTCTATTACTTAGAATACTAAAAAACGATAAATACGCACAAATACTAACAATAATTATATGGGGCGCGATAATGTATCATGCCTCAATTCTTAATGTATTATTTGTCATCCTAGCAGCAGTACTTATCTACTATTACAATGGAGAGAGAGGAAAATCCGTAAAATATTTATTTTATACATTTTATCCACTCCATTTATTGTTATTTGGTTTGATGGCGATAATGGGGAGAGGATGAATAAATGATTTATTTACATGTCTAAATCGTAAAATAGCAATTACACATGTAGAAAAATATGGAAAATTACATGTGTGAATATAATATTTCAAAATACACATGTAAAAATTAAATAAACAGTAAATTTCCTGATTAAAACGTAAGTTCTATAATAATCAGGAAAAATTTTTAAGCAAATTTCCTGATTAAATCGAAAATCTTAAAATCAACAGGTACAATTAATGAGAGCTTTTCCTGATTAAATTGAGAATTCCGAAATAATCAGGAAAAACTAATGAAGAAATTTCCTGTTTAAATGGAAAAATCCAGAATAGTCAGGAAAAACTATTGAACTATTTTCCTGATTAAATTAAAAAAAATCACATTAGTCAGGAAAAACAGCTAAAAAAATTTCCTGATTAAACTGAGAATCCCAGAATAATCAGGAAAGACAGCCAAAGATTCTTCCTGACTAAAACGAGGTTAACAAAATAATCAGGAAAAACTGCTAGAAAAAGTTATTATACTAAAAAGTAAAATTTACCAACGAAAATAACTATACATTATTTTATAAAGAGTTGAATTAGTTACAAGATAGTATATGATATTATATAGCAAATTGATAAAATAATTTAATGGGGAGAGTTTACATGAATATAAGAGAGTTTATAAAAGAATTAATAAGAAAGATAAAAAAGAAGCATCTTAATATAACAAGTATTCTGTTTGGATTATACATACTATCTTGTTTAGTGTCGCTGATTTCTTTATCAAACTTTAGAGCTAGATTGTTTTTGGGGTCAGTTTTCTCTGTACCATTAATTTTAGCATTAGCATTGAAAAATAAAAAAGTAAAGATATTGAAAACATTGTATGCCTCAGCAGCTGTATTTATTTTTTCAATCGTATTTTTTCAAAGTTCTAATGAAGAAATATCAAAAAATAATTTAATAAAAAACGTAGGTGTTGATGACAAAGATTATGATAATGTATCTTTTGCTCGAATAAGTAGTGATTCAAAAATTGAAAAACCTGAAGAAGAAAGTTTAACAGTAAAAGAAACAATAAAAGAAACTACTCAAGAATCAATAGAAGAAACTTTTAAAGAAACACTAAAAGAACAGCCAATACAAGATAACAACACAAAGCTTGCAGAAAGTAGCAAAAAAGAATCTTCACAAATTAAAAGTGTAATACAAACACTAGACGAAAATAAGAAAAAAGAAAATAATATAAAATATTATGAAATTGAGAAGATAGTTGATGGTGACACTATTAGAATTTATAAAGATGGCAAGGTAGAAAAGATAAGACTATTATTAGTTGATACTCCTGAAAGTGTCCATTCACAACAATATAAAAATGTAAAATTAGGTACTTCTGCATATATTTTTACTAGGGATTTTTTACAAGGGCATAAAGTAAGTTTGGAATATGACGAAGAGAAAATAGATAGATATGGCAGAACTCTTGCTTATGTGTATAGAGATGATGGAAAGTCATTAAATAAAGCTTTATTACAAGCATCTTTAGCAAAAGTTGTTTTATATGAGCCAAATGACAAGTATTATAACGAATACAAAGCTATAGAGAGACAAGTAAGACCAAAGGGAAATGGTATATGGGCAAATATAGAAGCGGCATTTCCTGGAAAACCAAAAGAAGTAAAAATTAAAGAACAGAAGAAAAAGGTTGTACAAAATAAAAAGGTTGAAACAAAACAAAAAACTGAAAATATTGAACATAAAAAACAAACAGTAGATACATCATCACAAAAAGCATTAATAAAAGGAAATATTAATAGAAAAGGTGAAAAAATATATCATCTCCCTGGAATGAGAGATTATGATAAGACTAAAATAAATACCTCTAAGGGTGAAAGATGGTTTAGGACTGAGCAAGAAGCTATTAATGCTGGATGGAGAAGAGCGAAAAGATAATGTGATAATTTTCGATAAATGTGTTAATATATACTATATTTATATAGAGAAAAGGGGATATTATGGTTGAAAGATATAACCCAAATGCTATTGAGAAAAAATGGCAAAAGATTTGGGATGAGGAAAAAACATTTAAGACAGAAATTGATAAATCAAAAGATAAGTTTTATGCATTAGTTGAATTCCCTTATCCTTCAGGAGCAGGATTACATGTGGGGCATCCAAGATCTTATACTGCTTTAGATGTGGTTTCAAGAAAAAGAAGAATGCAAGATCAAGTGGTACTTTATCCAATGGGTTTTGATGCTTTTGGATTGCCAACAGAAAATTTTGCTATAAAAAATAAAATACATCCAAGAGTTGTTACAGAACAAAACATTGCTAACTTTACTAAGCAATTAAAATCTATAGGTTTTTCTTTTGACTGGGATAGAGTTATAGATACTACTGAACCAGATTATTATAAATGGACACAATGGATTTTTATCCAAATGTTTAAGAAGGGATTAGCCTATAAAAAAGAATTTCCAATTAATTGGTGTCCATCTTGTAAGGTGGGTTTAGCAAATGAAGAAGTAATCCAAGGAAGATGTGAAAGATGTGGAACTGAAGTTGAACATAAAATTAGAAATCAATGGATGTTAAAAATCACAGAATATGCTGATAGACTTATTGATGATTTAGATGATGTTGATTATTTACCACATATTAAACAACAACAAATTAATTGGATTGGTAGGTCTGAAGGTGCAGAAATTGATTTTTCAATTATAGACAGTGATGAAAAATTAAGAGTTTTCACAACTAGACCAGACACCATTTATGGAGCAACATATATGGTAATAGCTCCAGAACATCCTGTTATCGAAAAATTTAAAAATAAGATTAAAAATTATGATGAAATTATTGCTTATAAAAATGAAGCAAATAAGAAATCTGATTTTGAAAGATCTGAAATGAATAAGGACAAGACTGGTGTTGAAATCAAAGGTCTAAAAGCATTTAATCCTATATCAAAAGAAGAAATACCAGTGTGGGTATCAGATTATGTAATGATAACTTATGGTACAGGAGCAATCATGGCAGTACCAGCACATGATAGTAGAGATTATGAATTTGCTAAGAAGTTTAATTTGGAAATTAGACAAGTAGTAGATGGTGGAAATATAGATGATGGTGCTTTAACTGATACTGAAAATGGAAAAATTATTAATTCAGAATTGATTAATGGTTTAAGTGTTGAAGATGCTAAAAAGAAAATTATAAAATATGTTGAAGAAAATAAACTTGGTAATGCTAAGAAAAACTTTAAGTTAAGAGATTGGGTATTTTCAAGACAAAGATACTGGGGAGAACCAATTCCAATGGTTTATTGTGAAAAATGTGGTTGGCAACCTGTAGATGAAAAAGATTTACCAGTTAAACTTCCAGATGTTGAAAATTATGAACCAAGTGATGACGGTTCAAGTCCACTTTCTAAAATTGAAGATTTTGTAAATACTACATGTCCACAATGTGGAGGACATGCACAGAGAGAAACTGACACTATGCCACAATGGGCAGGATCTTCTTGGTATTATTTAAGATATATGGATCCAAATAATAGTCAAGAATTAGTTGGAAAAGATGCTGTAGAATATTTCTCACCTGTTGATTGGTATAATGGGGGAAATGAACACACAACATTACATTTATTGTATTCAAGATTTTGGCATAAATTCTTATATGATATCGGTGTTGTATCTACAAAAGAGCCATATAGAAAGAGAACTTCTCATGGTATGATATTGGGTGAAAACAATGAAAAGATGTCTAAATCAAGAGGAAATGTAGTAAATCCTGATGACATAATTGAAAATTATGGAGCTGATACATTAAGAACTTATGAAATGTTCATTTCTGAATTTGATAAATCAGTACCATGGTCAGACGAAGCTGTAAATGGTGTTAGAAAATATTTAGATAGAGTATGGAGACTTCAAGATATTTTAGTTGAAGGTAATCAATATTCTGAAGATATGGAAGTTTTGATTAATCAAACTATTAAAAAGGTTACAGAAGATTATGAAGCATTGAAATTTAACACTGCAATTTCACAATTAATGATTTTATTAAATTCATTTGTGAAAAAGGGTTCAATTAATAAAAAAGAATTAGAAACATATTTAATTCTATTAAATCCAAGTGCACCACATATTACTGAAGAAATGTGGCAAATACTTGGTCACAATGTACAAATGGCAAATCAAAATATCTGGCCAGTTTATGATGAATCAAAACTAGTAAATGATACAATTGAAATTCCTGTACAAATAAATGGTAAAGTAAGAGGTAAAATTACTGTACCAATTGAAACAAGTAAGGAAGAAATCATTGCAAAATCACAAGAGGAAGAAAATATTAAGGCTTCTCTTGAAGGTAAAACAGTGAGAAAAGTTATATATGTTCCAGGAAAAATATTAAATATTGTAGCAAATTAATTGTGTTTAAAGCGTGCTTTGGCACGCTTTATTTATTAAATAAATCAATCAAAAGTGAATATTTTCATACTGCCTATGTCTACGTATTTCTTTGCAATTAAGCCTTATATTTGATATTATTTATTTATATTAGGTTTATAAAAAATGAGGATGATTTATGAATTTAACAACGAAAACAGAATATGGTCTACGAGCCTTATCTTATCTGAGAGATAATAGCCAAAATGGACCGATTAATATAAGTGAAATCTCTTCAGAATTAAATTTAAGCAAAACGTACATAGAGCAGATTTTTAGAAAGCTCAAAAAAGCAAATATTGTCGAAAGCTATAGAGGAAAAGATGGCGGATATCAATTATCAAAATCTGCATCTGAAATTAATATTGGAGAGGTTATTAGAATATTAGAGGGCGATATAGCTCTTTCAAATAAATGCTTGGAAGAAAATTGTGAAGTCAAGGATTGTGCTTCAAGACATGTATATTCAAAAATAGATAATGCAGTTTCAAATGTAATTGATAAGATTACTTTGGATCAAATTTAATAAATAAATTGGAGTAATATGAAAAAATTAAATATAAATGAACTAAGAAAAGAATTTTTAGATTTTTTTGAATTAAAAAAAGATCATATTAGATTAAAAAGTTATTCTTTGGTACCAAATAAAGACAAAAGTTTATTACTGATAAATGCTGGTATGGCACCATTAAAAGAATATTTTGTAGGTACAAAAAAATTCCCAAAAAATAGAGCTACCTCATCACAAAAATGCTTGAGAACTGGTGATATTGACAACGTAGGAAAGACACATAGACATGGTACATTTTTTGAAATGTTGGGTAATTTTTCTTTTGGGGATTATTTTAAAAAAGAAGCAATTCAATGGGCGTGGGAATTTTTAACTGAAGTTATTGAACTAGATCCAGAAAAGATGTCTGTTACAGTATATCAAGATGATGACGAGGCTTATGATATATGGCATAAAGTGGTAGGTTTACCAGAAGATAAAATCAAAAGATTAGGAAAAGAAGATAATTTCTGGGAAATTGAAGAAGGTCCATGTGGTCCTTGTTCTGAAATCATGTATGACCGTGGCCCACAATACGAAGATCCAGAAGACAGATATCTAGAAATTTGGAATTTAGTATTTACACAGTTTAATAAAGATTCTAAAGGAAACTATATACCATTAGAACATCCAAATATTGATACAGGTATGGGGTTAGAAAGATTGGGATTAATTGTTGAAAATGCAAATAATATTTTCGAATTGAAAACTTTCAAACCTATTTTAGATGAAATATCAAATTTATCAGGTAAGAAATATGGTGAAGATGCTAAATTTGATGAATCATTTAGAGTTATAATGGATCATAGTAAGGCTATGACTTTTCTAGTGTTTGACGGTGTAATTCCATCAAATGAAGGAAGAGGATATGTGTTAAGAAGATTAATCAGAAGAGCATATAGACATGGTAAACATCTAGGAATAAAAGGAAACTTCTTGACAAAACTTTTTGAAAAAGTAATGACAATATATAATTCTGAGTATCCAGAAGTCTTGGAAGACAAAGAAAGAGTTATGAAAATCATAAGAAGAGAAGAAGATAAATTCCAAGAAACTATTGATCAAGGTTTAGAAATATTAAATAATAAGCTTGAAATGTTAAAATCTGAAAACAAAAAGGAATTATCCGGAGAAGATGCATTTAAATTGTATGATACATATGGTTTTCCTTTAGATTTAACAGAAGAAATTGCCAAAGATATGGGTATTTCTATAGATAAAGATGGATTTAAAAATGCTATGCAAATTCAAAAAGAAAAATCCAGATCAAATAAGAGTTTTGAAGGTGGTTGGGAAGAAGATAAAATTACTATCACTGGTTATGACAAAACTTTTTATGTGGGTGATACAAATATCGAGTCTGAATCAAAAATTATTGGTATTGAAGGATTAGATGACAATACAATCAATGAAGGTGAAAAAGCAATAGTTGTACTTGATATAACACCATTTTACGGCGAATCAGGTGGTCAAATAGGAGATACTGGATATATTGAGAGTAATAATGGCTTATTACGAGTTTTAGACACTAAAAAGACAGCTGATGAAATATATTACTGTTTTGTAGAATGTGAAAACGGCGAATTTAGTGTAGGTGATGAAGTCGTTGCAAAAATTGATGCAGATAGAAGAAATTCTATTAGAAAAAATCATTCTGCTACACATTTATTAAATAAGGCATTAAAAACTGTATTAGGAACTCATATAAACCAAGCTGGTTCATTGGTAACAGATGAAAGATTAAGATTTGACTTTACTCACTTTGAAGCAATTTCAGACGAAGATTTATCAAAGATTGAACAAATGGTCAATAAATCTATTTTTGATAATTATAAAGTAAACATTCAAGAAATGTCTCTAAAAGAATCACAAGAAATGGGTGCAGTTGGCTTATTTGAAGATAAATATAAAGATGTCGTAAGGGTCGTAGATATGGGAGGTTACTCAACAGAATTATGTGGGGGATCTCATGTAAACTCTACAAGTGAAGTTATGATGTTTAAGATATTATCAGAATCAGGAATAGCCGCAGGTGTAAGACGTATTGAAGCGATTACAGGTTTAAGCGTATATAATTATCTAAATAAATATCAAGAAAAAGAAGAAAGAATTGCTAATATATTAAAAACTAAAAAAGAAAATATTGAAGAAAAAATTAATTCTTCTTTAGAAAATGAAGAAAATATGAAATCAATAATTGAAACATATAAATCATTACAAGAAAATAGAATTATAGAATCCATTGAAACTAAAATATCTACTATTAACGATGTTAATACATTAATTGTTAGATTAGATGATATCGAAATGGATTTACTAAAAAATATTTCCGATAAAATTCAAAATAAAAATGATAATATAATAGTGTTATTATCAAGTGTAATTAACGGAAAAATAATTTTTGTTTCTTCAGTTTCTCCTCAATTAATTAAGAGAAATATTAAGGCAGGAGAAATAGTAAGATTTGTTGCTCAAAACACTGGTGGTAATGGTGGTGGTAGACCAGATTTTGCACAAGCTGGTGGAAAGGACATTGATAAATTAGATGAAGCATTAAAAGCTGCAGCTGATTTTATCACAGACAAATTACAATAGGAGGCATTATGTCAAATTTCGATAAAACAATGCATTTCAAGTTAAATAGGACAGAAGAAGATACTTTAGTAGAAACTTTAAAAAAAGTATATGAAGCTCTTGAAGAAAAAGGATATGATCCTTCAAATCAAATTATAGGATATATTTTGTCAGGAGATCCAACATATATTACATCTTTTAAAGATGCTAGAAAAATGATTAAACAAATAGATAGAAATGAATTATTAGAAAGTATTTTAAATTTCTACTTTGAAAAAAATGGTATTAGAAAATAGAATTTGGGTAGGATTTTATTCTACCCAATTTTAATGAGGAATTATGGAAAGATATATAGGTTTAGATTTAGGTACAAAAACTATAGGAGTTGCTATATCAGATCCATTTTTAATGTTCGCTAATGGTTTGGTTACAATTAAAAGAAAAAATGTTCGTAGCGACATTGAACAAATAAAGAAAATAATAGAAGAAAATGAGATTACCAAAGTAATTATTGGTATGCCCTATAATATGGATGGTTCTAAAGGACCATCTGCTCAAAGAGTAATGAGTTTTGTAGATTTGTTAAAAAAAGAAATAGACAATGAGATAATTTATGAAGATGAGAGGCTTACAACAGTCTCTGCAGAAAGAGTTTTGATAGAAAGTAACGTAGGAAGAAATAGAAGAAAGGATCATATTGATAAGATTGCTGCAGCTTTGATACTGCAATCTTATTTAGATGCAAGATAAAATGGAAAATTTAGAATATATCGAACTATACGATGGTTCAAAAAAAATAAAATTGAGATTATTAGATACATTTGGCGTAGATGATAGAGATTATGCTGCTTTATTGGATGATAATGAAGAGTTATATATTTTCGAAATAAAACTTGAGGAAGAAGATGCTGTTTTCTTACCGATTGAAAGTGAAAAAGAGTTAAATGAAATTCTTGCAATTTACAATGATCTTTTAGACGAAGAAGAGAATTTAGATTAAGAGAAGGGAAAAATATGAATAGACACAATAGAAGAAAAAAATCGAGCAGTATAAAGATTATACCGCTTGGGGGAGTTGGTGAAATTGGTAAAAATATGACAGCAATTGAATACAATAATCAAATTTTGATTATTGATGCAGGTACTACATTCCCAGACGAAACAATGCCAGGGATAGATATCGTTATACCAGATTTCACATATTTAGAGCAAAATAAAGATAAAATATCAGGATTATTAATAACACATGGACATGAAGACCATATTGGTGCAGTGCCATATTTGTTAAAAAAACTTAATACAAGAGTTTATGCTACAAGACTAACATTAGGGCTTATTCAAGGAAAATTGGAAGAACATGGACTAGATACTTCTGTGTTAAAGACAGTTTCACAAGGTCAAACAATCAGATTGGGTGATATCGATGTTGAATTTATCGCTGTAAACCATTCAATACCAGATGCTTGTGCGATTGCATTGCATACTGATTTAGGTACAGTAGTATTTACAGGTGACTTTAAAGTTGACTTTACACCTATTGATGGTGTTATGATGGATTTACAAAGACTTGGTGAATTAGGTAGAAAAGGTGTATTATGTTTACTAAGTGATAGTACAAATGTTGAGAGAGCAGGTTTTACTGTAAGTGAAATATCTGTAAGGGAAACATTCAAAAAGGTATTCTCTGAAGCAGAAGGTAGGATTGCGGTTGCTACATTTGCTTCAAATTTACACCGTATACAACAAGTTTTTGATGCTACAGAATACAACAACAGAAAGATGTTTATTTCTGGTAGATCTATGGTTAAAAACATAAAAATCGCGATTGAACTTGGTTATTTGAGAGTAAAAGAAAATACTATCCAAGATATAAAAAACATCAACAAATTCAAAGATGAAGAAATTGTAATGCTGACAACTGGTAGTCAAGGCGAGACAATGGCAGCACTTACAAGAATGGCAAGAGAAGAACATAGACAACTAAAACTTCAAAAAGGAGATACTGTTATCATTTCTGCAACTCCAATTCCAGGAAATGAAGACTCAATGGGATCTGTAATTAACAATCTTACTAAATTAGGAGTAAATGTTGTATATTCTAAACTTGCAGATGTGCATGTTTCTGGTCACGCTTCTAGAGAAGAGTTAAAACTTATGCTTGCTTTAATACGACCAAAATACTTTATCCCAGTACATGGTGAGTTAAGACATCTTGCTATGCATAAGGATCTAGCTATAAAAATGGGAGTTAAAGAGGAAAATATATTTATCACTGAAATTGGTAATGTTATTGAAATAAATCAACATGGTGCTAAAATGACAGAAACCGTACCAGCAGGTAAATTGCTTGTAGATGGTTTAGGTATAGGTGATGTTGGAAATGTTGTATTAAGAGATAGAAAGAGACTTTCTGAAGAGGGATTAATTAATGTAGCTATGGTATTTGATACTAAGCAAAAGAAATTAGTCGGAAGACCGGAAATACTTTCAAGGGGATTTGTTTATGTTAAAGATTCTCAACAAATTATTTCTGGAGCCTATAAAGTATTAGAAATGACTCAAAAGGAAATAAATAATAAAAAAATCGTGGATACTGCACAAATGAAGTTTTTAATTGCAGACAAGCTAAGATCTTTTGTTTATTCTGAAATAAAGAGAGATCCGATGATATTAACAATAATACTTGAAATTTAATAATAAGGGGAATAGTATGGTAATAAATAAAAAATTTAAAAGAATACTAATAATAATATTAGGTGCGTTTATTATGTCAATTGGGGCGATTTTCTTTAACATTCCTTCGAATATTGCTGCGGGGGGTGTTACTGGTTTATCACAAGGGCTTCAAGAGCTATTCCCCGAAATTAATATCGGTATTATTAGTGCGATATTAAATATTTTAATTTTTATTTTAGGTACTGCTTTATTAGGTAAAGAATTCGGATTGTACACAGTGGTAGGGGCAGTCTCATATACCTTACTTTTAGGAGTATTTGATGCTTTTGTTGAAATAAAAGAACCAATTTTGCAAGATAAATTAGCAAATTTAGTATTAGGTGCATCATTTATAGGTTATGGTTTGTCAATTGTTATGAAACAAGGTGGATCTACCGGTGGTACAGACGTTGTTGCCAAGATAATTGAGTATAAGACTGATGTAAACCTTAGTAAAGCGATATTAATGGTTGATACAATGGTCATCCTATTTGCTACATCAGTATTTGGTGTTCAAAGTGGGATATATTCATTTATATCTTTATATGTAACAACATATGTATTAGACGTGGCAATTGCTGGATTCAACTCAAAAATACAAATTACAATTATATCTGATCACGTAGATGTGATTAACGATTTTATCGCCACAAAAATAAATAGAGGAACCACTTTATATAAAGCGATGGGTGGATATACAAAAATAGATAGAAATATTCTTGTCTCAATCGTTGACAAGAAACAGTATGTAAAAATTAGAAACTTTATAGAAGAACTTGACGACAATGCTTTTGTATATATTACAAATATCAATGAAGTCTATGGTTATGGTTTCTCAAGGGAGAATTTAAATGTATCAGTTAGGGAAAACTCAGAAACTAAAAATTAAAAGATTTACTTCGGTAGGTGCTTTTTTAGGTCAAGAACTAGAAAATAAAGATGAAGAAGATATTTTATTGCCTAGAAAATATCTTAGAAAAGATAAAAATGTAGGTGATGAAATAGAAGTATTTGTCTATAAGGATAATAGTAATAGACCTATTGCAACGACTAAGAAGTCAAAAATAGAACTTGGAGAATTAGCTCTTTTACAAGTAAAAGAAAATACTAAAATTGGTGCTTTTCTTGATTGGGGATTAGATAAAGATTTACTTTTACCTTTTGAAGAACAAATGGGCACCATAAGGAAACATTCATACCATTTAGTTGCTCTATACATTGATAAATCAAACAGATTGACTGCAACAATGAAAGTTGATAATTATTTTGATAAAGATGTTGATTTGGAGGAAAATGATTGGGTGGATGGTATTATTTACTCATATGAAAGTGAAATTGGAGCATTTATTTTAGTTGAAAATAAATACAATGCAATGTTACCTGCATCAGAAATTCATGGTGTGCCTAAAGTTGGAGATAAGGTGCATTTAAGAGTCAAAAATATTAAATCTGATGGTAAAATTGATTTAACAACTAATAATAGATCTCATATTGAACTAAATAAAGATTCTGATCTTATTTATAAGATATTAAAAGACAATGGTGGTTTTTTAAGAGTAAATGATAAAAGTGATCCAAAAGTAATTAAAAAAGTATTTAATATGAGTAAATCTCAATTTAAGCGTGCGATAGGACGATTATATAAGCAAAGAAAAATTTTAATAAAAAAAGAAGGAATAACACTAACGAAATAGGAGATATTATGGAAGACAAAATATATTATGTAGTAAATGGAAAAGAAATAACTGAAAAAGATGTTAATGAATTTATCAAACAGTTAGGTCAAGATGGTATGAGATTTAACTCAGAAGTTGGTAAAAAACAATTAGCTCAAGAATTATTAAATCAAGAATTACTTTTACTATCTGCTAAAGAAGATAAATTAGATGAAACTGAAGAATTCAATAAAGAGTTAGAATTTGTTAAAGAACAAATCTTAAAACAACTTGCTATGAAAAAATTAATTAGCGAAGTTAAAGTTTCAGATGAAGAAGTAAAAGACTTTTACGAAAACAATAAAGAACAATTTAAAGAAGTTTATTCTTTCAAAGCACATCACATTTTAACAGATGACGAAGAAAAAGCTAAAGAATTAAAATCCAAAATCGATGCTGGTGAAAATTTTGAAGATTTAGCAAAAGATAATTCTACTTGTCCATCATCTCAAAGAGGTGGAGATTTAGGTGAATTCCAATCAGGCCAAATGGTTCCAGAATTTGAAAATGCTTTAATGGAAATGGAAAATGGTGAAATTTCTAATCCAGTAAAATCTCAATTTGGGTATCATATAATTAGATTAGATGATAAAAAATTAGTTAAAGAAAACAATTTTGAAACATTTAAAGATGAACTTAAACATGGTATGCTTCACCAAAAACAACAAGAAGTTTATCTATCAAAAGTTAGTGAATTAAAAGAAAAATATAGTGTTGAGGAAAAATAAAATGAAAAGTTTATATGAATCAAGTGCGTATAGCGTGTTTAATAATTTTGAAAGAATCAGTCAAGTACCAAGATGTTCTAATCATGAAGAAAAAATCTCAGAATTCATGTATAATTTTGGACAAGAATTAGGACTAGAAACAGTAAAAGATGAATTTGGTAATGTTTTAATTACAAAAGAAGCTACACCAGGTTATGAAGATCATGAAGCTGTAATCCTACAAAGTCATATAGATATGGTTTGTGAGAAAACAGAAGATTCAAATCATGATTTTACATGTGATCCAATCGAATTAATTGTTGAAGATGGATTTATACATGCTAACAACACTACTTTGGGTGCGGATGATGGTATAGGCGTTGCTTTAGCAATGGCGATTTTAGAAGATAAAGATATTCAGCATCCAAAAATTGAAGCAATCTTCACAACTACAGAAGAAACTGGTATGGATGGTGCTTTAGGACTATCTAAGGATTTATTAAAAGGTAAAAATTTAATTAATATTGATAACGAAGAAGACAATATGATTATAGTAGGTTGTGCAGGTGGTGTAGGTGCTGTATTAGAACATAAACTGGATAAAAAAGATGCTTATGCAGAAGTTACTAATTTCCAAATCAAAGTAGCTGGTCTAAGAGGTGGACACTCAGGTACAATGATTGGTGAATCAAGAGCAAATGCTATTAAAATATTAAATACAATATTATTAAAATTAAAATCAGTATTAAAATATAGTTTAGCTGAAATTAATGGTGGATCAAAACATAATGCCATTCCTTCTTCAGCAAAAGCGGTGATTGCTGTAGATAATAAAGATTTAGAATTATTAGATAAAGAATTTAACAATATCGTAATAGAAATTAATGATAAATATCTAAAACGTGAAGTTGATCTTGAACTAAAATTAGAAAAAGTTGAAGGAAATTATACTTATATTGATGATGAGGTAGTAAAAGAAATCTTAAATTCATTAGAAATGTTCCCTCATGGAGTAAATACTACAGATAAAGAATTAGAAATTGTTAGATCATCAAACAATTTAGCTATAGTTAAAACTGAAGGAGATGTATTTAAGATACAAACATCTATAAGAAGCTCATTTGGAGACGATTTAGAGTTTCTAAAAAATTCTGTTTCAAATATAGCTGATAATTTTAATTATTCAATTAAGTTTTCAGATGGATATCCAATGTGGGTACCAAATTTTGATAATCATTTATTAAATGTTGCAAAAAATTCATATAAAGAAATAAGAAACGAAGAAGTAGAAGTTGCCGTTATTCACGCAGGTTTAGAAACTGGAATTTTAAGCCAAAAATATCCTGATATGAATATGATAAGCATGGGACCTAATATTTTTGATGCACATACACCTAAGGAAAAGCTTTCCGTAGAATCTACAGAATTCTCTTTTAAATTAATAAAACGTATAATAAAAAGCTTGTAAAATTTCATAAAATTAGGTATATTTAAATAAAAGAAGGAGGTTCTATGAATAAAGATTTTGAACGTGAAAACGAAACTCTTAAAGAAGAAAACTATATTGAATATGACATTGAAGATTTAGATGAAGATGAAGAATTCAAGGAGATTATTTTAACGCTTGAAGATGACACTGAATTAACATGTCTAGTAGTGGCTCAATATCAAGTGGAAGATCAAGATTATATTGCGTTATTGCCGATAGATGAAGATGAAGAACCTGGTGATATTCTATTATACAAAGCAACATACAGCGATGATGAAACCTTTGATGTTTCAATGATTGAAGACGAACAAGAATTCGAGATAGCTGCTGATGCATATTATAAATATTTAGATGAAAATGAAATTGATTTAGAAGATTTACATTATCATCACCACGATCACGACCATGACCATCATCACCATCACCATGATTTTGATGATTATGAAGAAGATTATTATGATGATATGGACTACGAAGATGGATTTGAAGTTGATTATTTAGATGATGATGACTTCGAAGATGATCAAAATTAATTAAACTAATATTGAAAGAGGTATATTATGGTTAAACTTATTTTAGGTAAATCAGGAAGTGGTAAGACAAAATATCTAATCGATAACGCAAATGAAGAAAAATCAAGAGGAAATGGTAACATTGTTTTTGTAGATACAGATGATACTCATATCTTTTCATTAGACTATGCGATAAGATTAATAAATGCTAATAAATTTGGTATAAACAATATAGATTCACTATATGGTTTTATTGCAGGTATAGTTTCTAGAGACTATGATATTGAAAAAATGTATTTAGATGGACTATATCAAATTATTGATTTTGATAAAGAAAATCTATCAACACTTATGGAAAAACTAAATAAATTTTCAAAGGATACAGATGTTGATTTATTTATAGGATTAGACATTGAAGAAAATGAATTACCAGAAGGGTTAGAAGCTGAAGTAAAGGTGCTATAGTGTATAATTCTGAGGAAAAGAAATTAGAAAAATTTATTGAATTACGTACAAAATATATTGATATGTTAGACAATAAATTAATTACAAAAGCAGAATTTAATCATAAAAATAATGAAATATTTTATATAATCAATCTAAGACCGTTTACGGTCTTAGATTCTTTTAATAAGGCATTATACAATTACAATTATTATAATTCTAAAGCCAAATTATTTTTAGAAGAAGAAAAAAGATTAAATAATCTTAACAAAAAAAGATGTAAAATTGCTCAAAATAATAAGAAAAATTGTTATTATCATAAAGATATATCAATTATAGCGATGATAAACTTAGAAAATAGCGAATATATAGAAGCGTATTATATCAATATGCATTCTAAATCGTTAAATAAAAAAATCTTTGAGATATATTTTAAAAATAAGGAAAAGATTATTTTACATACAAAAAATGAAAAAATAAAAGATTTACTTATTTCTAAAAATATATTTTGTTTTGAAGATAGAGTTTCATTGATAGAAAACTATATTAATAGTTAATTTGTTAAATTCTACATAAAAAAATGGGCTGTTACAAAATGACTTTTTTGTCGTTGTGTAACAGCTCATTTTTTATTCAAATATTAACTTTTCTAATTCATCTAATGAAATATCTTGTTTAATTTTAATTTCTCCAGATTTTATTGTCTTTTTGGTATCTTTAAACTTTTCTATAAAAGGTTTGGTATCATTAATTACTTTATATTCTTTAAGTATTTCAGCAAGTTGCTCTACATTTAAGTTTGAAGGAATCATTACATTAATTTCTTCATCTTTTTTATTAACAATTTCATTTTTTGCTTGCACAGTTGATACATTTTCATTTTCAATATTAACTAAATGATTTAGATTAAAGAATAGTACATAGCCTATTAAAGCTGTGACAATTATCGCAAAAATTATATCTGAGAAATTGTAAAAGAAATCTCTTATATATCTCATCTTTACCTCTTTTCTATATATTTATGCTATAATAATAACACAAAGAGGTAATAAAATAAATGAGACATATAAAAATAGATATAAATGACAATGATCAAACTTTAATAAAATTTTTAAATAAATTTTTTCCAAAAGCTCCAAATTCGTTAATTTACAAATGGATAAGGACAAAAAAGATTAAGGTAAATAAAAAAAGAGTCGAGCCAAGCACAATAATATATAAAGATGATATTGTTAATATTTTTATATATGATGAAGAAATAGAAAAGTGGCAAAAAGAAGATATTACTGTAACAAGTAAATTAAATCTTGAAATTGCTTATGAAAATAAAAATATTATTGTGATAGATAAACCACAAAATGTTCTTGTTCATGCAGCGGATAAGAAAGACTATGGTAATAATGTGGTGGATTATATAGTCGATCTATTGATTCAAAGAAAAGAATATATACCTAGACTAGAACCTACCTTTAGACCTGCTGTAGTCAACAGGATTGATAGAAATACAATGGGCTTAGTAATTGGTGCAAAAAATAGAAAAACTGTTCTAGAGCTTAATGAAGCTATTGAAACAGATAAGATAAAAAAACTATATTTAGCAATTGTTCATGGAAATGTAGATAAAGAAATGACGATAAAGAATAAATTGTTAAAAGATAAAAAAAATATAGTGAGAGTTTCAGAAGAGGGTAAAGAGTCTAAAACGATAATTAGACCAATTAAAAATAAGGAAAACTATTCAATTGTAGAGATTGAATTGCAAACAGGTAGAACTCATCAAATTAGGACGACCTTGAAAGATATTTGTCATCCAATAATAGGTGATAGAAAATATGGCAAATCTGAAAATACAAAATTATATAGAAACCAACAATTAGTGGCGTATAAATTAATTTTCAGTAAAAACTTAGAAGTTAATAATCACAAAGAGTTGGTGGTTGAAAGTAAATATAAAGACTATATATTTAATTTATTTAATAAATTAGACTAGGGAGGCGAAATGGTAAATAAAGTATTATTAGTTGAAGATGAAGTTGCTATTAGAAAATTTACAAAGATAAATGTTCAAAAAGCTGGTTTTGAAGTTTATGAAGCTGGAACTGGTGAAGAAGGTGTAGAAATGGCTTTAGATATTAAGCCAGATGTTGTTATACTAGATATAATGCTTCCAGGAATGGATGGATTTGAAGTATGCAGTATTTTAAGAAATGAATTACCAGATTTAGGGATAATAATGCTTACAGCTAAATCACAAGATGTAGACAGAATATTAGGATTAGAGCAAGGTACTGATGATTACATGGTAAAACCTTTCAATCCACAAGAATTAGTTTTAAGAATAAAATCACTTGTGAGAAGGATTAATATCAATTCAAAAGATAATGAAGAAAGCTCTTTAACTTATGGACCATTTGAATTAGATTTATATTCTAAAAAGTTTAAGAAAAATGGGGTAATGGTTGATTTGACTCCAACAGAATTATCTTTAATTAAAATATTTTTAACTAATAAGGATAAAGCATTTACAAGAGAAGAATTGATGGATCTTGCGTGGGGAGACGATAATAAAGCTGATACAAAAATTATTGATGTAAATATAAGACGTATCAGAGCTAAGATAGAGGACAATCCTGCAAATCCAAAATATTTACATACAGTTTGGGGTGTAGGATATAGATGGGGAAATTAAAAGATTATATATATAGAAATAAAGACAGTTTAAAATTTAGATTGATTTTCTTTTACATGTCTATTTTTATTATATTTATATCTGGATTTGAAATATTTACTTATCTTTCATTGAAAAACTATTATACAAATAATATTAAAGCAAATATGATAGCACAAACAAGATATAGCCAAGAACTATATGAGTCAACTATATCTGAGTATACACTATCTGAAGTTGTGTTGAATGAAAGGTTTGAATTTTTAAATAATATTCAAGGTAAGGTTCAAATCTTAGATAATACTGGTGTTTTATATTATGACAATACCGGTGATAGTAAAGTTGGGCAAACAGTACAAAACTTCAATAATTTATTAGATAGCAATGGAAAATATAAGTTTGATAATAATCCTGATGGTACATTATCATTAAATTATCCAATAAAATCAAACAATGCACAAATTGGTATTATCAGGACTACAACAAGTCTTGATGAGATGAATTGGGAAGTTTTTAAAAGAATGAATCTATTCATCATATTTGGTTTTTTCTCAGTATTAACAGGATTTGTCATTATTTATTATTTTAGTGAAAGATTCCTTTTACCTATTAATAAATTAACGACACTAGCAAATAAACTTTCAGATGGTAGATATACTGAAAAATCAAATATGGATTATAAAGGTGAGATTGGTGAATTAGCTCGTACAATGGATGAGTTGAGTACAAATATATTGAAAAAAGAAGAAATTAAAACGGATTTTATTTCCTCAGTATCACATGAGCTTAGAACTCCTTTAACATCTATAAAAGGATGGGCGATAACCCTGCAAGATGATGGTATTGAAGGCGAAATAATAGATGATGGATTGAGAATTATTGAAAAAGAAGCGGATAGATTATCCGATATGGTAGAAGACTTACTTGATTTTTCAAGATTTACTTCTCCAAGATTTTCATTGTCAAAATCAAGTTTTAATATTATTCCAGTTGTAAAAAATATAATTAAACAATTAAACCCAAGAGTGAAAGAAAAAGATATTCACTTAATTTATGACTATGATGAATCAGAAGTCGATATTATCGCTGATGAAAATAGATTAAAACAAGTATTCATTAATTTAATAGACAATGCGATAAAATTTACTCCTGAAAATGGGACAATTATCGTAAGTATTAAGAAAAATGAAGACTTAAACCTTATAATATGTGAAGTTATTGATACAGGTATTGGTATAAGCGAGGAAGAAATTGAGCTTGTAACAACAAAATTCTTTAAAGGTACATCAAGTGGCTCACATACTGGGTTAGGCTTATCTATTTGTGAAGAAATAATATTACAGCATAATGGTAAACTTGAAATATTTAGTAAGTTAAACGAAGGTACAAATGTTCACTTTGAATTGCCGATAGGAGATACACATGAGAAAAATTAAGTTTATATTATTGATTGTATTTTCTATTTTGCTTACCGCTTGTGGACAACAAAATTTACAAGATTTAGATGAATACTCAAATTTATTAAAAAAGCCTAATAAGAAATTTGAGCTTTCTGGTATTTGGGAAAATACAGAAATATATGATATAGCAGACAAAAAGAAGGAAAAAGTAGATAAATCAAATGAATTATTTATTTCAAATAAAGTATTTGATTTTAATAGTAACTATATTATTGAACCTAATATAAGTTCACGATATGTAAATTTCTTCTCATATATGAGACCTAAGATTACTGAAATTCCTGATGAATACCTTATAAAAAATGATACAACAACTATTTATAAGTTTTCTAATAATATATCATTCTCACAGGAATTTGTTGAAATCGATAAGGATAAACTAATAACTATATATTTAGGAAAAATATATGTTTATGAGAAAAAATCTAAAGTGACGGAGAAAGAAATCAATGAAAAACATGCTCAATTAGAGTCAATTATGGATGGCGATAAAAATATTGTTAATAATGATTATGGTTTAGCTATTTCCTTCAGAGCAAGAAATATTAATATATCTAACAGTTTTGACTACAATTACTATACTTATTATATGAAAAAAGGGACTAAAGATGAAAAATCAGCCATTTTAAAGGTGAATGATATTGTAATTCCAAATAATTCAGGACTTTGGACTATAAAGAGTACAAAACATCAAAATGCTAATGGAAAAAACATTTATAGTATTAGTGCAAATCCTGAATTTATGAAAAATAAAGAAGGTACTAATATTATTTCTGATAATACGTATAGAAGGATTGATTATGTAAATAGAGAATACATTGGAGTGACAAATTTTAATTATACTAATGATTCTGTATATGAAAGTTATAATATATATCAATTATCAAAACTAGGAGGAAATAACGCTCTAAATGCAACAAATATTGCAGGAAATGCAGGAAATGAAATTTATTTAACTTCTTATAAGGAAAACTTAAATTTACTTTCTGCAAGAGAAGATATTGATATTGTTGAATTTACTCCTGATCCAAAAAATATTGGTATAAAGAGAATTGCTAATGGATGGAAATTTAGATCATCAATTGACTTACAATCACAAAAAAATAGTGGAGGATTGGTAACAAGTCCTTTTGATTTAGATTTTACTCCAACTGTAAATATAGCTCAAACAGAAAAGAGTATGTTTACTTGGAGAGAAATTTTGGCGAGAAGACCTGGAGCAATTGATGCAACAATTTCACCAGATAAAAATTATATTTTAATTCAAAGTAGTAATTCAATAGAATTATATCCAGTATATTTTAACTATATAGGAAATAAACCATTATTTACCATTCAAAATGTAAATAATTACGAAATTGTAATGATTCAGTGGGTCAATGATGAAAGTATCGACTCACTATATCAAGAGTATTTGAAACTACCAAAATTAAATAGTTATATTTTATATCAATAATAAAATTAAAAGCAAAAATGGCTGCAATATATTATCCAAAGATTAATATATTGCAGCCATTTTTTAAGATTTATTTGCAAATAAAACTTTTATTTCTCTTTTAATATTTATTTTAAATATTATAAAAAATACTATTCTGCATCAGCAGTTTTACCATAAGATGGTCTTTCAACTAAACCTGATTTTAACGCTTTTGTTGATACCCAAATTGTTTGAACTTTTCCGTCTACAACAGCTTTAACTCTTCTAAGGTTTGGCTTAAATGATCTTTTGATTTTTCTGTGTGAGAAAGTTACAATATTTCCAGATTTCTTTTTCTTACCTGTAATTGCACATTGCCTTGCCATATTAACACCTCCTATCAATTATTTCCTTACTCGAAGTATTATACACAAAGTATTTAAATTTTGCAAGTTATAGTTAAGACTGTTATAATTTATATATCAAAATATAAGGAGGTCAATATGTCAGCTACAATTACAAACAAATTTGGTAAAATAGTTATAGATAAAAAAGTTATTGCTGCACTCGCTGCTGAATCTGCTCAAGAATCATATGGTATAGTAGGTCTAGCTATACAAAATACGACAGATGGAATATTTGAGCTATTAGGCGTTGAAAATAGATCGAAGGGTGTAAAAGTAACAGTTCATAACGATATTGTAGATATTGATTTAATAGTAATAATGGAGTATGGTGTAAGGATTTCCGTTGTTGCAGATAATATAATTGAAAAAGTAAAATATAGTATAGAAAAAAATACACATTTAAAAGTTAATTCTGTGAATATTATAGTTCAAGGTATCAGAATTTAATCTTGGGGGATGAATGAGAAAAATAGGATATGAAGATTTAAGAATTGGACTAAAAGGTTCATATAAAAATCTTGAATCAAACAAAGAATATGTAAATGGTCTTAATGTTTTTCCGGTTCCTGATGGTGATACCGGGACAAACATGTCATTAACATTTAAATCAGTAATGAAAAAATTAAACGAAACAGATGATGGAAGGATGAAAACAATAGCAAAAGCTTTGTCAACTGGATCATTGATGGGTGCTAGAGGTAACTCTGGTGTTATACTATCTCAACTTTGTAGAGGATTTTCAAAGGTCGTAGAAAAAGTTGACGAGTTAGATATTGTAAATATTGTTGAAGCATTTGAAAGTGCTAAAGAAACAGCATACAATGCGGTTTTAAAACCAACAGAAGGTACAATACTAACGGTAAGCAGAATGATGGCTGAATTTGCTAGAAAAGAATTTCTAAATTATGATGATGCTTTAGAGTTTTTAAAAAACGTTATCGATGAAGGGAATAGAGCGTTAAACTTAACTCCAGAATTACTTCCTGTATTAAAAGAAGCAGGTGTTGTTGATGCTGGTGGTAAAGGTTTAATGGTTTTACTTGAAGGTTTTTATAAAGCAATAAATGGTGAAAATCTTGATGACGTATTAGAGGAAGAAGATGTATTGTCATTAGATCTTAAAAAGACAATTGAACACCATTCTGATGTAAGACCAGAAGATATTGTATATGGTTACTGTACAGAATTTTTAATCAATCACGATGGTTCAGAATCATATGAAGAGTTTAAATCAGTAATACAAGAATATGGTGATTCAATAGTTTGTGTTGGTGTGGATAATTTAATAAAGACACACATTCACACTGATGATCCTGGTAAAGTTTTATCACTTGCTAGACAACGTGGTGAGCTTTCAGATATTAAGATTGAAAATATGAGATTCCAAAATCAAGAAGTAAATAGAATCAAAGATGAACAAAATAAAGCTAAAGAAAAAGAAACAAAAGCAGAATCAAAAGAATATGGTTTTGTAACTATTTCAATTGGTGAAGGTTTTGAACAAATCTTTAAGGAATTAAATGTAGACAAGATAGTAACAGGTGGACAAACAATGAACCCATCTACACAAGATATTGTTGATGCGGTAAATGAAGTAAATGCAAAAAATGTATTTATTTTCCCAAATAATAAAAATATTATACTTGCTGCAAAACAAGCTGTACCAATTGTTGATTGTAATTTAATAGTAATTGAAACAAAATCAATTCCACAATCATTTACAGCATTGTTAAACTTTGATGAAACAGCAACTCCAAATGTAAATGAAAGAAATATGACAAATTCTCTTTCAGAAATCACAAGTTTACAACTAACATATGCGATCAGAGATACAAAGAGTGGAGATTTAGAGATTAAAAAAGATGATTACATCGGACTAAAAAATGGTGCAATTGTTGTAAAAGGTGATAAATTGGAAGATACTTTTAGAGAATTAGTTAAAAATGCTTTAGATATTGATAATTCTATACTTTCAATTTACTATGGTGAAGATGTGACAGAAGATCAAGCAAGTGAATTAGCTAGTCAATTAGAAGAAGAATTTCCTCTTATTGATATAGAACTAAACTATGGTGGACAACCACTTTATTACTATATTGCATCAGTAGAGTAAAATGAAATTAAGAGACATTAAAGGTATTGGACCTAAAAAAGAAGAAAAATTAAATGAATTAGGTATTTACACTTTGGATGATTTAGTTAATTATTTTCCAAAGAGATATGAAGATAGATCTAATAAAACAAAAGTAGTTGACGCAATTGATGGAAATAAGGCGTATTTTGAATTGACCATTAAAACTCAGTTTAGAACTTATTTCTATGCAAGAAATAAATCAGTTTCAAGTCTGAAAGCTTTTGATGATACCGGTGAGATAAATATTATTTGGTACAATGATAGATTTTCAGGGAAAAGTTTAATAGCTAATAATGTCTATAAAATATATGGGATATATAATGCGGATAAAAAAGCTATTATAAATCCTATTGTTTCAAAAATAAATGATGATGAAATAGGTGGGATTACTCCCATCTATTCTGTTAATAAGACAATTTCTTCTAAAGATATAAAAAAATATATCAATTTTATATTTGATAATAACTATAAAATTGATGATTATTTAGATAATAAAATTTTAGAAAAAGAAAATATTTTAAGTTTATCGGATACCATTTATCAGCTACATAAACCTGAGAATAGTATATCTTTATATAAAGCATTTTATAGTATAAATTTGAGAAATGTGTTAATTGAACATCTTTCATATAAATTACTAGATAGAAAGAAAGAAGATAAATATATTAAATTTTCAAATTATAGTTTAGATAATATTATAAATAAATTAAAATTTGATTTAACGGATTCTCAAGAAAAAGTTATAAAAGAAATTTTTTCTGATATGACAGCTGATAAAAATATGAACAGGATAATTATTGGTGATGTTGGTTCAGGTAAAACTATTGTGGCCATTCTCTCTGCTATTTTAGCCATAAAAAATGGTTATCAAGTTGCGTTTATGGCACCAACTGAAATACTTGCAAGTCAGCATTATAGCAATTATAGAGATTTTTTAGAGCAAAATAATATCCATTCCAACTTACTTTTAGGAAATACATCTTCATCTGATAAGAAAAAAATTTATAAAGGGCTAAATAATGGAGACATTGATATAATCTTTGGTACACATAGTTTATTTCAAGATAAAATTTCTTTTAATAAATTAGGTTTAATAATAATTGATGAACAGCAAAGATTTGGTGTTTATCAGAGAAAGAGATTGTTTAATAAAGGTGAAAATCCTGATACACTATTATTATCAGCGACACCAATTCCAAGGACTTTAGCATTAGCTTTATATAAAAATTTAGATATTTCTTTTATGGATGCTTTACCAAAAAATAGATTAGCTATAAAATCATATTTGACAACTATTTATAAAGAACAGGATTTTATGAATTTTGCCTATCATCAAATCAAAGAAGGTAGACAGGTTTATGTCATTGCTTCAAGAGTTGAAGAGGATGAAGAATTAGAATCCATTAAACTTTTATATAATAAATTAAAAAAATATTTCAATAAGAAAATCAATATTGATTATTTACATGGTAAAATGTCTACAGAAGAAAAAATTGAAAAACAGAATCTATTTGTAAATAATGTCACTCAAATGCTTATTGCGACAAGTATTGTTGAAGTTGGGGTTGACGTGCCAAATGCCAGTACAATAATTATTTATGATACACAACAATTTGGTTTATCACAGCTTCATCAAATGAGGGGAAGAGTAGGTAGAGGTAAATATCAATCCTATTGTTTCTTTGTTGTGAGAGATAATAAATATCTAACAGACAAATTAAAATTTATTACAGATAGTTTGGATGGTTTTGAGATTGCAAAAAAAGACTTAGAAATAAGAGGGGCTGGTTCTATGTATGGTACTGAGCAATCGGGTAATATAGATATAGAAAACTCTTTTATGATTAATGAAAGTCTAATTGAAACTGTTAATAGAATTTCTCAGAATATTGATTTAGAGGATAAGAAAATTAGAGAATTAATTGACAAGAATGTTGAGAAGTTAAGTAAAATAATATTAAATTGAGGTAGTATGAGTTTAAGAATTATAACAGGTACAAGAAAAGGTCATAAATTGAAGGGACCAAATAGTCCTGATGCAAGACCTACGGAAGATAGGATAAAGGAAGCAATCTTTAACATAATTAATCCGATTGAAGAGGATGCGGTGGTTTTAGATGTATTTGCTTGCACAGGAAATATAGGTTTAGAATTTCTAAGTCGTGGAGCAAAAAAAGCTTATTTCTCTGAATTAAATAGAGATAATCTAAAGCTATTGGATGATAATATTAAGCATACAAAGTTTGAAAATGAATCTGTTGTTTTATCCGGAGATTTTAGAAGAAATATTGCGCAAATTAGAGAAAATGTTGATTATGTATATTTAGACCCTCCTTATAATTCAGAATTTTATCAATTAGCATTTGAAGCGATGCTAAATAATAAATATTTTGAGGAAGCTTTATATATTGTTGAAATAAATATTGACATTGATTTCTCAGAAAAATTTAATAATTTAGATTTAGTATATGAAAAAAAATATGGAAAAAAATATATAAGGTTTTATAGGGAGTTAAAATGAAAGTAGTTTATCCGGGAAGTTTTGATCCTGTGACAAATGGTCACATGGATATCATTCTTCGTGCCGCAAAGATTTTTGATGAGGTTGTGGTATGTATTTTAAGAAACAATTCTAAGAGATATCTTTTTGATGTAAACGAAAGAATTGAATTGTTGGAAGAATTATTGTATGATTATGATAATGTTAAAGTAGTAAATTATTCTGGTTTATTGATTGATTTTGTTGAAGAAAATAATATTGATGCCATTATTAGAGGTATAAGGGCTATATCAGATTATGAAACAGAGTTACAATATGCTCAGATGAATAAGTTTTATTCTAAAACAAAAGTAGAAACAATGTTTATGGTTGCACAACCAGAGATGTCATATTTGAGTTCAAGTATTGTAAAAGAGATTGCTTCATTCGGTAGGGATGTTTCTAGTTTGGTGCCAGAAAATGTAGCGAAAAAAATCAAAGATAAATTCAAATAGGAGGCAATATGAATATCATTTCATTATTAGAAGAGTTAGAAGGAGTTATTGATGAGGCTGGTTCAGTACCATTCTCAAAGAAAGTAACTATTAATCCAGATGAAGCTTATGCGATAATTAATGACTTAAAGGATTCAATTCCTGAAGAAATTAAAGATGCACAATGGGTAAATCAAGAAAGAGAAAGAATTTTAGAAGAAGCAAAATCACAAGCAAATTCAATGAAGACAAAAGCTAAAGAAGAAATTGAACGTGCATATGAAGATGCAAATAGAAAATTCAAAGACATGGTTAATGAACACACTGTGACTCAAGAAGCAAATAAAGAAGCTGAAAGAATAATTGCAGAAGCAAAAAGCACAGCAAATACAATCACAACAAATTCATTAGCATATGTAGATCAAATCTTATCTAAAACTTCAGACGAAATCAAAAATACATTACAAGTTATTGAAGATAACAGATCACAATTGAAATATTAGTAAAGTTAGGGCTAGAGTGAATCTAGCTCTTTTTTTTTGATTCATCAATATCTGTTGGGGATGGAAGTGACGTTGGACTTGGAAAACAAACATTATAAATATTGTTTGTAGAGATATTAGCACCATATTTTAATTTTTGCCTTTTTGGTGCTAGTTACAGTCCCAAAGTCTAAAGATGCTGAAAATATCACTGATATTAATGTCCCCATTTTTAATGATCCTATCATAAATGGTACTAAATTCCTTTTTTTAAAATTTAGTTCCAAAAATACTAGAGCAAAATGGTACTGAAACCCATTTTCTGCGATTTAGTACCATAAACTATACTAAAATTTTGGTACTAAAAATCTAAATTTAAAATTTAGTTCCAAAAACTGTCAAAATCTTTGGTACTAAAAATTGAATTTAAAGATTTAGTACCAAATCCTACCAAAATAATTGGTACTAAAATTGAAAATTTAAAATTTAGTTCCAAAACTGCTTGAATACTTTGTTTTATAGGCTAAAATCAATAATCGAAAAATTGTCCACACTTATATTGCCTGTGGTTCAGCTAACATTTCTATTTACACAGCATCTTCATTGCTACAACATAAATACACAATTTCTCTTTTAAAAGAGGTATAGCCTTAATACAATTACCAAGGCTCTTTATAAACCAAAAAATTAAAAAAATAATTGAAAAATGATAAATATTAATTGACAACGATTTCTTTTTTTTAATAATATATGTATATATTATTATATAATATTAAAAATATAGAATCGGGGATAGCTATGAAAAAAATATTAAATTTCGCTTTATTTATTATTGTTTTAATTACAGTAGTTTCATGTAACAAAAATACAACATCTAATGATAAAACAAAAGATGAAGATACAGTAAAAAAAGAAACAGAGGAGCTAACAAAAGAAACGAATAATGAAGAGGTTACTAAGAGTTTGTTTGCAGATGGGGAATTAAAAAACATTTCATATTCAAACACTCAAGCAAAGCTGGAATATATTGGGTCTGATAAATTTAATTTAAAAATCAGGATAGAACAAAAAGATGAAATTAAATTTACTACAGAAAATCAAAATATTTACGCTGATATTTACATTTCAAGTCAAGAATTTGAAAATGGGGAAATCTTAAATGTAAAAGATATTAATGATAAATCTTTATATAAAATTCCTTTAAAAGATGGAAAAATTCCAGCAACAACAGAAATATTGATTGATGAAAAATCTGAACTATTAACACCAGAAGAAAAGAATGACATATTAAACAAAACTGAAGGATTATGGATTTCTGTTCAATTAAGAGATCCTCAAGGAAAAATTCTAGAAGTTTCAAATACAATATTTAATGAAAAAAACTAAAATAAAGCTCTTTATAGAGGTTTTGTTTAGAACTTCATTAGATATATACGATGATAAACGCGGAAATTTAAAATCTCATCGTACAAAAATGGTATTGTTACGAGGATATATGCAAATTCTTAAATTATCATCGTCCGAAAACGCGAAAAATTACGAGGATAAAGTCGAAAATTTAAAATATCATCGTAAATATAATTAAAAAATTACGAGGATAAACGTAAAAAATGAAAAAATCATCGTCCATAAGGGCGTAAAACTACGAGGATAAAGGCTAAAAAAGCAATTATCTTCGTAAATTTTTTAAATAATAATATTTTCTATTCTTTCGATAACAAATATTTTTTACTCAAATAGAGTATTTTTAATATATGGTTTATTTGTGTAATCTAAACTATATTTTTCTGTAAAGTTAATGTTTCTAAGTTGGTAAGCCATTTTATCAATTTCTAATAGTCGTTTATTTTGTTCATTTAATTCTTTATCATTAGAAATTTTCATGACTAAATCAATTTCTTTATTAGATTTTAATTCGTTTATAATATTTCTACCATTTTCGTTAAATGAAAGAGGTCTAATATATGTAATGTCGTCTAATAGCTTAATATCATCATTTGTAATATTAAGAAGATAATTTATAATAAATCTTTTTAATCTGGATTTTGAATATCTTTTATTATGTGATTTTTCTACAGTTTTAGTTAAATTTTCTTCAAAATTATTTATTAATAAATTTAATATTCCATTTTCATATCCTGCAATATTTTGGGCATCCATTCCTAATATTTTAGCTTTGTAAATAAACAATTGACTGAAATCATCTAATCTTACAATATCATTTATCAACTGATTGGTAGAATGTGGCACATATTTTCTGATATCTTTGTTATCAAATATCATTTGTCTAATTGTAGTTGCTGATTGAAATTCATATTCATCAAGCGTTGAACTATGATATCCGCCATCAATTCTTTTAATCATTAAAGGTTTAATTTTAGATTTCAAAGAACTTGTTGCATTTAAATATTGAAATGCCAATGTGTTGTTTGGTTTTAGGATAATGTCTTCTAGTGTTTGAAGTTTTAGTTCTTTTAATGCCATCGAATATGATTTTTTAAATGAATTTCCTTGTTCAATATATTTTTTTTGAATGAGATTAATTTTTTCTTTGTTTTGGTTTAATAAATTAAATGTTTCTGCAAATTCTGAAGGTTCGTTTTCTATTCCGAAAGAAATAAAATCAATATTTTTTAACTTGTCTAAAATTTTTACGCTATAATATGAAAAATAATTTGCGCTTTGTAAACTGATTATAGCGGGCATTTCTAAAACTAAATCGACACCATTTTCTATGGCGATATTTGCTTTTTTAAATTTATCAAGAATTGATGGTTCACCTCGTTGTACAAAAGAACCACTCATTAAAATAATAATATTTGATTCAGGATATTCTTTTTTTATTGTTTTAATTTGGTGAATATGACCATTGTGCATTGGGTTATATTCACATATAATCGCGATATTTTTCATAATATTTGTAATACTCTCATTCTTTTTGCTATAATATATTAGTAAATGTTTTAATTTAATTATAACTTAAAAATAATGATAAAGACAAATAGGAGTAGTAATGGACATTTTAATATTAAATAGCGGAAGCTCATCATTGAAATATCAATATATGAATTCTGTATCAGGTAAGGTATATGGTAAAGGACTTATAGAAAGAATCGGTATTGAAGGATCAAACATTCAACATAAAAAAGGTGATGAAGAAAAAGTAATTATTGAAAGAGATTTACCATCTCATAAAGAAGCGGTTGAATTATTATTTGAAGTATTGCAACATGAAGACTATGGTATCATAGACAATGTTGATGATATTCAAGCAATAGGACATAGAATCGTACATGGTGGTTCAATTATTCAACCACAATTGGTAGATGATAAAGCTTTAGAAACTTTAGAAGATGCTATTAGATTTGCGCCATTACACAATCCAGGTGCAATTCAAGGTATTTTAGGTGTACAAGCAGTTGTACCAGGAAAACCAAATGTAATTTGTGTAGATACAGGATTCCACGCAAGCATTCCAGAAGAAAATTCTGTGTATGCCATTCCTTATGAATATTATGAAAAAGATAAAATTAAGAGATATGGTGCGCATGGTACAAGCCATAAATATATCACATTGCAAGTTGCTGAAAAATTAGGTAAAAAACCTGAAGAAGTTAATATCATCACATGCCATTTAGGAAATGGTTCAAGTATTACAGCTGTGAAAAATGGTAAATCATATGACACATCAATGGGATTAACTCCATTAGAAGGTTTGGTAATGGGTACAAGAAGTGGTGACATCGATCCAGCCGTTATATTTGTTTTAGGTAAACAATATAATATGTCATATGAAGAAATGGATACTTTATTAAATAAAAAATCCGGTTTATTAGGATTAAGTGGTGTATCATCAGATTTTAGAGATGTAACAATTGCAAGTAAAGAAGGAAATGAAAGAGCGAAATTAACTATTGATGTATTTGCAAACAGAGCTAAAAAATACATAGGTGCATATATGGCACTACTTGGAAAAGTTGACGCTATTGCATTTGCTGGTGGTATTGGTGAAAATTCCGACTTTGCAAGAAAAATTATATTAGATGGTCTTGAAGAATTAGGCGTTAAATTAGATGAATCAAAAAATGCTGGAGCAAGAGAAGAAAAAGAAATCTCTGCAGATGATTCAAAAGTTAAAATATTTATCGTTCCAACAAATGAAGAATTAATGATCGCAAGAGAAACACAAAATATTGTAGAAAATTTATAAAAAAATTGACAAAACACACATAAGTATGTATAATACTTTTGTTATTTAAAAACAGTAATATAGATTAAGGAGGTGTTGACATGGCAGTACCAAAGAGAAAAACATCTAAAGCTAAAACAGCATCAAGAAGAGCTTCTTCTTATAGATTAAATAAAGTAAATTTCGTTGTTGATTCAGAAACACAAGAAGCAAGATTACCACACAGAGTAAGCCCTTCTGGATACTATAACGGAAAAAAAGTTATTGAAGTAGAAGACGAAGAATAGAAATATATGTATGGAGTTGGTTTTAACTAACTCCATATTTTATTATGACCTAACTTTGTCGCTCAGGCGATGCTTTGCATCGTCTGAAGACAAAAGTAGGTCAAACGCATTGTGACACAATGAAAAGCGACCGAGTAGGGAGCTTAGAGCAGATGTAGCGCGTGAAATTACCATTCCTACTAAATTAAAAAGGTAAATGTCAGTATAAAATCTATAAATGAAAAAAATACTGAAGGCAAAAATTTAAAGACAGTATAATTTCTAAAATTTAAAATCATACTGAAAAAATTTCCATAAAAGGCAGCATAAAACACTAATTAATAAAACTATACTGAAAAAATTTTGACAAGTAACTTAAATAATCAGTATAAAAAGCAAAAATTACAAATTATGCTGAACAAAATTTGGAAAAACTCAGTATGATTTTTGAAAATGGAAAAAAAGCTGAATGGAAAATTTTGGTGACAGTATAAAATTCTATATCAATAATTTATACTGAACTATTTATATTAAAATAAAAAAATCATATATCTAATCTTATAATGTCAAAAAATCATCAGTTTCCCAACTACATTTTTGAAAATTTGTTTATGAATAAGAAAATATGGTATCATATAAGAGAATATATCAATATGGAGTGTATATGAAATTAATTATTGACTTAATGGGATTGGATTTAGGACCTGAAGAAATGATGTATGGGATTTTGAATGCTGCGAAGAATTCAAAATTAGATTTTGTTCTTTCTGGGCCGGAAGAATTGGCGAGAAAGATGGTTTCTGAATCTGATGTTGACATTAATAGGTTTGAGTTTATAGATACAAATGAATACATTACAAATGAAGATGATCCTGCAAGGTCTATTCGTAGAAAGAAGAATTCATCACTTGTTTTGGGATTGGATAGATTAAATGAAGAAGGGGATGGATTATTATCTGCAGGGAGTACTGGAGCTTTAGTGGCTGGTGGTATATTCGTAACGAGACGATTGGAAAAAGTTGAGAGATCTACACTTACTGCATTTATTCCTAATCAAAGGGGTACCAATACTATATTGGTGGATACAGGTGCTGTTGTGGACTCTAAGCCAGAGATGTTATCACAGTTTGCTGTAATGGGTTCTGTTTTGGCTGAAAAGTATTTTTCAATCGATAATCCAAAAGTTTATTTGGCTAATGTAGGTGTTGAAGAAGGTAAAGGAGATGTTTTATCAAAAGAAACATTTGATTTACTTAAGGAAAATGATAATATAAATTTCTGTGGTAATATTGAAGCTAGGGATTTCTTGACTGGTAAAGCTGATGTAATTGTTGCGGACGGATTTGCAGGAAATATGATGCTTAAATCATCTGAAGGCGCAGCGTCAGTATTATTTGGAGAAATTAAAGAAGTTGTAAATAGTAGCTTTTTAGCTAAGATGGGTGCTCTATTATTGAAATCTTCATTGAAGAAAATTAAAGATAAATATGACTATAAAAAAGTAGGGGCTGCAGTGCTGGTTGGTTTAAGAAAGCCATTATTTAAGGCACATGGAAGTTCTGATAGAGTAGCTATAGAACATGCTATTTATAGAGCGGAAGAATATATCGGTAGCGATATTAATAAATATATAGAGGAGAGATTATGAGTAGTAAAGAAAGAATTATAGAATTAGTGAAAGAAGAATTAATGATTGATGATTTTGATTTAAATGCAGATTTAACAAAAGATTATGAATTAGATTCTATTGCTTTACTTGATTTTATAATGAATATTGAAGAAGAATTTGATGTTCAATTTAGTGATAAAGAATTAAATGAATTAAATACAGTTCAAGATATTATTGATTTAGTGGAAGAGAAAACTGGTAATTAAAATGACATTAAAAGGTGAAAGAATAGAAATCTTAAAAGAATTAGAAGATAAGATTAATTATAAGTTTAATAATTTTGAATTATTAAATCTTGCATTTGTTCATACTTCATATGCAAATGAACATTCATCTTTAAAAGGTAAACATAATGAAAGATTGGAATTTTTAGGGGACGCTGTTTTAGAAATGGTGTTCTCTGAAATTCTGTTTAAGAATTTTAAACCTAAACAAGAAGGATATTTAACAAAATTAAGATCAAATTTGGTTTGTGAAGCTTCTTTTTCTGAACTTTCAGATGAGATTAATCTTTCAAAATATTTATTACTTGGAAAGGGTGAAGAAAAGACTGGTGGGAGACATAAAGATTCTATAAAAGCTGATTTATTTGAAGCTTTTAATGGAGCACTTTATTTAGATGCCGGTTATGAAGTAGTTTATAATTTTATATATGGACTTATTAAGGATAAGATTTTTGATGAAAATATAGTTGTTGAAAATGTAAATGATTATAAATCAATGTTGCAAGAGCATTTACACAAATATAAAAATATAAACTTGAAATATGAACTAGTAAAAGAAGAAGGACCGTCACATGATAAAACTTTTTATATAGAAGCATATCTAGATAGTAAATTTATAGGTGCAGGTAAGGGACGCAATAAAAAATTTGCAGAACAAAATGCTGCAAAGAATGCACTTAAGAAATTACATGTGATTTAACTAATATGCTATCCTGATGGATAGCTTTTTTTATGGATGTATATTATGAAATTAAAACATATAGAGCTTTATGGTTTTAAGAGTTTTGCTGATAAAACTAAATTACAATTTGATAAAGATATATCTGCAGTTGTAGGGCCGAATGGGTCTGGTAAGTCTAATATTGCTGATGCAATAAAATGGGTACTTGGTGAACAATCTGCAAAATCTTTGCGTGGTACAAGCATGCAAGATGTTATTTTTTCTGGAAGTGACAGTAAGAAACAGATGAATATGGCACAAGTGTCTATAGTTTTAGATAATAGCGACAAGTCTTTACCTATTGCATTTGATGAGGTAAACGTGACAAGACGTGTATTTAGAACGGGAGATAGTGAATATTTAATTAATAAATCTCCTGTTAGATTAAAAGAAATCAGGGAATTGCTTTTAGATACAGGTATTGGTAAAGATGGATATTCAATGATTGGACAAGGTCGTATTGATGAAATCTTAAGTGGAAGAAATGAAGATCGTAGAGAAATTTTTGAAGAAGCTACAGGAGTTTCTAAAAATAAATATAAAAAAACTGAGTCTGAAAAAAAACTTGTTAAAAATGAAGAAAATTTAGAAAAGCTAAATAATGAATTAAAAGTAAAACAACAAGAATACAATATCCTAAAGAAACAATCTGAAAATGCAAAAGAAGGTATTAAACTAACTTCTAGATTAGAGATGCTAGAGTTAAACATTTTGCAAAAAGCGATTAATAAATCAAGTGCAGATCTTAAAAATGATAAATCAAAATTAGAATACATAAATGGAGAATTAAAAGAAGATAGAGAAAAATTTGAAGTTTTAAATTCTAAATTAAAACCAATTAATGAAGAAATAGAAAAAAAAGAATTAAAAATTGAACAATTAAATAGTGATAAACAAAGCAATTTAAATAAAATTAATTCCATTACTAATGATATTAATATACTTAATGAAAAATTAAAGTTTTATAATTCAGACATTGATAGATTGAAAAATAGTATTGAAGTAAATAATAAGAAAATCATAAGTTTAAAAAATAATATTGAAAATAAAGAAAAAGAGATTGAAAAATTAATTGTAAAAGAAAAAGAATTAAAAAATTCATTATCAGATTTAAAAAAATTAAATGAAGAAAAAAATAGTGAATATGAAATTAGTTTTAAAAATGCTAACGAATTAAATCAAAAGATAAAACAACTAAAAGATAAATTAACGAATCTTCAAATTAACAAAAATACAAAAGAAAGAATTGATAATTCCAATATTGAACTAAAAAAAGGCTATCTTAATGAAATAAGTATTTTAGAAGATTTGGTATCAGATAAGACAAAAAGATTAGATGATTTTAATGAAGAACTATTAAAACATGAAAAAGAACTAGCAGATAATGCAAGTAAAATTACTGAACTAATCGAGCAAAGAGAAACTAATAAAGAAAAAACTACTGATTTAGAACAAAAAATTGTTTTATATAGAAATGAGTTATTAAGAGTAGAATCCAGAAGGGATATACTTGAAAAACAATATAAATCATATGATGGATTTTATAAATCTGTACAAAACTTACTTAAAATTGCAGATAAAGATGAAAATATCTCTAAAAAAATTGTTGGTGTATTAGCTGAATTGATTGAAATAGATGAAAAATACAAACAAGCATTAGATTTAGCTTTAGGTTCATCTCTTCAAAATATAGTTATAAATAATGAAATTGATGGGAAATATTTGATTAATTTTATTAAAAATAAAAATATTGGTAGAATCACATTTTTACCTATAAATAAAATCCATGGAAGTAAAAATAATATCAATCACCCTAAAGCGATTGATACACTAAATAATCTTGTGAAGAATGATCCAAAATTAGATGGAATAATTGATCATTTTCTTTCCAGAACGATATTGGTAGAAAATATTGAAGATGCTATTGTAGTATCAAATGACATCAAGGGTTATAGAGTAATTACTTTAGATGGTGAAATTATAAATTCATGGGGTTCTATGGTTGGGGGTAATACCTTCAAAAAAGAATCTAATAGCTTATTAAATAGAAAAAAAGAGTTGGATAATCTTAATGATGATATTAATGCTATTGAAAAGAATATTGGCATTTTAGAAAAGAAACATCAAGTATTTAAGCAAGAGTTTGATGATACTATATATAAATTGCAAAATATTGATAATAAAAACAATGAGATTATTTCAAAAACAAATCAAATAAAATCTTCCATTCATGAAATAGAAATTGAAAAAAGTTTCAATCTAAAAAGAATGAAGGAATTTGATGATTTGATTAAAAAAATTGATAGTGAATTAATTTCAGAGGATTTTTCTGACATTTCTAGTTTATCTAATGAATTAAGTAATTTAGAAAAAGATTATGATTTATTAACAAAGGAAAATGAAAAATTAAAAGAAAATATTATTGATACAGAAAGAGTAATTATAAAAAATCAATCTGAATATGATGTAATTGTAAGAGATTTAAGCATTTCAGAGACAGATTTAGATAATTTAAAAATTGAAATTGAAGCTGTTTCAGATAGTATTTCAAATGAAGAAAAGATATTAAAATTAACTGAACAAAATAATGTTGATTCAAAAAATAAAATTGAAGAATTAAAAGTTAATAAGGAAAAATTGTCAGAAGAATATGATAATAATAGTAAAAATTATGAAAAACTTTTTGATGAAGTAAAAGAATTGAAAGAGACTATTATTAAAGATAATAAGACGATTTCTAATTTAACTGATTCAATTAATAGTAATGAAAAAGAAAAGTATAAATTAGAATTAAAAATTGAAAATTCAGAACAAAAAGTTGTAGAATTAAAATCTGACTATATTGAAACTTACTCTATTACAGAGACAGAGCTTGAAGAAAAGCTATCAAGATTGGATTATACTGAAGCAAGTAAAAAAGAAGTTTTAGATATTAAGAAAAGATTGTCTGAAATAGGATATTTTAATTATGAGAGTATAGAGCAATTTAATTTAATAGCCGAAGAATTAGAATTTATGAAAAATCAATATGAAGATTTAATTGTAAGTAGAAATGATATTATAGATATGATTAAATCTATTGAAAAAGATATTATTGAAAAATTCTCAAGTTCCTTTGATATGATAAATTCTCGTTTTAATGAAATATTCACTATATTATTTAATGGTGGGGAAGCACAGTTAAAATTAGATTCAGATGATATTTTAACTGCAGGTATTGAAATTTCTGCAAGACCACCAGGAAAAAAATTAAAAAATCTTGCTTTGTTATCAGGTGGAGAAAGAGCATTAACTGCTGTTGCATTGCTATTTGCTATATTTGAAATTAATCCTGCACCATTTTGTGTATTGGATGAAATTGATGCGGCTCTTGATGAGGCAAACATCAAGAGATACATTACTTATCTCAAAACATTAACAAAGCATACACAATTTATCATAATTACACATAGAAAGCCTACTATGGAAATGGCTGAGAGACTTTATGGAGTAACAATGGAAGAGCAAGGTATTTCAAAAGTTATTACTTTAGCAATAGATGGATATGATATACAAAATTAGTTAATATCTATAATCAATGTTATAATTAATGTGATAATGTTTTATAAGGAGAGTCTATGTTTAAAAAGTTTTTTAAGAAATTCATTAATGATGATAATGACGAAAAACAGAAAAAAGAAACATTAAATGAAGAAGAAAAAGTAAAAGAAGAAGAGGTCGATGAAAAATTCTTTGATGAGGATATAAATCATAAAGACGGGGAAAAACAAGAAGATGATATTGAATTAAATTATCATGAACAGGTAGAAGACGAAATAACTCAAGAAGAAATGGATGAGATTGATTTTTCAGAAGTGATTGAAGAGGCGGAAGAAGAGTCTGAAAATCCTGAAATAGATAATGCTATTGAGCTTGATTATCATGAAGAAACAGAAAATGAAATTTCTCAAGAAGAGATGGATGAAATGAATATCGAAGAAATGATATCAGAAGAAACTGATGAGGATCATCAAGAAAACATTCCTACTGAGGTAAAAGAAGATACTAAAGTTGAAGAGGAAGTTAAAGAAGAAAAGAAAGTTCCTGAAAAAAAATCATTCTTTGAAAGATTGAAATCTGGTTTATTCAAAACTCGTGATGCAATGAATTCAGCTATTGATAATCTTATCAATGGTAAGGCGAAAATTGACGATGATTTGTATGATGAACTTGAAGAAATAATGATTTCTGCTGATATGGGCGTGGAAACAACTATTAGTATTATCGATGAACTAAGGGATGTTGTTGCTGATAATCATATTAGAGACCCAAAATTAATAAAAGTAGAGCTTGAAAAATTATTGAGAAATAAATTAAAAGCAAACAATCAAGACAATAGTCTAAATGTAGAAGAAGGAAAACAATCTGTAATTTTAGTTATAGGTGTAAATGGAGTTGGTAAGACAACAACAATTGGTAAATTAGCCTATAATCTTAAAAAAGATGGCAAATCTGTAATGATTGCTGCAGGTGATACATTTAGAGCAGCTGCCATTGAACAATTGGGTGAATGGGCAAAAAGAGTTGATGCACCTATGATTTCGACTAGTGAAGGATCCGATCCGGCATCAGTTGTATTTGATGCAATTAAATCACAAAAAGCAGATAATACTGATGTTTTAATTATTGACACAGCTGGTAGACTTCACAATAAAGTAAATCTTATGAATGAGTTAGAAAAAATCAATAGAATTATTTCACGTGAACATCCAGATGCAAACAAAGAAATACTTTTAGTATTAGATGCGACAACTGGTCAAAATGCATTATTCCAAGCTAAAGAGTTTAACAAAGTAACTAAAATCACTGGATTGGTGTTGACAAAACTTGATGGTACAGCAAAAGGTGGGGTAGTATTCCCATTACAAGTAGAAAATAATATTCCTGTCAAGTTTATTGGAATTGGTGAACAAAAAGATAATTTAGAAAAATTTGATTCTGATAAATTTGTTGATGCATTATTTAGCAAATAAAATGAAATTATAAGAAAAATGTACAAGATGAGAAAATGATATTTAAAAATATTTAATAGTCTCAATATTGTACATTTTTTTATAATAAAATTTGACATTAAACATTGATTTTGCTAATATATAACTTGTCAATGAAAAACCTTGACAGGAGATTAGATGGAAAAAAATATTATGATAAGTATTTTTTATGAGTATTATAAAAAATTACTTACAGATAAGCAGGCTGAAGCTATCGAAATGTATTATTTAGAAGATTTATCCTTGACAGAAATTGCTGACATTCAAGGTGTATCAAAACAAAGCATATCAGAAACGATTAAACGTTCTGAAAAAGCTTTATATGATTTTGAAGATTCGCTAAAGATGTATGAAAGGATAAATGAATTAAGTAGTTTAGTAGATAGATTGGAAAATAATTTGCTAAATGATCTCGATGATGAACATTTCTCAAAATATATGGAGATTATTTATCAAATTAGAAATAAATTAAAATAGGAAGTGCTAAATGTTTGAAAACTTATCGGATAGATTACAGAGTTTAATGGCTGGTCTTAGAGGTAAAGGAAAGCTTTCTGAAAAAGATATAGATGCTGCAATGAGAGAAATTCGACTTGCATTATTAGAGGCTGACGTAAACTTTAAGGTAGTAAAAAGCTTTGTAAAAAAAGTTAAAGAGAGAGCCTTAGGCGCTGAGGTTATGCAGAGTTTAACTCCTGGACAAATGGTTGTAAAAATTGTTAATGAAGAATTAATAGCCTTGATGAGCGATGAAAATCAAGTTTTGAAATTTTCACCTAAACCACCAACAGTTATTATGATGTGTGGTTTACAAGGTGCAGGTAAAACGACTCAAACAGGTAAGTTAGCTCTTCATCTAAAGAAGAAAAACAAGAAACCATTACTTGTTGCAGGAGATATTTATAGACCTGCTGCTATAGACCAACTTAAGGTTGTAGGTAAAAAAGTTGATGTACCAGTTTTTTCTTTAGGGAAAATTGACCCAGTAGAAATTGCTAAAAAAGCTATTGAAGAAGCTAAGAAAAATGGCAATGATGTTGTTATCATAGATACAGCTGGTAGACTTCATATTGATGAAGAATTGATGAATGAATTAATACGCATTAAAGAAGCTGTTAATGTAACAGAAACTTTATTGGTTGTCGATGCGATGACTGGTCAAGATGCGGTAAATGTTGCTGAAACTTTCAATAATCAATTAGAGATTACTGGGATTTTAATGACAAAGCTTGATGGTGACACAAGAGGTGGTGCCGCTTTATCAATTAGAGCTGTTACACAAAAACCTATTAAGTTCATTGGTATTGGTGAAAATATGGAAAACTTGGAACAATTCCATCCCGATAGACTAGTATCAAGAATATTAGGAATGGGTGATGTGCTATCACTTATTGAAAAAGCTGAACAAGCTTTAGATTTAGAAAAAGCAAAAGAACTTGAAGAAAAAATGAAAAACCAATCATTTGACTTAAATGATTTTCTTGATCAAATTTCACAAATGAGAAATTTGGGACCTCTTGAAGATATAATCAAAATGATACCTGGTGTTGATAAAAAAGCCCTTAAAGGGATGAATTTTGATCCTAAAGCTATAGATAGAATAGAAGCAATTATTAGATCTATGACAATTAAGGAAAGAACAAAACCAAGTACAATTGATAACTCAAGAAAGAAGAGAATTGCAAATGGTTCAGGTACAAATATTGGAGAAGTAAATAAATTACTAAAACAATTTGAAGAAACCAAAAAAATGATGAAAAAAATGGGTGCTTTAAATAAAAAACAAAAAAAGGGAAGAAGAAAATTCCCATTCTTTTAATAACGGAGGAGAAATATGGCAGTAAAAATTAGAATGAAAAGAATAGGTGCTAAAAAGAGACCATTCTACAGAATAGTTGTAGCAGATGAAAGATCACCAAGAGATGGAAAATTCATCGAAGAAATCGGATATTATAATCCAATTTCAGAACCAAAAGTATTTAAGATTGATAGCGAAAGAGTAGATTACTGGATAGGAGTAGGTGCAAAACCAACTACAACAGTAGCAAGATTATTAAAAACTGATTTTGAAGATTTAGCTAAACAAGTTGAAGAAAAGAAAAAAGCTGAAGCAGAAAAAAAAGCAAAAGAAGCTGAAGAAAGAAGATTAAAGAGAGAAGCAGAAAAAAAAGCAAAAGAAGCTGAAGAAAGAAGATTAAAGAGAGAAGCAGAAGAAAAAGCAAAAGCTGAAGAAGCTGCTAAAGAAGTAGAAGCAGCAGCTGCCGAAGAAGAAGTAGTTGAAGAAACTGAAGAAGAAGTGGAAGCTTAATAATGAATGAAATTGTAGAATATATTGCGAAAGTTTTAGTAGCAAAACCAGAAGATGTTGAAGTAATTACAGAACAAAATGATGGTATTGTTGATATTAAATTATTAGTAAATAGTGAAGATATGGGGAAAGTTATTGGAAAGCAAGGTAAAATTGCAAATTCAATTAGATCCATATTAAAAGCTTGTGCTATTAAAGAACAAAAAAAAGTAAATTTAGTAATAGATTCAAAATAATGGAAAAAATAAAAGTTGGTACAATTATAAATACCCATGGTATAAAAGGTGAATTAAAAGTTGAAAGAACTGGTATAGAAGAATTTGATCGAGTTATTAAGTATTATATCGAAGGATATGAAGATGAATTTGAAATAAAAAGTTCTAAGATTCACAAGGGTAATTATATTATTTTACTTGATGGTTATAATAATATAAATGATGTATTGAAGTTTAAAGGTAAATCTATTTATATTTCATCTGATGATCTTATTGATTTGGAAGATGATGAGTTTTATATAAAAGATTTAATTGGTATTGAAGTAATAGATAATAACGATAAAGAAGTTGGAAAAGTAGTTGATGTATTAGAATATGATGTAAATGATGTTTATGTTGTAAAAAGTGATACCAAAGAAATGCTTATTCCAGCAGTTGCTGAATTTATACTCGATATTGATTTAGAAAATAATAAAATGAAAGTAAAGCTAATAGAAGGTATGTAATGAACATTGATATTTTAACACTTTTCCCAAATTCATTTGACTTTTTAAGATCATATGGTGTGATCGGAAAAGCGGTAGAAAATAATTTAATCAATATTAGTACTGTTGATATTAGATCTTTTTCTAAAGATAAGCATAAGAAAGTTGATGACGAAGTTTATGGTGGATCTGCGGGTATGCTTATGAAAGTTGAGCCTGTAATTGATGCCATTGAAAGTGTTAAAAAAGAAAAATCCAAAGTTATTTTTTTAAGTCCACAGGGACGAGTGTTTAATCAAGAAATAGCAAATGAACTTTCTAAAGAAGAACATATAATATTGCTTTGCGGACATTATGAAGGTATTGATTCAAGAGTTGTAAATAACTATGTTGATTTTGAATTATCTATTGGCGATTATGTGTTGACTGGTGGAGAAATACCAGCAATGGTAGTTATTGATGCAACAGCAAGACTAGTCGCGAATGTAATAGGTAAAGAGGAATCATATCAGACAGATTCTCATTACAATATATTATTGCAACATGATCATTTTACAAGACCTAGAGAATACAGAGGTTTGAAAGTACCTGAGGTGCTATTTTCTGGTAATCATAAATTAATAGAAGAGTGGCAAAAAAATAGCAGTATAGAAAATACAAAAAGAAAAAGACCAGATTTATATAAAAAATATATTGAAAGTTTAAGAAAGGGATAATTATGGATATCATAAGACAAATCGAAGATGAACAAAAGAAAGACTCTTTACCTGAAATCTCAGTTGGTGATTATGTAAAAGTCGATTATAGAATAAAAGAAGGTTCAAGAGAAAGAATTCAAGTTTTTGAAGGTACAGTTATTAAAATTCAAGGAGAAAGTGTAAGATCAACATTTACTGTAAGAAGATTATCATACGGTGTTGGTGTTGAAAGAACATTCTTACTACATTCACCAAGAGTAGAAAAAATAACTATTGCTAGACATGGTAAAGCAAGAAGAGCAAAACTATTCTACTTAAGAAATAGAGTAGGTAAAGCTGCTAAATTAAGAGAAAAAACAGATTACTAAGAATTAGGTTGGACAATTGTCTGACCTTTTTTTATAACATTTAGGAGGATTTATGAATATTAACTGGTATCCAGGACATATGAAAAAATCTATTGACAAAATAAGAGAGTCATTAAAACTTGTAGATATTGTTGCCGAAATTGTTGATTCTAGAATACCAATTAGTTCAAGAAATCCGGTAATTGATAAAATATTAGGAGATTTTCCAAGGATAATCATCTTAAATAAAGTGGATATGGCTAATCCAAAGGAAACAAGAAAATGGATTAAATATTTTAATGAAAAAAATATTTCAGTAATAGAGTTTAATTCAACAAAAGATAAAAAAACAAATGATTTATATAAAATTGCTAGAAAGACATTGGAGCCTTTATTTGCTAAAAGGAAAGAAAAACAGATAAAAGATGAAACTATAAAGATGATGGTAGTAGGTATACCTAATGTTGGGAAATCAACATTTATCAATAATGTTTCTCAAAGAAAAGGTACAAAAGTTGGAAATAGACCTGGTGTTACAAGGATGAATCAATGGATAAGAACTTCAAGTAATCTCTTGTTATTAGACACTCCAGGAGTTTTATGGCCAAAACTAGATTTACCTGATGGTGGTAAAAATTTAGCTTTTACAGGAGCAATTAAAGATGAAATCTTAGAAATTGAAGATCTTTGTTTTGAGTTAATTAAAAAATTGCAATCTACTTATTATGAAGATTTGATCAATAGGTATGGTATTGAAAATGATTTAACTACTATTGAAATTATGGATAGTATTGCTCTAAAATTTGGTGCTATAAAAAGAAACAAAGAGATAGATTATTTTAAGGTTGCTAATATTATTTTAGATGATTTTAGAAAAGTAAGAATTGGAAGAATAACTTTAGAAACAGTAGAAGAATTAAAATAATAAATCTTTAGTTTTAGACAAATTTTTACAAATGTTAAATTTACGTAACAATAATGAAAGTTTATTTTTGTGAAAAACATTTATAATGAGGTTATATGAGAATAAAGTTAAATAGAGATCAATTAGAAATTTTATTAGATAAAGCAAAAGACTACAACAGTATTTGTGGTGTGGATGAAGTTGGAAGAGGACCAATTGCTGGACCAGTTGTAAGTTGCGCTATTGTAATGGGTGGGGATCATATAGATGGAGTGAAAGATTCCAAGAAATTAACTGATAAAAAAAGGAGGGAATTAGCTAAAGACATCTATTCCCGTGCAATTGCAATAGGATATGGTATTGTAGAGCATAATATCATAGATGAGATAAACATTCGCCAAGCGAGTTTATTAGCTATGAAGCAGGCCATTGATAATCTATCTGACAAAAAGGGTAATCCTTATAAATGTGATTTAGCATTAATTGATGCGGAGATTATTGAACATGATATAGACCAAATAGCTATAATATCAGGCGATGATTTAGTTTATGAAATATCTTGCGCATCTATATTGGCTAAGATATTTAGAGATGATATTATGATTGAGTATTCAAAAAAATATCCGGAATATATGTTTGAAGCGCATAAAGGTTACGGTACAAAAAAGCATTATGAAGCTATAGATGAATATGGATTGACCGACATTCATAGAAAAACCTTTATGAAAAAATACTATGAGCAACGAAACAAAAGTAACAGGTAGATTAGGCGAGGAAATCGCATCAAAGTTTTTGAAGAAACATGGATATACAATATTAGAAAGAAATTTTACAACTAATTTTGCTGAAGCTGATATTATTGCTTTATATGACGATACAATTGTTATTGTAGAAGTGAAAACTAGAAAAAATTTTGAGTATACATCAGCTTCACAATCTGTAAATAATATAAAACAAGTAAAATTAAAAAATTTAGGTTTATATTACATAGATAAATGGAGACTTTATGATTATAATTTAAGGTTTGATATCATAGAGTGTTATTGGCAGATTAAAAAAATTAATCATATCATTAATGCTTTTTGAGGAGGATCTATGTATAATCACAGAAGAATAATTTTATTTCTAAATATTGCCGGTATAAATAATTTAAGAATAATTAATTTTATAAGTGAGGGGCTATTAGATTATTTTTTACATCTACGTAAAAATTCAATAAATAGACTCTTTTTTTTAACAAATTATGAAAAAGATTTACTTTATGATAAGTTTGATTCAATTAATATTGATGAAGAAATGCGTAAAATGTATCAACTATCAATAAAATTTTCTACGATTTTGGATAAAAACTATCCAGAAAGATTAAAAAAGATATATAATGCTCCTGCCATTTTGTATTACAAAGGTGAAGGTTTTGATGAAATAAACCAATGTTTGGCTATTGTAGGCACTAGAAAACCAACAAATTATGGAAAATGGTGTACTAATAAAATAGTTACTGAATTAGCGAGATATAAAATAAGTACTGTCTCAGGAATGGCACTAGGGATCGATGCACAAGTGCATACCAGCTCAATAGAATCAAAGATTCATACTATCGGTGTACTTGCTTCATCATTAGAAATAGAATATCCTAAAACCAATAAATATATTTATAATCTAATGAAGAATAATTTGTTAATATCTGAATTTCCTTTAGGGACAAATCCCATTAAGAGAAATTTTGTTTTTAGGAATAGAATAATTTCTGGTATTTCTTTAGGAGTATTAGTTATAGAAGCGGCGGAAGAAAGCGGTTCTTTGATAACTGCTAATTATGCTATTGAACAAAATCGTGATGTTTTTGCAATTCCTGGTAATATAAATTCTATATATTCCGAAGGATGCAATAGACTTATAAAAAAAGGTGCAAAAATTATTCAAAATGCAAATGATATAATAGAAGAGTTTTCATTTCTAGAAGAAGTAAATACTCTTATTCCTGGTGATCTATCAGATAAGATAGATGATAAGTTTACTATTGAGGAAATGACTGTAATTAAACTGTTAAAAGATAAAATTCTTTCTATAGATGATATGTCAAACATTACGGGTATAAATATAAATAAATTATACGCCATCTTAGTGAATCTAGAGATAAATAATATTGTAATTAATTTGAATGGAAATGTTTATTCCTTAAAATAATATTATTCATTATTGTATTTATTTTAATTTATGATATTATTACACTTGGAATTGAAAAAAAAGGGGAGAATATGGCAAAAAATTTGATTATAGTTGAATCACCTACAAAAGCAAAGACTATTAGCAAGTTTTTAGGTAGAAATTACAAAGTAATGGCATCAGTTGGTCATTTACGTGATTTACCTAAAAGTAGAATGGGTGTTGACATTGAAAATAATTTCGAACCTGAATATATTAATGTTAGAGGTAAAGCTTCAACTATTAATGCAATAAAAAAAGAAGCTAAAAATTCAGAAAATGTTTATCTTGCTTCCGACCCGGATAGAGAAGGGGAAGCAATTGCATGGCATTTAGCATTTTTATTAGGTTTAAGTCAAGAAGATAAAAATAGAATAGTATTTCATGAGATTACAAAAGAAACAGTTTTAGAGGCGTTAAAAAATCCAAGAGAGATAGATCTTAATTTAGTTGACGCACAACAAGCGAGGCGTGTTTTAGACCGTATAGTAGGATATAAACTATCTCCTGTTCTTTGGAAGAAAGTGAAAAATGGACTTTCTGCAGGTAGGGTGCAATCTGCTGCGCTTAAGATTATTGTTGATAGAGAAAAAGAGATTCAAAAATTTAAGCCAGAAGAATATTGGAGCATTACTTTATTTTCAAATAAAGATAAAATAGATTTCCAAGGTGATTTTTATGGCCAAACTATCAATAATAAATTAGAGAGTGTAAAATTAAATAATGAACAAGAAGTTGATGAAATCATTTCTAAGTTAGGAAAAGATTTTACAATTATTGATAAGAATGTTCAAAAGAGAAAGAGAAAGGCATATGCACCTTTTACCACTTCAACATTACAACAAGAAGCCTCAAAAAAATTAGGTTTTACTACATCTAAGACAATGTCAGTTGCACAACAATTATACGAAGGTATTAATGTTGGAAGTGGCTCTGTGGGTCTAATTTCATATATGAGAACAGATTCTACAAGATTATCCAAGGCTATTGTTGATGAAGCAGTAAAATTCATAAAAGATAATTATGGGGCCAAATATGCATGTAAAGGAAGACAATATAGTAAGGCAAAAGCAAATGCTCAAAATGCTCACGAAGCTGTAAGAGTGTCTTCTATTGCTAGAACTCCAGATAAAATAAGAGATTATCTATCAAATGATCAATTTAAGCTATATAGATTGATTTGGGAAAGAACTATTGCTTCTCAAATGAAAGATAGTGAATATTTGTCAACTAGATACGATGCGGAATCAAACAATCAAGTATTTAGATTTAATGGTTCCATAATTACATTTGATGGTTTCACAAAAGTGTGGAAAACTAGTGATAAAAGCGTTGAATTACCTGATTTAGAAATTGGGGAAAAAATTCCATCTAAGAAAATTGAAAAGAATCAACATTTTACTAAACCAAAACCAAGATTTACAGAATCCTCTTTAGTAAAGGAATTAGAAAAAAATGGTATTGGTAGACCTTCTACATATTCTTCCATTATTAGAAGTATTTTGAGTAGAAATTATGTTGAATTTGAAGAAAAAGCATTAAAACCTACAGAAATTGGTTTTACTGTGATGGAGTTATTAGATAAATATTTTGATGAAATAATCAATACTGACTTCACAGCTCAAATGGAGACAGATTTAGATAAAATAGAAGAAGATAAGATCGAATGGAAAAAATTATTAAAAGAATTTTATGATAAATTTGAAATCTATTTAACTGAAGCGCAAAATTCAAAAACAGATTACGAAATAAAATCAGAACCTACAGGAAAAAAATGTCCAGAATGTGGGGGAAATTTACTTTATAAAAATGGTAGAAATGGTCAGTTTATTGGATGTGAAAATTTCCCAGAATGTAAGCATACAGAAAATATTGTTAAAGAAATTGGTGTAAAATGTCCAAGATGCGGTGGAAAAATTGTTGAAAAAATTTCCAAACGTGGTAAACTTTTCTATGGTTGCGACAATTATCCAAAATGTGAATGGGCTTCTTGGTATAAACCAACTGGTGAGATTTGCCCTGAATGTGGCGATTTAATGGTGCATAAAAAGAACCGAAAAGAGGACATTATTGTATGTAATAATGAAAATTGTCCAACAAATAAATAATTATTGTATGAAAAGGTTATTTATGGTACAATTAAGCAAAAGAGATTGGAGGGGTATATGTCTAGAAAGCCAACTATGGAAGATGTTAAAAATCTTGCCGGTGTATCTATTTCAACTGTATCGAGAGTAATCAATGGTACAAGAAAAGTATCACCTGATAAAACTGAAGCAGTAAACAAAGCAATTGAAAAACTTGGATATAAGCCAAATGAACTAGCTAGATCTCTAGTTATGAAAAGATCTAATACATTGGGAATTATCTTAGATGATATTGGATATGGGTACATGGCTCAATATTTGAGGGGTATCGATGAAATAGGAAAGATGTATAAGTATGATATCCTTCTATACTCTACATTTGGAGATTTTGAAATTCAAAAGAAAGCTGTAGATTTCTTATCTTCAAAGCAAGTTGAGGGAATAATCGTTATATCTGAAAAAATTAACAGTGAAATACTTTATTTAATCAGAGAGCATGAAATACCATATATCATTTTGGACCAATTCTATAGTCCAGAAGAATTTAAGACAATTACTATCGATTATAAACAAGCTATGTACGATATGACAAAATACATAATTGACAATAATCATAAGAAAATTGCATATGTAAGAGAAAGATCTTCTTCATATTCTGCAGAATCAAAAGAAACTGGTTATCAAGAATGTGTAGATGATTTCAACTTAGAATCATGGGTATTTAATACTCCAGAAAACAGTATAGAAGCTGGCTATAATTTCTTAGAAAAAAATATTAAGAAATTTAGAGATTACAATATTACAGCTATTGTAGCAGATTCAGATGCATTAGCTATTGGTATGCTTCATTATTTCTATGATAATAATATTAGCATTCCAGAAGAATTTTCAATTACTGGATTTGGAAATACAGAAATATCTGAATTATTCAAACCATCACTTTCTTCAGTTAGAATGCCATACTATGATATAGGGGCTATAGCTGTTAGAATGCTTGTTAAAATATTGAGAGAATCAGAAGAATTCGAAAAATCAATTAATTTGAAGCATGAAATAATGGAAAGAGAAACTGTAAGAAAGTTAAAAAAATAGTAAATTTAATATTTAGGAGGAAAAAATGGTTGAAAAGAAAGTAGTAGTAAAAAATGAAACAGGCTTACATGCAAGACCTGCAGCAGCATTAGTACAATTTGTGAAAGGTATCCCAGGAGACGTAGAGTTAGTTAAAGAAGGTAAAGTTGCAAACGCAAAAAGCATCTTTAGTGTAATGTCTTTAGGAATATCAAAAGATACAGAAATACTAGTAAGAGTTACAGGGGAAGACGAAGAAGAACACTGTGAAAAAGTAGTTGAATTTATTGAAAATTTAACAGACTAATCATATTTAAAATAGTAGGATACCTCGCGTATCCTTTTTTTATGACCTAACTTTGTCGCTCAGGCGATGCTTTGCATCGTCTGAAGACAAAAGTAGGTCAAACGCATTGCGACACAATGAAAAGCGACCGAATAGGGAGCATTGAATTGATGTAAGCAGGCGGAAAATGACCTAACTACCATAAAAAAAGCTGACGGCTAAAGTAGGTAAGCCGTAGCTTTCACCAAATCAAAGATTTGGGAAAACCTGACATGAGGCCTACTAAAGCTCATTACATTCGCTAAGTTAGGGCTTCAAAACGCATTGCGACACAATGATAATGACTGACTTGCATCTTCATCGATTAGAATAATCGATGAAGATGCAAGTCAGTCAGATACAGCGAAACTTGATGAGAAGCGACCATAGGAGCTTCGAATCAAAGTTGAGTCGTAAAAGCGAATTTATTAGAAAAATCAACAATTACATGTGTAAATTCCAATATCGAAAATACACATGTAAGAAAAAATGTGAAATTACATGTGTAAACTCTAAAAGCTAAATTAAACATGTAAGAAAAAAGTTAAAATTACATGTGTAATTCTAAAATGTTAAAATACACATGTAAAGCAAAAAAATTTATACATGTGTAAAGCCGGAAAGCTAATTTACACATGTAGAGAAAAAGTATAAATTACATGTGTAAAACAGAAAATGAGGAATACACATGTAAAGTAGAGTAAATTTCTACATGTGTAAAACGAAAAATTCATTTTACACATGTAAAACTCGAGAAATTTGTACATGTGTAAATCTTAAAATTTAAAATACACATGTAAAATGTGAATTTATGGAAAAATTACCTGTCGAAAACGCGAAAATGGAATTAGTCAGGTAAAGAAAATGTCCAAATTTCCTGATTAAAACGCAAAATTGCAAATAAACAGGTATGGAATAAGCCTAATTTTCCTGTCTAAAACGGAAAATCGCAAAAAATCACGAAAAACTAAACACTACATTTCCTGTCTAAAACGAAAAATCGTAAATAATCAGGAAAAAATAAGCAACAAATTTCCTGATTAAAATGCAGAACCGCAAAAAAATCAGGAAAAATCATAAAAATTCTTTCCTGATTAAAACGCAAATCCCAAAAAAATCAGGAAAAACCACAAAAAATCTTTCCTGATTAAATCACAAAACTACAATTAATCAGGAAAACTATTAAAAATGATACCTGTTGAATTCTAAAATTTAATAATAAACAGGAAATCTAGAGATATTTTAATAAACAATAAAATATAAAAATATGTTATGATTACTATATATTAAAATAGTTAATTTTCCATCAAAATTAATTTTTTGCAAAATATTTTCTAAATGGGGATTAATTTTCTTTTTTGGGAGGGATTTTGCTTAAACTGTTTTATTTTAGTCGTCGAGAAGAAATTTTATAGGAGTAATAATATGAAGTTACACGGAATAGCGGCATCTGATGGTGTGGCAATTGGTAAGGTATTTTTATTTGAAAAAACTGAAGTTGAAATAAATAAAGATAAAATTACTGCAGAACAAGTGGATACAGAAATTACAAAAATAAGTGATGCTATTAATTCTTATGTTGAAGAATTACAAAATAGAGAAACTACTTCAGAAGCAGCACAAGAAGTTACAGCTGCTCATATTGAGTTAGCATCAGATCCAGCATTGATTGATTCAACATCTGATAAGATTAAAAATCAATTAATTAATGTTGAACTTGCTTTGGAATCAACAATTGATGAAATGGTGATGGTGTTTGAAATGATGGATGATGCTTATCTAAAAGAAAGAGCGGCAGATTATAGAGATATTGGACAAAATATCATGTATAAACTTAAAGGCATAGTTCCAAAGACTTTGAGTTCTTTAGATGATGATTATATTGTTATTTCTGATGAATTAACACCAACTGATACATCTACAATGGATAAGGATCATGTATTAGGTTTTGCTATGAATTTGGGCGGTAAGACAAGCCATTCTTCTATAATAGCACAAACTTTAGGTATTCCTGCAGTAGTAGGTATGAAAGATATTACCGAAAATGTGGAAAATGGAGAATTCATTATTTTAGATGCTATTGAAGGTGTAATTATTAAAAATCCTGATGAAGCAACAGTTAAAGCTTATGAAGAAAAATTTGAAATAATGAAGAGAACTAAAGAACTAACTGAAAAGTACAAATTTGAAGATGCAGTTACAAAAGACGGAAAAGATATTGAAGTTGTATGTAATATTGGTGGTATCTCTGATTTAGTAAGCGGTCTTGAAGAAGGTGCTGAAGGGGTCGGTTTATTTAGAACAGAATTTTTATATATGGAATCAAATGATTTCCCTGAAGAAGAAAAGCAATTTTCTGTATATAAAGAAGCTGCAGAAAAATTAGAAGGAAAACCATTAATTATTAGAACACTTGATATTGGTGGGGATAAAGGATTAAATTATTTTGAATTCCCTAAAGAAGAAAATCCATTTTTAGGTTGGAGAGCTTTAAGAGTTCAATTTGATAAGACTGATATCTTACGTACACAGTTAAGAGCAATATTAAGAGCAAGTACATTTGGTAATGTTAAAATTTTATTACCTATGATAATTAGTGTAAATGAAATTAAGAAAATTCAAGAATTATTAGAAGTATATAAAGAAGAATTGAAACTTGAAGGTATCGAATATGATGAAAATATTGAAGTAGGTATTATGATTGAAACTCCTGCATCAGTATTTATGGCAAGAGATTTAATCAAATATTGTGATTTCTTCAGTATTGGTACAAATGACTTAACACAATACATTCTTGCAGTTGATAGAGGAAATGAAAAGATTTCTCACTTATATGACTACTTTAACCCTGCAGTATTAAGAGCGATTAAAGAAGTTATTGCAGCTTCACATGAAGCTGGAAAATGGACAGGAATGTGTGGTTCAATGTCATCAGATAGTTTAGCAACATATCTATTGCTAGGAATGGGATTAGATGAATTCTCAGCTGTAGGTGCTAAAGTAGGTACAATTAAGAGTATTATAAATAATGTTACTCTAGAAGATGCTAAGAAATTTGCTGACGAAGTTTTAGAATTAGATAATGTAGAGGAAATTAGAAACTTATTAAAGGCAAAATCTAATGAATTTAAATTATAATTTTATAGAAAAATTATTAAGATTAAATGAGATTGAAAAAAATAAATTAATTGATAATTTGTTTTTTGAAATTGAAAAAATTCATTCTGAAAAATCTAATGAAAATAATTGGATAAACACATATCAAACAGAATTGAATTTATCTTTATATAAACATGGATTGATTAGAAAGCCAGGTTTAGAAGATTATATCATCACAGATTATATAAAAAACAATTTATATATACTAAAAAATAGGGAATTATCGAGGATTATTCTTGATAATTCCTTATTAAAAATTAAAATTTTAGATAATGGTATTGATATAAAATCTGGAGATAAATTTGAAGATAAAATTAGAGATTATGTAGATTTAAATATAATTGCATTTTATGATGCAAAGTTTTCAAGTGATTTGTTAAATAAAGTTATAGATAATAATAACAAAAATAAATTTCTAAAGATATTTTCAATATATACAGCACATTTTTATCTTGATTTATTAATTCAAAAAAATAGAATTAAAGATAAAGATAAAATATTAAAAATAGAGGAAATGTTGGAGTTTATTTTTGATTCATATGATCAGTTTACAAACTATATTCCAAAATGGTTAAAATTAAAAGGGGATGTAGCAAAATAAGATATTTTGCGACAACCCCTTTTTCATTTTTAACTATTTATTTGTATTTTGACAGTCTTCACATAAACCGGAGAATTCAAAACTATGTGACATTATCTTAAATCCTGTTGATTTTTCAAGATCTTTTTCAATTTCATGTAAAGGACAGTTTTCAATCATCACAACTTTATTGCAATTTGTACAAACTATTTGATGTTTATGATGATCTGTATTTAGTTGATAGTAGGAGATATTGTCAAATCCTACAGATTTGATTACAATATTTTCATCAACAAAAATAGCTAAATTTCTATATATTGATGAAAGTTTAATATTTGAATCCATTAAATGCTCATAAATTTGTTCCGCAGTTAATGGAGAATTTTCTTTTAATAGATTCAAAATTTTTGTTCTAGTTTTTGTTGATTTTAATCCTTTATCTTTTAATATATCCATTATTCTCACCTCTTAAATCTAATTATACTATATATTTGACATTTATCAATTTTAGTATATAATATTCTTATTGAGAATAATTCTCATTACAAATAAAGAATTTTAAGGAGAGAAAATGAAGAGAGCAAAGTTAGTATTATTGTTATGTTTAGCACTTATTTTATCTGCATGTGGTAAAGGTGGAAATGAAGTTAAGGACACAAATAAGTTGAGTGTAGTGACATCATTTTTCCCAAATTATGATATGGTTAAAAAAATTGGAGGAGATAAAGTAGAAGTTGTTAACTTAACACAAACAGGTGATGCACATACTTTTGAACCAAAGATTCAAGATATGGAAAAAATTTATGATTCTAAACTTTTAGTAGTAAATGGTGCAGGATTTGAACCATGGTTAGATAAAGTACTAGAAGGAAAAAAAGACCTTAATGTATTGAAACTATCAGATGGTTTAGAATTATTAAAAACAGCTGATTTACACAATCATGAAGATGAAGACCACGATCATGATGAAAAAGACCATGACCATGATCATGACCATGAAGAAGCTGACCATGATCATGAAAAGGATTCACATAATGAACACGAACACGATCATGATGAAGAACATGACCATGGACATGAAGGACATCACCATCATGGAGAATATGATCCACATACATGGTTAAGTCCTAAATTATATGCTAAAATGTTAGAGAAGACAAAAGATAAATTAATTGAAATTGATACTGCAAATAAAGATTATTACACAGAAAATTATAATAAAGCTGCAAAAGAAGTAGAACAACTAATAAAAGAATATGATGAAAATCTATCTAAATATTCTGGTAAGAAAATTGTTACACCACATGAAGCATTTAATTACATGTTACATGAATATGGAATTGAACAAATTGCGATTGAAGGTATAAATTCTGTAGCAGAACCAAATGCTGCCAAGATGAAGGAAATTGTTGACAAGATGAAAGAAAATAATGTCAAAACTGTCTTTTATGAATATAATAAGAGTGATAAGGTAGCAAAATCAATTGCAAATGAAATAGGCGGTAATGTAAAAGAAATTACTACACTTGAAGTAATTAGTGATAAAGATGCGTCAGCTGGTGCAGACTATATTAGTTTAATGAAGATGAATTTAAAAAATATTGTAGACTCATTTGAAGGTAAATAATCTATTAAATTAAATAATTCATTAGAAGGATGATAAATGAAAATCGTTGAAATAAAAGATCTAACTTTCGGTTATGATAAAACGGAAGTTTTAAAAGATATTAATATTGAGATTATGAATAATGATTTTGTTTCACTATCAGGTAATAATGGGAGTGGAAAATCAACATTATTGAGATTGATAATAGGGGAGTTTAAGAATTATTCCGGACAAATTAAGATTTTTGGTAGAGATATTAAAAAATTTGATGAATGGCATAGAATTGGATATGTACCTCAAATTGATCGAGATAATTTAACTAATTTTCCGATTTCTGTTAGAGAAATGGTATTATTAAATCTATATTATGATTTTAATATGTTAAATTTACCTAAAAAAAAGCATTACAAAATGGTAGATGATATTTTGAAATCTTTTAATATTTTAGATCTAGCAAATGAAAATTTCAACGAGCTAAGTGGCGGTCAAAAACAAAGGGTTATGATTGCAAAGGCAATGGTGCATAGACCAGAATTATTGATTTTTGACGAACCAACAGTAGGTATAGATAAAAATAGTAAAAAATTATTTTATGATACATTAGAAGAATTATACAAGGAAAATAAAATTACAATTATTTTAGTTACACATGAAAGTGATTTGGAATTTAATTTTCCTTATAGAAAGATTGCTTTAGAGGAGAAAGAGATAAAAGAATATGTTTAAATACGAATTTATGAGAAGAGCATTTTTAGTGGGTTTTTTCTTATCTATTATTATTCCTCTAATTGGCACGGTAGTAGTAAACAGAAAGACATCGACTATAGGAGATGCTCTTTCTCATACTACATTAAGCGGAATATTTTTAGGAGTATTGTTAGGTATCAATCCAATTTTAGGTGGAATAGCGATAAGTATATTTTCAGCGTTTTCAATTGAATTTTTGAGAGAAAAATTCCCTAAAAATGGTGATATGGCGACTGCAATTATTATGAGTTTCGGTATCGGGCTTGCATCCATTTTATCTGATTACATCATTGCAGCGCAAAATTTTGAATCATATTTATTTGGTTCAATCGTTGCAATTACTGATATGGATATTATTATGGTTATTGCTATTTCAATAATCGTAATAATAGCGTTTATATATACTTATCATGCGCTTTTATTTATCTCTGTTGATAAAACAAGTGCAAGACTTTCCGGTGTAAATATTAAATTTATAAACTACATTTTTACATTATTGTTAGCTATTACGATTGCAATTTCATCAAGAATAGTTGGTATTTTAATAATCTCTTCCTTAATGGTGTTACCTGTAGCATCATCCATATTAATAGGAAAAAATTATAAGCAAACCGTAATTATTTCTGTTATTTTCGGAATTGTATACTTCTTTTTAGGTTTAACATTTGCTAATTACCTTAAATTAAAACCAGGTGGATCTATCATAATGACTTCCGTTATAGGTTTGTTATTAGTAATGTTATATATTTATATTTTTAGAAAAGAAAAGATGACAAGTTTTAAGTAAAAAAAATAAAATTATAATCCCTCAATAATCTAAACTAGATTAATGAGGGATTTTTTATTGAAATTATATATTTTCTGGTTTATTTTCTAAATCTACACGTATTGTTGAGAAATTAGTATAGTAGACCATACCAGGTTTTGAACCTTTTGCTTTATTTACATGTTTCTTTTGAGTATAGTCAACATCAATATAGCGATCATTATTATTTTTTGAATGATATGCAGCTAAATATGCGGCAGCATAAATTTCTTCATCATCTATTTCATATAGATTTTTTAATATAACATGTGCACCAGGGCGATCTTTTATATGGAAGAAATAGTCTTCTGCATTTGCCTCTCTTAAAGTAAGATACTCATTTTGCTTATTGTTTTTACCAACATATATAATATTGTTTTTATTTGTAGTAAATTTATATGGTTGAGATGCTTTATTTTTTTCTTTTTTATTGTTATTTCTTTTTTTACCACTTTTTCTTATATATTTTTCTTCAATCATTTCTTCTTTAATTTCAGAAAGTTCGTCATGATTTTCGATATTATTTATTTGATTTAGTACGCTTTCTAAATACTGAATCTCAATTTCTAAATTTGGTATTGCTTTTTGTAATAATTTATTTGATCTATGCAATTTTTTAGAAATTTTATATTTTTGCTCAATATTATCCCATGGTGTTTTTTTAGGATTTAATTTTATCGTGATGTTGTTATTATCATAATAGTTGAATACTTCAACTTCTTTTTCACCTTTTTTTATAGAATAAGCCACTGATGATAATAAATCACCTTCTATTCGATATAAATCATAATCTAAGGATTTTTCATAATCAGATCTTAAATTTTCTAATTTGTTAATATTTTTAAGATAAATATTTTCAACCTGCTTATATAAATTTTCCCTTGCTTGATTTAAGGAATTATCATTTACATTTTCTTTGAAATATAGATCCAAGGTTTCACTTATTGAATCGAATTCAGTATAATTATCTCCTTTATGTGTCAACTCAAGGCAATAAAAATCATCAACTTTATCTTTCATATAATAAAGTTTTGGCGAGAAGTTAGAATGAATGATTTCTTCGCAAATATTTTGAAACGATGCATTTAATCTTTCTTTCTCACTTTGATCTAATTGACCATATTTCTTACCTAAATCTATTTCAGCTCTATATACAATCTCATTTCCTATTTGAGGACCAAAGCCCGTAAAATTAGTATAGAAGATTTTTTTCAATGCAAAATTATCAGGTATATCTAATTCCTCTAAATTTGTTTTGTTTTCTAGTATATTGATTTTATTATCCCTTAATTGATTAAATTTTGTACCAGGATAAACTGCTCTTACACTACTCATTTCATGGGAAATACGCTTTATAGCTTCAATAACAGTATTATTTTCATCAACTAAAACTATATTGGAATATTTGCCCATAATATCAACTTTTAATTTTTTAGTTTTTAATACACCCAATTCATCCTTACCATCCAAAACAATTTCTATACTTCTATCTAATTGAAATTGGTTAATTTCTTTAATAGTAGAATTTTGAATGTGCTTTCTCAATATCATGCTGAATTGAGGTGCGGTAGTAGGATTTTTATAATCTTGATTTGTTAAATGTATCCTTGAACTTTGGGGATTTGAAGATATTAGTAATTTATAATTCTTTTTATTGTTATATATATTTAATATAATAATATGATCATTTAATTGATATATTTTTTGTACTTTTCCATCTATTAATTTTTCTTTTAATTCTTCAACTATTGATTTTATTAATATTCCATCTATTGCCATAATCTCTCCTTGTATTTTTTATTATAACATAGATGTGAAATTACCATTTAAAATATAAAAATGATATGTTAAAAATATTTAATATTTACTTGACTATATTACAAATTGTATATATCCTTAATAAGGACATAAAGGAGATGCTATGATTAAATCAATGACAGGATATGGAAAAACATCATATCAAGATGAAAAGTTTATATTTGATATAGAAATAAAAACGGTAAATAGTAGATTTTTAGACATAAATAATAGGATGCCAAATCAACTTAATTTTCTTGAAGAAAAGATTAATAAGATTATTAAACAATATATTACAAGAGGTAGAGTTGATATATTTATAAGGACAAGCAATAAAAAATTTGGCAAAAGTAAAATTTTTGTTGATTTAGATGCCGTTGAAGAAATGAGCGAAAGTCTTAGGTTTATTGCGCAAAAAGCTAATATTATTGGAGAAAGAGCAATCCCATCAATAAGTGATATTATTTCAAATGAAGATGTTTTGAGATATGAAGTAGAAGAAATTGATGGGGATTATTTATTTGAAATTATAAAAAATACACTTGAAGAAGTATTAGAAAAAGTTGTAAAAATGAGAAAAGATGAAGGAGAAAATTTATATAAAGATTTGAGCTCAAATATTGATAAGCTTTCATCTTTCAAAAAAGAAATTGACAAATATTCTGATAATATTAAATCTGAAATTAGAGAAAAATTATATAACAATATAAATGAAATACTTGATAGCAATGTAATTAGTGAAGATAGATTAGCTAATGAAATTGTACTATATGCTGATAGACTTGATATTAATGAAGAATTAACTAGATTGGATTCACATTTTAAACTATTTTTGGACACTCTTGATATGGATAAAACCTCAGTTGGTAAAAAATTAGATTTTATTTGTCAAGAACTATTAAGAGAGACAAATACTATAGCATCAAAGTCTTCAAAGATTGAGATTTTGAATCTTACAATTGAAATGAAGACTATTATTGAAAAGTTAAAAGAACAAGTGCAAAACGTAGAATAGGAGGAAAATTTGGAAGGATTTTTATTAGTTGTTTCTGGTCCTACCGCCGCAGGAAAAGGAACTATCGTAAAAGAATTATTAAAAATCAGAAAAGATGTAGTACAATCTATCTCTGTTACTTCAAGATACAAAAGAATCAATGAAGAAGAGGGAAGAGAGTATTTTTTTAAGACAAAAGAAGAATTTGAACAATTGATTGAAGAAGGGCAATTACTTGAATACGCAACTGTGCATGGTAATTACTATGGTACACCTAAAAAATTTGTTGAAGAAAATATAAAATTGGGTAAAGTGGTAATCCTTGAGATTGATGTACAAGGTGCACAACAAGTGAGAGAAAAATTTGATAATCAAGTTTCTGTTTTTGTTATACCTCCTAGAAAGATAGATATTGAAAATAGATTAAGACATAGAGTTACCGAAACAGAAGAAATGATTAAAATAAGATTAGAGACGGCTGAACGTGAATTTGATCAAATCAAGTATTATGATTATTTCTTAGTAAATGATTATGTGGATGTAGCAACAAAAAGATTAGAAAATATTATTGATGAAGAAAGAGAAGAAAGGGAAAAAAAATATGATTAATCCATCATTTAAAGAATTAGAAAAAGTAAGTAAATCAAGATACGATATAGCGATGTTAATTGCAAATAGAGCTAAAGAATTAATAGATGGCGATAAACCAAAAATTAAAACTAAGGCAAATAAACCTGTAACAGTTGCATTAACAGAATTAATGTCAGAAGCAGGAGAAAGTGAGGAATAATAATGCTTAAGGGCAAAAAAATCCTTATTGGTGTAACTAGTGGAATAGCTATATATAAAGTATTGAATTTAATAAGTAGTCTTCGTAAAAAAGGTGCGATAGTAGAAGTTATTATGACTGAGGCTGCAACAAAATTTATTAATCCAATTACATTTGAGACTATGTCAAATAATAAAGTATATACAGATATGTGGGTTCATCCAGATAAAGTATTACACATTGACATTACAAATGATGTCGATCTATTTTTAGTTGCACCAGCCACAGCAAATACAATTGCAAAAGTGAATGCTGGCATTGCGGATAATCTTTTAACTACAGCAATACTTGCTTCTAAAGCACCAGTTGCTTTTGCTGTTTCAACTAATACAAATATGCTACTAAATCCTATCACTCAAAGAAATATAGAAAGCTTACAAGAACTTGGATATGATTTTATAGATTCAAATGAAGGACAATTAGCATGTAATACTGTAGGTAAAGGAAGAATGGCAGAACCTTCAGAAATCGAAGATTATATCGAATATAAGCTTACTAGAAAAGATTTATTGGGTAAAAAGATTATCGTTGCTTCTGGTCCAAGTGTTTCTAAAATGGATCCTGTTAGATATATTACTAATTATTCTAGCGGGAAAACCGGATATGCTATTGCAAAGAATGCTAGAAATAGAGGCGCCGAAGTTATTTATTTAACTGGAAAAGTTAAAACGCCAGGATTATCTATGGTAAAAAATATTAAGTTTGAAACAAATGAAGATTTAAAAGAAGCAATTGGAAATCACTTTGAAAGTGCAGATAGTCTAATTATGGCAGCAGCTCCTGTTGATTATGTTTTTGAAACTACAGCAAAACAAAAAATAAAAAAATCTGAAGATACCGTTAATTATACATTAAAGAAATCTGAAGATATTGTTGGATTTTTTGGAAATAAAAAAACAAATCAAAAAATAATAGCATTTGCAGCAGAAACACAAAATTTAATTGAAAATGCAAGAAAAAAATTAAAGAGTAAACATGCAGATATAATTGTTGCTAATGATATAACTCAAGATGGGGCGGGTTTTGATGTTGATACTAATATTGTGACAATTATAAGTGAAGATAATATGATTAAACTTGATAAAATGGCTAAAAATGAGGTGGCAAATAAAATTTTAGATGAGTTGGTGAAATAATGCTATATAATCTTATTTTAAAATCAAAAGCTTCTTTTCTAGATAGAATGTTTACTTATCAATTTGATGAGGATATTTTACCTGGTACTAGAGTTATTGTGCCATTTGGTAGAGCAAATGAGAAGACTATCGCAATTGTTATAGAAAAAAGTCTCGAAGATGAAGAAAAATTAGATTATAGACCAAAAAAAATTATAGAAATATTAGATAATAAACCGATACTAAGTAAGGAGTTATTGGAACTTGCTTTTTATATGATAAAAAATAATATTTCAGATTATTCATCTGCGATAAATACAATACTACCTCCAGGAAGCATTGATAAAGTTAAAGAATACTATATTATCAATGATAATAGCGAGAAAATTGATGACGAATTGTATCTATTTCTAAAAGAAGAGAAAACTTTTGAAGATATAGACAAAAAATTTAATTCTAAATATAAGAAGTCCTATATTAATGATTTGGTGTTAAATGGATTACTTGATTCAAATTTTGATTTTAAAAGTCAGGCAAGTATAAAATATGATGAATTTGTAGAAATTAATGTAGATAATCCTTATGATTTTATTAAATCAAATGCTAAAAAACAATTGGCGATTTTAGATTATTTAAAACAACATAATATTGTTGAAAAAAAAGAATTATTGATTAAAACTTCATCAAGTTCATCTAGTTTAAATTCTCTAGTTGATAAAGGCATCGTTAAGATTGAAAAAAAAGTTAAATATCGAGATGTGCTAAAAGAAGTTGAAACATATAAAAAACATCAATTAAATGAAGAACAATTAGATGTTTACAATAAAATTTTAGATAGTGAAAAAAACAACTTTTTAATTCACGGTATAACAGGATCAGGTAAAACAGAAATTTATTTACAGCTGGTGGAAAAATATCTTGAAATGGGTAAAGAAGCTATTATTTTAGTACCAGAGATTTCTTTAACGCCACAAACGATTAATAGATTTCAAGGGCGTTTTGGAGATAAAATAGCAGTTTTACATTCAAAATTGAGTATTAGCGAGAGATCAGATCAATGGAGATTAATTAAAAATAGAAAAGTTAAGATAGTAATTGGAGCAAGATCGGCAATATTTGCTCCTTTTGAAAATATTGGGTTAATTATTATTGATGAAGAACATGAGTCATCATATAAGTCTGAAAAAAATCCAAAGTATTCGGCGATAGAAATAGGAAGACTTAGAGCAAAACTAAATAATGCAAAACTAATATTGGGTACAGCCACACCATCTGTAAAGACTATGAATGAAGTTGAAAAAGGTAATTTTGAATTATTAAAATTAAATAATAGAGTAAGTGGCAAAAAACTTCCTGATATAAGCATTATTGACATGAGAGAAGAGTTAAAATCTAATAATTTTTCTATGTTTTCAAATTTACTAAAAAATGAAATTGAAAATGCTCTATCAAAAAATGAACAAAGTATTCTATTTCTAAATAAAAGAGGACATACTTCATTTGTATTTTGTAGATCTTGTGGATATGTCCATAAATGCGAAGCTTGTGATGTGGCAATGACTTATCATAAACATAAAGATAGATTGATTTGTCATTATTGCGGTAGAACTGCAAAAAAATCACGAATTTGTAAAAACTGTGGAAGTAAATGGATAAAAGAATACGGTGCGGGTACTGAAATGCTTGAAGAACAAGCTAGAGAGATGTTTCCAGATGCTAAAATTTATAGGATGGATGCAGATACGACAAGTACAAAATTTGATTATGATAAAGTTTATAATATGATGAAAAATGGTCAAATTGATATACTTATTGGCACTCAGATGTTAGCGAAAGGTCTAGATTTTCCAAATGTTTCAGTTGTAGGTATAGTATCTGCAGATGTAAGCTTAAACATACCTGATTATAGAGCTGGAGAAAAAACTTTTGGTTTGATTACACAAGTTTCAGGTAGGGCTGGACGAGGAAATACAAAAGGAAAAGTTATCATTCAGACTTATAATCCGAGTAATTATGCTATAAAGTATGCTGCAGAAAATAACTATGATGAGTTTTACCATCAAGAGATATCTGAACGTAGGATGTTTAATTACCCACCTATAATTAATATTTTAAATATAAACATTTCTTCATTAGATAGATTTTATGCCATAAGAAGTGGACAAAATTTAATGATTGAAATTAATAAAATCATAAGAAAAGAAAATATAAAATTATTGGAAATGACTGGTCCTACACCAAGTATTATTGAGAGGATAAATAATAGATATAGATTTGAGATCATTTTAAAATCTGCAAATAAAAATGATTTAATTAAAATATCAAATGAACTTAGAAAATTAGACAATGATAATAAAATATATATAAATTATACATTAGAGGAGGAATAATGGGATTAAGACAAATTAGAAAAGATAATGATCCATTATTATTAAAAAAATCAAGAGAAATAAAAGAAGTAAATGATAGGATATTAAACCTACTTGATGACATGGTTGAAACTATGTATCACGAAAATGGTATTGGTTTGGCTGCTCCTCAAGTTGGCGTTTTAAGAAGATGCTTTGTTGTAGATATTGGTGATGGCAATGTGTATAAGATTATCAATCCAGAAATTATTGAAAAAAGCGAAACTACTTCAGTAGATATTGAAGGGTGTTTGTCCATTCCAAATTATAATTGTACTGTGGAAAGATCAGAAACAGTTAAAATGAAATACACAGATACAGAAGGCAAAGAACAAATAATTGAAGCGGACGGATTATTAGCTAGATGTTTATTACATGAATATGATCATTTAGACGGCGTTTTGATAACTTCAAAAGCTATAGAAGTGGTGACTGAAGAAAATATAGATGATATTAGAGAAAAGTATGATTTATATTCAGATGAAGAAGAACAAGAAGTAGAAGAAGAAAAATAATAATAAAGGATGTGATATGAAGAAAATAATATTTATTGGTACTCCAGAATTTTCAGTTAGACCGTTAGTTTCCCTTTTCAATAATGAAGATATCGATGTTGGATTAGTTATTACGGGAGAAGATAAAATTAGATCTAGAAATAATTTTGAACCAACTCCAGTTAAACAAAAAGCATTAGAATTAGGAATAAATGTTTATGAAACAAATAATTTAAATTCAATGGAATCCTTAAAAATTATTGAAGATATCAATCCAGATTATATTGTTGTCATAGCTTTTGGACAAATTATTGGAAAAAAATTATTAGAAACATATGAAAATAGAATAATTAATGTGCATTCTTCTCTACTTCCAAAATATCGTGGTGCTGCTCCAATGCAGTGGGCAATACTTAATAAAGATGAAAAAGCTGGTGTCTGTGCTATGCTTATAGAAAGAAAAATGGATACAGGTGATATTTTAGATTGTAGGGAAATTAATTTAACTCCTGATACAGACATCAGTGAGTTGCATGATAAATTATCAGAATTATCTTCTGAATTAATTGTTGATACAGTTTTACATTATGATGAAAGATTTGCAAATAGAATACAACAGGATGATACAAAAGCTACCTATTCTCAAAAGATTAATAAGGAAATGGGACATATAAGTTTTGATGAAAAAGCAGAAGATATTAAAGCAAAAATCATGGCTTTTTCAGTATGGCCTTCAACATATGTAAATTATGAAGATAAAAAAATGAAAATCCATAAGATTAACATAATTGAAAAGTATACTAATAATGAACTAGGAGAAGTATTTAAAGTCGATAAAGACGGTATATTTGTTAATTGTAAAGATAAATGCATTGTGATAAAAGAAATACAGATGCCTGGTAGAAAAAAAGTAGATATAAAGACTTTCCTTAATGGAAATACGATTAAGGAGAATGTTATATTAAGCTAAGGAGGAAATATGTATTTAGTATATTATAGTAGAGGTGTTGCACCTTCAACATATATATTATTACTTCTTATGATTGGTCTTTCAATGTGGGCATCTTATAAGGTGACTAGCATTTTTGATAAATATTCTGATGAAATATCTGCTAAAGGTATGACAGGTGCAGAAGTTGCACAATTAATATTAAATAGAAATGGGATTAATGACGTAACAATTCAACCTATTGCTGGTAAATTAACAGATCACTATGATCCTAGAAATAAGACATTGAGATTGTCAGAAGAAGTATATGGAAAAAGATCAATTTCAGCAATTTCTGTTGCTGCACACGAAGTTGGACATGCTATTCAACATAATGAAAGCTATGCTTTTCTAAAATTTAGATCTTTGTTGGCACCGGTAGTTTCATTTACATCAAATTTTGTTATGATGCTAATTATACTTGGATTTATTATTCAAATGTCAGGCTTAATAAATTTAGGTATAGCTTTATACGCTTTATCTGTGCTATTTCATATAGTTACTTTACCTGTTGAGTTTGATGCTAGTAGAAGAGCACTTATTAATTTAGAACAAAATTCAATACTTACACGTGATGAAGAAGTAGGCTCTAAGTCTGTTTTAAGATCAGCAGCTATGACTTATGTTGCATCTGCACTAGTATCTGTAGTACAATTACTAAGACTTATGGGTATGAGACGTGATTAAAAAATTACTAAAATAAATTATCTATAAGCAAATTATCTATAAAATTTGATAATTTGCTTTTTAGTTGTTTATATAGTTAAATTAAGGAGTATGTTATTAAAGCGAGAATGGCGGCTATAAAAGCCCTAGATGAAATATTAAATAAAGGTCAATTTTCAAATGAAGTATTAAATCTATATGCTGATAAAGTTGAAAAGAGAGATCAGAACTTTTTAAGACAATTAGTTTATGGAGTAGTTGAAAATAAAATATATCTTGATTATATTTTGCAAAAATCATCAAAAAATAAATTGGAAAAATTAGATAAAGATATATTAAACATTGTAAGAATTGCTCTATATGAATTAAAGTTTTTAAGCACAAAAAAATATGCTGTAATAAATGAAGCAGTTAATAATGCTAAAAAGATTAAGTTTTCAGCAAAAGGATTTGTAAATGGAGTATTAAGAAATATTGATAGAAATATGGATGAATTATCAGAAATTAAAGGAAAAGATAATGATAAAAAGCTTTCCATTCAATATTCATGTGATTTAAGCATTATAAAATATCTGAAACAATATTACGAAAACTATGAAGAGATTGTAAAGTCATTTAATACTGTACCAAGTTTTAATATTAGAGTTAACACATTCTTAACAGACAAGGAACAATTAATTAATAGACTTGAAAAAAAAGAATATATTGTTGAGAAGTCAGATGTTTCAAAAGATTGTTTAATAATTAAAAATCCAATTAATATGACTGAAATAGAAGAATTTAAAGAGGGTTTGTTTACAATTCAAGATCAATCTAGTATTTTAGTATCAGAGATATTAAATCCAAAAGAAAATTCAAGTGTTTTGGATTTATGTGCAGCACCAGGCTCAAAGAGTACTCATCTACTACAAATTATGAACAACAATGGTAAAGTTGTTGCAAATGATATCGCAAAAGATAAACTAGATAAAATAAAAGATAATTTTGAAAGATTACAATTATCAAATTTTGAATTGACAAATTATGATGCTCAAAAAACTATTAAACAGTTTATCGATAAATTCGATTATGTACTTGTGGATGCTCCATGTTCAGGATTAGGAGTTATCAAGAGGAAACCTGAAATAAAATTAAATAAGTCTATAGATGATATAATGTCATTAAATAGGATACAAAACGAGATTATTGAACAGTCATACAAATATCTAAAAGTGGGTGGAAGACTGGTTTATAGTACATGTACTTTGGGTAGAAAAGAAAATATTGATATTGTAAATGATTTTATTTCAAGACATAATGATGTTAAAATTGAAAAAATAAATGATAAAGAATATCTAGAGATACTACCAGATAAAAACAATGATGGTTTTTTTATTTGTAGTATGCAAAAACAATAAACACTATGGTATAATGAAAACACATTCAAAACTAAGTAGGTATCTATGAAACATTACACAACAACCGATACGGGTAAAATTCGTGAAAAAAATGAAGATAATTTTATCAATTTAATAGAGGATAATTTTAGCCTTTTTATCGTCGCTGATGGCATTGGTGGTCATAACTCAGGAGAGATTGCATCTCATATGGCTGTTAAGATTGTTAGGGATTATATAAAAGACAATTTTAACAAGGATGAAATATTTGATTTAATAATTGATGCTACAAGAAAAGCAAACGAAGAGATATTAAATAGATCAAAAAATAATCCGGATGATGCAGGGATGGGTACTACAATAGTCATAGCATTAATTGTTGATAATATTTTATACTATGCAAATGTTGGAGATAGTAGAATTTATCTATTTTCAAATAATGTATTAAAACAAATTACAAAAGATCACTCCTATGTACAAGAATTACTTGATATAGGAGCTATTAGTGAGGAAGATGCTATATTTTATCCAAGAAATCAGATTACGAGTGCATTAGGTACTTCGGTGAGATATAAAATTGATTTAAATAAATTAGAATTAAAAAACAATGATTATGTACTATTAAATACTGATGGATTAACCGATTTAATTGAAGATCATGAAATTTTTAATGTTGTAAAAAATGAGTACGGATTGCAAGAAACATGTGAAATACTTCAATATATGGCTAATGCGACAGGCGGATATGATAATATAACAATTACTTTAGTTAAATTTGAGGAACAAAATGAATGGTAAGTTATTAAATAAGAGATATAGAATAAATAATATTATCGGTACTGGTGGTATGGCTATTGTTTACGATGGTTATGATACTTTATTAAACAGAGAAGTAGCTATAAAAATCTTAAAAGAAAGTTTTGCGGAAGATGAAAAGTTTTTTGATAGATTGAAAGATGAAGCAAAAGCTTCCGCATCACTGACCGATGAAAATATTGTGCAAATTTTTGATATAGCAACAACACAAATCAACGGAAAATCTGTTGATTATATTGTTATGGAAAAAATTAAGGGGCCAACTCTTAAAGAAATTATAAATGAAAAGGCGCCTTTAGATGAAAAAACAATAATAAATTATGCTTTACAAATTTCTAAAGCTTTACAAACAGCTCATTTAAATGGACTTGTTCATAGAGATATTAAACCAGCTAATATACTTTTACATAAAGATGGAAAATTGAAAGTAGCTGATTTTGGAATTGCTAGAGTGGTAACAGATGCGACTTTAACCTATACATCATCCATTTTAGGGACTGTGCATTATATTTCTCCTGAACAAGCAAAGGGGCAAACTATTGATGCAAGATCTGATTTGTATTCTTTAGGGGTAGTACTTTATGAAATGGCAACAGGAAAGGTGCCATTTGATGGAGACAGCCCAGTTAGTATAGCTGTAAAGCATATTCAAGATGCTCCAGAAGTAGTTTCTTCTATCAATAAAAATATTTCTGAGGATTTAGCATTTGTTATAAATAAATTACTTGAAAAAAATCCAAATGATAGATATAAAACTGCAAGCAATTTAATTATTGATCTAAATAGAATAAGTACTGGAAATAAAATATTAGACAAGGATCAAACGGTATTAATCAATACTATTCCTGATAAAAAAGAAGAAAAAGATACTGCGAAACATGCGGTAGTTTATAAATCAAAAAAACAAGATAAAGTTGAAGAAAAAGAAAATAAAAAGAATAACAAGAAATTTTTCATGATTTTAGCTATTCTTGTTTTGAGTTTATTATTGTTTTTTGTTCTTAAGGAAACATATAGTAAGATTTTCCCGGAAGAAACACAAGATGAAATGGGGGTAAATGTACCTAGTGTCATTGATGTAACTGAGGAAGCAGCTATAAAATTATTAAAAGAATATGGTTTTAGAGTTAGTATAAAAGAAAGAGTATTTGATCCAAATATTATTGAAGGATATGTGGTAGATCAATCTATTAAGCCTAATAGAATAGCTGATAAAGGTGACTTAATAGAGTTAACCATTAGTAAAGGTAAAGAAATGGTTAAAGTGCCAAATATTGTAGGATTTGATCTAGATAATATTCAAAATATTATTAAGCAATATGGTTTAGAAATTGGACAAACTTCTTATGAGGATTCAAAAGAACCAGAAAACCAAATTATTAAGCAAATTCCAAAAGAAGGGGAATATGTAGATAAAGGTTCAAAAATTGATATTGTATTGAGTAAAGGACAGGGTGAAGTACTTGTTGATGTACCAAATTTAATTGGTCTAAGTCAAAGTATTGCTCTACAAACAATAAGAGATGCAGGATTAATACCTGGAGAAGTAAAACAAGAATATAGCAATTCAGAGTTTGAAAATGATGTAATTAAACAATCAATTGAACCAGGTGAACAGGTTTCAAAAGGTACTACAATTCAAATAACAATAAGTTTAGGACCAAAAGAAACCATTCCTGAAACTCCTAAAGAAACAGAGACGGATAAAGAAACGCCAAATGAAACGGATACTACTCAAGAAACAAACCCGGATGCTGGCCAAGAAACAGCCACAGATCCTAAGATGAAATCATATCTTTTCAATTTGACCGTGCCTAAAAATCTTAAAAAAGTCACTTTCAATGTTAAGATAAATGATACAAAAAATAATAAAGTAATTTATGATAAAAATGTTAGTGTGAAAGACGCTGATGCAAATGGAAAGATCCAAGTTAATGTAACAGCTCTACCAAATGCAAAATTTGAAGTCCTATATGATGGAAAAAAAGCGGATGTAAATTATGAATAAAAAAGGTATCATCACAAAATCACAAAAAGATTTGTATTATGTTATTTCTGATGAGATAGTTTATCAAGCTAAAGCAAGAGGTTTATTTAGAGAGAAAAATATTAAGCCAATAGTAGGAGATAAAGTAGAGATTAACATTTTACAAGATGGCACAGCATATATTGAAAATGTTTTGGAGAGAAAAAATTCTTTAGTAAGACCTCCAATCGCCAATATAGATCAAATACTTTTAGTACACAGTCTAGTTAATCCTAAAATTAATTATACAACTTTTGATAAGTATTTGATTATGTTAGAGCACTTTGGTATAGAAGTAAATCTTATAATTAATAAGATTGAACTTGCTTCTGAAAGTGAAATACAAGAGTTTAAAAATATTTATGATAAAACTAAATATAGATATATTTTTACAAGTGCTGAAGAAAATATTGGCATAGATGAGCTTAAAGCTATAATGAAAGATAAAATTTCTTCATTTGCTGGTCCATCTGGTGTGGGTAAGTCTACATTACTTAATCTACTACATGATAGTTTTGATGTTGAAACTGGAAATATTAGTAAAAAAACTTCTAGAGGTAAACATACTACAAGACATACTGAATTATTTGAGATAGATAAAAACACTTTTATTTTTGATACACCAGGTTTTAGTTCTTTAGACTTAAGCTTTATTAAAGATGAAAAATTATTGAAACAATATTTTGATGAATTTTTGATTTATCAAAAAATGTGTAAATTCAACAATTGTGACCATATCAATGAGCCGAAATGTGCAGTAAAGGATGCTCTTGAAAAGGGAGAGATTAGTAAATCAAGATACTACAATTATATATATATCTATAATGAATTAAAAAGAGAAAGGAAATATTAATGAGAGAGATCGCACCATCACTGTTATCAGCGGATTTTTATAATATAGAAAAACAAATGAATGAATTAAGACAAACTAAGGTAAAATATTTACATTTAGATATAATGGATGGAAATTATGTTCCAAATATTTCTTTTGGACCAGGTATTATAAAAAATCTAAGAAAAAAAACAGATTTTATTTTTGATGTGCATTTAATGGTTAATAAACCAGAAAACTATATTGATTCATTTGTTGATGCGGGGGCTGATATTATTTCATTTCATCCTGAAACAACAATACATCCAAATAGAGTTGTATCTCAGATAAAATCAAAAGGTATTAAAGCTGGTATTGTATTAAATACTCATACAGATGTGGATATCTTAAAATATTTAATTCAAGATATAGATTTAATTTTAATTATGTCAGTTGTACCGGGATTTGGTGGTCAGGCATTTATTCCACAAATTATGGATAAAGTTAAAGTAGTGAGAGAGATGATAGACCAATCTGGTAGAGATATTATTTTAGAAATTGATGGTGGTATAAAGACTCATAATGTAAAAGAAGTAGCAGATGCTGGAGTAGAACTAATAGTAGCAGGATCAGCAATATTTAATGAAAAAGGTATAATAAACAATACTGAAGAATTTTATAAAATAATAGGTGAATAATGAAAAAAGTAATTATATTTGGTGGTGGAAATATTTCCGGATTAAATATTATAAATGATATTACTGAATATGACATAATATGTGTTGATAGAGGTGTAGATTTTGCTCGTAAACATGATATTGAAATAGATATTGCGATAGGGGACTTTGATTCTGCAAGCTCTGATTCAATAAGGTTTATAAAAGATAAAAACATTGAAGTCTTAACATTTAACCGAGATAAAGACTACACAGATCTTGAGTTGTCTTTTATATATGCTAAAGAAAATCTTTATGATGAGATTTATGTATTTGGAGCAATAGGCACAAGGATGGATCACACATTATCAAATATAAATTTATTAAAAAACTATACAAATATTGATAGAAAAATTGTTTTAATTGACGATCATAATTATATTTATTATTTAGATAGAGATGAAAAAATAGTAAATAATGGGATTTACAACAACGTTTCAATTTTGCCAACTAATGACGATACTATTATTAATTTATTAGGTGTAAAATGGGAACTACACAATCACTATTTAAAATTTGGAGATTCACTAACAATCTCTAATGAATTTGTATCAGATAAAACTGCAAAAATTGAAATATTAGAAGGTAATGTTTTTGTTATCCTTTCAAAAGATTAAAAACTTAATCAAGGCTAATTTTGCCTTGAATAAGTTTTTCTTTTTTTGTTTTAGTAAATTTTTTTATTTTACATTCTAATTTTAGTGCTTGACTTTTATCTTTACATTCATGTGTAAACACGTATTTTACAGGTGTTCTACCTCTAGTATATTTAGAGGCTTTATTTTCATTATGCATTTTTAATCTCTTCTCAAGATCTACTGTATAGCCAGTGTAATAGGTGTCATCAGCACATCTTAATATATAAACATAAGCTTTCATTTATCCTAATATCCTTTTAATTGCATCATATTGAAATCCACGTGAAGATAAGTATCTAAATGCTTTTTGTTTTTCCTTAAAGTCAGATAAATCCTTATTTTTATATTTCTTTTCGAAAATTATTTTTATATTCTCATACTCAATTTCTCTATCATATCCTTCCAAAATGGAGTCAATCATTTTTGCGCTTATTCCTTTTTGCATTAGCTTATACTTTGTTTTAGTCATACTTTCATTTTTCATTGTTAAATATACTTTTATAAATTCTTCAGCATATCTCTTATCATTTAATATATCCAGTCTTTTATAATATTCAATAACTTTATTAATAGATTTTTCATTTTTTGTAACGGATTTTAGTTTATTAATTAATTCATGAGTAGTTCTACTTTTATAATTAAGATAATTTTCCGCTACTTTTTTTGCATTTTGATAATCATTTTCTTTCTCAAGTATATTATATAACTCAACATCTAAAATTTGATCTGTTTTTAAGGCGAACTTCTCATATATTTCATATGATATATTAAATTTTTCATCAGTATCCAATTGTATATTAAAAAGTGATCTTTGTTCATCATATGATATTTTTGTAATTTGCATTTTAACTCCTCGACATATAATTAATGGTCTTATTTAAAAGAATATATTTAATATGGGGAAAAGTCAAAACATAAATATTTAAAAACTCTTATAATGCTTAAAATTTACATAATTATTTGACATTTATTTTAAAAAATGTTATCCTATTGCAAGTATAGGGGGAGATTATGGCAGAATTAAAATTTGAAATAGTTGAAAACCTAGGCGTATTGTCAACTAATGCTAAAGGTTGGAGAAAAGAATTGAATCTTGTTTCTTGGAATGAAAGAGATGCAAAATATGATTTAAGAGAATGGAACGAAGACCATACAAGAATGAGTAAAGGCATTACTTTCACTGAAGAAGAAGCAAAAGTATTAAAAGAAATATTAATAGACGAATTTGAAAATAATTAATTTATATATAAATATTAAATTATATAAGGACCTGATTTAATTCCAGGATTAAATTAGGTCCTTATATATCATTATTGCGTATAAATTTAGGAGAAATGATGATTTATGCGATAGCCGATTTACATTTAGATATCACAAAAGAAAAAGATATGTCTGTTTTTGGTGGAAACTGGGATAATTATGAAGAAAAGATATTTGGTAATTGGAACGATATCGTTTCTCCAGATGACTTAGTTTTGATACCAGGAGATATATCATGGGCTATGAAGTTAGAGGATGCAGTATTAGATTTAGATAGGATAGATAAATTAAATGGTAAAAAGATCATTTTAAAAGGAAATCACGATTATTGGTGGACTTCCTTAAAAAAATTAAATGAACTAAATTATAAAACCATTAATTTTTTACAAAATAATTCTTATCTTTTTGACAATACATTAATTGTAGGTACAAGAGGATGGGAAAGTAGAGATAGTTCAAATTTTTCAGATGATGATGAAAAAATATTTCTAAGAGAATTAAACAGATTAGAATTATCTATTTCATCAGGATTAAAGACTTATAAAGAGTATGATGAGATTATTGCAATACTTCATTATCCTCCATTTGATAAAAAACTAAAACCAAATGAATTTGAAGGAATTTTCAAGAAATACAATATAAAAAAAGTAGTATATGGACATATACATGGCGTTGCGGCACAACATATGCCGCAAGGAAAAATAAATAATATAGAATATTATTGTGTTTCAGGCGATTTAATTGATTTTAAGCCTGTTGCACTAAAATAAGAGGGGAAATATGACAAACGGAAAAGTATTACTAACACAAGATGGTTACCAAAAATTACAAGATGAATTAGAATATTTAATCACAGTTAAACGTGGTGAAGTTTCAGAAAAAATTAAAATTGCTAGAGGATTTGGTGACTTATCTGAAAATGCAGAATATGATGAAGCTAAAGAAGAACAAGCTAAAGTTGAAGCTAAAATTTCTGAATTAGAATTACAATTAAAAAATGTAGAAATAATTAAAGAAAATAATAAAGGTAATGGTAAAATTGTTTCCATTGGAGATACAGTTCAAGTACATAATATAAATAAAGGTAAAGATATGACTTTAAAAATTGTTGGTACTATAGAAGCTGATATTAACGAAAATAAAATTTCAAATGAATCTCCACTTGGTAAAGCCTTATTAAATGCAAAAGAAGGTCAAATAGTTGAGGTAAAAACAAGAATTAACAAATTACAATATAAAATAGAAAAAATAATTAGGTAGGTTAAAATGGCAGAATTAAATATCAATGAAATGCTTCAAATAAAAAGAGATAAATTAACACAATTAAAAAATGAAGGTAAAAATCCACATTTAATTGAAAAAGTAGATGTTGATACTAAAGCGATTGATATTGTAAGTAATTTTGAAGAATTTGAAGGAAAAGAAGTTAAAGTTGCGGGTAGGATTTTAGGTAAGAGATCTTTTGGTAAAATTGGATTTATTGTTTTACAAGATGATAGTTCAAAAATCCAAATTTTTAATAGACATGATACATTAGGTGAAGAAAAATATCAAGAACTAAAAAATTTAGATACTGGTGATATAGCTACATTTAGTGGAGAAGTTATAAAAACTCAAACAGGTGAAATATCTGTTTTAACTAAAGAATTCCAATTATTGACAAAATCACTTCAAATACTGCCAGAAAAATTCCATGGATTAAAAGATGTTGACTTAAGATATCGTCAAAGATATGTTGATTTAATTGTTAATCCAGAAGTAAAAGATGTATTTAGAAAAAGAACAAAGATTTTATCAGCTATTAGAGAATTCTTAGACAATAGAGACTTTTTAGAAGTAGAAACACCTATATTAAATACAATTGCTGGTGGTGCGACAGCTAGACCATTTGTCACTCATCACAATACTTTAGATATAGATATGTATTTAAGAATTGCAAATGAATTATACTTAAAGAGATTGATAGTTGGTGGTTTCGATAAAGTTTATGAAATGGGCAGGATGTTTAGAAATGAAGGTATGGACGCAACACATAATCCAGAATATACTGCAATTGAACTATACGAAGCTTATGCTGATTATAACGACATGATGGAATTAACAGAAAATCTAGTACTTTCTGTTAACCAAAAAGTAAATGGATCTAACACTGTGGATTATCAAGGTATAGAAATTGACTTTACAACACCTTGGAAGAGAATCACAATGGTAGATGCTATAAAAGAAGAAACAGGTATTGATTTCAATAACATTACAGATTTTGAAGAAGCTAAGAAACTAGCACAAGAACATAAACTTGAAATCAAAGAAACCGATAAATTAGGAAATATAATTGTTGCATTCTTTGAAGAATATGTTGAAGATAAGCTTATTCAACCAACTTTTGTTACTCAATATCCAGTTGAAATTTCTCCATTAACAAAGAGAAATCCTGAGAATCCTTCAATGACTCAAAGATTTGAAGCATTTATTTATGGTAAGGAAATTGCAAATGCATACAGCGAATTAAATGACGCTGAAGATCAAAGTGAAAGATTTGAAGATCAAATGAGATTAAGAGAAGCTGGTGATGAAGAAGCAAACTTAATTGACTACGACTTTATAAATGCCATTGAAGTTGGTATGGCTCCAACTGGTGGTATGGGAATGGGAATTGATAGACTTGTAATGTTCTTAACAAATCAAACTACAATTCGTGATGTGTTATTATTCCCAACAATGAAGCCAATAGGCTTAGAAAAGGCAGAAAATGAGGATTTGTCAAAAGAAACTTACAAAACTTACGACAAACTTACGACAGAAAAAATCGACTTTTCAAAAGTAAAAGTAGAGCCATTATTTGAAGATATGGTTGATTTTGATACATTCTCAAAATCTGATTTTAGAGTTGTAAAAGTTAAAAACTGCGAAGAAGTTCCTAAGTCAAAAAAACTATTGAAATTTACATTAGATGATGGTTCTGAAAAAGAAAGAGTTATTTTATCTGGTATTAAGGAATATTACAGCGCAAAGAGCTTAATTGGAAAGACACTACTTGCGATTTGTAATCTTCCTCCTCGTAAGATGATGGGAATCGACTCAGAAGGTATGATTATATCTGCAATTTGTGAGTACGACGGAGAAGAAAAACTTAACTTAATAATGTTGGATAATAATATTCCAGCAGGATCAAAATTATATTAAAAGAACACGCTAATTATTAAACTGGGGTTTGTTATAAATCCCAGTTTAATTTTTATATTAAGCAAGATACTACGGTATTAAACGTAATTTCTACTTTAGACCTATATAACACATCAGAAACAAGATCAAATCAAAAATCTTTTGGTCTAAATTATCAAAAAACTAGCAAGGAACTTATGAGCCAAGATGAAATAACTGTAATGGATGGTGGTAAGTGTATATACCAGCTAAGAGGAGTAAGACCTTTCTTGTCTGATAAATTCGATATTACAAAACATAAGAATTATAAGTTATTGGAAGACTATGATAAGAAGAATTTATTTGATGTGGAAGAGTTTTTGAAAAACAGAGATAAAATAAAAATAAACAGAAACAGTTTAATTACAAGATTATGAATTAAGCTTAGGATAAAGATATTTTTGGTATAATATCTATATATAAACCATGGAGGTAGGCATATGAGGTCTTATGAAAGTAAGGAAGAATTAAAGAATGAGATAAAGAAAACTTTTGAAAAATATATTTCAGAGTTTGACAATATACCAGAAGAACTAAAAGATAAAAGACTAGAAGAAGTTGATAGGACACCAACAGAAAATATTGCCTATCAAGTAGGTTGGACAACTTTACTCTTAAAATGGGAAGAAGATGAGAAAAAAGGTATAGATGTTAAAACACCATCTGATAAATTTAAGTGGAATCAACTTGGAGAATTATATAAGTGGTTCACTGATACCTATGCTAATAAATCGTTAAAGGAACTAAAAGAACAACTCACAAAAAATATAGAAGATATTTATCTTTTGATAGATGAATTAACAGATGAAGAATTATTTAAACCACATATGAGAAAATGGGCAGATGAAGCAACCAAAACTGCTACTTGGGAAGTATATAAATTTATTCATGTAAATACAGTAGCGCCATTTGGAACATTTAGGACTAAGATTAGGAAATGGAAGAAATTAGTTCTATAGATAGAAAAGTATAAATAAGTTTACTTAGGAGGATTTTATGGCAGTTGCAAATATCAAAGTTACATTAAATTGCCCAATAGAAAAAGTATGGGATAAAGTTACTGACCTTCGTGATTTTGGTTGGAGAAGTGATATCAAAGATATCAAAATTATTGATGATAAGAATTTTGTAGAGATTACAAAAGATGGGATAGAAACAAATTTTAAAGTTATAGAATGTACGAAACATCAATGCTGGTCTTTTGAAATTGAAAACGCAAATATAAAAGGAACTTGGATAGGAAAATTTTATTCGAATGGAGATAAAACAACATTAGATTTTACAGAAAATATTATTTCTAAAAAATTTATATTTAAACCTTTTGTAGGACTATATTTAAGAAACCAACAAAAACTGTATTTTAAAGATTTGAAGGAAGTACTTAATTGTGAAGAAGCAAGTCATGTTCAAGTGTTATGAAAATAATGAAATAGATAAATTGGAGTAGCCTATTCATATATTTAGATCTTTTCGAAAGGATAAAACAATGATAGAAAGTAGACTTAAGTTTGATAAAATCACATCGTTTGATGAGTTTAATAAATACTATTGGTATCGTGAAGAACTTTCACAGATATGCAAGTTATTAGGATTAGAATATAGAGGTACAAAACAAGAACTCACTTATATTATTGAGCAGTACTTTAAGGGGGATGTGATTAAAAAGTCATCAATAAAAAACATAAAGAAACAAGTTGATTATATTACTTTAGATATGCCTTTACTTGAGTGTGGATTTTCCTTTAATTCAAAATTCAGAGAATATTTTTCTGTTGTAACAGGTGTTTTGCCTTTCAAATTTACTGCAGATATGGCAACGGCTTGGAGAAAAGTAAAAAGAGAAAATGATTTGAGTTTTACAATTCAAGATATGCTCAAAGTTTATTATGGAAAATCAGATTATGCTAAGTATGATAATTCGGTTTGTCAATGGAATCAATTTTTAAAGGATTTTTGTGCAGACGAAAATAGTTGTAACTACTCTAATAAAATACAAGTAGCTGCAATTCTTTGGAAAGAAGTCAGAGATTCAAAAAACAAAAAAGTTTATTCACGAGAACTTATAAAAAAATATGAGGATAAAATAGAAGACTATCACAAGTAAACAGAAACTATTTTTTTGAATGAAAAAAATTAATTCAGATAGATGTTAGGCGATAGAAATTAAAAACTCTATCGTCTTTTTTTATTACAAGAAAGGAGTTTTGCATGAAAAAATTAGAACAAATCAGAAAAGAATCAAAAGAAATAAAAAATAAAATTGACGATACAGAAGAAAGATTAAGGCAACTAAAAAATCAAGAAAAAAAGATATTAAAACAAGACATAGAAAAAAGAAGAAAAGAAAGAACACATAGGCTCATAACAAGAGGAGCAATCTTAGAAAGCCTTATAGAAAATGCAGAAGAACTAACAGATGAAGAAATAAAAATCCTACTAGAAGAAGCAATAAAGACAAAAGAATTTAAAGAAACACTAAAACTAATGAGAGAAAATTAATAAAAATAAAGGGTGTTGTAAATAATCAAATCTCCCTTAGATTTTCTAAGGGCGCAATTATACAGCTATCAGAGATTGATGCATTGCGTTCTCCGAAGGCTCCTAATCGGAGGGCTGTGATTTGTGCGATCAATGAGCCAAACGGATATACTTGCATATTCACTCGCCGAATGCCCCAACAGGCGACAGAATGTCGGCTTCCGCAGTCATGGTCTGCTCCAAATCAAACACGGACGCTACGCTTCCCCTGCGCTGGCTGCCGCCAGCCACCCTTTGAAAGGAAAAATTTTTATAAACAGTATTTACTACGAAGTTTACCAATAAAATATTATTTTAAGAGATCTAAGCTTAAAAACAAATTAGTTGACGCATCAACTAATTTGTGATATACTTCAGTTATTCTTAAAAGTGAGGTAAGAGTAATGAAATATAAACGTTATATTTTCCCTATATTGATGGGGAGTACAATGAGTTGTATTATGTCTCAGATGAATACTGGAAAAATTGTTTTTCCGTCTATACTTGCAATGATGTTATTACAATCTATAGTTGCAAGTATAGCATCTTTGATTTTTCCGGCTGGACTTATAGGTGCAAAAGTAACAGAGAAACTATATACTGGAAAATCATATATTGTTTTTTTAGTTTTTTCATCAATAATTCCAGCGATATATTTTACTGCAATTATGTCTATAAGCGGATTGTTAAGAATGAAGGGATATGATGAGAATTTCTGGAAAATATATTTTTCCTCATTTCCTATTAATGTTGTATTTGGATATTTTTCTAGTATTTTTTGGAATGTGATATTGGACAAATTTTTAAGAAGAAAAGAGGCATAAAGTGAACAAAAGCATTGGAAAACTTATAACTTATTTATCAAGATGTATTCAGCAAGAATTAAAAAATGTAGTTGTTCCATTTGATATAAGTGTCGGAGAAGAGCCTTATTACATGGCACTTACAAAACAGGATGGATTGACTCAGGATGAATTAACAAAACTTGTGAAAGTAGATAAGGCTGCTACGACTCGAATGGTTAAATCATTAGAGCAAAAGGGATATATCACACGAGAAACAGACCCTAAAGATAAGAGAAACAAAAAAATATATCTTACAGAAAGGGGACGATTAAAATATGAACCTTTAAGTAGAGCATTAAAAGAATTTAATCAGAAGTTAACATCAGAATGGACAGATGAACAATATAAAATCGTTTATCAAAGTCTGGAAATGCTACAAAAAAAATTTGAGATTGATAATAAATAAGTTTTAATTTATTGCCCCTCTACACATCGAGTCAACTTGCCACGAACTTTCACAACTAAATACCCACCGCTAAAACAGCGGCACACCAAGCAGGAAATCTGAAAAAGGTCTCCTGGTATGGATACAATAAATAATAAGTAATCATAGGAGGATTTTAAATTAGCTAGACACTACGAAGAAGACTTCAAAAGGCAAATAGTAGAAATCTTTAATCAAGGTAACAACACATATAAAAAATTGGGAGAAGAATACGATATAGCACCGTCAATAATCAGAGTATGTTTATTGGAACAATAACCTAAGGGTTAATGGATCATTAGGTTACTTGACACCAGTTAAATATAGGCAATCAAGATTAACTAGTAGTTATTAGTTAATCTAAAATTAGTACGTTCGATTTTAGATTGTACAAATAGGTGTTGACAATCCACACTAAGCTGAAAAACGATTAGAAATAAAAATCTATTCGTTTTTTATTTTAAGAAATGATACAAATGGCAATTAAAAGAATAAAGTTAAGTATTGAAGAACAGATCGAAAAGAAAGAAGAAAGCATTAAGCAATTAAAAAATCAAAAAATACAGCTGAAGAAAAAACTTAATGAGCAAGAAAGAAAAGCAAGAAACAAAAGACTTATAGAAAAAGGTGCAGTGTTTGAAAGTGTTTTTGAAGAAAGTATTAATTTAACAATAGATGAATTTTATAAGTTAATGAAAATGTTAAATGATGAAGAAATAAGATTAAACATAATGGAAATTTTAGAAGAAAGAGTAGATGATGATGTAGAAAAATCACCTAAAGATGAAATAACATAATTGTCCCTTGGTTACAAGGGCGCAATTATACACCCTAAAGGGTGCTTGCGTGCCTTTAGAGCCAAACCCTTGCAAGGAGCAACAACCATTCGCTTTTTAAAAGTCAAGGGTAAATAAACTCGCTAACGCTCGCCCTTGACTTTTAAAATTTGAAATGAGAGTAACAATTAAGCCGACATACTGAAACAACAAAAATTAATTCAGTAGTCGGCTTTTTCTATTCTATCATTTCAAAACGCTCATTCACAAAGAGGATATAAAAAATCTATTAAGCCTCCACCTAAAACAACAAAAAAGAAAGGAAGTGATAAAAATGGCAGACAGTTTTCATTTTTCAGTAAACATAATATCAAGAGGAAAAGGAAAAAGTGCAGTAGCAAGTGCAGCATATATAAGTGGAGAAAAAATAAAAAATGAATGGGACGGAGTAACCCATGACTACACAAGAAAAGAAAAAGTATTAGTAAAAAATATAATATTGCCTGATCATATACCAAAAGAATTTAATGATAGGTCGACCTTATGGAATAAAGTAGAAATGGCAGAAAAAAATTCTAATGCACAACTAGCAAGACAATTCATAATAGGACTACCAAAAGAATTATCTTTAAGTGAAAATAAAAACCTAGTCGAAAGATTTATAAAAGAAAATCTAGCATCACAAGGAATGATAGTAGATTATGCAATTCATGATGAGAGTCAAGATAAAAATGGAAATATCCATTGTCATATCATGACCATAATGCGACCCATAAACGAAAAAGGAGAGTTCTTAGCAAAGTCAAAAAAAGAATATATCCTAAATGAAAAAGGAGAAAAGATTTTAAACAAAAATGGAAAACCAAAGACAAGGAAAGTAGAACTAACAACCTGGAACGATAAGGGCAATGTAGAAAAATGGAGAGAAAATTTTTCAGACCTTTGCAATGAATATCTGGCAAAAAACAAGATAGAAAAAAGAGTAGACCATAGGAGTTTTAAAAGACAAAATTCAGATTATCTACCGACAATCCATTTAGGATCAGCAGCAAGTGCAATGGAAAGAAAGGGAATAGAAACTGACAAGGGAAACTATAATAGAGAAATAAGAAAATATAATCAACTTGTAAAAACAATAAAAGAAGAGATAAAAACATTAAAAGGTTGGATAGGAATTTTATTAGATAACCTATCTACTGCTTATGAAAAATTTAAGGATATAGAAAGAGATAAGGTAATAGACAACCCTAAACTTTTCAATCTGACAAATTATCTATTAACTTATTCAGAAATTCAAAAAGAAAAAAGTAAATATCTAAAAGGATATGCAAAAACTAATAAAGAAAAATATGACTTCAAAAAGCTAACGAGTGCATATAGTTATTTAAGAAAAAATAATATAGAAACCATAGGTCAGTTACAAACAAAAATAGAAAGCTTAAAGTCTAATAGTTATAGGTTAAATAAAAAAGCAAAGACAATCCATAAAGAAATGGAAGATTTAGAAAAGAAAATTTTATACTATGAAATCTACAAAGCCAAAAAAGAAGTTTATGAAGAATATCAAAAGAAAAACATATTCACAAAAGACGCATTTTATAATAAACATAAGAAAGATATAGACCAATATAAGGTAGTAAGTGGGAAATTAAAAAAACTTCTATCAGATAAGGAAAAACTAAGTCCTAAAAAATGGAATGAAGAAAAAAATCTTTTAATGGCAAATCTTGAAGAAATAAATAAAGAAAAAGACAAGATAAAAGATGAATACCAGGAAATTAATCATATAAAATATTCAGTAGATTTTGTAAACAAAGAACTTGGCATAGACTTATCCATAGAAATAGATAAGTTAATAAAACAAGGTGAAAAACCAAGTGTAATAGCACAGATTAAAAAATTCCAAGACCAAGTTATTAAAGACAATGAATACAGAGAAATGATGAAAAACAAGAAAATGGATCAAGAAAGATAAGACCTGGTAAAAATATCTTATCCAAGCTATAATATGACCAAGAGAATAAAGGCAGATCTAGGAGGTAATAGAGATGAATAAAAGGCAAGAGCTAATAGACGAACTCATAAAAGCAGATCAATATGGAACATACAAAACATATAAAAGCACAGAAGAAATAAAATCAATGAACAATGAAGAAATACAAGTTTTATATTCCAACATGAAAAACTATCTATCAGACAAAAGAACACACACAAACTACTAAAGGTGGAAAGGTATTGTAAGCTATTTAAAAGTATAAAAGGTACAAATACCTAAGAAATATATAAAAACATCAAAATAAAGCATTCCACCACCAAGAACAATAAAATAAAAAAAAGCAAAGGGAAGTATAGAAAAATTAAAGCCTATACTTCCCTTTTTTTAATTCAAACAAAGGAGATAAAGCATGATAAACGAAGAAATAAACAAAGAAGCAGGTCAAGCAGCACAAACCATAATAACATACACAATAAAGGCAACAAAAGAATCAATCAACTTAGACAAAGAAATAAGAAAAAAGATGAATGATACTTTAGAAAAAGCAAACGGAAACCTCAAAAGTCTTATGGGCGATGAAATAAAAATAAAAGACCTCTACAAAAAAGGACAACTAGAAAACATAAGCATAGATCAAAGCGACCTCAAAGAATTAAAAAAAGAACTAAACAAACTTGGAGTAAGTTTCTCAGTAATGAAAAACAAAGAAAGCCAAAACTATGAAATATTTTTCCAAGACAAAGACATAAAAGTAATGGAATATGCCTTTAAGCAAGTCATAGCCAGAGAAAATAAAAAAGAAAAAGAAAGTATCCTAAAACAAATAAAGAAATATAAAGACCTATCCAAGAACAAGGATAAGACAAAAGAAAAAGTAAAAAGAAAAGTAAAAGAAAAAATAAAACCAAGTAAAAAAGATATGACCAGAGAAATCTAAGGGAGTAACGAAAAGTTACACCCTTAGACCCCCACAATAACAAGACTTCCGAAAAGCAGAAGTCCAGAATTCCGAAAATCGAAATCAAGAATTTCGATTATCGAAAATCTGGAATATATCAATGTAGAAAGGATATAAAATTGAATAAACATAAAATTTATGATAAAATAACAGTGATAATAGTTATCAATGGAAGGTGAAAATGTTAAAAAAATTTTTTGAAAATGTAAAAAATCCTAAAAATAATTTCGGTGGTCGTTTCATGGTGAAAGGAATGAACATTGGTCACGAAAAATTGGCGAAATGGGGCAGATCTTTTCTGCATATTAAAACCTCGGATGTAGTTTTAGATCTAGGATGTGGTGGTGGACGTAATGTTCAATACTTCCTAACAAAGGCTAAAAAAGTATATGGAATTGACTATTCAAAAACAAGTGTAGATATTGCAAGTTCAGTAAATAGCGAAGCTATAAGAGATGGCAGGTGTAAAATTATTGAAGCAGACGTGGCTAAGTTACCTTTTGAAGATGAATCCATAAATATAGTAACTGCCTTTGAAACAATTTATTTTTGGAAGAATATAGAAGTATCTTTTAGGGAAATCCATCGTGTTCTAGTAAAAGACGGTCAGTTTCTAATATGCAACGAAGGAGTATATAGAGAGCATAAAAACATAAAAAAATGGGCGGATATGCTAGATTTTGAAGTTTATTCTCCCGAATATCTTACAGAAACATTGAATAAGATAGGATTTAAATGTGAATACCATCTGGACGAGAAAGATCATCTAGTATTTTTAGCTAGAAAATTATAAAAAAATTGTGAATAATGAAAAATAAATTTTTAGGAGAAGTAGAGAAAAAATCTACTTCTTTTTTTATTGCAAGGAGGATTAGAATGGCAACAAACAAAAGATATTATTGGATAAAATTAAAAGAAGAATTTTTCACAGACAAAAGGATAAAAAGACTAAGGAGAATATCTGGAGGAGATACCTACACGATAATCTACCTTAAACTTTTATTATTAAGCCTAAAAGATGAGGGCAAACTCTATTATGACGGAGTAGAAAGTGATTTTATAAAAGAGTTAGCACTAACCATAGATGAAACAGACGATGATATAATGGTCACAGTTAATTATTTAATTAATCAAGGCTTATTAGAAGTTGTAACAGAAAATGATGAATACTATTTAACAGAAATACCAAACTTAATCGGATCAGAAACAGCTTCTACAAGGCGTTCAAGAAAGTCTAGAGAATTAAAAATGTTGCAATGCAACACCAATGCAACACATAAGCAACAAAAGTGCAACGGAGAGATAGAGATAGAGAAAGATATAGAGATAGATAAAGAGAGAGAGGGAGAGATAGATAAAAAGTCCACCCCCATTTTTTATGGAGAATTCAAAAATGTAAGGCTAAGCAAAGAAGAATATAAGAACCTTAAAGAAAAATTAAACTCACATACAGAAATAATGATAAACAAACTATCAAGATACATGAAAAGCAGCGGCAAAACCTATCAAAACCACTATGCAACAATCCTAAAATGGTATGACAAAGATAAAGACAAACTAAGACAGAAAGGTGGAAATAAAAAAATGAACTATGATGTAGGAGAATCTTTATAGGTAAAAAGAGGTGGAAAGGCACTATTAAAGACTTTAAGTCTAAAAAGGTATCAAAGTATGCCAGATATAATAAAAAGATAAATATGACACTTAAAAGGCGATTAGAAAATTAAAGAAATGTTAGAAGACTTTTAGATGATAGTTAACAAGAGGGTCTAATTTTCACTGTTACTCATGCAGTGGGAATTAGACCTTTTTACATAAGCAAATTCTATTTCAAAATTGGTTACCAAGAAAGATTTCTTTTCACTGTTAAGTATAAGAGGGTAATTTATAGAATTTTGTTTCATCAAGGTAAATTTTTTCTGATGATCAAATTTTAAAAAGATTAATAACTCTCGATAAATTTTGAACCTTAACAATTGAATAGACCAAGACAAGACGTTAATTATTTTTGGAGCGTAATAACCTATCCGTCAAGATCTTTCTGCTGAATAATTCGGCAAAACAAGTACTGCTAAGCAAAAAGAAAGTGAGCGATAAGTAAGAGTTTGAATATAGGGAGGGATACCCTATCCGCTATGAAGAAAATGAGGATAATGATACTTCTAAGGTTGAAGCCGGCTCATCCGGAATAGAGGCGGAGGTGAGATTCCTATGTTGCTAATCCAAAGCACTTGTCAATGTCAAAAAACTTTAAAATTAATATTTTTAAAATACTATTTGGAGGATTTATGATTAATGAAAATATAAAAGGAGTTCGTGTTTGTGAAAAAGCATTTCTAACATTAAAAGAAGCATCTGAATATTTTAATATTGGTCAAGATAAAGTTAGACAATTAACTGATGAAGATGATTGCAATTTTGTATTATTTAATGGAAGTAAACGTCTTATTAAGAAAAAATTAATGGAAGAGTATTTAAATAGACAATTTTCTATTTAGAGATGAAATTGAATAAAGAGCACGCATAATGTGGTATAATAATTATAGCGTGTTCTTTTATCTAAAAAGGAGAATTTTTATGGTAAAAAGACGCAAAGATAGTAAAGGGGTTGTTTTAAAAGACGGTGAATATCAAAGGTCAAATGGCACTTATGAATTTAAGTGGCAAGACAAAATAGGTCGTAGAAAATCTATCTATGCGAAAACTCTAAAAGAATTAAGAGAAAAGGAATTAGATATTTTACGCAATACTATAGATGGAATTAATAACGAAGGAAGTAGTTTATCTGTAAATGATACTTTTAAGCTATGGACGAAGGTAAAAAGAGGTTTAAAAGATAATACCTTTAAAAATTACATCTATATGTATAAACAATTTGTAGAACCGACTTTTGGTCGTATTAAACTATCTGATATTAAAAGATCTGATGTTAGAAGTTTTTATAACAGATTAAAGGAAGATCAGGGATTAATGGTTTCTACCATAGATTGTGTTCATACTGTCTTACATCAGGTGTTAGAATTAGCAGTGGATGACGAATATATAAGGTTTAATCCGTCTGACAATGCTTTGAAGGAATTGAAAGTAGCTTATAGAAATGAATCTCCGAAGAAAAAAGCCATGACAATAGAAGAACAGATGCTATTTGAAGAATATTTATCTAATAGTGATGAATATAAAAAATGGTATCCAATATTCATTGTTATGCTTTGGACGGGAATGAGAGTTGGAGAAGTCACAGGATTGCAATGGGACGATCTAGATTTTGACAATGGTATTATAAATGTAAATAGGACTTTGGTATATTATAGTAAAGGTAAAGGATTAAACAATAGATATGCTATTAATACACCGAAGACAGCATCAGGTAAGCGAAGTATTCCTATGGTTCAAAAAGTAAAAGATGCTTTTCTTATGGAAAGAGAGTTACAAAAAACTTTTGGAATAGAATGTTGTGATTCAATCGATGGATTTAAAGACTTTGTATTTTTAAATAGATTCGGAAAGGTTCACAATAATGGAACACTTAATAAAGCTTTAAGAAGAATTGTTAGAGATTGCAATTTAAGTATAATGGATAAAAATAAATCGAACTCTAATGATATTCTAATAGTTCCACATTTAAGCAATCACATTTTCAGACACACCTTTACTACAAGGCTTAATGAACAAAATATAAATACAAAAGCAATGCAGTCTATTCTAGGTCATTCTGATATTAGTACAACAATGGATATATATGTAGATGCAACAGAAGATTTTAAGATAGAACAGATGGGAGAATTTGAAAAAGCGATGAAATTTATATTTTAGAATTTACGACAGCTTACGACAAATTTACGACAATTTGCTAGAAATCTATAGGCACTTATAGAGAGTTAGCAAATTGTCGTAAATGGAGAAGTACCATAAAATAGACTTTTATAGAGATTTAGACAATTATCTAAGGTAGAGGGGATTTTCCCAACAATGAAACCTTTAGGAAATGAAGTAGTAAAAGAAAAAGAAGTGAAAGTTACTGATGAAAATGATGAAGTAATTGACTTTTCAAAAGTAACTGTTGAACCATTATTTGAAGATATGATAGACTTTGAAACATTCTCAAAATCCGATTTAAGAGTAGTAAAAGTTATTAATTGTGAAGAAGTTCCAAAATCTAAGAAACTTTTAAAATTCACTTTAGATGATGGTTCTGAAAAAGAAAGAGTTATTTTATCTGGTATTAAGGAATATTACAGCGCAGAGAGCTTAATTGGAAAGACGCTGCTTGCGATTTGTAATCTTCCTCCTCGTAAGATGATGGGAATCAACTCAGAAGGTATGATTATATCTGCAATTTGTGAGTATGACGGAGAAGAAAAACTTAACTTAATAATGTTGGATAATAATATTCCAGCAGGATCAAAATTATATTAAAGAACACACTAATTATGAAACTGGGGTTTGTAATGAATCCCAGTTTAATTTTTAGGGGTATGTATGAGATGGATAATTAGAATAATTTTATTACCGATAAAATTAGTGCTGAGTTTGCTCATAGCTTTTTCACTTTTATATTAAGTTTGAGCACTGCGTTGTTAAGCGTAGTTTCTATTTTAATTTTTATAATTGGATTAGCTAGCATTTTCAAGGAGACAAGCAAATTGTAATTGAAGCACTAATATTATCATTTTTATTTAGTCCATTTGGATTACCTAAATTAGGTATATATGTTATTGGATTATTAGAATTATTAAACTATACAATAAAATCAATTTAAAGAAAAATAAATATTAGATAATCGTAGACGATAGAAGATAATAATTCTGTCGTCTTTTTTATGTATCAAGATCACAAGGCAACGATAATCAATTGGTATCTTAATGATCATGCGAAAAACATTAATAAAAAATCAACAAGAAAATGAATTACGATATAGAAGAGAGTTTATGATAAACTTAAAAGATTTTGTATTAAGAGAAAATGATATTGATAGAAATGGACATATCTATTGTAAATTATGTGGTAAAAGAGTCGATGAAGAATTAGTTGACCTTGGATTTACAAAGTTTATTCCTAGATTTAAATGTGAATATTAAATAAAAAGAGATAAGGAAAATGAAGAAAGAGAAAGACTAATGAATATATCATCGCTTAAAAGAGATTGCCTCTCATCGCCAATCCAACACCAATATACTTTTGAAAAATTCTTAAATGAAAAAGGTCAAGCCTATAAGGTTGCCTACAATTATGCCAAAAGCTTTGAACAAATGAAAAAAGATAATGTTGGACTTTTATTTTATGGAGATATTGGCAGTGGAAAAACTATGCACCTAATAGTGGATCACTCATTAAATCAAGATAATGTAAGGCTATTGACAGAAGTAGGAGAGCAAGACCTACTTAATATGATTGAATCAGAAGATAAAAATACTATAAAGGTTGAAGAACCAAAGAAAGAAGAAATAAAAAATATATCCGGCATAGGTGAAAAAACATTTGAAAAACTAAGGGATAAGATAAGTATTAATTGGAAATATGAAGGATATATGATATATTTAAAATATAGTAGAAATTTTATGAAGGAGGTTTATATAAAAGATGTTTAAATGAAAACAGTATTTTTAGCTTTACTAGTTTTATCTAGTTTAGGCATTATTATTCGTACTTTTTTAATAGAACATAAAGCTGAAGGAAAAGGATCTTTATCAGGACAAGATTCAAATATATTTGGTGTAGGTGCTACAAAAACAAAAGAAGCATTATTAAATAAAATTGTAGTGGTACCAGGAGTTTTATTCTTAATATCATAAATAGTATTAGCAGTAATTAGCTAATAACTCAAAATTCTGGTCCAATTACAAGGATTTTATTTTATAAAAATATTAAAAAGGAGAAGAAATGATTAAATCATATAAAAAATTGACGACAATATTCTTAGCTATTATATTACTGATCAGCTTTATTGGTCCTATTAATATAGCCAAAGCTAATGAAATAGCAGATGAACAACCAAGGCAAGGTACATATGATATTTATCTAGATGGACAAAAAGGTGATGACAATAATGATGGTAAAAGCCTTGATAAACCAATAAAAACTTTTAACAAGGCTAAAGAATTAGCCACTGATGCTAAAAAAATAATTGTTGTTGGAAAAACAGCAATTGAAGGTGATATCGACTTAGTTGGATTAAATGTAGATATTATTAGGGGAGAAAATTTCAATGACTATTTATTTGAAATTTCTAGCGATAAAACAGCCAGCCTCAAAAATATAACTATAGATGGTAATAGTGAAAATAATAAGGCCATTGAAAAATCATTAGTTTATGTGAATAATGGTGGGACGATTAATATTGGCGAAGGTGCTGTTTTAAGGAATAATATTATAAAAGATATTGAAAATGATGCTACCGAAGGTGGTGCTATAAAGGCTTCAGGAGCTTTGATCAATATGACAGCTGGGATTATTGAAAAAAATCAGGCAACCAGAGGAGGGGGAATTTATTTAGGAAACTCAACACTTAATTTTTCTGGTGGTGTAATCCAAAACAATGAGTCTAAAAGAGTTTACGATAAACCTTATAATCAATACTATTCTGCTGGTGGAGGAATCATTGCAACAAAAGGTTCAACAATTAATCTAAGTAATAAAGCCAAGATTTTAAACAACAAGGCTGGTGAAAATGGTGGTGGAATTAGTATAGGTTCACGTATAGTAGAATCTGGGGATAACACCTTAAATATGTCAGGAGGTATCATAGACGGTAATATTGCTGGTACTTCAGGTGGTGGTATCTTTATACAAGCCAAATATTTTTCGGGGGGATTAGGTAGAGCTAAAATATCTTCTGGTTACATTACAAATAATTATATGACAAATACAGGTAAAACAGAAAGTTTATTTGGTGGAGGCGGAATTTATGTAAATGGAGCTACTGAAGAATATGGTAAAAATGGTGAGCTAAATTTAACAAATGCCTTGATCTATAATAATGAATCAGAATTTGAAGGGGCAGGATATGCAGCTTGTCCTATATCTAATACTATAATACATGTTACAAATGGTGTCGCCTTATATAATAATAAGGCTAGTCAAGGAAATGAACTTTTCATTTATTCTTCAATGAATTTGGGGCCACATAGTGGACAACCTGAATACGACATAACAGATAGAATGTTAGGTGGAAAAGCCTATAATTGGCAAAAAGAAGATGGATCTTTCTTAAAATTAGAAGAACACAAAGGAAAATTAGAAACTGAAGGTCAAAAATTATTATTACACACTTCTGAACAAGCAAATGATTTTGCCAAAAATCTTGCTAAAGTAATCATTTCTGGAAACAAATCAGCAACTAGGGGTGGTGGTATCGGATCTAATGGTACTGTAACCTTTGGTAAGGAAAATGAACTTACTAAAGTAGCTGTAAGCAAAGTTTGGAATGATAATGACAATACAAATAAATCTCGTCCAGACCAAGTAGAAGTAGACTTAGTAGCAAAGCTTGAAGGAGAAGAAAAAGAATACTTAGTAGAAAGTAAAGTTTTAAATAAAGATAATGAATGGAAGACTGTATTTGAAAATCTTCCTATAGAAAATGATGGTAAGAAAATAACCTATACAGTAAAAGAAAAAGAAGTAAAAGGCTATACAAGTGAAATCACTGGTAACCAAGACCAAGGTTTTACAGTAACAAACACTCACACACCAGAAAAAATAGAAATCAAAGGTCAAAAGATTTGGGATGACGATGACAACCAAGATGGTAAGAGACCAGATCAAATAACAGTAAAACTATT